>JAJEBT010000069.1 GCA_022822405.1 Alphaproteobacteria bacterium
AACGTCCGCGCACCCTTCGAGGCCCCCAGAGCCGACGTCATCTCGCTCTCCAGAACCTCCTGAAGATAACCGCGAAGACTCTCGCGAAGAAAATCCTCGTCCTCACCCAAAATCTCCTTGATCGCGGCGATACCCGCCTTACGCTTGCTCTCGGTCATGGTGTGCCTCCTTCGTTGCACGAAGTGATTCTCAATCACTGGCATGCCATGACCAATCAGGCTTGAAAACCCTTTTGCAGAACCTTCTGTACACAACCCGTGTAGACTTTGTCCGACCGATACAGGGCCCCGCGCTGCGTGGCTCCAATCCAACCTTTGCGGGAGGCAATCATGACCGGACGACGTCTCATCACCCCCTGCGCCGCGGTTGTCGCCGCGGCCGTGGCTGCCGCTGCCAGCGCGCAGGCCGCAACAACACTTCGCATGCACACCTTCATTCCGCCGGTTGCGAATCCGGCCAAGACCTTCCTGATTCCGTGGGCCAAGAAGATCGAGAAGGACTCGGGCGGCCAGCTCAAGGTGCAGCCGTTCTGGGCGATGCAGCTCGGCGGCAAGGCGCCGCAGCTCCTCGATCAGGTGCGGGACGGGGTCGTCGACATCGTTTGGGCGCTGCCAGGGTTCACGCCCGGCCGCATGCCGCGGACCGAGCCCTTCGAGCTTCCCTTCGTCCACCGGACCGCATACTCGTCGACCATGGCGCTCCAGGACTATCAGGCCAAGCATCTCGCGCCCGACCTCAAGGGCTACCATCCCCTGCTGGTCCACGTGCATGCCGGGTTCTTCTTCCAGACCAAGGATCCGGTGACCAAGATGTCGGATCTGAAGGGCAAGAAGATCCGTGCGGCATCGCGCCTCGGCGTCGCGCTTCTCAACGCGATGGGGGCGACCGGCATCGGCCTTCCCCTGCCCCAGATTCCCTCGGCGCTGTCGAAGGGTGTCATCGACGGGGTCACGCTGCCTTACGAGATCGCACCCGCCGTCAAGACCCCCGAACTCGTCAGCCATTTCTCGATACTTGCCGGCCCGCAGCCGCGGCTTGGCACGAACGTGTTCACGTTCCTGATGAATCCGACGAGCTACGGCAAGCTGTCGAAGGATCTGCAGAAGGTGATCGACGCCAACTCCGGAGGCAACATCGCGGAGATGGCAGGACGGAACTGGGACGCGATCGAGGAGCCCGGCCGCAAGGTCGTGGAGTCCCACAAGAAGAACAAGTTTCACACCATAGCACCGGCCGAGGTCGCCAAGATGAAAGCCGCGGGCAAGACCGTCGTCGACAACTGGCTGGCGCAGATGAAGAAGCAGAACATCGATGGCGCGACCATGCTTGCGGATGCCCGCGCGCTGATCGAGAAATACTCGAAGTAGGGAGTTTCTCCGGACCGGCGCGCCCGCACCGGTCCGGACCATGACCGGTGTCTGAGGACCGGACAGACGGGGCGCGGCCCGCCGATAGGGCGGGCCGCGCCCTTGGCGTCATCTCCAGGTGGCTGGCGATCCTGGGCGGCCTCCTGCTGTGCGCGATGGCCGCGCTGACTACCGTTAGCGTCGCCGGCCGGGCAGCATTGTCCGCTCCGGTGCCGGGCGACTTCGAGTTGGTGGCGATCGGCACCGGTCTGGCGGTGTTCGCTTTCCTCCCGTGGTGTCAGCTTAACCGCGGCAATGTGCTGGTGGATTTCTTCATGATCCGGGCGCCGGTCCGGGCGCGGTTGTTCTGCGACCTGGTCGGGGGACTTCTCTATCTCGCGATCGGCGTGCTGCTCACGTGGCGCATGATCTTCGGCGCCCTCGACATGTACAACTACGCGGAAAAGTCGATGACCATCAACTTTCCGCGCTGGACGACGTTTCCGCCCTCGATCCTGATGCTGGCGTTCCTGGTTGTCGTCGTCGCCTACACGGTGCGGCGGAGCTGGCGCGACCTGCGCGCCGGCCGGACCGTCGACAGCGGCTCGGGGCCCGGAGTCTAGGCGCATGGACGGTGCCGCGATCGGGCTGATCGGCTTCGGGGTCCTGCTGATACTGCTTGTGCTCCGCATTCCGATCGCGATCGCGATGCTGGCGGTCGGCATCGTCGGATATATTTCGATCGCTGGCGAAACCGCTCTGTTCAGCTTTCTCAAGACCGAAACCTACTGGCGGTTCACGGCCGAGACGCTCTCGGTGGTGCCGCTGTTCATCCTGATGGGGCAGTTTGCCGCACGCGCCGGGCTCAGCCAGGCACTGTTCGCCACCGCCAACGCATGGCTGGGCCAGTTCCGCGGCGGCATCGCGATGGCAGCCGTCGGCGGCTGCGCCGGTTTCGGCGCCATCACCGGCTCGTCGCTCGCGACGGCGGCGACGATGGGCCAGGTCGCGCTGCCCGAGCTCAGACGCTACAACTATGCCGGGTCGCTGGCCACCGGGTCGCTGGCCGCCGGCGGCACCCTCGGCATACTGATTCCGCCCTCCATCGTCCTGATCATCTACGCCGTCATGGTCGAGGCCAATGTCGCGACCCTGTTCCTGGCGGCCTTCATCCCCGGCATCATGGCGGCATTGGGCTACATCCTGACCATCGCCATCGTCGTCCGGATATCGCCGGATTCGGGGCCGGCCGGGGAACGCACGACGTTTGCACGCAAGCTTCAGGCGCTGGTCGAGATCTGGCCGGTGCTCGTGATCTTCTTCCTTGTCATGGGCGGCATCTATGGCGGGTTCTTCACGCCGACCGAGGGCGCAGGGGTCGGGGCGACGGGCACCTTCCTCATCGCGCTGCTGCGCGGCGGCATGAAGTGGCGGGAGTTCGTGGACGCGATTCTCGATACCGCGATGACCACGGGGATGATCTTCCTGATCCTTCTCGGCGCCGCGATATTCAACGCCTTTCTGGGGTTCTCGCAGCTTCCGATCATCGCCGCCGATTTCTTCCAGAACTCCGGCCTTGCGCCGATGGTCGTCGTGCTCGGCATGGTGGCGCTCTACATCGCGCTCGGGCTGGTGATGGATTCGCTGTCGATGATCCTGCTGACGGTTCCCATATTCTGGCCGATCATCGCCGGTCTCGAATTCACCCTTCAGGGCGAGGAGCTCAAGCTCTGGTTCGGCATAGTGTCGCTGATCGTCGTGGAGGTCGGGCTGATCACCCCTCCCGTGGGCCTCAACGTCTTCATCATCAATTCGATGGCGAAGGACGTGCCGATGTTCGAGACGTTCAAGGGCGTGCTGCCGTTCTTCCTTTCGGACGCGGTCCGGGTCGCCATCATCCTTGTGTTCCCGGCGCTCGCGCTCGTATTGCCCCGCCTGTTTGCAGCGTGACCGCCGTGCGCGCGCCGTTGCCCACCCGCACCATCCCGGCGCGCCCGCAGACGGCTGCCGGCCTCACGGCATGGCATGCCGGAACACTCGGAGAGATGCGATGAACGGCCAAGGCCACCGCACCGGCACCGTCGAAAATGGCGATGTCACCCTGTTTTTCCGCCGCTTCGGGGATCCCGGCCGGACGCCGATCCTCATCGTTCACGGTCTCAGCTACTTTTCCTATGACTGGATTCCGGTAGCCTCCGCGCTCGCGCGCGACCGCGAGGTGGTTGCCATGGATATGCGCGGCTTCGGCGATTCGAGCTGGAGCCCGTCCCAGGCCTACGGCGTTGGCGATTTTGCCGGCGACTGCATAGCAGTCATCGACCATCTCGGCTGGAGCCGGGTCAACCTGATGGGTCATTCCATGGGCGGCCGCAACAGCGTGTGGTGTGCGGCCGAGAATCCGGAGCGCATGGCGGCGTTGATCCTTGCCGACTACACGCCGCAGAATGCTCGCGCCGGTTCGGAACGGGTAACGCGGACCGTCGCCGGCGTGCCCGACTGCTTTGCAGACGTCGACGACGCGCTGGCCTATTTCGGGCACGATCGCACGCTCGGCGCCGATCATCCGGTGCGCAGGAGGATGGAGGCTTATCTGAGCCCGTTTGCCGGCGGTTTCCGCATCAAGCGCGACACGTTTCATCGCGACCGGTTCCGCCGCGTACTCGAGGAAGGTCCGGTTGCCGGCGGTCCCGACATGTGGGAGAAACTTTCCGGGGTTCGGTGCCCGACGCTGGTCGTTCGCGGCACCCGCTCCGACATGTTCGGCGCCGAGAGTGTCGAAAGGGTCAAGTCGGCGCATGCGGATCTCGCGTTCGTCGAGATCGATGCGGGCCATGACCTTGCCGGCGACGCACCCGAGGCGCTGGTCGCGGAAATAGGCAGATTTCTGGAGGACAGGCCATGAATGTCATCACGAGGCGGGACAGTGCCACGGGGCCGGCTCTCAGGCCGGTCGGCGTGCGCGGGGTCGACCATCTCGCGCTGGTCACCGACGACATGCCGGCGACCATGGACTTCTATACCAGGGTGCTGAGGATGCAGCTTGTCCATGTCCGCCGCGTGCCCTATGAGCGTGACCGCGGTCAGCCGCCCTATGAGGACCTGCGGCATTATTTCTTCAACATGGGCAACGATTCGTTTCTTGCGTTTTTCGAATACCCGAAGGGCCTCGACCGGTCGGACCGCGATCTGCCGGGCGGCATGCAGCATCTTGCGTTCCATGTCGAGAAGGACCGGTTCGACGAGCTGTGCGAACATGTCAGGTCCTGCGGCGTCGACCTGATAGGGCCCGTGCATCTCGGTGGCCGCTTCTGGTCCGCCTATTTCTTCGATCCCAACGGAATCCGGCTCGAACTTGCGACCAGCATCGCAGACGCCGGCCTGTCGGTCATCGAATCGGGATGCCAGACCGAGAGCGAGGCCCGCGCCGAGCTCGAGACGCTGTTCGACGATCCGGCCGAGGTCGAGAAGTGGCTTGCCGCAATGCCGCTTGTCGCCGATCGTATCGAGGGAGAGATTCCCGGGGAGTGACTGCGGCTATGCCGCCTGAGCGGCTGTCGGTCGCTCGATCGGTGCGTCGTTGATGGGATAGTTCATCAGCGACGCGACGAAGCCCATGATGATGGCCGACCACCAGATCACGTTGTAGGTGCCGAACAGGTCGAAGAAGTAGCCGGCGGCGTAGATGCCGATGAAGCTTCCGATCTGGTGGGCGACAAAGGTGAGCCCGAAGAGCATTCCCATGTGTTGCAGCCCGAAGACTCGCGCGACGATCGAGCCTGTCAGCGGGACGGTGCCGAGCCATACGAGGCCCATTGCGCAGGAAAACACGACGACGCTCGTCGCGGTCACCGGAAGCAGGATGAAGGCGGCCATGGCGACCGAGCGTAGCGAATAGAGCCAGCACAGGAGGTATTTCTGGCGGAACCTTCCGCCAGCTGCGCCCCAGGCGAATGTTCCGATGATATTGAACATCCCGATGAGCGACAGCGAGAATGCGGCAAGCGTGACATCGATATCGAGAGTCGTCAGCATCAGCGGGAAGTGGGTGCCGATGAACATCGTCTGCAGCCCGCATACGAAGTACCCGCCCATCAGCAGCACGTAGCCGCGATGGCGAAACGCTTCGCCAAGGGCGGCGGCGGCGCCCTGGTTGCCGGCTGCGCGCGCGGCTCGCCCGGTGCCCTTGCGGACCATGGCGATCGAGAGCGGCACGATCAGCGCCGTCAGCGCCGCCATGACATAGAGCATGAACACCCAGCCGCCGGCATCGAGAACGGACTGCCCGATGGGCACCAGCAGGACCTGGCCCGAGGAACCGCCCGCGCTGGCGATTCCGAGATACATGTCGCGCTTGCTCGCGGGCACCGTGCGGCTGATGGCCGACAGCACGATCGGGAACATGGCGCCCGACATGGCGAAGCCGGTCAGCACGCCGATCGAGAAATGGGCCATGAGCGGCGAAGTCGCCATCGTCATCAGGACGAGGCCCGCCGAATAGAGGATGCCGGCCGCGGCGATGACGCGGCCCGTGCCGTAGCGGTCGGCGATGCTTCCCGCAACCGGTGTGGCGAAGCCCCAGAACAGCGACTGCAGCGCCATGGTCAGCGACAGGATCTTGTATTCGCCGGGCCACAGCTCGGCAGTAGCCGGCTCCAGCCACAAGCCGAACGTCATGCGCACACCGAGCGAGATGAGGACGATCAGCGTCCCGCAGACGAGAATGACCAGCGGCGTGCGCCAGCCCGCACTTGGGGAAAGTCCGTTCATGGCCGAGCTGCCGCCGCAGCTGTCCGCTCGACCGGCCTGTCGTCGATCGGAAAATGGAGCAGCGCTGCGATGAGACCGAGCGCGACCGCGGCCCACCATACGGCGTCGTAGCTGCCGGTCCGTACGAACAGGACACCGCCGAGCCAGACGCCGAAGAAACTGCCGACCTGATGGGAGAAGAACACGATGCCGGTCAGAGTAGCCATGTAGCGCAACCCGAAGATCCGTGCGACCAGGCCCGAGGTCAGCGGCACCGTGGCCAGCCACAGAAGGCCGATCACCGCGGAAAAGACGTAGGTGCCGATCGTGGTGACGGGAATCAGGATGAACACGATTAGGGCGAGCGAACGCAGGACATAGATCGAGCTCAGCAGGTACTTCGTGCGCAGCACGCCCCCGAGCGCGCCCCAGGCCAGCGTGCCGATGATGTTGGTCAGGCCGATGATGGAAAGCGCCGCGGCTCCGACCCAGGGATCCTGTCCGGCCTCGAGGAGGAACTTGGGCAGGTGCGTGCCGAGAAACAGGACCTGGAACCCGCAGACGAAGTAGGCCGTGGTCAGCAGCATGAAACCGCGATGGGCGCACGCTTCGCGGAAGGCGTCCGCCAGTCCCTGGCGCGGCGCGCCGCCCGCTTCCTGGGTTTCCTCGGCGCGCGGCTGCACCAGGCACCATGACAGGGGCACGATGATGGCCGTGATCAGGCCGAAAGCGGCAACCGCGGCCGCCCATCCGTAGCCGTCGATGAAATACTGGCCGAGTGGCACCAATGCGAACTGTCCCGAGGATCCGGCTGCGCTGCCGATGCCGAGAAAGAGGCTGCGGCGGCGCTGGTCGACGCGCTTGGTGACGGCAGCGAGAATGATCGGGAATCCGGTGGCGCTGAGCCCGAGCCCCAGCATGAGGCCGGAAGTCATGTACATTCCGACGGGTGTCTCGATCAGCGACAGGAGTCCGAGGCCGCCGGCATAGAGCACGCCGCCGGCGGCCACCATCCGGGCGGTTCCGAAACGGTCGGCGAGGGCGGCGGTGATCGGCGTGGTCATGCCCCAGAGCACGGCCTGCAGCGCGATGGCGAACGAGAACTGGTCGGTCGTCCAGCCGAGATCCGTCGTCATCGGCTCGAGCAGGATTCCGAAGATGTTCCGCGTGCCGAAGCTCACGAAGAGAATGATCGTGCCGCAGGTCAGCACGACCATGGGCGTGCGCCACGTGTTCTGCATGATGGTTCGGATCCGGTCGCGGGGTCGGTCCAGTTTACAGCATGCGGTACCCCGGCGCCATCATGGCACGGTACGGAAGCCGGGAAGCCGCGGCGCGGGGACAGGAAGAGAGTCTCCTGTCCTGACAGCTTTGGCGCTCTCCGCGCCAGCTTGCCGGATGCGGCAGGCCGATGGGGGGCCTCCGCGTGCTGTACGGGTTGGCGCCGTTGGCGTCAGTCCATCAGATGGCCGAATTTTTCGCGCGCCTCGCGCCGGACCTCGGGCTCCGGCGCGTTGACCGGGGCGTAGTCGTCCTTCCAGTGGAACGGTTTGCAGGCGTTGATGATGGCGCGGCTGTTGGTGACGTTGCCGCGCGCCTTCTCCTCGGGGTCGACGCGGGGGTCGGCAGGAGACGTCCAGGTGCCCTTTGCGATGTGGATTGATGTCGCCGGGTCGCAGCGCGTGCACATCGCCCAGATCAACTCCTCGAGGTTCGACACGTCGATATCGTCATCGACGACGACGACGAAGCGGTTGGCGTAATTCGCGGCCCGGCACTGCGCCGCGATCTGGCCGGCCTGCGTCGAATGGCCCGGATAGCGCTGGCGGATCGCGACGCCGTGGAACAGCCGCGACGCCCCGACTTCGTGGCACCATACTCCGGTGACGTCCGGCACTCCGGCATCGGCGAGATTCTGCTTCAGCATCGCGGACCGGAGCACGGCGCGGTACCGCGCCATCTCGTCCGATCCCTGGCCCATCGGCGGCACGCCGAGAATGATCGGGTCGTTGCGATGGTACACGGCCTCGACCTCGAGCACCGGTTCCGCATGCTCGCCGCTGGCGTAGTAGCCGGTCCATTCGCCGAACGGTCCCTCGTTTCGCGTCTTGCCCTCGTGGAGATGCCCTTCGAGGACGATCTCCGCATTGGCGGGAAACGGCAGGCCGGTAATCCGGCCCTCGACGCATTCGACGGCCTTGTCGCGGATGCCACCGACGATATCGAGTTCGCAGACGCCGTACGGTGCTTCCGCTCCACCGTTGAAGAACGCTATCGGGTCGCCGCCGATCACCATCGCGACCGGGCAAGGCTCGCCCCGCGCCCAGTACTTGTTGCGATGGATGTGCCCGTGCTTGCCGGTGACCATCAGGCAGCCGACGGACTTGCTGTCATGGACCATCGCCCGGTAGGAGCCGCAATTGAGCCAGCCCTCTTCGGGATCCCGCGTCACCGTGTAGGTGCCTGTGCCGATATAGCGCCCGCCGTCGCCGGGATGCCACATCGGTGTCGGGAACTTCAGGAGATCGATGTCGTCGCCGGTGAGAATGTTCTCGCATACGGGGCCATCGTCGACGATGACATGGGGAATCGTCTTGCGTTCGCGCACGAACGACTCGAAGCAGGCATCCGACAGCTCCTGTTTCGTCAGGTGATCGGGAAAACCGAGCGTCATGTTGCGGCGCACGCCGCCGAAGACGTTGATCAGCACGCGAAACCCCTCGGGGCAGCCGGGCACCTCGTCGAACAGTACCGCCGGCCCGCTTTCCTCACGGATCACGACTTCGGAGGCGAGACCGATGTCCTTTTCCCACGAGGCGCCGTTGACGCGCCTGAGTTCGCCGAGCCGTTCGGCTTCGACAATCCATTCGCGCAGATCCTCATAGGAGAATCGCTGCACGACGTTCGATCCCGCCTCTCTGATGGCATCCATGATCATTCCTCCGCCAGTTCCGGGTCCGGGCTTTTGCCGGGATCCGGCGCCGATCAATCGAGTTTCAGGAAATTCCGCGTATTGTTCTCATAGATGTCCCGGCGCGTGCCGTCGTCGAGATCGACGCTTTCGAGGCATCTGAGGGTTTCACGGATATAGAGCGGGCCGCCTTCGGGATCAAACGGGCAGTCGGAGGCGAACATGCAGCGTTCGGGCCCGAAGAAATCGAGGCCGCAGCGCATGGCGCCCAGCGAACCGAAAGTCGCGGTGTCGGCATAGAACATCCGGAAATAGTCGATCGGGCGTTTCTTCAGGCTCTCGCGGAGCCTTGTCAGCTCGTCGCCCGGGGTGCGCGCGCCGAGCTGGTCCTGGCCGTAGCCGACCCGGCCCTCGATATAGGGGATCATGGCCCCGAGGTGATGGGTCAGGATCTTGATGTCCGGGAGCTTGTCGAACAGTCCTGAGAACACCAGGCGGGCCATCGCGGCCGAGCTTTCGTAGGTCCAGCCGAAGGTCCACCAGATCTCGAACTCGGACTTGTCCTCGGTGAGATAGTCGGGAAAGTTCGGTCCGCGCGCGGGATGCAGGAACAGCGGGACGTCGAGCTTCGCCGCGGTTTCGAACACCGGATAGTATTTGGGAAGGTCGAGCGGTTCGCCATTGACGTTGGTGAAGATCTGCATGGCGCGGGCGCCGAGTTCGCCGGTGGCGCGTTCGATTTCGCGTACCGACTCCTCGGGATTGTTCATGGGGAGCGACGCCACAAAGGCAGGAAACCTGTCGGGATGGGCCCGGCAGATGTCAGCCATGCCGTCATTGGCGAGTCGCGCCAGAGCCGGAGTCTCGTCCGGCGTTCCCAGAAACTCGATGGTCGGCGCCGAGAGGCTGATGACCTGGCGGTAATCGTCGCCGAACTCCTCCATCATCTTCATACGGGCGTCCATGTCGTAGAGCACCGGAACGTTCAGCCAGCGCTTGATCGGGCCGGTGTCGGGGAGGACCTCCTGCATCCGTTCGAAAAACGGAATGGGGAACACGTGATTGAAGATGTCGAGCTTCAAGGGGTCATCCTCCTGTTGCGTACGAACCGCTATCGATGCGATTGTAGGTTGTTTGGGTCTTCACGGAAACTGCTCCGACAGCATGGTAGCGTAGTCCCCTGCTGGTCCGATGGCCCGCTTGGGGTTGGTGTTGTCTGACATGCTGGGGTAAGGGTACGTAATCAGTGCCTGCGAGAATTCCCGAAGGTACAGAGAAAAGCCTGACTATGCGTCGTCAGGTTCGGACAGCTACCGCTGGCCGGCGTTCCTTTCTTGGTCCGCTGCTCAGTATCGCGTGGTAATGCGGACGCCGGTCTCGTGCGCAGCGCGGGAGCCTGCCCCGGAGCCTGCTCCGGGGTTGGTGCTCTCTCGCCGACGCGCCTCGAAGGAGATCTCGAGCGAGCCCGTGTTGCCGGATCGCGTTCTCCTTACCAACCGCCAGCCCAGGCCGTAGTTCCGCCCGGTGTCAGACAGGCCGACGGCGATCTCCGGCGTCGACGTGAAGCTGTCGGCCAAGGCCGCGAAGCCGTAGCCAAATCGCGCCTCCAGTCGCCGTTGATAAGGGTTATGGCCGTTGTCGTTCGCGGCCAGCTTGGCGAGCGACGCGGCATCGAGCAGCGCGTCGGCGCCATCTTGCGCCGCGACGCCCACCGTTTGGATTACGCTTAGCTGCGGCCCCCGGCCGCCCACCGCCGGGATCCAGGTGAAAGAAGCCGAAAGCCTGCGCTCCCGAAAACCCTCCGCTTCGTGAGCGAGCAGACCGCGCCCGCGCAACTCTGCGCCCAGGCCGCTCTCGTGGTTTGCCCAGGCGATCCGGGCCCCGATAACAGCTCCGAATCCGGTCTCGGCGTCGCCGCCGTCGTGGCGTAGTCCGATCTCCACGCTCGGCGTCAGCGCCGAGCCGCCGCCGAGCAGGAAAGGCCGCAAGCCCTCGAGGCCGAGCCTGAGCCGTGTAAGCCCGGCCTCTGCGGCCGCCAGGTTGCCGCCTGCCCCGGAGACCGCGTCCGACGCGATGTGCAAGGCCATGGCATCGGTCTTCACTGCCAGCGAGACACCGTCGCCGCCGCCGTCGAGCGCCATGCCGCGCAGCTGAACCACCGCCATCCGGAGATCGAGGTCGGTGCGGATCGCCCCGGCGCGGCTGCCGTCCTCCGCGCGCGGCTCTAGACTCAGGCTGCCGTCGCCGTAGCCCACCATGCCCAACACGGAGAGCCGCTCGCCCAATTTGTAGTGCGTCCAGGGCCATACCGCGGTCAGCGTCGAGGTAACCGTGCCGCCGGCCGCGCCCCGGTAGCCGCCGTCGCCCAGACTGCGCGAGACGACCAGCCCCACCGTCGAGTTTTCGTGCGCCCAGTCCGCGCTCAGCATGCCGCTGGCCACCTCGCCGTCCACCGAGACGTCGTCTTCGCGGCCCGAGTAGCGCGTCGCCGCTCCCCTGCCCCAGACCGAGACGAGGGCCTCGCCGCCGGTCTCCGCAGTTAGCGAGAACGATATGCCAGCCAGCGGATTCTGCCCCATCATCGGCTGTCCGGGCGCCGGCGATTGGAGGCGCGCTGCCAGGTTCGGGGACGCTGCCTCGGCGCCGATCCTCTGCCCGGCGAGATGCGCCTCGACGCCGGGTGCCGGCTTCCCCCGCATCCGGGAGTCGACCGCATCCAGCACCTGATCCGCCACCGTGCGCCCGAACCGCGCGACCCACACCCTAGGCATCCTGTCGGTGTTGCCGATGGTCCCCGTCGCTTCGGCATTGGCGAGTCGCACATGCGGAGGCGTGGGGGCGAACAGCGTCAGCGTCAGCGTCTCCGGGGGCTCGTCATGGTCGTCGTCCAGGACCGGCACTGAGACTGTCTTCGATGTCTCGTTCGCAGTGAAGGTCAAGGTCCCTGAGGTGCGAACGTAGTCTGAACCCGCCGTCGCCGTGCCGTCCGAGGTCCTGTAGCGGACCGTCACGGTCTGCGGGTGCGGACGGCTCAGTGTCGTCTTGAATTGAAGGGAAGCGCCTCCGTCCTCCGCGGCGTGTGCGTCGCTGAGCGAAAGCGAGGGCGCGCCAGTTCGGGAACGGCTACAGGATCCGCGCTTCAACGTGCCGCCGCAATTATGCACATCGTCGAGGTCGAGCCAGGCAACGGTGATGGACGTGCTCCTGTAGACGGGGCGGTTGAATTGGAATTCGCCGGTCTTGCATACGGTCCTGACAGTGCAGTTGTAGTTGTCGCCGGAGATGGCTGCGGTGGCGGTGTGGTTCATGCAGCTCCAGGCCGCCGAGCTGGTTCGCCGGAACCGCGACAGGCAACCGGTGTCGGTGACGACGTCGGACCTGTTGCAGAGCGCGCCCGTGTCGGAGCAGCAGGAGATACCCCGGATGCGGTGGCTGGTGTCGCCGTCCCGCGGAAATGCGTCATCGAGATGGATCGTGCGGTCGTTGGCCGAGACCAAGTCCACCTTGGCCACGACCTTCCCATATGCCGAACACTGGTTGCTGACGTGGTACGGGCTCTTCCTGAACAGGCCCCGGTTCTTCCACCAAGCGTACAGACATTCCGCGTCGGCGTGGTCCACCCTGCTTCCGGAACTGCATGAGGCGTGTGCCGCGCCTGTGGGGAGGAGGACAAGCGCAAGGAGGAAAAGCGCGGCCAGGGGAAGTCCCGCTCGGTCGACGTAGTCTCCAGACATTCCGGCGCTCCTTTACGATCTTAGGGCCCCGGACGCGCGTCCTGTGCCCAAGGATGTGGGAACGATCGGCTGGGTTGTCAATGGCAAACGAAAACCCGACAGTTCGTGCGCGAGCTTGTTGTCCCAGGCTTGGTGCTCGGGTGTTGGACTCGATGGAGCTGTGGGTAGCTGGCCCGCCGCCGCCGGGCAGTGCGCACGACGTCGGAGGCGGACGTGACGCGGCTCCGGCTCGGGCTGCGCAATGACGGGGGCGACGCGGAGCCCGGGTGCGGCGCGGACATCGAGGCGAGGCTCGTGTCGAATCCCTGAATATGCCGTCCGTCCGGGCGGTTTTTGACCGGATAGAATCGTAGCCGGATTGGCGGCTTTCCGCGGAGAGGCAGGCCGGCCTCGCGTTCGGCCTCGACATCGAGGGCGCGTGGCAGGGGAACGCCGGCGGTGAGGCCGTGCACTGGTTCAGCCTCTGGTTCGGCTGGCGTTTCGAGGGCGTGGGCACGGAGGCGTTCGAGTTCCGCGTCGAGAGCTCGCGGCTAAACCTCGCCAAAGACGACACCGAGCACCGCGTCGGGGTCGCCCTCGCCGCGCGCTGGTGAACGGCGGGCCAGGTTCGCGTGAGACCGGCGGCGGTAGGCCCGACCGGAGGAGGAGCGCCGCGCTACGAGACGTGCGACGAGACGGCCTGGTGGAATCCCATCACTGTTGACCGCGCGCAGGGCAACACCATCATCGTATCGTTGGCGCTTCGCGGGTAGTGGCGCCGTTCACCCGGTTCCCCTACACCTGATGGGTTTTCCCCGCCGCTCATAGTGGCGACCGTGGCTTGCCGGACGCGCTCGTGCAACTGAACTGACCTCCTGGCGTCGTACCCGTGCGTTGCGGCGAGATACGGATCACGAACTTCTGACAATCTCGCGGGCGTGATCAGGCAGGAAGGAGTTGGCGCATTCCGGGCAAACCAGAGGGACGGTTCCCAGTTCCAGCAGATCTGACGAGACATGAAACCACGAGGCGCAGTTGGGACACTGCACCCAGTTGCTGTTGCCCGTCTTCTCGAAGCCGCGTTCCGCCATCAGTCCGGCCAGCCTCCTGTGTCCACGCCGTCGAGGGCCGCCTGGGCCGCGGCAAGTGCTTCGTTCGAGACCCGGTTGCGCGGGGCCACGGGCCTGGGCTCCCCCGGGCGCCGTGCCGGTGGCAGCGTGGCGTCGATCGCGGCCTTGGTGATCGTGGAGGCGGCGGCCGGTGCCGAGGGATCAAGCGGGGCCAGCGTGAGGCCGTCGAAGCGCATCACGTCGCGATGCCATTGCACGCGGGTAGCGATCGCCCACATGGCTTGTCGGTCGTCGAAGACGTCTATGTCCTCGTCGAAGGCGAAGACCGCCTTCAGTCGTCGGAACGCGATTGCGGCCGACATCGCGTCGCGAACCTCCCCCGGGCGCGGGTTCCGGAACTGCAGGTAGGCGTGGAATCTCCGCCCCGAAACCGGGACATGCACGTTGACCAGCGACGGCGCCACCGGACGGACCATGGAGTAGACATGAGCCTCCATGGCGAGGTTGTCGGGCACCAGATGATCGGCAAGTCCTGATCCGCAATCGTGATAGATGGCATCGGCCCGTCGCGTCATGCAGGTGACCTCGATCACCGGGTTCGGCATCTGTGGACCCTGGTAGCCCGAGAACTCCGCGAACGGCCCCTCCGCTTCCATCCGCCCGGCGGGCAGGAAACCCTCGATCACGATCTCTGCGTCGGCCGGAACCATGATCTGTTCGCCGTGAGTCAGCGAGGGGACCAGCCTGAGCGCCGTGCCGAGTGCGCCGCCGGCCACGCCCCAGTGGCTTTCAGGATAAGCGAGCTTGGCCTGTGCCCCCATTTCGACAGCCGGATGGTGGCCGATCCATACCGCCACCGGGCAGGGTTCGCCGCGCGCCCAGAATTTCCTGAGGTTGATCATGTTGTGCGAGGTTTCCAGCATGTAGCAGCCCATGAGCCGCGGACCGCGCACCCACAGGCGCTGGATTCCCATATTGTCGATGCCGCTTTCCGGATCCACGGTCACGACGTGTCCGCAGGTGACGTAGTGCCCGACATCGCCCTGGTGTTGGCGGAGCGCCGGCAGCGAAAGGAGGTCGGCATCGTCGCCTGCAAGGACCACTTCGCGGACCGGCGCCTGTTCCGGTTCGATCACTGCCGGCGCGATCGTGTTGGCGGTTAGCGTCGCAAGCGCGGTGGCTACCTGGCGGTGATCGTCGATGCCGAGTGCCCGCGCCGAGAGCGTGCGGCTCGCGAACAGATTGGTCAACACCGGAATGCCGCCAGCGCTGCCGTCGATCAGGCGCGGCGTCTGCACCAGAATCACGGGATGCGCGTTTCGCGCAGCGAGTTCGTGCTGCAGGGCGGTGATTTCCTGTATGACCGAGAGCGACCCCTCGGGCCGGAATATCGCGTTGTCGATCTCGTTGAGATAGGTCCTGAGATCAGTCATCTAGACCGCGTGCTGGCGTTCCGCTTCGGAACGCGTTTCCGGATCGGTATATCGGGCCAGGAACGCGTTGTAGTAGTCGAGGCATTCGGGATCGAGATCACGTTCGGGCCGCGGTTCGGGCTTCCAGTGGCCATGGCGGTCTTCGCCCCGTACCAGCAGCGCCGTATCCATGTTGGCGAGCGTCGGCCGGACATGGGGCGGACAGAAGACGAACAGGATGCCGATGCGGCGGCGGTCCGACCGGTTGGGCTCCGAGGAATGGGCAAGGCGGAAATGGTGGATCGTGCACTCGCCCGGCTCGAGCTCCACGTTCACTGCGTTCGAATCATCGATGCCGATGATGCGCTGGCCCCGCGACAGCATGTTCTCCGCATCCCAGGTCTCTTCGTGGGGCAGTTCCGGCCTGGTATGGGAGCCGGGGAGGTATCGCAGGCAGCCATTGTCGACATGGCTGTCGGTGAGCGCGATCCACGCGCCCCATACCTCTAGCGGGTCGTACCCGAAATACGCCGAATCCTGGTGCCAGGTGACGAACCGGGGATCGCGGGCGTGCTTGGCCCAGATGGCCGATGTCGTCATCAGGATGTCCGGGCCTATCAGGTCCTCGATGGCATCCAGAAGGGCGGGAGTGGTACCGAGTTCAAACAGCCAGCGAAACAGGAGATGCGGCTTGACCGAGAGTTTTTCCGGGACGTCCCGGCCTTGGCGGGCTTCGGTTTCTTCGTAGACGCGGCGATAGGACTCGGCCTGATCGGCAGTCATGATCCGCAATGGGAAGACTGAACCGTCCCGCCGGGCGCGTTCAAGATCGGACTGGCTGAGCTTTCCGGACATGGGCCCATCCTTCCTGTGCCGCAGGCCGTCATGGATGATGGCGGACAAACCACGGCTGCCGGCGGTCATGGCCGCGGCGCCCGGATCCGGCGGCTCGCCGCAGCCGTCAGGCCTGCATGCGCGGCCCGCCGTCCGGCCGCGCATGCAGGAGCCATATGCCTAGTACCGGACGCTGATCTCGGTCCGGCGGTTGGCAGGATTGCGGGCGCCGTCGGCGGTGTTCACAGCCGGCGCGTGTTCGCCGAGCGAGCCGAGGGTCAGGAGGCGTGCCGAGACTCCGGCCTTGACCAGTTCCGCCGCGACGGCATTCGCGCGCCGTTCACCGAGGCGGATATTGTAGCCGTCCGCGCCGGCGCGGTCGGTATGGCCGATCACGGAGACATTCTTGGGCTTGGAGGCCATGATGGCTTTCGCGGCCTCGGCGACGGTCGCCTTGCCCTTGGCGCTGAGCGTCGAGGCGTCGAAATCGAAATGCACCAGGAAAGACAAGGGTTTCGGTTTCGGTGCCGGCTTCGGCGCTTTCATGACCGGCGGCTTGTAGTTGACCTTCGCGAGCGCCGTGTAGAAGCCGATGCGGCAGTTGTCGATATCGTCAGCCTGGAAGTTCTCTTCCTGCTCTTGCGCCCAGCATTCGTACATCGTCTGCGCCTTGGCGGCCTCGCCGGGGATCCGGGTCTTGGCGTCACCGGAGAGCGCCTTCATGAGCTTGTCGCGCCCCGCCGATAGCGCCTTGGCGTTCTTCTTGGTCTGCTGGCGGGCAGCAACGGCTTCCGGCTCTGCCGGCTTGCCGGCCGCCGCGTCGCGCGCGCGGATGGAGAAGGCGTCGCTGTCAACATAGTCGCCCTCAGCGTATTCGGTTCTTGCGAGCGAAATGTACTGCTTGTAGAGCGTTGTCGAGAACGCATCTCCTGTCGGCTTGACCCTTTCGGCGTCCGAAAGTTCAAGGCCCATGCAGGCCGTAAGCGACCCTGCCGCGAGGACCGCGACGGCCAGGTTCCAGATATTCTTCATCGTCGACTCCTTTGCTCCCAAGGAACCGCAGCCAAAGTCGCGTTGGCATTCCGCCCGACTCGCGGCCCCTCCGCCGAATATGATGCGGATCGGGCGACAATACAATATGGCACTTCAACCGGTTTCCCGCGCCGTGGCCGGTCTCCACATGCCGGGCGCTGCGGACAGGCTCAGTCGGCGTTCTCTATCGCCGTGCCCAGCATGTCGACGATGCTGCCGATCTGTTCCTCGGTAACGACAAGCGGCGGTGATAGCGCGAGCACGTCGCCGGTCTGGCGAAGCATCAGCCCGAGTTCGAAACACTCGAGAAAGATATCGAAGGCGCGGGCGCCGGGCGCGCCTTCGCGGGGCGCGACCTCGACTGCGCCCATCAGGCCGAGATTCCGGATGTCGACGACATGGTCCAGGCTGCGAAGCGAATGGAGCGCGTCCTCCCAGACCGGGGCCAGCGCGCGTGCGCGCTCTGTCAGCGATTCCTCGGCGAAGATGTCGAGTGTCGCAAGCCCTGCGGCACAGGCCAGCGGATGCGCGGAATAGGTATAGCCGTGAAACAGCTCAATGGTGTTCGACGGCCCCTGCATGAAGGTGTCGTAGATCTCCTTGCGCACCGCGACCGCCGATGCCGGCACGGTGGCGTTCGTCATGCCCTTGGCCATGACGACCATGTCCGGCACGATCCCGAAATGATCGGCGGCGAAGTTCGCCCCCAACCGTCCGAACCCGGTGATGACCTCGTCGAAGATCAGCAGGATTCCGTGGCGGTCGCAGATCTGCCGCAGCCTTTCCAGATATCCCCTGGGCGGCACCAGGACCCCGGTCGAACCGGACACCGGTTCGACAATGACCGCGGCGATCGTCGACGCGTCGTGCAGCGCCACGATGTCCTCGAGCTGGTCGGCGCGCTCGGCCCCGGATTCGGGCTGGCCGCGGCTGAAGGCGGAGCGCGCCGGGTCATGGGTGTGCCGGAGATGGTCGACGCCGCCGAGAAGCGTGCCGAACTGCTTGCGGTTGTTGGAGATGCCGCCGACCGACGTGCCGCCGAAGCCGGCGCCGTGATAGCCGCGCTCGCGGCCGATGAGCCGGACCCGATGGGCCTCGCCGCGCTGGCGGTGGTAGGCGAGCGCGATCTTGAGCGCCGTGTCCACTGCCTCGGAACCTGAATTGGCGAAGAAAACATGGTCGAGGTCGCCGGGAAGCATGGCCGAGAGCCGCGAAGCAAGGGCGAAAGCGCCGGGGTGGCCCCACTGGAAGGGCGGAGCGTAGTCGAGCTGCCCGACCTGCTCGCGTACTGCGGCGATGATCCTTTCCCGTCCGTGCCCGGCATTGACGCACCACATGCCGGCCGAGCCGTCCAGAATCCGGCGGCCGTCATCTGTGATATAGTGCATGCCTTGGGCGGCAACGACGATGCGCGGAGCCGACTTGAACTGGCGGTTCGCTGTGAACGGCATCCAGAAAGGCTCAAGAGTGTTCACTCCGCGCCCTGCAACAGCGTCACTATCGGGCATCGTCTTCCCTCCGGGGTTCTTCAACCGAGGCTAGCAATCTCCCGGCTTGCAGGCAAATGTCCGGGGTTGCGAGCGTGGCGCGGGGCGGTTCCGGCCGGCATGTAGATCATGGCCCTGAAATCCGGCTTCGAATCCATCGCATCCGTGTTCTCGGATCGCAATTACCGGATCTTCTCGATCGGCAACATCCTGTCGCACAACGGGACCTGGGCGCAGCGCACCGCGGTCCTCTGGCTCACCTGGGAACTCACCCGTTCAGGGTTCTGGCTCGGGCTGGTCAGCGTTGCCGACCTGTTGCCGGTCATGGTCATCGGACCTCTTGCCGGCGCGCTTGCCGATCGGGTGAACCTCCTGACGATGATGAAGGTCACGCAGATCCTCGCCGGCCTGCAGTCGGCCGTCCTTGCTGCGCTCACCTTGGCCGGCGTGATGACGCCGGAACTCCTTCTCGCGCTGGTCTTCGTGCACGGCGTCATCCTTTCCTTCAACCAGCCGGCGAGGCTGGCGCTGATCCCACACCTCATCCGGCGCCGCAACCTGTCCGCGGCGATCGGCATCAACTCGATGATCTTCAATTCGGCGCGGGCCACCGGCCCGATGATCGGCGGGCTGCTCATCGGGTCTTACGGCGTCGGCTACGCGTTCGCCTTCAACGCGGCAAGCTATCTATGGTTCGTGGGTTCGCTCTTTCTCCTGCTGATCGACAACCCGCGAAGCGGCACCGGCGCGTCGCGGCGCCTCGGGGACATGCCCCGCGAGATTGCCGACGGCTTCCGTTACGCGCTCGGCCATCCCGGGATCGCGCGGATGCTTGTCATCCTGTGCGTGGTCTCGATTTGCGGGCGGCCCTACATGGAACTGCTGTCCGGCTTTGCCGACGAGGTGTTCGGCCGCGGCGCGCAGGGCTACTCGCTCCTTGTTTCGATGACCGGTCTCGGCGCCATGCTGGGATCGTTGTGGCTTGCCCAACGCGGGCAGGTGGAGGGACTCACGGCCCGGGTGGTCACCGCCATACTCGTCCTGTCTCTTTCGCTTGCGGGGTTCGCCGCAACCAACCTGTTCGGCGTCGCGCTGGCCTGCCTGTTCGTCACGGGCTTCGCGGTCATCGTCATCGGAGCCGGCGAACAGACCCTGTTGCAGAACGCCGTGGATCCCGCGATGCGGGGACGGGTGATGAGCCTCTACGGCATGATCGGCCGCGGCGCGCCTGCGCTCGGGGCCCTCACCATGGGCGGGCTGGCCGAATCCCTGGGCTTCCAGGCGCCGGTGATCGCGGGAGCGTTGATCTGCCTGGTGCTATGGCACTGGGCGGCGCGGAGGCGCGATGCCATGGCGCAGGCGCTGGAGGCCGGCTGACGGCGTGGCGGCCGCTGCCGGCAACGGAGACGTTCCCGCCGAGAAGCACGTGTTCCGCGTACTCCGGTCTCAGGTCCGCGAATCGTTCCCGCCGCCGGTCCGGCGCCCCGCGGTTACCAGCCAGACGCCCGTGAAGATCGTGGCGATTCCCCAGAGATGGAACGGTTCCACGGATTCTCCGAGGATGAGGACCGACAGCCCGACGCCGAATACCGGGATCATGTACTGCGCCATTCCGGAGACGTGCGGGCCGACCACCGGAACCGCGCGATTCCAGCAGATATAGGACAGGAAGGACGGGAAGATCACCGAATAGGCGATGATGCCGATATTGTCCGGTGTCGGCGCGAAGGCCATGCCGCGCCAGAGATCCGCGACGTAGAGCGGCAGCATCATCAGGACCGCCATCGCGGTTATCGCGACAAGGAACGGGATCTCGCCGATTTCTCTCGGTTTCCACCGCAGGATCGCGGTGTAGACCGCCCATGAGAAGAAGGCGACCAGTACCAGTATGTCGCCGATGTTGAAGGTGAATCCGGCAAGGCGGGAGATATCCGCCCGGAGCACGATGACCAGCGTTCCGGCCAGTCCGAGCAGGACTCCGATCGCCTGGCGGCGGGTGACCAGGTCGCCGGTCATCAGGAACGTGACGACGACGATCCAGATCGTCCCCGAGGCATTCATCAGCGTGGCATTGACGGCAACTGTGAACTGGAGGCCGACATAGTAGGGGACGGTGAAACCGACCACGCCGAACAGGCCGAAGACGGCGAGAATCGGCAGATGTCGCGCGATCAGGCGGCGCTGCTGCCAGGTCTCGCGCCAGCCGATGGCGAGAAAGCACAGCAATACGCACGCCCAGCGGATCCAGGACAGGGAAAACGGCGGTATGTTGCTTGAGGCCGCGCGCCCGGCGACCGAACTGCCGGCCCAGGAGAGGGCGCTGAACAGGAGGAGGGCAAAGGCGAGAAGCAGGCGCCCCCGGCCGGGTTCGGCTTGCGGCCTCATTCATGCCTCCTGGGCTGCGGCGCGCCGGCTGACCGTTTCGCGGCCGCGGCCCAGCTGACACGAGGAGGTCTCCGGCGGGTTTCGCCCCCGGAGCCTCCGGTCCCGCGTCCTGTCGGTCGCGAAATGCGGCTTCCGGCCGCTATAGCGGTTTTCCGGAGGCGAGCCGCGGCAGGTCGCCTGCGAGCCCCATGGCCTGGCGCATGAACAGCTTCTTGAGGGGACGGGTGCGGTGGACGATGCCGAGCCCCAGATCGCGGGCCAGGCGTACGGCCGGGATTTCGTTCGCAAACAGGCGGTTGAGCGCATCGGTCACCGCCAGCATGGCGAGATTGTCGCTGCGCCGCCATTTCTGATAGCGGGCAAGCGCCGGTTCGAGGCCCGGGTCGAGGCCGACCCTGAGGGTGTCCGTCACGATCTCCGCCAGTGCCGCTATATCGCGGAGGCCGAGATTGAGCCCTTGGCCGGCTATGGGATGGATCGCATGGGCAGCGTCGCCGGCCAGCGCGAGACGATGGCCGGTGAAGCTTCGGGCGAGGATCGCCGACAGCGGATGGTGCCAGCGCCCGGAGCCCGGCGAAAGCTGTCCGAGGAAGCTGCCGAAGCGAAGCCGCAGCTGTTCGGCGAAACCGGCGTCGTCCAGAGACAGGATTGCCCGGGCGCGGGCCGCCTCCTCCGTCCACACGATGGATGACCGGTTGCCGGTCATGGGCAGTATCGCGAACGGTCCCGGAGGCAGGAAATGTTCGTGCGCGATGCCGTCGTGGGACAGTTCGTGATCGACAGAGCAGACGATGGCCGTCTGTGGATAGGACCAGCGCACGGCATCGATTCCGGCGGCGGCGCGTAGAGGCGAGTTGCGCCCGTCCGCGGCAATCACCAGCCGCGCTGCGAGACTGTTGCCGTCATCGAGCAGGACGTGCGCTCGCCGCGTGCCGTATTCGACCTTCGTCACCTGCCGGCCGTCCGCTACCAGGAGATCGGCCCCGGTCACGGCGTGCCCGAGGGCCTGGCGTATTGCGGTGTTTTCCACGATCCAGCCGAGCGGACCCTCGGCGAGCTCGTCCTCATCGAAATGCAGGAACAGCGGCGAGGCGCCGTCGGCGACACGGATTCCGTGAATCGGCTGCGCATGCGGCGCGATCGCTTGCCAGAGCCCGAGCCCGTCGAGGATACGTTGCGACCCGGCTGCGATCGCCGACGCGCGCCCGTCGCGCTCCGGCTCGGCGAGATCGGCCATCCGGGCGCGCTCCACAAGAGCGGTGGCAACGCCGGCATCGGCAAGGGCGACCGCAAGGCACATCCCGACCATGCCGCCGCCGACAATGATGACCTCTGCCCGGCGTTCCGTCATGACGCCGGCATCATATCCCGTGTGCCGCTCAAGGCAATGGCGGCTGCGCCGGGAAGGCGACGGGTTGGCCAGCCTCCGGATTGTGCCCAAATTCGGTGCATTGCCGATTTTGTAGGCAGAAAAAGGGACGATCGTCGGTGCTTCTGGGATTCATGGAAAATTTATTCCATTGTTTATAAACATAAAATTCATTTATCTCCTAATTTGGCACGAAACTTGCTTCTCCTTTAAGTGAAACGCTGCGCCACGCGCTTGAAACCGCTCGCAGGCGACGTGATCCGGTGTGCCGCGCGGCGGAGCCGGAAACCGCGGCCTAGGCGTTGCCGGCCGGAAGAACAGGAGGGAACCACATGAAATTAATCACCGCGGTCATACAGCACTACAAGCTGGATGATGTCCGCCAGGCGCTGACGGAAATCGGCGTTCAGGGCATGACAGTGGCCGAAGTCCGAGGTTTCGGGCGGCAGCAAGGACACTCGGAGACCTATCGCGGCGCTGAATACACCGTCTCCTTCATACCCAAGGTCCGTCTCGATGTCGCCGTCGATGACGGCATTGCCGACAAGGTCGTGGAGGCGGTCCGCGATTCCGCGAATACCGGAAAGATCGGCGACGGCAAGATCTTCGTCACGTCGCTGACCGATGCGGTGCGGATCCGCACCGGAGAAACAGGATCCGAAGCGCTCTGATTTCCGCAAACCCCACACGCAACAGAAAACACCCTGAAGGACCCAAGATGATGAAAATGTTCTCCAAGTCACGTTGTCTTGCCGTCGCGGCTGCCGCCGCGGTCATGCTCAGTACCGGCACGGCGCATGCGGCGATCGATCCCGAGACGGCGTTCGTGTTCAACTCGTTCTCGTTTCTCGTGCACGGCTTCCTGGTCATGTTCATGGCCGCAGGGTTCGCCATGCTTGAATCCGGACTGGTGCGTTCGAAGAACACGGCTGCCATCTGCCTCAAGAACATCGCGCTCTATTCCATCGCCGGCCTCATGTTCTATATCGTCGGCTACTCGCTGATGTATACGGATGTCGGCGCAAGCGGTGGCTGGATCGGCGTGCCGGATATCTTCTACAACCCCGCTGATGCCGAACTTGCCCTGATCAATGCCGACGATGCGGCGAAGCCGGCGGCCACAGCCGCGCTGGTCAAGGATGCGGGCTATGCCTCGATGTCGGACTGGTTCTTCCAGATGGTGTTCGTCGCAACCGCGGCGTCGATCGTGTCGGGTACCCTTGCGGAGCGCATCAAGGTCTGGCCGTTCCTGATCTTCGTCGTGGTGCTCACGGCGATCATCTATCCCGTGCAGGGTGCCTGGGTGTGGGGCGCGGGCTGGCTCAGCGAGATGGGTTTCTCGGACTTTGCAGGCTCGACCCTGGTTCATTCGACCGGTGGCTGGGCGGCTCTTGCCGGTGCACTAATTCTCGGCGCGCGCCGCGGCAAGTACGGTCCCGACGGCCAGGTCAATCCATTGCCGGGCGCCAATCTGCCGCTCGCGACGCTCGGCACGTTCGTGCTGTGGTTCGGCTGGTTCGGATTCAACGGCGGTTCACAGCTGGCCCTGGGTTCGGCTCTCGACGTGTCCGCGATGGCGATCGTCTACGTCAACACCAATCTCGCCGCCGCCGCCGGCGTGGTCGTCGCGATGGCCATGGCCCGGGCGATGTACGGCAAGATGGACCTCACCCTGTGTCTCAACGGCGCGATCGGCGGACTTGTTGCAATCACTGCCGGTCCGGACCTCCAGCATCACGCGCTGGCGGCAATCATCGGCGGCATCGGTGGTGCGCTGGTGGTTCTGGCGGTTCCATTGCTCGACAGGCTGAAGATAGACGATGTCGTCGGTGCCATCCCGGCGCACCTGGTGTGCGGCATCTGGGGCACACTGGCCGTCGGCATCTTCGGCGGCGGTAGCTTCTTGGTGCAGCTGGCCGGCATCGTTGCCATCGGCATCTTCGTCTTTGCCGCAAGTTCCGTCATGTGGTTGATTCTCAAGAGCACGATGGGCATCCGGCTCGACGAGGAGCAGGAACTTGGCGGCGTCGACCGCAGCGAACTCGGTCTCGAGGCCTATCCCGAGTTCGGCCGTGGCTCGATGATCAACTGAGCCTTCGTCCGTCGAAGCCCGGCGGTGCCTGCCGTCGGGCTTCGGTCCTCCGCTCGCCTGTCTCTCCGCAGGTTGCCGTCCGCCCGTCGGGCGGCAACCTGCCAGGTGACATCCGGGCGCCTTTCCCACCTTGTTCCGGGACGGCAACGGTTCAGACACCGGGCCGGCGTCAGGAATCCGCAGCGCGGGTTCCTGACGTATCTCATGCGCGTGTCCGGGATTGGCAGGCGGGTGCTGGAGTCC
>JAJEBT010000134.1 GCA_022822405.1 Alphaproteobacteria bacterium
GCCGCACGGCCCCTTCAAGTGAGGAGGGCTGCGTTCTTCTGGAAAGCCACTATTACGACGAAGGCGCCTGAAGACCGGCCCGGCGGTCGCTGGAAGAGCACAACATGACCGATGCGATGAAACCCGTTCTCGAGCTGCAGGCCGCGCTCTGGAGCGGCAAGACGACGAGCCGCGAACTCACGGAACAGGCGCTGGCGCGCATCGACGATCCCGACGGCGAGGGCGGCCGCGCCTTCCTCGCCGTTCACCGCGACGCCGCGCTTGCCGCCGCCGACGCGTCGGACCGGCTGCGCGCCCACGGCGTCGTGCCGTCGCCGCTGGCCGGGCTTCCGGTCTCGCTGAAAGACCTGCTCGATGAGCAGGGACAGCAGACCCGTGCAGCCTCGCGGGCGCGGGATGACGCGCCGCCGGCCGCCCGCGACGCCACAGTGACGGCGCGGCTTCGCGCCGCGGGCGCAATCCTGATCGGACGCACCAACCTCACCGAATTCGCCTATTCCGGGCTCGGGCTCAACTGCCATTTCGACACGCCGCGCAACCCCTGGGACCGCGCCACCGGCCGCATACCGGGGGGCTCCTCCTCGGGCGCCGGCGTGTCCGTCGCCGACGGCATGGCAGCGGTCGGGATCGGTACCGACACCGGTGGATCGGTACGCATACCGGCGGCCCTGAACGGAGTGACCGGCTTCAAGACGACGACGGGGCGGATACCGTGCGACGGTGTGTTTCCGCTGTCCTCGACGCTCGACAGCGTCGGGCCGCTGGCGCCCACGGTCGCCTGCTGCATCGTAGCCGAGGCGATAATGGCCGGCGGTCAGCCGGCAATCCCCAAGGCGGCCGCGCTCGGCGGGCTCCGCTTCGCCGCGCCGCAGCATTACGTGCTCGACGATCTCGACGCGCATGTCGCGAGCGCGTTCGAAGCCGCCTTGCAGGGGCTTTCAAGGGCCGGCGCGTCCGTCACCGAAATCGATTCGCGGGTCTTCGAGGAAATCCCGGGCGCGATGCCCTATGGCGGCATTCTCGGCGCCGAGGCGTTCGCTCTGCATCGCAGGCAGATGGACGAGAAGAAGGACCTCTACGACCCGCGGGTCTGGATCCGCATCCGACGCGGAGAGAATCTATCGGCCGCGGACCTTATCGACTGCCACGCCATGCGCCGGGACATCATGGCTCGGGCCGCCGAAATCTCCATGTCGTTCGATGCCCTGCTGATGCCGACCTGCCCGGCCATAGCTCCGCCGATCGCGGACCTGGACGAGGACGACAAGGCCTATGGACAGGCCAATTTCCTGATGCTCCGCAACACGACCGTTGGCAATTTCCTCGATGCCTGTGCGCTGTCGCTGCCCTGCCACGCGCCGGGAACCGCTCCGGTCGGGCTGATGGTCATGGCCGCGGGCCACCACGACGGCTGGCTCGCGCGGGTCGGCCTGGCCATCGAGGGCGCCCTGGCTGCATCCCGGAACGCTTCCTGAATCCTCGCCGGACGGCCGCGGCGCCACCCGCCCGGGCGGCGCGATGTGCCGCGACGCCCCCTACTCGGCGGCCAAGCTGGCGCCGCCGCGGTCGAGTTCGTCCTCGAGGCTGTAGCTGTCGAGTACGGAATCGACCAGCTGCGCGGCCTGGTCCCAGTCATAGGTGCGAAAGGCGTGCGCGCGCGTCACGAACTGCGCGCCGGCGTAGAACATCTCGTACTGGGCATGGCGGCTCGCGAACTCGGAACCGATCGCATCCCAGGCCAGCTTCATGAACTTGACCTTTTCCTCGGACGAGCCGGTGGCCGATTTCTGCGTGGCGTGGATCAGGGCGTTCAGTTCGGGATTCGCGAAGTCGCGCGCCGAAGACGGCAGCATGATCAGCCCGCCGCCGGCAAGCTCGCGCATCGAGGTGATGAACTCCGGGTACAGTTGCTGCGTAAGGACCTGCGCGGTGTACATGAGATTGCGGTCCGGCACATAGTAGCCGTTGTACTCGCCGCCGCCCGATTCCATGCCGTAGACCAGCCCCTCGACCATTGCCGTCTGGGCAGCCATGTGCCCCAGCCTCTCCGCCACCGGCGGCATGCCGATGGTGCCGATGGTCTCGCAGATTCGCCGCGCCACGCCGACCAGGAACTGCATCTTGACCATCAGGCGAATCTGCGCCTGATAGTTCTGCATGTAATGGGCGTAGGTGTCCTGGAACTGGGCGCGGGCGGTGTCCGGGTCGCGATAGATGAAGACCCTTTCCCACGGCACCTTGACATCGTCGCAATAGACGAGGGCGTCGTTCTCGTCGAACCGGGCCGACAGCGGATAGTCATAGGCCGTGGTGACCGATTCCTCGTAGGAGCGCCGCGACATGATCTTCAGCCCCTTGGCGTTCATCGGCAAGGCGAAGGAGATGGCGTATTTCTCCTCGCCGGGCTTGAGCGGCTGGATGTTTGCGAACAGCACCTCGTTGGCCATGATCGATCCGGTGCCCAGCATCTTCGCGCCGCGCACCGTGATGCCCTCGGAATCCTCGTCGACGACGCCGGTGGCGAGATACTCCGCCGGCTGTTCTCCGGTGGATTTCGCGCGCTCCGCCTGGGGATTGATGATCACATAGGTCATATAGACGTCGTTGTCGCGCGCCCACTGGAAATATTCCCAGAGCGCCGCCGCCCGCTCCGGCGAATGCCTCTCGAAGACGGGAAGCCCCATGACCTGCCCGACCATCGACGATGCAATATGGTCGGGAGAGCGCCCCAGCCAACCGCCCGAGAGTCTTGACCACGCTGCGATCGCCTTGCGGCGGACGACGAGTTCCTCGTAGGATTTGGTAAGCTGCCAGCACCGGTTCACCCGCTCGCCCGACGTGGGGCTTTCGAACGTCATGTATTCGACATGATCGGGATGGGCCTGGAAATCATACAGCTTAGCCGAGGTCCTGACGGCATTCCGGTATGCCGGATGCGTTGTCACGTCATCGACCTTGCCGCCATCGAGATAGACCTCGCGGCCGTCGCGAAGCGACTGGAGATGTTCCGCTCCTGTCTTTGTCATGCCGTGTTCTCCCTCCGGGCGCGTCGGTGCGGCGCCACCGCCCGCAATTCTGTTTTACCAGCGGATTAAGTCAAGGCCACCAGCCACGGCCTGCTTGGATCCGACCGGCCTCCGGCGCGGCCGACAGGACACAGAAACCCTGGGATTGCGAATGAATCTCCGATCCCCGTTCCGGCGCAGGGACGCCCATGCCCGGTTTCCGGAGTCTGAATGTTGCAGTTTTATTACAAATAAAATACAGTTTTATTACCAAAATATGACAATGGCGTGGCACGAGGATCCTAGGTGATTACCATCAGTGAGGAAATCCTGCTCCTGACGCTCGACTATGATTCGGGCTGGATGAATGATTCGCTCCCCGCAGGTTCCCGGACCAGTGCGATCAGCGGCGCCATACTGATGGACCTTGCCATCAACAACCGCATAGGCACCGATCCGGAGGGTCTGTATGTCCTTGATCCGGAGCCTCTTTATGAACCGCCGCTGGACCGCGCGCTGGAAAGGATCATCTCCGAAGATGTGGAACGGGCGGTCGAGTACTGGATTCGCGAGCTCTCCGACGACCATCCGGCCCTCGAAGGGTTGCTGGTCGAGCGGCTGATATCCCGGGGCATACTGTTCCGCGGGCAGTACGACCGGCTATGGGTGATGGGCACCGGATACGATGTGACCGAGGACGGAAAACCGCTGGCCGACGTCAGGCGGCGAATAGCGCGCGAACTCTCGGACGAGACGATTCCCGATCCCAGGGACATGATGATCTTCAGCCTCGCCGATGCCTGCGAATTGTGGCCTGTACTGATCGACAAGGCCGATCTGGCGAGGCTGGCACCCCGGATCAGGCAGATCGCCGGGATGGACCTGATCGGTCAGGCGGTCGTGCAAGCGATACAGGAGCGGATGGGCTGATCCGGCGAGTTACCTGCGGCCGCCCCGCGATGGCGGACGAGCCCGACGCGCCAGCACCGGCTTCATCGTTTTTCACGACGCGTGGCACCATTTCGACAAGCAGTGCGGGCTTTGCGCACTGGACTCAATCACGGCAAGTCCCGAGGACGCGCCCGAAACTGCTCGGTTTGTGTCACTCCGCAAGAGGCTCGTGGCGGATGACGTCGCCTGCGTAGCTGTCGAACCGCAATTCGAACCCCGCATGGTCACCGCCCTCATCGCCGGCATCGGTGTCAGGACCGACAAGGTCGATCCCATAGGCGCCGCTCCGGAGGACAGAGAGACTCGCTATTTCGAACTCATGCGCAACAACGCACGCGCGTTTCGGAAGTGCCTCCAGCGCTAGCGTGCCCGCCGGTTTCAGACCCTCGGATCGAGCGACGGCAGCCCGAAACGGATGCGGCCCGCGTTTATCGACTCGATGTCCCAGGCGACGGTGATCTGCAGCGAGGCCGCGCGGATGTCGCTGGACATCCGCAGAAACGGATTCTCGGGGCTCAGGCCCCGCGCGCCGACCAGCGGCGCAAGACGCTCGACCGAGCGCACGCACAGCTGCATCGCAAAGGCATTGTTTCGCCGCCAGCGCGCACGGGTTTCGATATCGGGCACGTCCCCAGCTTCCGCGATCGCCATTGCGTCCGCACAGTCCTTGAGGAGCAGGGCTTCGGCGGCATCGATCTCGGCGCCGGCCTCGGACACGCGCATCTGCGCCGTCGGCAGTTCGGACATCTGCAGGTTGCCGACCGTGCGACGCTCGCCCATCTCGTCCTCGACAAGCCGCAAGGCACCCTTCGCGATGCCGAGCGCCGGCGCCGAGAAGACCTTCGTGCCAAGCGTCAGCGGGGGCACACGATAGAGAGGCCCCGGGTTGACCGCGCTTCCGGGTGACGGGCCGCCTGTCAGCTCCGCCGACGGCAATGTCCGGTATTCGGGAATGAAAACCCCGTCAAGCCGGATGCTGCGGGACCCGGTTCCGCTGAGACCCGGCGAGAACCAGTCGTCGACGACCTCGTAATCCGCGCGCGGCACAAGGGCAAAGCGGTGTTCCGGCGCGCCCTCGCCGTCTTCCGGCGGAACGAAGACCTGCAGGTTGTTCCAGTCCGCAAAATCGACCCCCGAGGAAAAGCTCCAGAGGCCCTCCGCGACCAGCCCGCCCGGAACGCGGCGAACCGTCCCGCCCTTAGCGGGAAACGACGACGCGACAAGGGGGGCAGGACTGCTTCCCCAGATCTCGTCCTGGATCTCGGGCCTGTTCATGCCGAGTATCCAACTCTGCACCGCGAGATTGCTGAATATCCACGCGCTCGAGCCGCACGCCTGCCCCAGCTCCGCGCCGATCCGCACCATCATGCCGATTTCCCATCCGAAGCCGCCGAACCGAACCGGCTGGTGGATGCGGAAAAATCCGGCCTCGGCAAAGGCGTCGAAGGTCTCGCGCTGGACAACGCGCGCCCGCTCCGCCGCGCCAGCCCGTTCGAGCAGCGTCGGATACAGCGCACGGGCGCGCTCGACCATCTGCTCGCGGGTGACCGATTGCCTCATGCGCTATAGCCGCGGATCGCTCGGTTCCAGTCCGAGTTCGACCTGCGCGGCCGCCCCGGCCTGGCGGTCCCATGACATGTTGATCTGCATGGTCGCCGCATGAAGATCCCTGTGGGCGCGCAGAAAATCGTTGTCCGCAACGAGTCCGCGAGCCCCGATCAGCGGATAGAGCAGATCCACCGCGCGGATGCACATGACCCCGGCATAGGCGTTGTTGCGGCGCCAGCCGGCGCGGTTGGCAACCGTCGTCAGCCGCCCGCCCCTGCCGATGTCGAAGGCGACGTCGCAGTCGCGCTGCAGCAGCGCCCAGGCGGCATCGATCAGGGCTCCAGCCTCGGAGACCCTCATCTGCGCCGACGGCAGCGTCGCCATCGGAACGCCGCCGACGCTGGTCCTGTCTCCGAGATCGTGCAGGATCGCATCGCGCGCGCCACGCGCGATGCCGATGACCGGGCCCGAAAATATCTTGTTGGCGCCGCACATCGGCGGCATGCGGAAGATCGGCCCGAAATTCTGCGACGCCTCGATCGTCCTGCCTTCGCGCGCCGCCCCGGTGTCGAGCGTACGATGATCCGGTATGAAGACGTTCTCGAGCGCTATCGAGCGCGAGCCCGTCGCCGCGAGTCCGGGCGAGAACCAGTCGTCGATCACCGTGTAGTCCGACTTCGGAACGAGCGCCATGTGATGGCGCGGAGGGCCGTTCTCCTGGGGAACGAACACCTGCATGTTGTTCCACTCCGCCCAGTCGACGCCTGACGCGAAACTCCAGATCCCGTCGGCGATCAGGCCGCCATCCGTGCGGCGGACCTTGCCGCCGCGGGCGGGAAACGACGAGGCCGTGCACGCATCGCAGTCGTCGCCCCATACCTCGTCCTGGACCTCCTTCGAGGCCATGGCAACGATCCCGTTCTGGGCGGCAATGTTGGAGAATATCCACGCAGCCGATCCGCAGCCGCGCCCGATCTCGGCCGCGATGTCGAGCATGCCGCGGTGGTGCATCTCGTAACCGTTGTAGCGCGCCGGCATCTGCACGCGGTAGAGGCCGGCATCGCGCAGCTGCTCGTGCGTCTCACGGTCGATGCGCCGCCGCTTCTCGGCCTCCGCGGCGCGTGCGCGAAACGGCTCGATCAAGGATTTCGCGGCATCGAGCAGCCGCTGCTCCGCCGAATCCTTCGCTGGCGACGCAGCAGTTCCGTCGGCCATCATCACGACTGCGGCAGGGACGCAGGATACGGCATCGATCACCCGTTCCGCGGCTGCGGGGGCGATCGCCCGGCCTCAGCCCGTGTCATCCATATCGTCGCCAGGAAGATAACGCCGGCCCCTGCCCAGGTCCAGATTTCGGTGTCCTGACCGAACCACAGATAACCGACAAGAGCGATGACCGGCAACCGGAGGAAAAGGACCGGAGCCACCAGCCCCGCTTCCGCCACACTGAGAGACCGCGTCAGGCAGAACTGTGCGCCGACGCCGGCAACCGCAAAAGCGAGCACCGACCACCAGGCATCGGGCGGTGGAGCTGCCCACCAGATGGTTCCAGGAATCGCGGCCAGGGGAATCGTGAACAGAAAATTCCAGACCATGATCGCCGGCAGCGGATCGTCACGTGCCAGCCGGCGCGCATTGACGTCGGAGGCCGCATAGAAGGCGGCCCCGGCCAGGGCGAAGAAGATCCCGTAATTGAGGTCGCCGAAACCGGGCCGGATGATCAACATAACGCCGACGAACCCGATGGCCGTAGCGATGACGCGATGCGCCCGCAGGCGTTCGCCGAGAATCCATACCGCAAAGATCATCACGAAGAACGGAAGCGTGAACTGCAGCGCGACCGAGTCGGCGAGATGGATCAGCGACAGGGAATAATAGGCCGAACACATGCCCAGGAACCCGAACGCTGCACGCACAAAATGCCTCGGCAACACGTTGGAACCGATGATCTCCGGCCAACTCCGAACGAGCATCGGCAGGAAAATGATCAGGCCCAGCACCTGGCGCATCAGGACAGCCTGGAAGACCGTCATGCCGAAATCCTGAAGCGCCTTGACCAGCGAGAGCGAAGCGGAAAAACAGAGCGCCGCCGCCGCCATCCAGAGGATGCCCGTGAGCGGCAAATGTTGGTCGCGACTGTCGGAAATGGCCAACGCGGCGTCACCCGGGAAACGGCAGGAGAGAATGCCGATCCGATCAGCAAAACAGCGCGGCGTCAAGACACTGTTCCCGGGGTTCGACTACCCCAACGCGATGGGGCGACTACCGGTCGGTCACGGCGTGGTTTGTTCCAAGGGTTTCTGGAGGTGCAATCGTGAAATTCGTTCTGAATCTTTGTTCTGGGCTCGTTGCTAAGGCGGCGAAGCAGGCTTCCGCTGCCCCTCAGATCGCCAGCCGCTCGATCTCGAGTTTCCG
>JAJEBT010000007.1 GCA_022822405.1 Alphaproteobacteria bacterium
CTGTACCCGCCCCCGACAGACCGCAATAGATGCAACGCAGGGCAAAAAATGACGCCCGGAACCCCAAAGATCGCCGCAACATCACTCCAGCAGACAATTTCAGAGCTCACCACCCCCGTGGTGATTTTTGCGGGCTAGGCCTCTTGAAGTCCGCGCGGCAGCTCTTAAGCTGCCGACATGGAGCCGCGGACGCATCACTGCGCCGCAAGCGCAACCGGGGAGTTTGCGCCTTGATCCGGAAGGAACCTGCGACCGGCCGTCCTCCGCGTCATGACCGCCACATTCCGGGCTTGCGGGTCCTGCGCCTCACCGCATCGGCTCTTTTCCTCGGCTTCGCCGCGCTTGCAACCGGCTGCGCCACGCCGCCGCCGACGAATCAGGGCGACGTCTGCGAGGTCTTTGAGCAGTACCCCGACTGGTACGACTACGCGCGCGCCTCGGCATCCAGGTGGGGCACCCCGATTCATGTCCAGATGGCCTTCGTGCGCCACGAATCGAGCTATCGGAGCCACGCGCGGCCGCCGAGGAGGTGGTTTCTCTACATCATCCCGCTCGGCCGGCCGTCCTCGGCCAAGGGCTATGCGCAGGCCCAGGATCCGGTCTGGGGCGAATATGAGAGGGAGCGTGGAAGCTGGTTCAGGAGCCGCTCCGACATGGAGGACGCGCTCGATTTCATCGGTTGGTACAACTACAAGACATATCGCCAGCTGGGCATCCCGCGCACCGACGCGCGGCGGCTCTATCTCGCCTATCACGAGGGGCGGGGCGGATACAAGCGCGGCAGCTGGAAGAGAAAGCCCGGCGTCCAGCGCACCGCCAGCCGGGTCGCCAGCACCGCCAGCCGCTACCGGTCCCAGCTGGCGAGATGCGCATCCCGGTTCCGCTGCGATTCCTGGTACCAGATCTGGCCCTTCTGCAGTTGATCGCTCCGGCGGAAGCCCTGGCCCGCGCCTGGCTAACCGCATCGTTGAGCGAACGGTTGACCCACCGGTCGGCTTGGGAAAGTTCAAGCGTCCCGCTGGGATTCTGGTGCGCGATGTAAAACGTGCGGACGCCAGGTATCTGCGCGAGTGCGCCGAGCATCATTGGCGCGTCGATCATGGTGCTGGACGCCGAGCCGATGGAGTGGCGGCGGGGCACCCGATGCGGGCGCCGCCTCAGGACCGCGCGCGGATGATCCGGGCGCGGTTGCCGTCAAGCCACGCGCTGGCCTCGCCGTGGACGGCGCGGTCGGCGAAGACGTAGTCGGTCGCCGCTACCGGAATGTGATTGAGCACGTCGGAACGGGCGAGCGACGAGACGACCCGCCCGTCGCGGAGCCGCACCGGGAAGTCGGCCGCGGCGTCATGCTGGCGGTAGCGGTCGTGGCGGAAATGCTCGGGCCCGAAGCGGCCGCAGAGCGCCTCGAAGACGAGCTGTCCGGCTTCCGGAGTGAGCTCGCTGCCGTCCGGGTTGCGCCCGTAGATGAGCTTGAAATGCTCGCGCCGGAACACGCGCCGTGCATGGACGTGCCCGGGTGCACTCTCGTCATGGGCGGCGCGGAACAGCGCCGCCGTGACCTCGTTGTCGGTCAGTCCGAGATGGCGCTCGACATCGGTCGGGAACATCCCGTCCTCGAGCCATTCGCGGAGGAACTCGGTCAGGTGGATGTCGTAGATTCTCTGGACCGGATGAAAATACACCTGCGTGTACATGAAATACCGCGCCAGCATCAGCGCCACCGAGGATTGCAGGCCACCCTCCTCGACGCCGAGCGCCGGCGGCCCGGGCGTTCCGCCGCGTGCGGCCGGCGGCGTGCGCAGTATGCGCAGCGTGTCGATCAGCCGGTGATGGTCGAAACCTCCATAGGCGGCGCCGGCATGGTGCGAGTCCCTCAGGAGGTAGTCCATCCGGTCCATGCCGAAGGCCTCGCCGACGATGATCTGCGAGAGGATGGTCTCCCAGTCGGTGAAAGGAAGATCGGGCGCCTTGCCCGGACCGACCGCCAGCCTCGCGATGTCCTCGTGGCTAAGCGGCGGGTCGGCGCGCTCCCAGATCGACCTCAGTTCACCGCTGGCGATGATCTCGCGCGTCAATTTCTCGTGATCCCAGCCTTCAGGCAGGAGCGCCCGCTCCGCCGAATGCGAGAACGGCAGATGCCCGATGTCGTGGCAGAGCGCCGCCATGCGCAGCGCCCGGCGCCAGTAGGCGAGCTCGCCGGGCCGCCCGAGCGGCTCCAGCAGGTCGCGGATCTCGGCGGTCAGGTTGGCGGCATCGGTAACCGTGTCGAAGGCCCGCCCGGCAAGCTCCAACACGCCGAGGGAATGCTCGAACCGCTTGTGAGTCGCTCCCGGATACACCAGATAGGTCAGCGCCAGCTGGTGGATGTGGCGCAGCCGCTGGAAAGGTCGCGAATTCAGGACCTCGCGTTCGCAATCGTCCAGCCGGACGAAGGCGTGGACCGGATCCCTGATCTCGTGAAGCGCTGCCGTCACCCTTGCCTCCCGCGCCCTTCCGCCGCCGATCCGTGCCGACGGCCACCTTCGATGCCGCCCTCTATCGTGCGCCGCTCCCCATTGCGGGCAGCCGAAGAGCGACAGCCAAACACAACCCACGGGACCGCAAAACGCAACCCCGCGCAGACACCCCTCGGGAACCGCGCCACTTCAGCCCCGGGTTCGCGCCGGGCGCAGGAAACCCGCGTCCTAAACCGCGTGCGTTCCGGATGCGGGTTCGGATAGCGTGCAGGACATGCCCGCCGACACCACCGACAGCGCCTGCCGTCCCTGCCACCCGCCGGAGGCGGCCTGAGATGGTCGCCACGCACGGCAGGCCGGCCCCGGCCGCATACTATCTCGACAGCCAGCAGACGCTCCACGGCCCGCTTCACGGCGCCGGGGGCCGGCGCGAGGCCAGCGGCGAGTGGTGGAACCCGGCCGGACTGTTCGGCCTTCCCGACCGCGGCCCGGTCGAAGGTGCCGCGTTCGCCAGCCTCCATCGCGGCTTCTCCCCGGACGGCGGCACGGCGCTGGTGCGGAACGCCGGCCAACGCCGCCGCTGCGGCATAGACCTCGTGTTCCCGGCCGACAAGTCGGTCTCCGCGCTGTGGGCGATCTCCGACCCGACCACGGGCCGACTGATCGAGGAGGCGCATGACGATGCCGTCCGCCTCGCGCTCATGGAGATCGTCGCAAGGCATGCGATGTCGAACACGAAGGTTCATGCCGGCGCCCGGACCGGACTTGTTCCCGCCGACGTCATGGGGGCCACGTTCCGGCACGGATCGAGCCGGGCGCGCGATCCGCATCTTCACACCCACTGCGTGATCTTCAACCTCGCGCGGCTCCGCAACGGCGGCGGATGGCGCGCATCGTGGGAGGCGCCTCTCCATTTCTGGTTGAGGGCCGCGGGAGCGGCGTACCAGCACGCGCTGGCCTGGAACCTCCGCGAGCGCATCGGCGTCCGCTGCGGACCCCATGGTCGTAACGGGGCGCTGATACGCGTCGCGGGCGTGCCTCCCGGGCTGATCCGCCAGTGGTCGAAGCGGAGACAGGCCATGGAAACCGCGATACGGGAGGCCGGAGTGCGGATGCGCAGCGTAACGGGCACCCAGACCGCGATGTTCGCGCGGGCCACGCGCGACGAGGAGGACCGGCACCCGGACCTCGAGGAGCTCCGCCCCGTATGGGCGCGCGAACGGGAGTCCTGGGTCTCCAACCCCGCCCGCCTCATAGCCTCGCTGTCGAAGCCTGACGAGCTGTTCCCGCCACCGAGCCGCTCCGAGATTCTCCGCAAGCTGGAATGCGTGCCCGACGATCTCGCGGCGCGCGGCTCCCCGTTCTCCCATCCGGAGCTGGTCGAGCGCGTTTGCACCGTCTCCGCCGGCGCCATGGGCTGGCGCGATGCAAACGCGTGGATCATGGCCGCCGTGACGCGCCCCGACGTCATCCGGGTCGACAATCCCGAGCGGTCGGCCGCGGCCCGCGCCGGCCAGATGCACTCGCGGTTTTATGCCCTCAGGGAAACCTCCGAATTCGGGAACGCCCTCAGGGAAACGGCGCGCGAACTGTTCCTGGACACCCGATTCGGCGTGCCCCAAGCCAGGGTCGAGGCACGGATCCGGAGCCTCACGGCGGCCGGCTATCCGCTCGCCGCCGCCGACATCGCGGCGATCCGCCACGCCACGGCGGCGCACCGCGTCGCCGTCATCGAGTTCGCCCCGGCGCTAGACCGCAGCCTTGCCCTGCGTCCGGCCGCAGACCTTTATCGCGAGGAGGGCTACCAGGTGATCGGGGCCGCCGCCACGCTCCGCGCGGCCGCCGAGCTCCGAAACGAGAGCGGTATCGCGTCGATGCAGATCAACAGGCTCCTGTCGATGAACGACAAGGGCGCGCTCGACGACAACCAGGCCGCGGTGTTCGTGGTTGCCGACGCCGGCATCCTCCTTGAGCGCCAGATTGCGGCGCTGTTTGCGCTCGCCGGGCGCTATACGGCGAAGATCGTCCTGGTTGCGGAAGCGGGCCAGCAGCCGCCACTTGCGGCGGCTCCGGGCCTCGGCTTCGTCACCGGCGTCACCGGCTGCCTGCGTTCCGGCGGCCGGCCGGCCGGCGACGCCGTGTCCGAGGCCTTTTCCAAGGATCTCGTCCAGCTCGGCAACGGGCTCGGGGAGACGCTGGAGCGGATGGCCGGGGACTGCGACCGGCTCAGGACCGGCCATCCCCGCGACTCGGTCGCGGTCGTCGCCCGCACCCGCAAGGAGGAAAGGGTCTTGACCCACCTCCTTCGCGCCCGCCTGCCCCGCTCTGCCGCCGAGGGCGGGCGCGCCTGCATCCAGATCCACCAGCACAGGGGGCAGATGGCGTACAGGATATCCGTGCCGATGGAGATCCGGGCCGGCGACCGGCTCAGGCTCGGCGCCACCCTGTGGGAGGCGCGCCTGTTCCGCGGCTCGGTGGTCACCGTCGAGGACATCGTCGCCACCGCGTCAGTCACCGAAGAAGAGCCGCGTTTCCTCATCCGCGCGGCGACGCGCGACGGGCGGCAGGTCGAGTTCTTCCACAACGATGTCCGCGACAGCCATGGCGGCGTCCGGCTCGAGCACGGATACGCCTGCACGGTCGACGAGCTGGTCGGCAGGTTCGACCGCGTCCTGGTGCTCGCCGACGACGGCTGGCGGCGGGGGCAGCTGGAACGCGTTGCGGCCTGCTGCCGCGGCCAGCCCGAGATCCATGTCAACCGCAAGCAGCTGACGGTGGCGTTCGGGACCCCGGCCGGCGACGACGCGCTTCTCGATCGCCTGCGCCGATGCTGGTCGCTTGCCAACGGACGCGGCCATCCCTGCGGAGACCGGAGGCTCCATCCCGACTACTACACCGAACCTAAAAGCTGGCTTGCGGCCAATGACGGCGGCGACGGAACGCTGCGGCGCCTCGGCCAGGACATCGCCCAGGCCACGCTCGACCTGCGCCACGGCAACACGATCGCCGCCTTCGCCGCCGGCAGGGCCGCGGTGCTCGAAGAATGGGCGGCGTGCCGCGAGCGCATCGCCGTCGACGGTGATGCGGCACTGCTCGCGCCATCCGCCGCCGGGACCCTGCGCCGGCACAGGGCGCTCCTTCACTCCCTCGAGACCCTGCCGCGACGGTGGACACCCCCGGTGCAGCGGATGTTCGCGGCGCGCGGTGGCCTGTCGACGCAAGACATTCGGGAGTTCGTTGCGCTCTACCGGCAGCTGCGCGACCAGCGGAGGATCGCGGCGGTGCGCCAGCCACCGAAAGAGGCCGCCCACGCGGACACCGCCGCAATCAAGACCTGGCTGGCCGAGGTGGCGCGCCAGCGGCGGTTCCGCGCCTTTGTGCTCGATGCCGCGGAACGCCACGCCGGGCGCGCCCGCGAGATCCCGTCATGGCGGAACAGCCTGGCCGACGCCGAGCGGCTGATCGCCCGCGGCCGCGCGATCCTCGCCGCCGGCGGCGTGGCGCAGACGGGCGATGCGGGACGCGGCGCGGTGCAGGCCGCCGTGGCGGCGCTCGAGGCGGAACGGCGCGAGGACCTGTCGGTTCCCGACCGGAGGCTCGATCCGGCGCCCGACACGGCGCCGCGCCGGGGCTTGGCTGCCGAGGTGACACAGGCGCACCGGCAACCCGGGGACCATCGCCTGGCCCGGGGGAGGTCGATGTCCTACTGACGTCCGGCCGCGAACTTCGAGCGCGGGCGCGCTTGCGTCGAGCGCAGGCGGATGGCACATATTCCGGGTGGCGGACGGTTGCGCCGTGGCATGTTTCCCCTGAATTTCATGCACCAGGATCCGCGGCCGGGCACGGAGCGCGAATCATGGCCGGCAGGATACGAACAGCAGTCCTCCCCGTGGCGGGGCTCGGCACCCGTTTCCTGCCCGCAACCAAGGCGATCCCCAAGGAAATGCTGCCGGTGGTCGACCGGCCGCTGATCCAGTACGCCGTCGACGAGGCGCTGGCCGCGGGGATCGAGAACATCGTCCTCGTCACCGGCCGCAACAAGGCGGCGATCGAGGACCATTTCGACCGCAGCCCGGAGCTCGACCGCGTGCTCGAAAGCCGCGGCAAGGAACGCGAACTCGAGGCCGTGAGCCGGATCGTGCCCGAGGCCGGCCGCATCTCCTACACGCGCCAGCCGGACGCGCTCGGCCTCGGCCACGCGGTCTGGTGCGCCCGCGAACTCGTCGGCAACGAGCCCTTCGCCGTTCTTCTCGCCGACGACCTCGTCCTCGCCGACGTGCCCTGCCTGAAACAGATGATCGAGGCCGCCGCGGATACCGGCGGCAGCATTGTCGCGGTCGAGGATGTGCCGCGGGAGCACACCTCGCGCTACGGCATCCTCGATGTCGGCGCGGACGACGGGCGGCTCGTCGAGGTCCGGGGCCTCGTCGAGAAACCCGACCCCGCCGACGCGCCGTCGACGCTCAGCGTCATCGGCCGCTACGTGCTGATGCCGGAGATATTCGGGCATCTCGGCGCCATGGACCGCGGCGCCGGCGGCGAGATCCAGCTCACGGACTCGATGGCCAAGATGATCGGACACTCGCCGTTTCACGGGCTGCGCTTTTCCGGGCGCCGGTTCGACTGCGGCAGCAAGGCCGGGTTCCTCGAAGCCAATATCGCGTTCGCGCTTGCCCGCGACGACATGCGCGATGCAGCCACCAAGCTCGTCCGCACCTACGCCGCCGGCGCGCCGCCCGCTGCCGGGAGCGCCTGATGCGCGTCGCCATGATCGGGGCCGGGTATGTGGGCCTGGTCTCGGCCGCCTGCATGTCCGAATTCGGGATCGATGTCGTCTGCGTCGACAGCGACCGCGACCGGATCGCCGAACTCGAGACCGGCGCGGTTCCGCTCTACGAGCCCGGCCTCGAGGATCTCGTCGCCGGCAACATCGGCGCCCGGCGCCTGTCTTTCTCCGCCGATGCGGAGGCCGCCGTCGCGGCCGCCGACGCGGTGTTCATCGCCGTCGGCACGCCAAGCCGGCGCGGCGACGGTCACGCCGACCTCTCCTACGTCCACGCCGCCGCCGAAGAAGTCGCGCGGTTCCTCGACGGCTACACGGTGGTGGTCACCAAGTCCACCGTCCCGGTGGGGACGAGCCGCAGGATCGCGGAAATCATCGCCAAAGTGCGGCCCGACGCCGAGTTCGACGTCGCCTCCAACCCCGAATTCCTCCGCGAGGGCTCGGCGATCGAGGACTTCATGCGTCCCGACCGCATCGTCATCGGCGCCGAGACCGACCGGGCGCGCGAGCTTCTGCACCGACTCTACCGGCCCCTCTATCTCCTGGAGACGCCGATCCTGTTCACCACGCTGGAATCCGCGGAACTGATCAAGTACGCCGCCAACGGCTTTCTCGCGACCAAGATCACCTTCATCAACGAGATCGCGGATCTGTGCGAGAAGCTCGGCGCCGACGTGCAGACGGTGGCGCGCGGCATCGGCATCGACCGCAGGATCGGGGAAAAGTTCCTCCATGCCGGCCCGGGCTTCGGCGGATCCTGTTTTCCGAAGGACGCGCTGGCGCTGGCGAAGACGGCCCGCGACAGCGGCGCGCCGGTCCGGATCATCGAGACGGTCGTCGACGTCAACGACCGGCGCCGGAGCGGCATGGCGCAAAGGATCATCGGGATCTGCGGCGGCTCGGTGGCCGGCCGGACGATCGCCGTGCTGGGCCTGACCTTCAAGCCCAACACCGACGACATCCGCGAAAGCCCCGGCATCGCGATCGCGGCCGCCCTCGGCGACGCTGGCGCCGCGGTCCGCGCCTACGATCCGGAAGGCATGGCCGAAGCCGGAAAGCGGCTGGCGCATGCCGAGTTCTGCAGCGACGCCTATGCCGCCATGACCGGCGCCGACGCGCTCGTGATCGTCACCGAATGGAACGAGTTTCGCCTCCTCGACCTCGCCCGCGCCAAGGCGCTGATGGCGCGCCCCCTCGTCATCGATCTCCGCAACATCTACGACCCCGACGAGATGCGGGCGGCGGCGTTCGACTATCACAGCATCGGGCGGGCGCCGGTGCTCGCCGGAGGCGGTTCGTGAGCGGACCCGGCCCGCACCGGTTCGATCCGACCATTCTCCGGGAATACGACATCCGGGGCGTGGTCGGCGAGACTCTGGACGTCGCCGACGCCTACGCCGTGGGGCGGAGCTTCGGCACGGTGATCGTCCGCGAGGGCGGCGCCACGGCCTGCGTCGGCCGCGACGGCAGGCTGACCTCGCCGGAGCTCGAGTCCGAACTTGTCCGCGGCCTCACCGACTGCGGTATCGACGTCGTCCGCGTCGGGCTCGGCCCGACGCCGATGCTCTACTTCGCCCGCCACATCACCGGCAGCGCCGGCGGGGTGATGGTCTCGGGATCGCACAACCCGCCCGAATATAACGGCTTCAAGATGGTGCTCGCGGCACGACCGTTCCATGGCGCCGACATCCTTGATCTCGGAACGATCGCCGGGGCCGGCGACTGGGCCTCGGGACGCGGCAGCGCCGGCGACGAGCCGATGCTCGACCGCTACGTGGAGCGCCTCGCAGCGGATCATGGCGGCGAACGGCCACTCAGGGTGGTGTGGGACGCCGGGAACGGCTCCGCCGGCGAGGCGATGCAGAAGCTCGCGGCGCGGCTTCCGGGCGAGCACGTGCTGCTCAACGAGACCATTGACGGCACCTTTCCGGCGCATCACCCAGACCCCACGGTGGCGGAGAATCTCGAACAGCTGCGGCGCGCGGTGCTCGGCGGGAAGGCCGATCTCGGAATCGGATTCGACGGCGACGGGGACCGCATCGGCGTCGTCGACGACGCCGGCGGCATCCTCTGGGGAGACCAGCTGATGGCCTTCCTCGCCGCCGACGTGCTCGAGGACCATCCGGGCGCAACGGTCATCGCTGACGTGAAGGCGAGCCAGGCGCTGTTCGACCGCATCGCGGCGATGGGCGGCCAGCCTATCATGTGGAAGACCGGGCATTCGCTGATCAAGGCCGCCATCCCCGAGACCGGTGCACTGCTCGCCGGCGAGATGAGCGGGCACATCTTCTTCGCCGACCGCTATTACGGCTATGACGACGCACTCTATGCCGCGGTGCGCCTGCTCGGATGGCTGTCGCGCCAGGATCGCGGCCTGGCCGAGCTTCGAAGCGCCATGCCGGAGCTCCTGAACACGCCCGAACTGCGCTTCCCCTGTGCCGAGGAGCAGAAGTTCGGCGTCGTCGAGCGGATCAGGAACCGACTCGCCGAATCGGGCGCCGAAGTCTGCGACATCGACGGCGTCCGCGTCTCGACCGACGACGGCTGGTGGCTGCTCCGCGCCTCCAATACCCAGGCAGTGCTGGTGGCGCGGTGCGAATCGGACAGCGAAGACGGGCTCGAGCGCCTCAAGCGGTCGCTTTCCGAGCAACTCCGGGGCGCCGGCGTCGAGCCTCCGGAGTTCTGAACAGCGCGCCGGCCTCCGTCCGCGCCGCCGCGCGTCAGGACCTGGAGCTCATCCACACCACCAGGCAGTCGATCTTGCGGCGCTTGAGCAGGCGGCACGAATCGCGGGCGCTCGACTTGGACGCCATCACCAGCCTTGCCTTGTAGATCCTGCCGCCACGGCGCGTCTTGCGCTTCTGGCTGACGATCTTGTACGGCCGCCCGGCCAGGCTCGGCACCTTCTGCACCGCCCGGCCGATCATCTTCCTGGCATCCGCGAGCCGCGTATACGCGCCGACCTGGACGGTCCAGCCGCGCACCGCGCCAGCCTTGCGGTTGCGCACCGGCGCAACACCAGAACCGGGCCCGGTGGCCGCGGCGGGGGTCTTCGCCCCGGCCGGGCCGGCGCTTCCGGCGGCGGAAGGTTTCGGGGTCAGCGCAGCCCTCCGCGCCGAGGCGGCAACGCTGGCGCTCCGCGCGGCCTGGATCTTCGCCGCCTTCCGGGTCTCCGCGGGGCTGAACCCCCGGTTCAGGAGCCGCGCCACGATGCGATTCCGGGACTTCGATGTCCGCCCCCCGAAGACGACCGCGATCAGCCGCCTGCCGCCCCTCTCGGCCGAGGCGGCGAGATTGAATCCGGACGCCCTCGTGTATCCCGTCTTGATCCCGTCCATGCCCCGGTAATTTCGCATCAGACGATTGTGATTCCGGTAGGTCCGGCCCCGCCAGGTCCATGTCTTGCGCGAGAATTGCCCGTACATCCGGGGGAAGGTCTCCAGCATCTTCCGGCTCAGGGTCGCCATGTCCCGCGCCGTGCTGAGCTGCGCGCGGCTCGGCAGTCCCGACGCGTTGGTGAAGGTGGTGTTACGCATGCCGAGCTGGCGCGCGCGGCGCGTCATCTGTCTCGCGAACTTGCGTTCCGTGCCGCCAAGGGCTTCGGCCACCACAGTAGCGACGTCGTTCGCGGATTTGACCACCAGCGCGGAGATTGCGTCGCGCACGCTTATCCGCTCGCCAACCCTGAGGCCAAGCTTGGACGGTGGGCGGCTCTGCGCCCTGTGGGAAACCCGCAGTTTCTGCGACAGGCTGATCTTCTTCGCACGCAACGCCTCGAAGGTCATGAACAGCGTCATCATCTTCGTGAGCGAAGCGGGGTAGTTCCTGGTGTCGGCATTGACGGCATGGAGGACGCGGCCGGTGTCGGCCTCGATGACGATTGAGGCGTATTTTGCCGCCGCGGAGCCGGGCAAGCCGGCAAGGGGAAGGACTATCAGGCTGGACAGGAACAGGAACCGAATCACGCGTGTCTCCCGCCTCCGGTGCCGGCTTTCCCGCGGCGGAGCATGCCGCCGACGGGCAACGGATGCACCCGGCTCCCACCCAAATGCTCCCTTCCAACTCCGGCTCCACCGTACCCGAAATGGCGGCCGCTGTCCATGCCGGCAACGCACCGGCGGACCGACAGTCCGGAGCGGGAATGACGGCGCTTGCCTAAGCGCCGCGGTTCTGCCGTAGTAGGGGCGGCTTTCGCCGACAGAACCGCTTGCCGGCGATGGACGGAGTCTCCGGGGTGCAATCCGGGTCATCGTGCCGGCGGACCAGGCTACACCGCACGCCACCGCCGCGTCTCGCAGGAACAGGAACAGGCCGTGGACAGGTTCTCCAGAATCTACAATTTCTTCGTGAACGGGATGGCGGTCCTCGCGGGCATCCTGATCTTTCTCAGTTTCGTGATGATCGTCGTCGACGTGACGATGCGCATCGTCGGGCTGACACCACCCCCGTTCACCATCGCCGTGGTCGAATACATCCTGCTCTGGTTCGCGATGCTTGCCGCGCCCTGGCTGGTGCGCATCAAGGGGCACGTCTTCATCGACGCCGTTACCCGGTTCTTCCCGGCAGCAGTCAGGACAGCTGTGGCGAAGATCGTGTATGCGGTCTGCATCGGTGCCGCAGCGATCTATGGCGTTCACGCCGCCGGCCTCCTCATGGCCGCGTGGGAAAACGACATGGTGGATGTCCGCAGCATCGACATGCCCCTGTGGGCGCTCTACGGCCCGATGCCGATCTGCTTTGCCTTTGTCGCCTTCGAATTCGCGCGCTACCTCATCGGGATCGACGACATGTACTCGAGGGCGGCCGACGGGCAGGAAGGCGTCTGACCCATGGAGATGGAGTGGTACTGGGCTCTCCTGACGCTTATCGGAATGGTGATGTTCCTCATGGCGATGGGGGTCCCGGTCGCCCTTACCTTCATCACGACCAACATTGTCGGCGTCCTGATCTTCATGGGCGACATGGCGGGATGGACGCAGATCGTCGACAACTCGACCTCGCTCATCACCCGCTTCACGCTGGGGCCGGTGCCCATGTTCATCATGATGGGCGCCCTGTTCTTCCACACCGGGCTCGCGATCCGCGTCTTCGACGGGCTTGACGTCCTGTTCGGCCGCCTGCCCGGCCGCCTCTGCTACCTGACGGTGGCGGGTGGCTCCATGTTTTCGACGCTGACCGGCTCCAGCATGGCCAACACCGCGATGCTGGGCGCCCTGATGGTGCCCGAGATGCAGCGGCGCGGCTACAGCCGGCGCATGTCGATGGGTCCGATTCTCGGCACCGGCGGACTCGCCATGATCATCCCGCCATCAGCCCTCGGCGTCCTGCTGGCTTCGGTCGCCAACATCGACGTCGGCCGCCTTCTGGTCGCCGGATTCCTGCCGGGCTTCGTGCTCGCCGCCCTGTATGCGGCCCTGATATTCCTGCAGATCAGATTGAAGCCCGACTCCGCCCCCGCCTACGCCGTCGAAATGCCGCCGATAGGGGCGCGGATCAGGCTCGTCTGCACCAACATCCTTCCCATGAGCCTTGTCGTGTTCATGGTCATCGGCTTCATCATGCTCGGCTGGTCCACCCCCACCGAAGCCGCCGCGTTCGGCGTGCTGGGCGTGATCATCCTTGCCGCGGCTTTCCGGGCCCTGACCTTCACCGCACTGCGGAGCGCGGTCGAGGCGACCGTCAAGGTCGGCGCCATGGTGTTCTTCATCATCATGAGCTCGACCGTCTTCAGCCAGCTCCTAGCGTTTTCCGGGGCCAGCGCCGGCCTTCTCGAATGGGCCACCGAGTTCGAGATTTCCAAGTACTGGATCCTCCTCGTGATGTTCGTGATCCTCGTCGCGCTCGGCATGTTCATGGACCCGACGTCGATGATGCTGATCACCGTGCCGATCTTCTTCCCGCTGGCGCAGCAGCTCGGCTTCGACCTGGTGTGGTTCGGGCTCTTCGTGCTCATGACCTTCGAGATGGCCGGAACGACACCGCCCTTCGGCCTCCTGCTCTACGTGATGCTCGGCGTCGCACCGAAAGACACGACGTTGTTCCAGGTGGCGAGCGCGGCATTTCCGTTCCTGGTCTGCGACGCGATCCTGATCGTGATCCTGATTTTCTTTCCGGGCCTCGCGCTCTGGCTGCCCAGTCTGATGTGACCCTCCCGGGCCACCGTCCGCGCCCGCCCGCCTGTGTTGTGCGAACATGGCCCGGCCACTATCCTTCCGTTCATCCGGCCTCGCCGGGCGGCGTGAGGCATGGCCCGACGGCTTGCAGAAGGAGTACGGCCGGACACGGACAACCAGATGGAGAAGAGCCATGATACGGAAGTCGCTTTCGGTACTGACGATCAGCGCGGCCGTCCTCGCGTTGTCGCTGCCTTCCCAGGCTTCGACGATAAAGGTCTCGACATGCCAGATTCGCACCCATGACCATGTCATCGTCTTCCTCGAGGAATTCCTGAAACCCGCTCAGGCCAACGAGGTCGGCCTCAAGCTCCGCTACATGGGCGGGCCGGAAATCACCCCCTTCCGCAAGCAGGGCGGACTGCTCAAGCGCGGCCTCATCGACCTGATCTTCTGCCCGACGCCCTACTACGGCGCCGACCTGCCGGAAGCCCGCCTCCTAGGCGCCCACAACAAGTCGCTGGAGGAGATGCGGTCGAACGGTGCCTACGACATGCTCCGGGAGGCATGGGACAAGGGCCTGAACGCCCATATCCTTGCCTGGCCGGCCTTCAACGTCTCGACCTTCTACGTCTACACCACCTTCAAGCCCAAGCTGAGCAAGACGACCGGCATCGACCTGAAAGGCATCAAGATGCGCTCGACGGGCCTGTACAAGCCGTTCCTTGCCGCAATGGAGGCAATCCCCGTCGGCATGGCGCCGGGCGACGTCTATACCGGCCTCGAACGCGGCGTCGTGCAGGGCATGGCATGGCCCAAGGGATCGATCACCAAGTACGGCTGGGAGAAGTTCCTCAAGTACAAGATCACGCCGAACTTCTACGGCGCGACCTTCATGACCATCATCAACAAGAAGAAATGGGAAAGCCTCACGCAGGCGGAAAGGGACTTCCTCACCAAGCTCAGCGCGACCTACGAGAAGAAAAGTGACGAGGTCGTGGCCAGGAATCTCGCGGCCGACGAGGCCCGCCTCGAAAAGGCCGGTGTTCAGACCTTCGCGCTCGAAGGCGAGTATGCGAAGGCCTATCTCAAGACCATCTACGGTGCCAAGTGGGCGGTGAACGACAAGTACAAGTACACGGTCGACTACAAGAAGCTGAAGCCGCTGATGTACCAGTAGGCGCCCGACCGGCAGCCGGCCGGAGCGGCAGGCACCCCCTGCCGCTCCGTAACGGCCGCCCTGCCGGCGTCCCGGCACTGAACGCATCGCGGGCTGCGGCGTCCCTGTTTCGCGACCGGTGACGCTGGCGCCGGCGCGGATCAGGCGTCCGGCAGGAACTCGTCGAGATCGACGCTCTCGAAATTGCGCGGGATCGCGCGCATGAACCGTGCCCGCTCCTCGGCCTGGGTCACCGCCGGCATGGTCGCGTCGACCATCCACTTGGTGCCGAGGCGGTGGAAGCTGTTCTGTCCCGGCACCACCGGCGAGACGTTGTCGAGCGCGAACACCCTGGTGTTCGGAATCATGATCATGTCGCGTTCCGCATGCACCCGGGTCGTCATCGACCACATCACCTGCCGGAGGTCGCCGGCATCGATGTCCTCGTCGACCGCAACCGCCATCTTCGGGTGCAGGTACGGTCCCGACAGCGCCGCCATCAGGGCCGTCTTGGCCTGGCCCTCGACGCGGGGCCGGAGCTTGACGACCAGCATCATCATGCCGGCGGCCGGATGACAGCGGACGTCGAGGAGATCGAGCCCGCCCTCGACGTTGCGGAGATGGTCCCTGGTCGCGACCTCGACGCCGAGCGCCATCGTGCCCTGGGTGTCGGTCGTCGGATATCCGCAATGCACGGCATAGAAGATCGGGTCGCGCCGACGCGTCATGCAGTTGACGCGCAGCACCTGCGACGTGGTGGCTTCCGCATAGGTGCCCGGAATCTCGCCGAACGGCCCCTCCGGCACCTCGACGTCGCGGAGCACCTCGCCCTCTAGCACGAGCTCGGCTTCCGCCGGCACCTCGAGATCCACCGTCCTGCACTTCACCATGCGCACCCCCTCGCCGATCAGGGCGCCCGCAACCTCGAGCTCGTCGCGGTCGAAACCGGTGGTGAAACCGGCCCCGTAGAAGAGCGCCGGATGGCCGCCATAGACCATCGCCACCGGCATGTTGAGCCCCCGGGCGACGTACTTGTCGTAGATGCGCCTGGCCTGCCGCGGGACCATGATGAAGCCGGTCTCGCGTTCGTTGAGGATCATCTGGCGGTGCACCGAAACGTTCCGGACTCCCGTGTCCGGATCCCTGATGACCGCCATCCCCGAGGCGAGATAGCGCCCGCCGTCATGTTCCGAGGTCATCATCGACGGGATCTCGTGGATGTTCACCGCCTCGCCCTCGGCCACCACCTCCTGGACCGGGGCGTCGCCAGCCGGGACGTCGACCGTCGGGACGCCGCGGGCGATGCGTCGCGCGACCTCGTCGAGGATATCCTCCTCGTCGATGCCGAGGCCGATGGACCACTTCCGGCGGTCGGCCAGGATCTGGCTCACGGCGCGCCAGCCGCCATGCCCCTTCAGCGAGGTGAACAGGCTGGCCTTGCCGAGCTCGTTGAAGGTCTTCCACTCGATCGCCGCCATGTTGGCCGCGGGATCGACCTCGCCGGAGAAACGGATCAACTCTCCGCGCTGTTCGAGATTGGCGAGAAAGGTACGCAGGGACTGGTCAGGCATGGTTCTGTCGAATCCAAGGTTGAGGAGGGTGGCTCAGACGGCCCTTCGGGCGGGCGCCGCCGCCTCGCCGCCGGACTCCGAGGCTTCAAGGTAATGCCGGCGATGCGCCGCGGCGATGCCCCAGCGCGCCGCCAGCGTCATCGCGCGCTTGAGATGGTAACCGATCTCGTGCTCGTCGGTAAATCCGATGGCGCCATGCATCTGGACCGCCGACTTGCACACCCCGAGCGCGCCATCCGCCGCATGGGCCAGCACCGCCGACGGCAGGCCGGGCGCGGCGGCGCCGGCGTCGATCGCCCGCGCCGCCTGGTGGACCAGCGAGCGGCCGGCCTCGACCGCGGCGAGATTGTCGACGGCGCGGTGCTGCAGCGCCTGGAACGACCCGATGGGGCGGTCGAACTGGCGGCGGACCTTGAGATAGTCGAGCGTGATCTCGTGCGCCCGTTCCATCACCCCGAGGAGCTCGGCAGCGGTTGCGAGATGCGCGGCCGCGAGAAGCGCATCGAGCAACCCATGGGCGTCGGAGCCGGCCGCGAGTTCCTCCGCCGGCGCCCTCGAAAGACGAATTTGTCCCACAGCGGTGCTGTCCGCCGCCGTGCCCGCGTCCAGCCGGACCTCGTCCCCCGGGACGCAGACCAGGACGAGACCCTCGGGCGACGACGCCGAGACCAGGTAGGCGTCGGCGTCGCCGGCGCCCGCGACGCCGATCTTGGCGCCGCTCACGCGGATGCGGCCGCCATCGCGCACCGCCTCGGTACGGGGCCGGTCATGGCCGAGGCCGCGCGGCGTCTCGATGAGCGCGGGAAGGATCACCTGGTCCCCGGCGATCAACGGCCCGGCCGGCGCCTCCGGGACGCCGCAGCGGGCGATGGCGTCGGCGATGATGATGCCGGTGGCGATCGGCTCGGGCACCAGATGCCGGCCGCATTCTCCGGCGACGAGGCAGAGCTCGGCGAGGCCGAGCCCGAGGCCGCCGCAACTCTCGGGCGCCAGCGCGCCGAAGAAGAACGCCTCCGCGGCTTCCGACCAGACGTCGCGCCGGATCGCGCAATCGCCGGCACGGAACCTCCCGGCGCCGCCATGGCGGGCCGCAAAGGCCGCCGCGCTCTCGCGCAGCATCTGCTGCTCATCCGAAAGCTGCAGTTCCATCGGAAGCCTTCAGTTCCGCGGCGGCGCGCGCGCGCAGTTCCGCCTTGACGATCTTGCCGGTGCTGTTGCGCGGAAAACCGTCGACCGCGAGCACGTGCTTCGGCTTCTTGTAGCTCGCGATCAGGGACCGGCAGTGCGCGATCAGCGCGTCCTCGGCCGCGCTCATGCGGTCCTCGAACCTGACGAACGCGACCACGCATTCGCCGAACTCCGGATCGGGGGCCGGCACAACCACGGCCTCCCTCACGGCGGGATGGCGTTCGAGCGCGTCCTCGACCTCGCGCGAATAGATGTTGAGCCCGCCGGACACGATCATGTCCTTGGCACGGTCGGCGAAATAGAGATAGCCCTCTTCGTCGAGCCGCCCCAGATCGCCGGTGACGAGCCAGCCGTGGTGAAAGGCCGCCGCCGTGGCCTCGGGATTGCGCCAGTACTCGCGCATCGTCATGGTCCCGGGCGGGCCGCACCGCACCAGGATCTCGCCGGTTTCGCCCGCGGGCAGGTCGTTGCGGTCGCCGTCGACGATCCTGATCTCGACCCCGGGCACAGCGCGCCCGCAGGAGGTCGGGTGGGCCTGCTGTTCTTCGGGCCGCAGGCAGGCGACGAAGCCGGCCTCGGTCTGGGCATAGAAGCTGTAGAGGCCGAGACCGGGAAGCGCCGCGGCGAGGCGTTCCTTCAGCTCCACCGGAAATACCTCGCCGGTCGCGACCATGACCCTCAGCGTGCGACAGGCGTCGGGCCGTTTCTCGATCTCGGGAATCAGCATGCGGGCAATGGTGGGAACCAGCCCGATGACGGTGATCCTCTCGCGTTCGATCATGTCGACGCAGGCCACCGGATCGAAGCGCGGCATGACCACCACCGCGCAACCCGCGGCAATGGCGTTGGTGATGCGCCCGACACCGGTGCGGTGCGCCATCGGCGTCGTTGTCAGGATGCGGTCGTCGGATCCGAGTCCGAACTCCCGGACATTGACGAAGGCGCCGACCAGCACGAAACCGAGATGCGTGGTCACCGCGCCCTTGGGCCGCCCCGTGGTGCCGGACGTGTAGCCGATCAGGAGGTCGTCCATCTCCGTGGGCACGGGCGCCGGCGGCGACGGGTCGCCCCCGGCGACGAGGTCGTCATAGGCAGTCTCGCCGTCGCGGGCCGCGCCGGCGACGATGAGCAGCGGACCATCCCGCCCCGCCGCGGCCGTGGCGGCGTCGCGGTATTCGGGCGGAAACAGGATTGCCGAGGGCGCGCAGTCCTCGAGAATGTAGTCGACCTCGGCCGGCGCAAGCCGTGTCGCGATGGGCACGATCACGCCACCACACTTGGCGGCGCCAAGCATCGCGAGGATGAGCTCGGCGCTGTTCGGCATGTACATGGCGATGCGGTCGCCGGGCCGCAGGCCACGCGCCGCGAGGCCATTGGCTATCCGGTTGGCTGTCTCGTCGAGATCGCGGAAGGTGAACCGCCTGCCGTCGCACACGAGCGCCTCGCGGCCGGGGAAACGCGCCGCGCTCCCGGCCAGCATCGCTCCGAGTTTCATCGCCGGCGGCCCCGCGCCGGATCAGCCATCCGCGCCGGTATCGGGAACGAACGCGTAATAGGGCGAACCGTCGCCGAGTTCCTCCCAGTCGACCCTGACCCGCATGCCGATCTCGACATCGTCCTCGCCGACCCCGTTGAGATTGGCAATGATGCGAACCCCCTCGTCGAGCTCGACCAGCCCGACGAGGTAGGGCGTCCGGTGCTCGAAACCCGCGGTCGGCACATGGGTGACGGTATAGGAATGGAGCGTGCCGCGACCCGACGCTTCCTTCCAGCGCAGGTTCCTCCTGCCCGTATGCACGCTGTTGGCGCGCGGCCAGAACTGGTACTTGCGCGCCGCCAGGTCGTACTGCAGCATCAGCCGGCCGTCGCGGGCGCCGTCCCAAAAGGGCTGCGTCACAGGCGTCGGCTTGGGCACCGGGCGCGGCTTCGCGGTTGGTTTTGCCATTGTCGTTCTCCTCTGCCGGACCGCCGGGCGGCGCCGTCAGTTCACCAGGACCATGGCGTTGGAAACGCCCCAGTTGCGGCCGTAGGGGATCACGCCGATTCCGGTGACCATGGCGTTCCGCGCGTCGGGAACCTGACGCCGGCCGGCCTTGCCCATGAGCTGGCGCACCGCCTCGACGAGGTTGACGCCGCCGCCCGCGAGCCCCGGCTGGCCGCAGCTGATCTGGCCGCCGCCGGTGTTGATGGGGAACTCGCCCTTCGGCCCGAGATCGGTATCGCGGAGGAACTGCGAGCCGCGGCCCTTCCTCGCGAACCCGATCTGCTCGCACTTGAGCATCACAGCGAACAGGAAATCGTCATAGGGGTGGAACATGTCGATGTCCCGGGGCTTCAGCTTCGCCCTGGCGAGGGCTTCGCGGCCGACGACCGAGTGCCCGGTCTGCGTGATGTCGGGGGTCTGGTTGGCGCAGTCGAAGTTCGAGACCTCGGAATAGGAGACGGGGTAGACGCGGTCGCCGAGGCCGAGCCGGCGCGCGCGGCGCGTCTTCATCATGATCAGCCCGTTGCCGCCGTCGCAATACATGACCGAGTCGAGAAGCCGCAGCGGCGACGAGACCTGGCGGGAATTCAGGTAGTCGTCGATGGTGATCTTCTTGCGGAGGTTCTTGTAGGCGTTGGAGTTGAGCACGGCGCCGTTGCGCTGGGCAACGGCGAGCGCACCGAGGCCGCGAAGGTCGAGATGGTGCTCGTGGGCGTACCGGTTCATCAGCAGGCCGAAGGCGCCCGGCGGTCCCTGGATTCCGACCGGCTCCCAGAACTCGTTGCGGTAGCTGCCCCAGTTCACGCGCCACTGCGTCGACGGCGCGTCGGCGCCGATCAGCATCACCGTGTCGCAGAAACCGGTCCGGATGGCGGCAGCGGCGCGGGCGACGTTGCCAATGGCCGAGCCGCCGCCAAGATCGCTGGTCTGGAGCCAGCGCGCCGAGATGCCGAGATACTCGGTGGCGTAGTTCGACCAGAAGGGATTCGAGGCCTCGCTTATCGGCACGTTGAAGGTCACGCCGTCGATGTCCGACGGCCCAAGGCCGGTCTGGCGGTAAAGCTGCTCGGCAACCTCGGAGGCGAATTCGTAGGCCGAACGTCCGCTGCGGCGCTCTATCTTCGTCTCGGCGAAGGCAACGATGCAGATGTCCTTGTCGGCAAGAAACTCCACGGCCATCCGGCTTCTCCTATTGTCCCCTGAAGTCCGGCTTGCGGCGCTCGGAGAACGCCTTGAGCCCCTCGGCCCGGTCGTCGGACCACGACAGCATGTAGGCGAGATCCGACTCCTGCTGGAAGCCGAGATGAAGCGGCAGGTCGCGGCCGCGATTGATCGCCTGCTTCGACATCATCGTCGCGAGCGGCCCCACCCCGTGCATCTCGGCGATGATCTCGCGCGTCTTGGCAAGCGCGTCCCCCTTCGCCACGACGTGATTGACGATGCGGTATTCCTTAGCCTCCGAGGCCCGGATACGGCGCCCGGTCCAGACCAGCTCCTTGGCCAGCGGCGCCCCGATGAGCCGCGGCAGGTTCTGGGTGCCACCAGCACCCGGAATCAGGCCGTGACGCCCTTCCGGGAGGCCAAAGCTGGCGCCCTCGCCGGCGACGATGAAGTCGCTGAGCATTGCAAGCTCGAACCCGCCGCCGAGGCAGTATCCCTCGACGACGGCGATGACCGGCTTGGTGTAGTTCATCATGAAGCGGTAGAGCAGCCGGTTGCGGCGCTGGTTGTAGCGCGCCCGGTAGTTGTCGTAGCGGTCCTCGGGAAGGTCCTTGAAACCGCCGAGATCGGCGCCGGCGCAGAACGCACGCTCGTCGCCGGAGAGCACGACGGCGATGGTCCTGCGGTCGAGCTCGACGGCGTCCATGGCATGCATGATGTCGTCGGCCATCTCTTCGTTGATCGTGTTCAGCCGCTCCGGGCGGTTGAACTGGATCTCGAGGGCGCCCTTGCGCCTCCTGGCGATGATCGTGTCATAGGACTTGCTGAGCGCGCCGCCCCGGGGGCGGCGGAACGAGGTCAGTTTTCTCGCCATGTCGGTATCCGGCTGTGATTTTCGGGTCGAGGCGTCCGGGAGGGTGAGGGCGATTCGCCGCCATCGAGTGTGCCCCGGGCGGAAAACGGAGTCAAAGACTCCCGGTGCGGGGGTGACGTGAGAGTTTATGCATCAGGGGAGAGGGGCTACGCCCCGTGGCGATGATCAAACAGCCACGAGCAGGAGCACCCGATGCCACAGCGAGCCGCGACGATTGAGAGTTTACCGATGGCCCTTGAGGTGGTGAAGGAGATGCAGGTGGACGACCCTCTATCCGAACCACCATGAATTTTTAGCGGTTGCATCCGCCTCCAGCACCCCAGAAGCAAAGGCCTGCGCAAATGCATCAGCACACTCACGAGGATGGCGTCGAATACCTGCGCCATCTCCCGCTTGAGGCGAACGTCGACCCGGATCTCGCCGTCGTCGATCCCGCGGCCCTGATTCGGTTTCCGATATTTCGTTGCTGGCCTCACTCCGCGGCACGTGAGCGGCCCGGCTGCGGCCCGTCGCCAGACGTGCCGCAGCCGCTGTCGCGTTCAGCCGCGACGCCGATCGCAGTCAGTTCAACGCGTCCTTCAGCGCCTTGCCTGCCTTGAACGACACCCCGACTGACGGGCCGATGGCGATACGCTCGCCGGTACGCGGGTTGCGGCCTTCGCGCGCCGCCCGCTGGGTCCGCGTGAACCTGCCGAACCCCGCGATGGCGACGTCATCGCCGCGTGCGAGCGACTCGGCGATCGACGCGGTCACAGCCCCGACCGCGGCTTCCGCTGCCTGCTTCGTAATGCCTGCGTCACCGGCGACGCGATCGATGATTTCCCGTTTGTTCATTCCTTCGACTCCTCTGTTTCGCAAGGCGCGGCTCGCGACACGTTCGCCACCGCTGAAACCTGTGCCCGATCCTTAAAAGGTTGTTCCTAAAGTCGCGGGTGGCCCCATGTCATGGTATTCCATCAGATACGCAACCCCATGACGGAGGGCACCATGGTTTCGACCGAGGCCATCCGAGCAAAGTATAGACGTAGCACCGATTCCCTCAAAACGACGCGAGCGACAAGGGACGGGCTCCCGTTGCGCCGCTGATCCCGGCCTGCGCCAAGGTGAAGCTGCCGACGCCCGCAAAGCGGAGATTCTTGTACAACACCGCGGCATCCGCCTGGTCGGGGCTGACCCGGTCGAGCGCCTCGGCAAGGCCCGCTTCGAACACCCCGCGTTCCGCGTCCTCAGGCAGCGCCTCCGAATACTGCATTTTGTGCCAACCAGTCTCGGAGGCATTTCTCCAGATTGGTCTCTTCGCTGAGAATTCCCAACGGGTGTCCTCTTTCGCTACTTGCCAAAGACGGACCTGTTGTGTCTTGGCGCCCTCCGACAGCTGTGCCGTACGTCGTGTTTTCGCCACAGACCGTTGCGAGCAGCCGAATGCCGGCGCTCAGGAGAGCTGAAGTGGCCATTGAGTTTACGCAGGGCTGAACACGAACCAGTATACCGCCGCTACTACCGCAACAACGAGTCCCCAATTGAAGGTCCTCCAGGCTGCGCTTGACCCGGCGATTGTCCATACGCCGACCCATACTGCCTCGGCACCGAGTACGAACGGAAGCGCCGGTTCCCACGCCAACCACGATATGGCGGGAAGGACTGCAAGAGCCCCGACGCCCGCCGGGGTTGCGCTGCGGGCAGCCCGGTCCTGCCCCACCCCGGATGGACCAAGGAGCTTCTCCAGTCGGTTGCGGAGCCACGCATCCACGGACTATTGCATCCTCAGGTTGTGTACAGAAGGTTCTGCAAAGGGTTATCAAGCCTGGTTGGCCATGACTTGCCGGTGATTGATGAATCACTTCGTGCAACGAAGGAGGCACACCATGACCGAGAGCAAGCCTAAGGCGGGGATCGCCGCGATCAAGGAGATTCTGGGTGGGGACGAGGATTTTCTTCGCGAGAATCTTCAGGTACCGCAGGATCGCTGCGGTTTTTCTCGACCTCGGTGTTTGAGCGCTACCAGCGTTCGGAGAAGGCTTTGGTATTCGGCGCCTGTCGAGATGTATGTGCAGGGTGTCTCGACGCGGGAGGATCGACCCATGCTGCGCGCCGCCGTCATATGTACCTGCCGATCCGAGGCGAAGCTTTCCGCGCGACAGGTCTTGTGGCGGGCACTTCCGTCATCCGTCAAGCCCGGACGTTCACACCATTCTTCGATCCTTCCTGTTCGTAACAGTCCGGTGTCTGCTTCAATCCGGGTCCATATGCGTCCGAAATCGCGTCCCCTGTCTCCGATTGCGGAACTGAAGAGCCTCGTTGCATCTCGTGTTCGACCGGCACCCTGGTGCACGATCCTTGACAAGCTCAAAATGTGTCATATATATGACACATGACGCACTTTGGATCGACCATTCGCAGCAAGCGCGAGCGCCTCCGCCAGGACGACCGGCGCTACTCGGTCCGCCAGGTCGCGCAACGGGTCGGCATCGAGCCGGCCTATCTGAGCAAGATCGAGCGCGGCGAGGTGGCGCCGCCGTCCGAGGCCACAACGGTCCGCTTGGCGCGGGAACTGGGCGAGGATCCCGATGTCATGCTGGCATTGGCGGGCAAGGTATCCGCTGACCTTCAGGCGATCATCCGCAGACGGCCAAGACTGTTCGCGGACCTGATACGGCAATTGAAGGAAGCGCCCGACGAAGCCGTTCTGCGCGTGGTGCGGGAAGTACGCGACGGCAACTGGTGAGGAGAAGACGCCATCATTGTACTTGATGACGACCGTCTGGAATTCCATTTCCCCGAAGTTCACGCGGCGGCACGCTGTAGGATCGAGTTCCAGCGCACCCTGCGCATTCCCGACGACGGCAAGGACTACCCGTTGCCGCCGGGCTTCGGTGCTTTCCCGCTACGCCACCTCGACGATTACGCCACCGGATTGCCAGAGTCTTGGCGCGAACGCGGCGGCGTGATTGCGCCGATGCATCAGGCCGAGGCTTTATGGATCAACTTTGCCTCGGATTATCCGTTCGCCATCAAGGTGGCAACCGGCAAGATCTGCGCGCTCACCGGCGAAGTATGGGTCGATCATCTGAACTGCGATCCGCAGGACTATGCGGTGCTGCCCGACCAGCCCTGGCTCGATGGCTACTGCGTGGAAAAGGGAACCGTTCGTCAGTTTGTCGCCATGCCGCTTGGCGAAGGCTATACGGTGGAGGAACAGCTTACCGGCACGGCAGTCCACGGCGGCCTGCAGCTGGTCGCCTACCCCATGAAGGCCGCGCGCTACGAGGCACTCATGGCAGAGCAAGCTCTGCGGGGCGATACCCTCTACTGCTATTCTCCATGTAACATGGAGACTTCCATGGGCCTCGCGCCCGGCGGCAGGATGAAGCAGGAGATCTACGACGATCCATATGGGCTCGAGGCCTGGGACCAACGGCATGGCAGCCGCTGCTTCGTTTCGCTGGTCAATACCGTCCAGTGGATGGCGATCACCGGCGAGCGGCCGCCGACCGAGCCGCCGACCGCGCAGGCTTATTCCGCAAGCGGCCTGCCCTGGTTCGACTACTATGGCGGGGATTCGCAGGCCGTGGCAGGCAGCGAGAAACTCCGGGAGCTCACCAGCGTTACCGAACATGCCAAGGCAACAGGCAAGGCACCTCTCCCTGACAACGGGACAATCGGCATCCCGCATGTCGTCGCACTGGGAAAACGGCGCGGACGGCAGGTGCGGGAGAGCATCTCCGACTGAGGTCTGAGCTGAGGCTCTGGATTCGCGCGTTCGGCATGTCTGGATCGATTCCGCTTCGCCGAAAGCGACATGACGACGCAAAGCCGGCCCGCAGCGAGAACCATCCAGGAGCCACTGGATTTCCCTGCGGGTTCGGCCGTCCGGCTCATGACGGGAGAACGGACTTGCGACAGATGGGGACGGTACCGGCGATCTCGCGGAAGTCATCGGGTTGGCGATCAAGGGCGACAGCATGACTGGGATCCTGCCGGCTGAGAACGCCGCCACCCAGGTCCGAGAGAGCGATCCTGCGCTGCTCCGGTTTCGGCGCCGCAGGAGGGTCGGCCCGTATCGTGGAAAACTCGCACCTGCACCAGCGGACCGCTGGAAGGGGCAGCCGCACATTTCTGGAAGAAATCGCAAACCGGAGCATCACGGCTCGCATCGGACCGAACCAGACCGGCTCGGAGAGGCCTTGATTTTGTTCGCGATCCCGGCTTGCGCCAGATATACGCATGAACTAGGTTGGCCGACAGGAGCAATCACGCTGTTCAGAAAAACCCAAAGAAACACGGAAAGTGATCGGACAATGAGACTTGAAGAAGAGACCGCCGGGTCCGTTACCGTCGTCGGGATTGCGGGGCGGCTTGACGGCTTCAGCGCGCCGGACCTTGAGAGCAGGGTCAAGGAAATCATCGAACGCGGGGACGTGCAACTGGTCCTCGACTGCGAGAAGATGGAATATATCAGCAGCGCCGGCCTCCGCGCCGTCATAGTCGGCGCCAAGAGCTGCCAACAGCGCAACGGCAAGCTGACCCTCTGCTCGCTGCAGCCCGAGTGCAAGTCGGTGTTCGAGATCAGCGGCTTCATGCAGATTCTCGATTGCTACGACACGCGCGATTCCGCGCTGGCCGCGGCTTCCTGACCGACTGGAACTGCCATGCTGACAATCACCGAAGAAATCCTCCTCCTCATGCTCGACGACGAGGACGGCTCGTTCCTTCCGCTCCGCGAGAGCACCGTGGAGTACATCGTCGCCGGCTCGACCTTGATGGACCTCGCGTTCGAGAATCGGATCGATACCGATCCCGAACGTCTGATCGTCCTGAACCGCACCCCGACGGGAAATGCGATTCTCGACCGCACCCTCGACCGCATCACAGGCAGCGAGGAGGTCAGGGACACCGCGGGCTGGATAGAACTGCTGGCGCGACGGGACGCGTCGGACCTTCGCGACCTGGCGCTCGCCAGCCTCGTCGAACACGGCGTCCTCGAAGCACACGATCAGAAATTCCTCTGGGTGTTCAGGGAACGCAAGTATCCAACCATTGACGGCCGCGCCCAGCGCGAGGCAAAGCTGCGCCTGACCGATGTGCTCCTGTCGGACGACATACCGGATCCGAGGGACGCCGCCATGATCTGCCTGGCGGATGCCTGCGACATTCTCGGCGACATCTTCGCCACCCGGGAACTCGAGCGGTCCGCCACCCGGATCGCGCAGTTGCGCCAGATGGACCTGATTGGCCGCGAGGTCGGAAGTGCCATCGTCGAGATCGAACGCTCGATCGTCATGGCGCTGACGCAGACGCCGCACTGAACGGCGGGGGCGGCGGGACCCGCACCCGCCGCCATCACGCCTGACGCCACGGGATACGTTCCCGGCGCGCCGTTACGCATCCCTTCGAAACCCGCCCTGCGCGGTGACACCCGGATCAGGGGCATCACCCCGAGCAGCGCCCGATGCTGGCGCCTGCAGGTTCCGCGGTAGCGGCGTCAGGCCCGGGCCTTGCCCGGGCGTCACCGGATCAGCAGCAGGCTGTCCGTGTCGGCCCGGTCCGAAAGCAGTTCGCATCCGTTCTCTGTGACCAGGACCATGTCCTTGTTCTGCATCCCGAATCCGTGCCCGGTGCGGTAGCAGAGCGGCTCGACCCCGAAAACCATTCCCGCCTCGAGGAACGCGTCCTCCGTCGAACCGATGACCGGCGTGTCGCCGATATAGGGATCTTCGTGCAGGAACAGTCCGATCCCGTGCCCGGCGAACGAGATCGGCGGCAGGTTCTCGCGGGCCAGCCGCGAGGCGAACGCGCGATAGATATCGCGACAGCTCGCCCCCGGGCGGATTCGGTCGAGAAGAAGGTGCTTGCACTCGACCAGCACCTGCCAGATGTCCACAGCATGAGGCGGCGGCGCGTCGACGCACGCCGTGCGGCAGACGCCGGCGTGATAGCCGTCGATGATGGCGAAGATCTCGACCCTGCAGACGTCTCCGCTCTCGAGGCGGCGCATGCTGGGACCGACATTGGGAAGCTGGCTGCGCTCTCCGGTGGCGACGATCATCAGCCTGAAATCGTCCGCGCCAAGTTCGTAGATGCCGCGGGTCAGGTGGCCGGCAATGTCCATCTCGCTGTCGCCGCGCCGCACCGATCCGAGCGCGCCGACGATCGCCTCGTCGGCAATCCGCGACAGCCGGCGCAACAGCGCGATCTCGTCCGCTGTCTTGATCTGGCGCAGCCGCGCGAGAACGTCATCGTTGGCCACAAAACGGGTGCCGGGCAATTGCCGTTCCAGCCGCCCGAAGTCCGCCGCCGGAAGATACCCCGTCTCGATGCCGACCGGCGATCCGGCGAGCCCGAGATCGGACAGCATAGAACCCAGGACCTCCATCGGATCGTCGCTGAACTCGGCCCAGACCCTGAGCGGCGCGTCGGGGGCACGGGCGCCGATCGTCGTCGCCTCCATGTCGACCCCGCACAACGACACCTCGCCGTCGACGGTGACCACGGCCATGGCATGGCGGTGGCGCAGCAGCGGCTGCGACGGAACCACGAAACCGGTGACGTAGGCGAAGTTCTCCGGCGAGCACATGATCTCGGCGTCATGGCCCCGGGCGCGCATTTCCCGGACCAGGCGGTCCGTCACCTCGGCGCGCAACGCCGCTCTCCCTCAGCCACCACCGGTATCCAGCCGATAGGCAGCGACCTTCTCCGGATCGACGTCGATGCCCATGCCCGGCCCGTCCGGAAGCCGTATCGCACCGTCGACGAGCTGCATCGGCTCGGCCAGGAAATCGTCGCGGTAGTAGATTCCCGCGATCCGGTCTCCGCGCGCTTCCGCCGGCGTCGAGACCGGCACCACGCAGGACAACTCCGCCGCCGGTGCCGCCGCCGCGAGTTGCAGGTTGGCGAGATTGCCGACCCCGGTCTCGACCGAGCCATTGACGTTGCAGACGATGCCAGCGGCCCGGCACACCGCCGCGGTCTCCATCGCCTTGAGCAGGCCGCCGGGCTTGGTCGTGTAGAGCGACACGATGTCCGCCGCCTGCGTCTCGATGATGCGAAGCACGTCATGGGCGTTCCAGGCGGACTCGTCGAGCATGACCGGCGCGTCAATGGCGCGTGCGACCTCGGCCGTGCGCTCGATTCCCTCGACCGGCTGCTCGACATAGATCAGACCGTAGGGCTCCATCCTGCGAATGATCTGCACTGCGGTTCCAGGGGTTCGGTATCCCTCGTTGGCGTCGACACACAGGTTGATCTCCGGCCCCACCGCCTCGCGGATGCGGCGCACCATCTCGACATCGCGTTCCGGATCCACCCCGACCTTGATCTTGATGGTGCGGATGCCCTCGGCGACCACCCTGACGCATTCCCGCTCCGCCTCGGCAAAATCGAGGAGCCCGATCGAATGGGTTACCGGAATCCTGTCCCGAACGCGGCCTCCGAGGAGCATGTGCACCGGAACCCCGAGCGTGCGCGCGGCAACGTCGAACAGTGCAAGCTCGACCGCCGCCTTGGCATAGGGATAGCCCTTGATGACCGCATCCATGCGGGCATGCGCCTCGGCGATGTTGCCGACCTCCATCCCGGCGACAGCCGGCGCCAGATAGTTGGCAATGACGACATCCGTGATTGCCGGCGACTCGCCGAAATAACGCCCGAACTCGCCGCCCCAGTCCTTGAGCGCGGGCGCTTCGCCCCACCCCTCGACGCCTTCGTCCGAGATCGCATGGACCAGCACGTAGCGGCCGATCGGCTCGGTCAGCCCCGTCCACTTGTGTTCGCGCCGCGTCGGAAGCTCGACCGGCACGGTTTCGATGGATGCGATCTCGGCCATGGGGGCTCCTGCGGCAGATTCCGGGAAAGCGGCGACGCGTATCCCGCCCGTCAACCGGCTATCGCGGCAACCCTCACCGCCGGGAGCAGGAAGGCCGCTCCGTTGCCGTCGCGTTGCCTGCCGGCAGGGCTCTGAAACCGGGCGGCGCCGAGACCGGCCCGCCGTGCGGGACGGTCAGATCGAAGACTGGATCCACTCGACGATCTTGCCCTTGGGCAATGCGCCGACCTTGGTTGCCGCCAGGCCTCCGTCCTTGAACAGCATCAGGGTCGGAATGCCCCTGACGCCATATTTCGAGGGGGTCATTGGATTGTCGTCGATATTCACCTTCACGACAGTGATCTTGTCCGCCATCTCCTCCGAAATCTCCTCGAGCGACGGTCCGATCTGCTTGCAGGGTCCGCACCACTCGGCCCAGAAATCGACCAGAACCGCGCCGTCTGCGCCAAGTACCTCGTTTTCGAATGAGTCGTCGGAAACGGATTTGCTCGCCATGTTCGCCCCTTCGTGCGGGGCCGCAATGACTGCGGCCTGTATGGTTCATCCGCCGTTCGCGGACATCTGCAAACTATAATCCCCCTCGGCGCGGGTCAAGGTGCAGCCGCATCGAGCGCGTCGGCCGGGAGCGTCATCAGGTGTGGACCGTCGGTCCAGAGCAGACTGCATTCGATCTCGCGGCCCGGATACACATCCGATATCAGGGCCCGGTACGCGGCCATCTGGCGGACGTAGCCCCGCGGCACGTCCCCGGGCTGCACGGGCGGCGGGCGGTTGGTCTTGAAGTCGAGGATGCGGACCCGGTCCGGCTCGACGACCAGCCGGTCGATCCGGCCCGAGACCGCAGTGTCGCCGACCACTCCGACCACGGGAACCTCGGGCCGCGACCCCGGCCCGAAGACGGACGCGTATTCGGAATTGTCGAGAACGCGGAAGGTCTCTTCGACGAGTTCCGCGATCCGGTCATCGTCGAGGCCATGTGCCGGACTCTCCAGAAAACGCCACGCCGCCGGGCGCCGCGCGCCCGCCTCAAGGTCGGGCAGCAGCTGCAGCAGGCGGTGGATCAGCAGCCCGCGCCGGAACATCGTGCCGCCATCGCCGCCCGTTGGAGACCGGGCCGGGGGTTCGGCGCCGTCCGGGCGCGACGGCGCCAGCGGTCGCGGCGGCGCGGGTTCCTGCGGCGCATCCTCGCCCGCCCATCCGGGCAGCGCCTCGTTGCCGGCCGTCGCCGGCGCCTCCGCGCTGCCCCGGTCCGGAGGCCCGGACTGCGGATTCGACAATCTCAGCCCGGTCCCCGACCAGCCCGAATCGCCAGCGCTTCCACCCCGGCAATCGAATTCGAACTCCGCCACCGTGCCTTCGAGACCGGAAGATATCAGCCGGTGCCAGCAGCTTTCCGGCGGGCTCTTTCGCGTTCCGTAGCCACAGACATAGAGGCGGTCCTCGGCCCGCGTCATCGCGACATAGAGGAGCCGCCGATGCTCCTCGTCCTGGCGCCGCGCGGCGTCGTCCGCAAACCGGCGGGCCAGTTCCGGCCGGTCGGCGGCGCGCGGAGGCCAGAGCATCATATCGCCGTCGTCGTCGTCCGTCCCCCACAGCAGCCCGCGCCCGGCCTGAGGCGTCTGCATCGTGTCGGCAAGAAACACGATCGGCGCCTCGAGCCCCTTGGCGCCGTGCACGGTGAGGATCCGGACCTCGTCGCGAATTCCCTGATCCATGTCGCGCTTGATCTCGGCCTGGCCCTGCCAGAACCAGTGCAGGAATCCTTGCAGCGACTGCGGATGCGCCCGCTCGTAGGCAAGCGCCATGGCGAGCATCTCGTCGACGGGATCGTTGGCCTGCTCGCCAAGCCGCGCGACGATGCGCGCCCGCCCCTCGAGGAGCCCGAGAACATGCGCGAAGAACTCGAAGGGCGGGGTCGCATCGGCGCGCCCGCGAACGTCCTCCAGGAGCTCGACCGCGCGCCGCGCGGCGGCATCCGAGCCCGCACGCTCGCGAAGCGCGCGCCACAGCGGCATCCTCTCGCGGCCATGGCACGCCTCGAAGAGCTGCTCCTCGCTGAATCCGATCAGCGGCCCCTTGAGCACGGCGGCGAGATTGAGGTCGTCCTCGGGCAGAAGCGCGAATGCCGCCAGCGCCATCAGGTCCTGCACGGCAAGCTGGTCGGCGACCACCATGCGGTCGGCGCCCGCGACCTCGACGCCGGCGGCTTTGAGCGCCTTGGAGAGATACTCGACGATCGCGGTCCGGCGGCGGACAAGGATCATGATGTCGCCCGCGCGGATCGCCCGTCCGGTGCTGGAGAGGGCCTCGCCGCCCCGGATCCAGGACGAGATCCGGTCGGCGATCGCCAGCGCCAGACGCTCCGGCGGCGGCGCATCTTCCGCATCCGCTCCGGCGGCGAACTGCCACGGCGGCATCTCCGCGCGCTCGGCCGGCATGACCGGGGGCCAGACCTCGACGAGGCCGGCCTGCTGTTCACGATTGGGGCTGTGGCTCACGGGACCGATCGAGACCCCTGCACGCACGGCGTCATCGGCGAAGACTGTATCGACCGCGCGGAGCACGGCAGGCGTGGAGCGGAACGACTTGTCGAGCGGCACCGCTTCCCACTGCAGCCGGGCCGCGGCGACGCGCGCTTCGAAATACCCCTTCATGCGCGCGAACTCGTCCGGCGCCGCCCCCTGGAACCCGAAGATCGACTGCTTCTCGTCGCCGACGGCGAACACCGTCCGCTGCGCGTCGCGCGCCGCAGCGCCGGCAAAGAACTCGTCGGTGAGCGCGCGCACGATCTCCCACTGGTCAGCGTTACTGTCCTGGGCCTCGTCGATCAGGACGTGATCGATCCCGCCGTCGAGCTTGAACAGCACCCAGGGCGCGGCCTCGTCGACGAGTCTGCGCGTCTTCAGTATCAGGTCGTCGTAATCGAGAAGCGCCTGGCGGTCCTTGTGCCGCTCGTAATGCCCGAGCACGGCCCCGGCGATGACGAGAATCGCCTCAGTGGCGTCCGCGGTGCGGATCGCGCAGCGGCGTTCGATGACATCCAGCACAGCATACGCTTCCCTGACCAGGATGCCCTCGATCTCCGGCATCGCATCGCGGACCGCCTTGGTCGCGAGCCGCTCGCGCACCGTACCGGCGTTGGTGAGGAAGGCTCCGGCATAGTCGTCAAAGGCGGGTTCCGACGGCTCCGGCGCCTCCAACCAGTCGAAGATCCTGACCGCCCGCTCGCTGTCGGTCTTGAGGCCTCCGGCCAGTGCTTCAGCGGCCTCGCGAAGGGTCTCCACGCTTTCTCCGCCGCGGCCGTGGAAGGCGGCAATCACGGAAGCGACCGTCTCGCCGTCCGCGATCTCCATCGTCCTGCGCAGCCATGCGGCCGTGGCCGCGACGCCGCCGCGGCGATCGATCATCCGCCGTATGCGGCTCCGGGCCGCCGTGATCTGACCGAGAAGCTGGATGAACTCTTCCTCGCCGACCAGCGCGGTGACGGTCTCGACGGCCGCGAACAGATCGTCGCCGCCGTCGCCATGGGCCAGGCTCAACACACTGTCGCGGGCCGCCGCGAGCGCGTCGGCGGTCGCGCGTTCGTCCATGACCTCGAAGTGAGGCGCAATCCCGGCCTCGAGCGGAAAGCGGCCGAGAAGCGACTGGCAGAACGCGTGTATGGTGAGGATGCCGAGGCCGCCCGGCGCGTCGAGCACGTCGGCGAACAGCCCGCGTGCGCGCGCCATCATCCGCTCGTCCGGAGCCTCGCCTGTCAGGCCGCGCAGGTTCTCCGACAGCGCGCCGTCATCGTCGACCGCCCACTGCCCCAGCAGGAGGCGGATGCGGTTGTGCATCTCCGCCGCGGCGGCACGCGTGAAGGTGAGGCAGAGAATCCGTTCCGGCCGCGTACCGGCGAGCAGGAGGCGCAGGACGCGGTCGGCCAGAACCTTGGTCTTGCCGGACCCGGCCGACGCGGAGACCCAGACGCTTGCTTCGGGCCGCGCCGCGGTGGTCTGGTTCGCATACGGCACCGCGCCCGCCGGCGCCGTGCCGGTCATTCCGCCTCTCCCGAAGCCGACCATTCCTGCACCCGTTCGAGATGCTCATAGTCCGAGCGCCGGGGCGCAAGGTCAGGGTCGGGTTGCGCGCGGTAGGGAAATCCGGGATCGTCATAGCGTTCGAGGAGTTTCCGGAGTCCGTCGTACGCGATCCGGGCGAGCACCCGGGGATCGTCCCCGGCGTCGCGGATCTCGCCGGCCGGATCGCCGCCCGACAGCCTCCAGTAGGACAGTTCCGAAACCTCGCCTGCCGGAATGCCGGCGAAGGCGCCGTCCGCGATCATCGCCGCCTCGAGCGGCAGCTGCGGCGCAAGCCCGGAATTCACCTCGCGCTTCGACGGCAGGGCGCCTGTCTTGTAGTCGATGATCGCGTAGCCGCCGCCGGCGAACGCATCGATGCGATCGGCCCGGCCGGTAAGCAGGAAGGAACCCGTGCGGCGGGGGATCGTCATCTCGCCCTTGAGCTCGACATGGCTGGCGGCAATCAGCAGCCCCCGTTCGCGCTCCTGTTCGACTATCCAGGCGGCGATGCGCCCGAAGCGCGGCCACCAGAACGCCCGCACCGCGGGCCGGTCGAGGAACTCCTCGAACTCCTCCCGGCCGATCTCGATCAGGAGCGCCAGCGGATCCTCCGGCGGCGCCTCTGCGGCAGTCCTCAGGAAACGCTCGATCGCGGCATGGACGATGGTGCCGCGATCGGCGGCGCCCGGCGCCGCGTCGAGCGGATCAAGGGCGCGCAACCCGAGCACGTGCCTGGCATAGACCGCGTAGGGGTCCCGTATGAGGGTCTCGATCTCGGTGACCGAGAGGCGGCCCGGGCGCGCGGCCACGGGCGGGCGGGGCGCCGGCGCCGGTCTCGCGTCGTGCGGCAGGCGGCCGTCGAGGTCGGCCTGCCAGCGCAGCCATTTCCCTTCTTCGGCCTGCCAGCCGTCAAGGATTGCGGTCCCCGCTTCCGTCGACGACAACAGCGTCTCGAGACGCGCCAGCCAGCGCGCCGGGACGGTCGGCGAGCCGTCGACGCGCGTCGACCGGGTGAGCACGACCTCGCGCGCGCCGAATCCCTGCACGAAGTCGTGCGCGGTGAGGCCGATATGGCGCTCCGGCGGCTGCAGCCCGAAATCGGCGCGCATCGGCCGGCTCATCCACGGATCCGCCGCCGGGCTCGGCGGCCAGGCGCCCTCGTTGAGCCCGCCCATGATCACGAGGTCGGCGTGCTGGAGCCGCGCCTCCAGAAGCCCCCAGATATTGAGCCGGGGGTGCAGGCCGTAGGGCAGGCGGACGACCGCGCGGTCGATAGCCGAATCGAGCACCGCCGGCCACTCCGCGCCCGCCATCGCCGGGAAATCGGCCGCCGCCGCGCGGAGCTCGGCGACCAGAAGCGACGCCTGCTCGCCCGCCGGCTGCGCCCACAGGCGCTCGGCCCCGCCCAGGCGATCGGTCGCCGCCAGCGCCTCGGCGAAGCCGACATGGGCGTCGAGCAGATCGCCGACCGCGGCCTCCGGCGCCGCCAGCGCCTCGGCAAAGGGTTCCGCCATGGCGCCGAGGCGGCCCACCAGCGCGGCGAGCTCGGACCTGAGGCCGTCGTCGCCGATGGCCGGCGATTCCGCTATCGCGTCGCGGAGGCCGGCAAAGCCGGGCTCCGGGCGCGGGCCACGCAGCACCGCGCGTTCGATGAGGCGCACATGGCGCCGGAACCTTGCCGGATCGTCTCCCGCCGCCGCGAGCGGATGCTTGAGCGCGGCCAGCAGCGGCACCGGCGCGGCGTCGGAGGCCACGGCCTCCGCCGTGACCCTGAGAAAGGCGCCGGGGAACGTTGAGGCAAGCGGCGCGCCGCCCGAATCGTCAATCTCGATACGCCATCGGCCGAGCTCGGCGGCAACGCGCCGCGCGAGCCCGCGGTCAGGCGTGATCAGGGCCGCCGTCCGGTCGGGAACCTCAAGGGCCTCGCGCATCATCAGCGCGATGACGCGCGCCTCCTGCTGGAGGCCCGGACAGGCGATCCGCCGCACCCCGGCAAGAGCCTTCGCAGCGTCGGCGGGAAGGGACGCCCCGGCAGCGGTCGCCGGCGGCCGGAGCGCGGCGCCGATCAGCGCCTGGCGGCGCTCCGGCCCGGGCTCCCCGGCGCACCAGTCCGGGATGTCGGCGATTTCGAGTTCCAGCCGTTCGCGCACCAGGCGGGTCATCCCGAATTGCGGGTGCGCCGGACCCAGCGCCTCGACACTCGCGGGATCGAGCGTCCGGTCGAGGCCCGGCAACACGACCGCGCCGCCCTCCATGGCGGCGACGCAGGCAAGCAGATCGGCGGTCGCCGGTATCGTCCCGGTGGACCCCGCGGCGATCACCGGGGCGCCGGGCGGACGCTCCCGCCACTCGGCAACGCGGGCCGCGGTCAGCCGGTTTCTGCGGTCGACGGGGTCCATGCATCCGCGATCGGCGAGGATCCGGGGCCAGTTTTCGGTCACGATCTCGAGGAACCGGAGCGTGTCCTGCCAGTGCTCGGCGAGATCCTCCGGCACCAGGTCCGCGAGCGCGGAAAAGTCCAGCCTCTCGGTCTGCGCCTCGTTGATCAGGCGGGCAAGCCCGTCGGCAAGCCGGAGCGCATGAGCCGGACGAAGGCCGCGGTCGCGCGCCATGACCATCTGGGCAAGCAGAAGCCTCCGCCGCAACGGCGGGATTGCCGGCGGAAGCTCCGCCGGCCCGCCGGGGGCCGGATCCTCCTCGCCGAGGAAATCGCTGTCGTCGATCTCGCCGATCGGAGAGATCTCCGGCAGCAGCGTGGGCCTGCCCGACAGCTCGCGCAGGAAGGCGTCGCCGAGGGCGGCGCAGGCGCGCCGGTTGGGCAGCAGGACGCGGATGCCGGCAAGGACATCTGGATCGCTCCCGTGACGCTCCAGAATGCCGCGAGCCAGCCGGTGCAGGAAGTCCACGCCGCCCGTAATGGTGAATACCGAGTGCCGTCCTGGTGCGGTCATCCGGGTGACGCTTCCCCTTGCCTGTCGAACGCGGCGCGGGCCACGGCGAGCGCCGGCGGCGTCCCGACATGATACCACGCGCCATCATGGACGAGCCCGAACAGGCGCCCGGCCGCGGCGGCCCGGCGGTAGAGGACGTTGAGCGAGAACGCCCCTCCGGGCGCATCCGCAAACAGCCGCGGGTGCAGGATCTGCACGCCGGTAAAGACCAGAGGCGCGGCCCCGGCCGCGCCGCGTGGAGCCAGCCGCCCCGACGCGTCCATGTCGAAATCCCCGGCGCCGTCATAACCGACAGCGCCGGAGACCGGATGCACGAGGAGCAGCGCATCCATCGCCGCGTCGCGCCACGCCGCGGCCAACCGTCCGAGAGCAGGCGCCGGCCCGTCGGTCCAGACGACGTCGGCATTGGCGACGAAGAATGCGCCGGCGCCGAGGTTCGGGAGCGCGTTGACGACGCCGCCGCCGGTCTCGAGCAGGTCCACCTCGCGGGACACCATGATGCGCGGCACGAGGCGCGCGGCCAGCCGCTCCTCCACCTGGTCGGCGAGCCAGTGGGTATTGACCACCGCGGTTCCGACTCCGGCGGCGGCGAGATGATCGAGAACCCGCTCGAGCATGGCCACGCCGCCGACCGCGATCAGCGGTTTCGGTACGCGGTCGGTCAGCGGGCGCATGCGGAGGCCGCGCCCGGCGGCAAGCACCATGGCGCGGGCGGGCGCCGGGGCCGTCATCCCGCCTCGCGCGCCGGCGGCGCGGTCCTGCGATCGCGGGGAATCCGGTCGTCGAGCCATTCGCGGAGCGCGCCGAGCGCCGGATCCGCCAGCGCCCCGTCCAGGAGCCGCCACAGCCTTGGTACATGGACGAAATAGCCGGACTTGCCGTCGCGGTCGCGGAGGCGCGTGAAGATGCCGAGGACCTTGCAGTGGCGCTGGGCACCGAGAATCAGGCAGGACCTGTCGAATTCTTCCGCATCGACCCGGGGAAAGGCATCGAGATACCTCCGCCGCATCGCCGCGGCGATGCCGGGGTCGACGTCACGCCGGGCATCCTCGACAAGGGATACGAAGTCGTAGCTCGCCGGCCCGATGACCGCGTCCTGGAAATCGAGGAGCCCGCAGCGCGCGACACCGTCGCGGTCTTCGAGTTCCATCAGGTTGTCGACATGGAAATCGCGCAGCACCAGCGTCTCGGGGACGCCGCGCGCGCCGGCCAGGAGCCCGCGCCAGATGTCGGAATAGTCCCGCGCGGCGTCGCCGTCGACCCGCTCCCCGGTTACCGCCGGCAAGTACCAGCGGACCAGCAGCTCGGCCTCTTCGAGGAACAGCCGCTCGCTGTAGGGGCCGGGTGCGCGGTGCGCCGCGGCCGGGTCGAACCGGCGATGGAGATCGATCAGCAGATCGGTCGCAAGCGCGTAGAGACCTTCGGGATCGGTACCGGCGTCGAGAAGGCGCGAGAAGGTCCGGTCGCCGAGATCCTCGAGGAGCGCGAACCCGGCGCCGGCATCGGCGGCGAGGACCCGGGGGGCGCTCAGCCCGAGGCCGCCGAGCAGGCGCGCGACATCGAGGAACGCCGGGACGTTCTCGCGATCGGGATCGGCTTCCATGCAGACTGCACGGCGCCCGCCGAGCCGGACCCGGTGGTAGCGCCGGAACGAGGCGTCCTCGGCCAGGAGCGCGCGCTCCGCTCCGGCCCACCCGGCGCCGGCAAGGAAGGCCTCGAGCGCCGTCACGCGCCGCTTCCGCGGCGCCCGTCGCGTATGTGCGCGATGCGCGCATCCGCGCGAATCCCCGCCTCGAGACGGATGCGCACGCTTGCGGGAGGCAGGATTTCGTCGATCCTCTCGGCCCATTCGATCACCGAAACGCCGTCCGCAAAGGCGTCCTCGATGGCGAGCTCCCAGGCGTCGTCGACGGACGCGATCCGGTAGAGATCGAAGTGCCAGACCGTGAAGTCCGGAAACTCGTAGGGCTGGACCAGCGTGTAGGTCGGGCTCGGAACCTCGTCGATTTCGGTGCCGGAGGCCGCCGCGACTGCGCGGATCAGCCCGCGCGCGAACACGGTCTTGCCGCTGCCCAGATCTCCGGTGAGCGCGAGCACGTCCCCGGGGCGCAGACCGGCGGCGAAACCGGACGCCAGCGCCTCGGTGGCGCCAGGGCCGTCGAGCTCGATGCGCTCGATGTCCGCCGCCATCGTCCGCCCGGCTGCAGTCCCGGGTTCAGTACCTGTAATAATCGGGCTTGAACGGCCCCGCCGCTTCAAGACCGAGATAGGCCGCCTGCTCCTCGCTCAGCTTCGTGAGGTCGGCACCGAGCTTTCCGAGATGCAGCGCCGCAACCTTCTCGTCGAGATGCTTGGGCAGCACGTACACCTTCCGGTCGTAGCTGCCGCTGCGCTCCCAAAGCTCGATCTGGGCCAGCACCTGGTTGGTGAAGGACGCGCTCATGACGAAGCTCGGATGGCCTGTCGCGCAGCCGAGATTGACGAGGCGCCCCTCGGCGAGAACCAGCAGCCGTTTGCCGTCCGGGAACACGACTTCGTCGACCTGCGGCTTGACGTTTTCCCACTTGAGGTTGCGCAACGCGTCGATCTGGATCTCGTTGTCGAAGTGACCGATGTTGCAGACGATCGCGCGATCCTTCATCTGGCGCATGTGATCGATGGTGATGACGTCGATGTTCCCGGTGGCCGTGACGAAGATGTCGCCAATGGCGGCGGCGCTGTCCATGGTCACCACTTCGTAGCCTTCCATGGCGGCCTGGAGCGCACAGATCGGATCGATCTCGGTCACCATGACGCGCGCGCCCTGGTTGCGCAGGCTGGCGGCCGAGCCCTTGCCGACATCGCCATACCCCGCAACGACGGCGATCTTGCCGGCGACCATGACGTCGGTGGCGCGCTTGATGCCGTCGACGAGGCTTTCGCGGCATCCGTAGAGATTGTCGAACTTCGACTTGGTGACGGAATCGTTGACGTTGATGGCGGGAACCAGAAGCTCGCCGCTCTTCTCCATTTCATAGAGCCGGTGCACGCCGGTTGTGGTCTCCTCCGACAGGCCCCTGACGTCGCCGAGGAGTTCGGGATACTTCTCGTGCATGAGCTTGGTGAGGTCGCCGCCGTCGTCGAGCACCAGGTTGGGCGCCCAGCCGCCGGGGCCGCGCACGGTCTGCTCTATGCACCACCAGAACTCCTCCTCGGTCTCGCCCTTCCAGGCGAAGACCGGAACGCCGGCGGCAGCGACTGCGGCGGCGGCATGGTCCTGGGTCGAGAAGATGTTGCAGGAACTCCAGCGCACGGTCGCGCCGAGCGCGGTAAGGGTCTCGATGAGGACGGCCGTCTGGATGGTCATGTGCAGGCAGCCCGCGATCCGCGCGCCCTCGAGCGGCCTGGCGCCGCCGAACTCCTCGCGGAGCGCCATGAGGCCGGGCATCTCGGTTTCGGCAATGGAGATCTCCTTCCGGCCCCACTCGGCGAGCGAAAGGTCTGCAACTTTGTGATCGTCTGTCGTGCTCATTTACGGGCTCCGGGAAGAAGAAAGGGGTTCGGGCGCTTGGCCGGGGCGCCGGGCCGTGCGGCAGCGCGCCACAGCGCCTGCCCCCAGATCAGCCAATGGCGGAAGGTGGCCGTATAGCAACATTCGGGGCGGGTTATCAAGGCAGCGGCGCGGCACCGGCCGCGCCGCCGGGGATGACAGGGATGCTGCCGGCCCCAGATCATTTTCCGACGCGCTCTCCGACGACATCTTCCAGGGCCGTTTTCGCGTCTGAAGGCAGGCGCCGGGCGCCACTGTCCACAGCCTTCTGCCATGAGGGTCCGCGCGCGCGTGCTTCGACGTACGCATCCTCAAGTTCATCGGGACGATCCTCCGCCAGCACATGAATCAGCGCAGCCGATTGCTCGATGTCCTTTCTCGCCTTGGTTTCAGCCGACAAGACCCTCCGGGTTGCAACGATCAGCTTGTGAATCGCGTAGCGGCCCGGCCGGGGAACGTTGACCAGAATTCCAGACCGGTAGAGCACCGAGGCCTGTGTCGGCTCATGGATCAGATAGTCCAGAAAACGGAGCGGGACGGCGTAGGCTCCCAATGCCAGAAGTTCCACCGGTTCGTCGCGGTCCGGCCCCTCGTTGGGGGCGAGCAGCTCCACGAGCACGCCGCTCTCGTGGTCACGCCATGCCGTGGGCTGTTGACGAAATCCGGGCCGGGCGATGAGCGGGCCGATCATTTTCAGCGCCTCCGCCAACGCCGGATCGAGGCGATCGTCAAGCGCAACCGAGATCGAACGGAACGCTGCGATATCGATATCGTCGGTGACGGCAAGGGCTCCCGGAAGCTCGACGCCCAGAAGGCTCGGGTAGCACCGAAACGCATGGGTACCAATGAGAACGCCGCGGAGCTGAAACATCCCGGCCTTCGAAAGCGCGAGCAGCACCTTCCCGGCCTGGGCATCGACCCGTATCAGCCCTCCCTCACTGCACATACGGACGAGGCGGCCGCGCCGCTTCTCGCGGTGCCTCAGGTCCTCATTCACGTTCCGGACGCGCTCGACCCTGGTCCGGACTTCTTCCGTGTCCGGCCCAAGATAACGTTCGACAGTGTGATCGGCGAGCCGCTGAACCGAATACCAGTATTTGCGCCCGTCCCGCTCGCGAAGAACCGGCGTGCCTCCGAGTTCCAGAACAGCATCTTCCTGAAGGCGCGTGATCAGGTCCGCACAGACCACCTGGACCGTTGAGGGCAGCCTTCGAAAATGCGTGTCGTCAACCATTTGCCTTGCCCAACAAAATTAATTTTTGCTTGGCAAGCGTGCTCTGCAAAGCCCCTCAAAGCAACCAGGGCGGCGCATGACCCCCCGAAATCCATTACTGCCCAACAAAAATATTTTTTGATAGGCAGGCCTGCCCAGTCCCTGAGCAGCCGCAAATCGGACCCTTTTCATCCCGCCTGGTTATCGGGATGGTGATCGGCCGACATAAAGCTGTTGTTGAAATAGTCGGCCCCTGATGACGATAGGGTAGGCGATATGGGCCAGCGAGCTCGCGAGAGATGGGCAAGCCTCGACAGGGTCCGCAATCCTGCACGGAAGGCGCAAAGGAAACAGAGAAGCAACCGGAAGCGAAGAGCGTCGACCACGATTTCAGGCTGTGAGGCAAGACCGTCAATCGAGGCGGACTCCGCATGGAATACGATATAACTTGTATAATGTGACGAATTACGCTACTTTGTGAGTGTCATGTATGCATCTGCTGCACCGCGCGTCCGCAACGTCATCGCCGATCTTGCTGCCAGCGGCCGCTATCACTTTACCTCGTCCGAACTCCGTTCTGCTCTTGGGGTCTCCGAGGCGGCGGCGCGCCAGGCGCTGAGCCGCCTTGCGGCCAAGGGGGAGATCGCCAGCCCCGCGCGCGGGTTCTACGTCATCGTGCCGCCCGAGTACAGGCGGCTGGGCTGCCTGCCGGCTGATCAGTTCATCCCGGCGCTCATGGAACAACGGAATGCCCCGTACTACGTGGGACTCCTCTCGGCTGCGCAATATCACGGCGCGGCCCATCATCGCCCGCAGGAACTCCAAGTAGTGGTGGAGAAGAACCGGCCCGTAATCGTTTGCGGCGCCGTCCGGGTCGCATTCGTCGCGCGCCGCAACCTCACTGCCGTGCCGGTCGAAAGCTACAACAATCCGCGTGGCACGGTCGTGGTCTCGACCGTGGAGGCGACGGCAGTCGATCTTGTCGGGTACATGCATCGCGCCGGAGGCGTTGACCGGGTCGCAGGCGTGCTTTCGGAACTCGGCGAAGACATGGACCCGAAGCGTCTCGTCGAGGCTTCGCAGACCGCATCGGTGCTCTGGGCGCAACGTCTCGGCTATCTCCTGGAGCAGGTCGGAGCCGGAGACAGGGTGGTGTTGCTCAAGGAACATGTGCGACAACGTGCGCGCAACTACACGAAGCTCCTGCCTGGCGCGAATGCCGTGGGTGCACTGCAGTCGAAGGGCTGGCGGCTGTTGGTGAACGCAAGCATCGAGGCGGACGCGTGATCCCGCGCGACTACATCACCCAGTGGCGGGAGCGGGCGCCGTGGAGCGAGGACTTCCAGGTCGAGCAGGACCTAGTCATCAGCCGCGCCCTGGTCGAGATATTCTCTGATCCTGTGCTTGCCGGAGCGCTGGCCTTCCGGGGAGGCACCGCGCTCTACAAGCTCTACCTGACGCCGCCCGCACGGTATTCCGAGGATATCGATCTGGTCCAGGTAGAGCCTGAGCCAGCCGGCCCGATGATGGACGCCTTGCGAAATGCGCTCGATCCTTGGCTTGGCCGCGCACAATGGAAGCAGTCGCAGGGCCGGGTGACGTTCGCCTACCGGTTCCTGTCGGAGGGCGTGCCGACGATCCGGTTGCGCCTAAAGGTCGAGATCAATACCCGCGAGCATCTTGCAGTGCTGGGTTTCAGCAAACGCCCGTTCTCGGTCGAATCGCGGTGGTATTCCGGGCAGGCCGATATCGCGACCTTCGAGCTCGACGAACTTCTGGCGACCAAGATGCGAGCGCTCTATCAGCGCCGAAAGGGCCGGGACCTGTTTGATCTGGCGATTGGGTTGGCGGACGGAGGGAGCGATGCGAGACATATCGCGGCGGCATTCCAAAAATACATGGACCGTGAGGGCGGTCCGATCACTCGCGCGATGTTCGAGCGGAACCTGGCGGGAAAGATCGGCGACGCCCAGTTCAATGCCGACATGGGCGCCCTGCTCAGGCCAGGGTTCACGTGGCATCCAGAAGAAGCTGCGCGAACGGTATCCGAGCAGCTGATCTCGCTCCTTCCGGGCGAGCCGTGGAAGAGGGAGACGGATGGCTGACAAGACAATGCGGTGACGCAGCGTCAGGGTTTCTGCTCTTCCGAGCCAGAGACCCGGTCCCTTCGTCCGGGCACCGGATTCAATTGTCGCGTTGATCCATGGACGGTGTAGGGAACCGTACCGAAACCATTCCACAGCCCCGGGCTGCCTGCTCCTCCCGGATCAGGGCGAGGCGTCAGGGTCGTAGGCAAGATTCGGCGAGAGCCACGTCTCGGTCTCCTCAAGGGAAGCGCCCTTGCGTCGTGCGTAGTCGGCGACCTGGTCGCGGCCGAGCTTGCCGACCCCGAAATACGTGCTCTCCGGGTGGCTGAAATAGAGGCCGCAGACCGACGACGCTGGCGACATGGCGCAGCTTTCGGTAAGTCGCAGGCCGGTGCGCGCCTCGGCCTCCAGCAGCGCGAAGATGGTGCGCTTCTCGCTGTGGTCGGGACAGGCAGGATAGCCGGGAGCCGGCCTGATTCCGCGGTAGCGCTCCCCGATCAACTCGTCGTTGGCCAGGGTCTCGCTGGGCGCATAGCCCCAGAGATCCTTGCGCGTGCGCTCATGCAGGTACTCCGCGAAGGCCTCCGCCAGCCGGTCGCCGAGGGCCTTGATCATGATGGCGCTGTAATCGTCGTGCGCCTGCTCGTGCCTTTCCGCCAACCGCTCCACACCGTCACCGACGGTGACCGCGAACCCGCCGACATGATCGTCCACGCCTGATCCCTGCGGCGCGACGAAGTCCGCGAGCGCGTGGTTGGGCCGCTCGCGTTCGCGCGCCATCTGCTGGCGCAGCGTGTGCAGCGTGGCGATGGGACTCTCGCGGCTGTCGCTCGCAAACAGCGCGATATCGTCATCCATGCTGCAGGCGGGCCAGAAGCCGACGGCGGCCCGCGGTGCGAATGAGCCTTCGGCCACGATGCGGTCGAGCATGGCGCGTGCATCGTCGAAGAGTGACCGCGCAGCATCGCCCACCGTCTCGTCATCGAGAATCGCGGGGTAGGTGCCCACCAGCTCCCAGCTTCGGAAGAAGGGCGTCCAGTCGATATAGGGGATGAGATCGGCAACCGTCACATCGGCGATGGTTTGAACCCCCGTGAAGCGCGGAGCCGGCGCGCTGTAACGCCGCCAGTCGGGCCGGACCCGGTTGGCGCGCGCCTCGGCCAGCGTGAGCAGCCGCTTGCCCGACTGGCCGCGACCGTACGCCTTGCGCATTGCGTCGTAGCGCTCGCGCACGTCGGCAACGAAAGCCTGGCGCTGCTCGGCGCTGATGAGCGCTCCGGCGACGCCCACGGCCTTCGACGCGTCCGCCACATGCACTACGGGGGCACCATAGGCGGGCGCGATCTTGACGGCAGTGTGCATGCGGCTGGTGGTGGCGCCGCCGATCAGCAGCGGGATGTCGAAGCCCTGGCGTTCCATCTCGGCGGCGAGCTGGCACATCTGGTCCAGACTCGGCGTGATCAGCCCCGAGACCCCGATCAGGTCCGCCTTCTCCTCCCTGGCGGTGTCGAGAATCTGCGCCGCCGGCACCATGACTCCGAGGTCGACGACCTCGAAGTTGTTGCAGCGGAGCACGACTCCCACGATGTTCTTGCCGATGTCGTGTACGTCGCCCTTGACCGTGGCAGTGACGATCTTGCCCGAGGATTTCGGTGCAGCACCGCCTTCTCGTTTCTCCGCCTCGATGAAGGGCACCAGATGGGCGACCGCCTGTTTCATGACGCGGGCGCTCTTGACGACCTGTGGCAAGAACATCTTGCCGGCGCCGAAGAGGTCGCCGACGACGTTCATGCCGTCCATCAGCGGCCCCTCGATCACCGCGAGCGCACGGCTGGCTGCCTGCCGGGCCTCCTCGGTGTCGTCGACGATGTGATTGGCGATTCCGTGCACGAGGGCGTAACGGAGCCTGCCGTCCACATCCTGCTCGCGCCAGGCGCCTTCGTCGCTCGGGGCATCGGCTCCCGGGCCCGCATCGCGGTAGCGCTCGGCGATCGCGAGCAGGCGCTCGGTTGAGTCGGAGCGGCGGTTGAGCAGCACGTCCTCGACCACGCTCCTGAGCGGTTCCGGAATATCCTCGTAGACCGCGAGCTGGCCGGCATTGACGATGCCCATACCCATGCCGGCGCCGATCGCATGATAGAGGAACGCCGCATGCATCGCCTCGCGGACGGTGTTGTTCCCGCGGAATGCGAAGGAAACGTTGGAGACCCCGCCCGAGACATGGACATGCGGCCATTTGGCCTTGATCCGGCGCGCAGCCTCGACGAAGGCGCGGGCATAGTCGTCGTGCTCAGCGATGCCGGTAGCGACAGCGAAGATGTTGGGGTCGAAGATGATGTCAGCGGGCGCAAGACCGGCCCGCTCGGTGAGGAGCCGGTAGGCACGCTCGCAGATCGCGAGCTTGCGTTCGGCGGTCTCCGCCTGCCCCTGCTCGTCGAAGGCCATGACCACCACGGCCGCGCCGTAGCGTTTCACCAGCCGCGCCTGTTCGAGGAAGGGCGCTTCTCCCTCCTTGAGGCTGATGGAATTGACCACCGGCTTGCCCACCACTGCTCGCAGGCCGGCCTCGATGGTGGGCCAGTGCGAGGAATCGATCATCACGGGCACGCGCGCGATGTCCGGCTCAGCCGCGACCAGACTGAGAAAGCGGGACATGGCGGCTTCGGAATCCAGCATGCCCTCATCCATGTTGACGTCGATGATCTGGGCGCCGTTTTCCACCTGCTGGCGCGCGACCTCAAGCGCGGCCGGATAGTCGCCGGCGGTGATCAGCTTGCGGAATCTTGCTGAGCCCGTGACGTTGGTGCGCTCGCCGACATTGATGAAGCTGCTGCCGTCGTCACCGCTCTCGAAGGGCTCGAGCCCGGCGAGACGGAGCCTGGGCCTGCTCTCGCGAACGGCGCGAGGCAGATAGCCCGCGACGGCGTCGGCGATGGCGGCGACATGCGCGGGCGTGGTGCCACAGCAGCCGCCAACCAGGTTGACCAGGCCCGCCTCGGCCCAGTCGCCCAACTGCGCAGCGGTTTCCTCGGGCGTCTCGTCATAACCGCCAAACTCGTTGGGCAGCCCCGCATTGGGGTAGGCGCTGATTCGCGTCTCGGCGATCCGCGCCAGGTCGGCGAGGTGCGGGCGCATGTCGGCCGCCCCAAAGGAGCAGTTGAGCCCGATGCTGAACGGCGCCGCATGGGCCATCGTCAGCCAGAACGCCTCGACCGTCTGGCCGTTGAGCATGCGGCCGGAGCGGTCGGTGACCGTGCCGGAGACGAGGATCGGCAGCTGTGTCCCGGTGGCCTCGAACATCTCGTCCAGTGCAACCAGCGCCGCCTTGGCGTTCAGCGAATCGAAGATCGTCTCCAGAAGGATGAGGTCGACCCCGCCCTCTATCAGGGCCTCCGCCGCCTCGCGGTAGGCAGCGCCGAGCGTGGTGAAATCGATCGCGCGCTTTCCCGGGTCGTTCACGTCCGGCGAGACCGAGAGGGTCTTGTTGGTCGGCCCCAGCACGCCTGCGACGAAGCGGGGCCGCTCGGCGCTGGCCGCGGCGTCGGCAGCCTCGCGCGCGAGCCGGGCGCTGGCGAGATTGAGGTCGCGCACCGCGTTGCAGAGGCCGTAGTCCTCCTGCGACACCCGGTTCGCATTGAAGGTGTTGGTGGTGACAATGTCGACCCCGGCTTCGAGAAAGTCGGCATGGATGTCGCGGATGATCTCCGGCCGGGTGAGAGAGAGCAGGTCGTTGTTGCCGGCGAGTTCGTGGTCGTGATCGGCAAAGAGCGTACCGCGAAAGTCGGCTTCGCCCAGCCCATGGCGCTGGATCATGGTGCCCATGGCCCCGTCCAGCACCAGCACGCGCACGGCTGCAGCCGATTCAAGCGCGGCAATCCGGGGACCGCGCCGGCCTTGTCCGCGTCTCCCGGTTTGTAACCGCCGTGCCGCCGCCACGCCCTGCCTCCATTGCCCGCCACACGAAAATACCCGCCGCAGCTTGCGCCGGACGGGCCTGACGCTTTAGCCGCATTTGTAGAGCGCCCAGCAAGCTGTCGCTCAAATCGGCGCTATGGGGTGCATAGTGGATCAGACCCGGAAAGCGGTCAAGAACAGGGACGTCGGTTGGAGACGCCGGCCAGGGCCGATCGGGCGGCATGCCATTCGCCCCCGTGGCAATGCCGATCCACGCGAGGGTGCAGCGCTCGAAACCACCTTCCGGATTGACGTACTCGCGTTCCATTGGCGCTCTGCCCGACGGCAGGCACGATCACCGCAGCGGACAGCCGGCGGACGACGAGCCGCGGAACCGGCCGGGCAGGCGGGTCGGGCAGCAGTGAAACCCCGAAGCGATGCCGGAAAGGATCATCGATCGGACCGATACAGGAGCCGTGGCGCAGCGGCAGACCTGCCTGAATTTCCTCGCGAAAATCAGGTTGCTGAATTGCCCCAAACCCGATCCCGAACGGAACCGGCGCCGCGCGGGGCGGCGTGGGCGTCTCCGTTCAGGCCTCCGGGGAGAAGAGCAGACCCGTCAGACCGGGTTCCGACGTCTCCTGCATCTCCCGCCATTGCCCGATCGGCAGGAGCACGGCCGTCTCCACGCCGTGCCTGGTCACGATCTGCGGCCCGTCCCTGACGCACGCGTCAAGGAACTCGCCGAACCGGGCGCCCGCCTCATGCGCCTGCCATATCCCGCCCATCTTTCCTCCATGCCGATGTTCCGGCCATCCATATGACGGTCGGCCGCCAGTGGCAAGTCCGGCACTGCGCTCCTGTCCGTGCTTTCCGTTGATGCGGGGCGGAAGCCGGGCCACGTGGACGCAACCGGTGAATTTGCCCGGCTCTCGCGACCTGTGCTATGAGCCGCCGATGATCGGGGAACCTTCATCTCCCGAGGGGTCGCGTGCGGCGCGCGTCGCCTGGTGCCTCTATGACTGGGCCAACTCGGCTTTTCCCACCGTCATCGTCACCTTTGTGTTTCCCCATTATTTCGTGCAGAGCATCGTCGGAGACAAGATCTCCGGGACGGCGCAGTGGGGCTACGCGGTTTCGATCTCTGGGGTCCTGATCGCGCTTCTCGCGCCGATCCTGGGATCGATCGCCGACAGTTCAGGGCGCCGCAAGCCGTGGCTCGCGGCATTCACCGTCGTGACCGTGGCCTCTGCCGGCCTCCTCTGGTTCGCCTTTCCGGACCCCTCCTTCGCACTGATCGCACTGATCCTGTTCGTCATCGGCAATGTCGCCTTCGAACTGGGGCAGGCCTTCTACAACGCGATCCTGCCGGACATCACGCCCAAGGACCGGATCGGGCGTGTCTCGGGATGGGGTTGGGGGCTCGGCTATGCCGGAGGTCTCTGCTCCCTGGTGGTCCTGCTGTTCGGCTTCGTCCTACCGGGCACGGGTGCCGCCGAATTCATCTCGAAGACCCCGCTGTCCTTCATCCTGCCCGACGCCCCGCTGTTCGGTCTCACCACGGAGTCCCTGGAAACGCAGCGGGTGATGGGACCGTTCGTCGCGGTCTGGTTCGCCGTCTTCTGCCTGCCGCTGTTCCTGTTCGTCCCCGACGGGCAGGCAAGCGCGCGCGGCTGGTGGCTGACGGTGCGCGACGGCATTTCGACTCTCGTGTCCACGATCCGGCGGGTCCGCGAATATCGCAACGTGGCCTGGTTCCTCCTCTCGCGCCTGTTCTATGTCGACGGCATGAACACGCTCTTCGCTTTCGGCGGGGTCTATGCCGGCCAGGCTTTCGGCATGTCGGCGCTGGATATCCTGCTGTTCGGGATCGCGATCAACGTCACGGCCGGCCTCGGCGCCGCCGGCTTCGCCTGGATAGACGATTACCTCGGCTCGAAAACCACGATCGCGCTCGCGCTGGCCGGGCTGATGGTCTTCGGGATTCCGGCGCTGATGGCCGATTCGCTGCTCTGGTTCCTGATCTTCGCCGTGCCGCTCGGCCTGTTCGTCGGACCGGCGCAAGCAGCAAGCCGGTCGCTGATGGCCCACCTGGCGCCGCGCGAGTACGGTACCGAGATGTTCGGCCTGTTCGCGTTCTCCGGCCGGGCCACCGCCTATGTGGGACCGTTCGTGCTTGCAACCGTCACCGCGCTCACGCAGTCGCAGAGCATCGGCATGTCGACGATCTTCGTGTTCCTCACGATCGGCCTCGTGATCCTGGTCTGGAAGGTCCGGCCGTCCGGCTGAGCCTCCCTCCGGCGTCTCCGCTCAGTGCCGGAAATGCCGCTGGCCGGTGAACACCATTGCCAGATCGCGCGCGTCGGCGGCGGCGATGACCTCCTCGTCGCGTATCGACCCTCCGGGCTGGATGACCGCGCTGACGCCGGCCGCCGCCGCCGAGACCAGCCCGTCGGCAAACGGAAAGAAGGCGTCTGACGCAACCACCGGAGGCGCGTCCGCGCCAGCCTCGGCAAGGCCGGCCTGTTCGTATTTCCAGGCAGCAATACGGGCCGAATCGACCCGGCTCATCTGGCCGGCGCCTATGCCCACGGTCGCGCCGCCCCGCGCATAGACGATCGCGTTCGACTGCACGTGCTTGGCCACCGTGAAGGCGAACAACAGGTCGGCGATCTCGCGATCCGTCGGCGCCCGCCGCGTCACCACCTGGAGATCCTCGGCGCGAACGCGTCCGGTGTCGCGGTCCTGCAGCAGAAAACCGCCCGACAGCGCCTTGACCCTGCGCCCGGGAGCGCGCGGATCGGGCATCCCGCCGGTCTCGAGAAGACGCAGGTTCTTCTTCGCCGCCAGGACCGACACGGCGCCAGGCTCGACCGCGGGCGCGATGACGACTTCGAGAAACAGGTCGGCCAGCGCTGCGGCGATCCCGGCATCGAGAGGGCGATTGACGGCAACGATGCCGCCGAAGGCGCTGACCGGATCGCATTTGAGCGCCGCGTCCCAGGCGTCGGCGAGCGTGTCGTCGACCGCCACGCCGCAGGGATTGGCATGCTTGATTATGGCGACGGCGGGCCGGTCGAATTCGGCCGCCAGCGCGAGCGCGGCGTCGGTGTCGTTGAGGTTGTTGTAGGACAATTCCCGGCCCTGGAGCTGGCGCGCCGTGGCAAGCCCGGGAGAGGTCTCTCCCATCGCATAGAATGCGGCTTCCTGGTGCGGATTTTCGCCATAGCGCAACGTCTGGCGGCGGGTGCCGGCAACGACATGGCGGCGGGGGAACGCCGCACCGTCCTGCCGCGCCAGCCACTGCGCGATGGCGGCGTCATAGGCCGCCGTGCGGGCATAGGCGATGGCGGCGAGGCGGCGGCGGAGTTCGTCGCCGGCGCCGCCGTGCGCGCGGAGATCGTCCATCACGGCCGCGTAGTCGTCGGGATCGGTCACCACCGCAACGCTGTCATGGTTCTTGGCGGCAGCCCGGATCAGGGCCGGGCCACCGATATCGATGTTTTCGACGCAGTCGGCAAATTCTCCGCCGGCGTTCACGGTTTCCTCGAACGGGTAGAGATTGACCGCAACGAGATCGATCGGCGCGATGCCGTGATCCTCCATCGCGCCGACATGGGCGGCATCGTCACGGCGCGCGAGAATGCCGCCATGAATGGTCGGATGCAGAGTCTTGACGCGGCCGTCCATGATTTCGGGGAATCCGGTGTGATCGCTGACCTCGACCACGTCGACGCCCGCTTCGCGAAGCGCCTGCGCGGTGCCGCCGGTCGAGAGAATCTCGACGCCGGACTGGTCGAGAAACCTCGCGAACTCCAGGAGTCCGGTCTTGTCGGACACCGATATGAGCGCCCGCCGCACGGCGCGGTACTGCTCGGTCATTGCACTTTCTCCGGGATCCGGTTCCGTGAACAGGCCAGAAGGCCGGGCCGGAACCGCAGGGCCTTATCCGGGGGCGCGGCTACCGTACAGGGAAGCTCGTGTGCGGGAAAGAGTCGCCCACCGCACCGTTCCGATCCGGTTTCACCGGTTCCGGGCGCGGCCGATGTGCAGCCGTTCACCGCACCAGTTCGGCGAGGGACCATTTCACGACAGCACTGCCGTTCCGGGTCGTGCCGCTGATGACGACCTGCTCGGACCGCCGGGCGTTTCCAGGGCTGCCGAGATAGATGCTCTCCTCAAGGCTCGCAGTTCCGCCGTTACAGAGCAGTCGCCAGCCGACGCGGTTCGGAAGCTGCAGAAGCACCGAGGTTCCGTTGCGAAGAATTGATGCGCGGACCAACGGATGGAGATGGAACCTGATGTCGAACCCGTGGTCGCCGGTGCCGGTAAGCTTGTCCTCTCCGCGAAGCTCGGTTCCGTGTGCCGTCATGTAAAGGCGACGGTGATGCGTGAGCCCATACGTCCGCACGTAGCCGTCGTGGCTCATCTCGATCCAAGTCTCGCCATCCCCTTCATGGCGCTTGCAGATCACCGCGCTCGGAACGTCTCCCAAGGTTCCATCGCTCCGGATCACCGAGGAATTGGTGTTCTCGACGACGAGCGTGGAATGCGCGGCGGTCGTTCTCAGGAATTGCTCCCAGCTGTAGTCGGCGCGGTCGGCGCCACCGCAATTGACGACGATGCGCTGTCTGGCAGTGCTGAACTCGAAGGCGAACGTGCCGGCGACGCCGCTGGCCGGCGGTCCGCAATCGACGATGAGCCGGTTCCGGTCCGCCCGGATCCGTTCGAATCCCGTGCTCCGCGCCGACAGGAATTTCGGTGCCCGGGCGCCAGCGCGCTTGAGAAGCCGCGCGAGCGCGAGCGGATCGCCCTCGCTCGCCCCGTTGAACAACGCCAGGCCGCCGTCGCCATGCCGAAAGAATGCCGCCATGGCGGCAACCCGCCGGATCAGGTCCCGCAACTCGTCGGGCACCGCAAGCTCGGCGTCCCGCACCGCGTCACGGATCTCGACCAGCACCTGCAGCGCCTCGAACTGGGTTTCGGGATTCCGGCGGACATGGCCGCCGTCGGGAAGGAACTGCATTTCGCAGGTCCTGATGATCTGCTGCAGAAGTCCCGGGATTTCGCGGATGCCGCCCGGGAGGCAGAGCGCCCCGTAGAGCAGCGCCTTGAGGACGAGGAGACGGTCCAGATCATGCAGGAGAAAGGGGCGGGCGCGGCGCAGATGGCGAACCTGCCGGGCGAGGCTGTCGAGAAACAGCGATGGAAAGCGATCGTCCCGGTCTGCCGCAACGAAATCGGCGTGCATCAGCCAGTTGCAGATACGCCGCGACAGGATGTCGGGACGCCAGGAGACCGGATGCCATCTGGAGTTCCAGCGTATCCACGTCTCGATCAGCGCCCCGGCGCTGTTGCGGGCTGCCGGCGTGCCAACGGCGTGAAGGTCCCGGAGCCAGTCGAAGCCATGATACTCGACGAACAGCGCCCGGTTGCGGCCCACCCCTGTCCCGTGGACGCGGGGTTTCCCGTTGACGATGTCCAGAAACCGGGCGCGGCCGCCGAGAATAGCCTGCCCGTTTCGCGGGTTCCCGGCCCTGTCGTCATGCGGAATGAAGAGAATCCTGCGGGGTATCGCCCCTCTGAGCGAGTATCCGTAGAACAGTCCGCGGAACCAGACCCGGGCAACCCAGTAGGCAAAACCGCGCGCGGTGTCGTGCAGGGGACTTGATGTTGCGAAAGCGCGCGGGCCGCGGCGGCGCGCGGGGACTCGGAGTTTCCGGACCTTGGCGCCCTCGCTCATCCGCGACCGCGAAGCTCGCGAATGTTGTCTGCGTACCTCTCCGGGCCGCCACCGAATACCGCAGTGCCGGCGACCAGGACATCGGCGCCGGCCTCCAGCGCAAGGGATGCCGTGCGGCCGTTGATGCCGCCGTCGACCTCGAGGTCGATCTGCCGGCCGGATCCGTCGATCGCGTCCCGCAGGGCACGAATCTTGGCGAGCACGCCGGAAATGAACGCCTGGCCGCCGAAGCCCGGATTGACGCTCATCACCAGCACCAGATCCACCTCGTCGAGTACCTCGATGGCCGCGGCAACCGGTGTTGCCGGATTGATCGAGACGCCGGCCTTCTTGCCGCACGCCTTGATGCTCTGGATGGTCCGGTGCAGGTGGGGCCCGGCCTCGGGGTGGACGGTGATGATGTCAGCACCCGCTTCGGCGAAGGCCTCGATATGGGGGTCAACCGGCGAAATCATCAGGTGGACGTCGAAGGTGAGGTCGCTGCAGGGCCGAAGCGCACCTATCACGGCGGGGCCTATCGTGAGGTTGGGCACGAAATGCCCGTCCATGACGTCGATATGGATGTAGTCGGCGCCGGCGGCCGTCACCGCGCGCACCTCCTCGCCCAGCGCGGCGAAATCGGCTGCAAGGATGGACGGTGCGATGCGGGGCGGCTGTTTCACGGTCTTCACGATCGATCCGGATGGCTTGGTGGTCGCCGTTTCGCATCGGCAGGAGGCCGGACGAAGCGGCCCAAAGAGTTTTTAGGTATCAGCTTGCCGCCGCGCCGGCAAGCTCGGGGAAAAGACCCTCCCGAATCTTGGACATTCCCGTGCCCGGCGCCTGAAGGCGCTCCCCGCTGCGCGGGCATACCGAAACGCCGTACCGAAAAACCCTTCGCGAGCTCGTTCTGCATCGACAACGGATGCCGGGAAACTGCACTCGGGGGACGGGCTACGCCGCCTTCCTGAGCCGGCTGACGAAGAAACCGTCCATCCCCCCGCGATCCGCGATGTCGCTCGGCAGGGTCCGGACGTCCCCGGCATCCGAGATCCGGACCGGGAGCCCTTCAAGCTCGGCGCGACCGACCGGATCGCGCCCGAGGCCGGCGCCCTCGCCAAAGGCCGCCTCCACGATCCTGCTGCCCTCCTCCACCTCGAGCGAACAGACGCTGTAGACGACGATGCCGCCCGGCGCGGCAAGCGCCGATGCCGCCCCGAGAAGGCGCGCCTGGATTCGGGCAAGGCGTTCGACCTCCGCGCGCGTCCGGACAAGCGGTATGTCGGGATGGCGCCGGATGGTCCCGGTCGCGCTGCAGGGCGCATCGACGAGCACGGCGTCGAACGGGTGCGGCACCGTCCAGTCGGTGGCGTCCGCCGCCACGAGCTGCGCCGACAGCCCGAGCCTTGCAAGGTTCTCCGCGACAAGCTGCAGCCGCTCTGGCGACATGTCGACCGCCGTCACGTCGAAACCGGCGGCAGCCAGTTGTGCCGTCTTTCCGCCGGGCGCCGCGCACATGTCCAGAACCCGCGCGCCCGGGGCGACGTTTCGCGCCAGCAGCCGCGCGGGCAGCGTGGCAGCGACATCCTGGACCCACCAGGCGCCGTCCGCGTAACCGTCCAGTTCCGAAACCGTTCCGCCGCTCCGGATCCGGACAGAATCCGCCCAGAGATGCTCGCCCCCGAGCCGCTCTGCCCAGACCGCCGGATCCCTCCTGACCGTCAGATCGAGTGGAGGGGGTGCCAGGTGGGCGGCCGCGATCTCCGCCGCGGCGTCGTCCCCGTAGGCTGCCGTCCACGACCGGCGCAGCCAGTCCGGCACGTTGAGCGACGGTGGATGGCGGGCGAGCAGCCGGTCGCGATCCCCGCGCGCTATACGCCGCAGGACGGCATTCACGACCCCGGAGAACTTCTCCGGGCCGTGGCGGCGCGCCAGCGCTACCGAGGTGTCGACGGCGGCATGCGTCCGGGTGTCGAGAAACAGGAGCTGGCAGAGGCCGAGGCGCAACGCCATGCGGGCGCCCTCCCCGGATCGCGGCAGCGGCCGGTCGAGGCAGGACCCGATGATCGAATCGATCTGCCCGAGCCGGCGCAGCACGGTCGCCGCCAGATTGCGCGCGAAGGCGCGGTCGCGGGCGTCGAGCCGGGCGAGCCGCGATTCCGTCCGCAACACGTCATCGAGGATGCTGCCGCCGGAAAGCACCTGTCCCAGCACGGCCGCCGCTGCCTCCCGAGGCGCAAGGCCGGTCATCGGCCGGCCCGGCCGGACATGGCCGCCGCGGCATCGGGGAGCGTCATGCGGGCGGTCGCTTCATCGCGGGAGGGGTGCACCACCGGCGGGCGGCCGTGGCGCGGCGGGATCCGTCACCGCGCCTCTTCCACCAGCCTGAAAATGCGCTCCGGCGTTGCAGGGACCGTCGTGATTTCGATGCCGAGCGGAGCCAGCGCATCCGACACGGCGTTCGCGATGCAGGCCGGCGCGCCGATGGTTCCGCCTTCCCCGAGGCCGCGGAATCCGCCGATCGTGCCTGGCAGTTCAGCCTCGACATGCACGACATCGATGTCCGGGACCTCGACCGCGGACGGTACGACGTAATCGACGAGGCTGGCGGTCAGAAGCTGGCCGTCGCCGTCATGGACCACCTCCTCCATGAGCGCCACGCCCAGGCCCTGCGCCACGCCGCCATGGGCCTGGCCATCCGCGATCAGGGGATTGATGACGCGGCCGCAATCCTCGACGACGACGTAACGCCTGACGGTCACGGCATAGGTCCCGGGGTCGATTTCGACGAGGCACATGTGGGTCGCCGAGGTCGTGGTGCCGAAGAACGGATCGTAGACGCGGGTCGCCTCGAGATTGTCGATCTCGTCGCGCATCTCCTTGGGCACGCGGCCCATCTCGGAATAGAGGGCGCGCGCGAGGTCACTGATCTTCATCGACCGGTCGGTGCCCTTGACCCAGACATTGCCATCCCCGGTCTCGATGTCCTCCTCGCTGGCCTCGAGGAGATGGCCGGCGACGCGTATGATCTTCTCGCGCACGGTCTGGGCCGCCAGCGTCCCCGCCCCGGCCCCGAACACCGCCGCGCGGCTCGCATAGGTACCCGTGGTGTGGCTCACGGCAGCGGTGTCGCCGAGCACGACATCGACGTCCTCGACCCTGACGCCCAGCGTCTCGGCAATGACCTGCGCAAGCGTCGTTTCCATGCCCTGGCCCTGGCTCGTGAGCCCGAAGCTCGCGGTCACCGCCCCCGTCGAATCCACGGCGACCGTCGCGGTCTCCGTGCCGGTATTGATCGGCATCCCGGGCGCGACCGCAATGCGCGAGCCGACACCCGTGAGCTCGGCATAGCAGGCAACGCCTATGCCCATCCATCGGCCGGCGGCGCGCGCCTCGTCGCACTCCCGGCGCAGCGCATCGTAGCCGATATCGTCCGACGCCCGCTGCAGGCAGGCCTGGAACGCTGCCCGGTCCCACACCAGCCCGGATGGCGCCTTGTAGGGAAACTCGTCGTCGTTGACGAGATTGCGCCGGCGGATCTCCACCGCATCCATGCCGGCCTTGCGCGCGGCCATGTCGATCAGCCGCTCCATCACGAAGGCCGAGATCGGACGGCCGACGCCGCGAAAGGCGGCGCCCAGAGTCTTGTTCGTGGCGACCGAACGCACGCGCGCGGCATAATTGGCTATCCGGTACGGCCCGGGCAGGAAGCTGACGACCTGCACCGGCTCCATCGACGCCGTCCAGGGATAGATCGAATAGGCGCCGATATCCCCGACGACATCCGCTTTCAGGCCGAGGATCGCCCCGTCGGCGTCGAGCGCGATTTCCGCCCTGACGATCTCGTCGAAGGCGTGGCCCGTCGTCATCAGGTCCTCCATGCGGTCGCTCACCCACTTGACCGGGCGGCCGAGGTCGCGGGCGGCCGCGCAGACGACGATTTCCTCGGAATAGAGCGACGTCTTGGCCCCGAACCCGCCGCCGACATCGGGAGCGATGACGCGGACGCGCGGCCCCGGAAGATCGAAGAGCTCGCAGAGCTTGTCGCGGACGATGCCTGGAATCTGGGTCGTGCAGTGAAGCGTCAGCGCCCGCGTTCCGCGCTCGACCTCGGCGACCGCGGCCCGAGCCTCGATCGTCATCGGCGTCGTCCGCGTGAAATGGAACCGCGCCCCGGCCACCGTATGCGCGGACGCGAATGCCGCCTCGACGTCGCCGCGGTCGAAGCCGCGTTCGGCAAGGACGTTGGACTCGAGGTCGTCGTGGATCTTCAACGCCCCTTCCGCAGCCGACCGTTCGGGATCGACGAGCGCGGGCAGCGGCTCGAAATCGATCTCCACCAGCGCCGCCGCATCCTCCGCGAGGTAACGACTCTCGGCGACGACGGCGACCACCGCCTCGCCGACATAGCGCACCTTGCCGACGGCGACAGGCGGGATGAACGTCGCCTGGTAGTTCTTCATCCGCGATGTCGCGCGGTAGGGCCGGACGAGCCGGCCGATGTCCTCGCCCGTGTAGACGGCGACCACGCCGGGACTCGCCGCGGCCGCGGAAACGTCGATGCCGCGGATCCTGGCATGAGCGTGATCGCTCCGCCGGAAGGCGACATGCAGCATGCCGTGGCGCTTGATGTCGGCAACGTAGTTGCCTACGCCGGCAAGGAGGCGCGGATCCTCCTTCCGCGCCACCCGCGCGCCGACGAACTGGGGCCGGGACAGCGCCAGCGCATCGGGACCGGTCATTGTCCGTTCCTCCGGTCGGCGACCTCGCGGATCGCGGCGACGATGTTCTGGTAGCCGGTGCAGCGGCAAATGTTGCCCGAGATACCGTCGCGGATCTCGTCGTCGGTAGCCAGCGGATACTTGCGCAGAAGATCGGTCGCGGTCATGAGCATGCCCGGCGTGCAGTAGCCGCACTGGAGCGCGTGATGGGCACGGAACGCCTGCTGGAGATCGTTGAGCGAATCGACGCTGCCCAGGCTCTCCACGGTCTCGACCTCGGCGCCATCGGCCTGTACGGCAAGGGTCAGGCAGGATCGCGCGCTGTCGCCGTCCATCAGCACCGTGCAGGCACCGCAGACGCCGTGTTCGCAGCCGACATGGGTTCCCGTGAGGTCGATATCCTCGCGGAGGAAGTCGACCAGGAGCAGGCGCGGCTCGATCTCGCGGACATGGCGGGCGCCGTTGACGGTTATCGTGACCGGAACCTTGTCGACCATCACCGGGCCTCCTCCCGCGCCCGCGCGACGGCGGCATCCAGGGTGCGGCGCACCACGACCCCGGCCAGGTGGCGTCTGTAATCCGCGGAACCGTGAAGATCGTTCATCGGCTCCACGGCATCCCGGGCCGCGGCCGCGGCCGCGTCGAGGGCGTCCGCATCGGGACTGTTCCCGACGAGCAGCGCCTCCGCCACGGTCGCGCGAAGCGGCGTGTCATGAACCCCCATCAGCGCGATCCGCGCCTCGGACACCGCACCGTTCTCGAGCGCGAGCACGCAACCGGCGCCGGCGATCGCGAAGTCGCCGCGGCGCCGGGCCACTTCGTCGAACCCCCAGCCCGCACCCGGCGGCAGGCCGGGAAGGACGACCGACGTGACCATCTCGCTGTCCTCGAGGGCGTTCACGAGGGGGGCGACGAAGAAATCGCGCGCCGTCAGCGCCCGTCCGCCCGACGGGCCCGCGATCTCGATCGTCGCGTCGAGGAGAAGCGACATCGCCGGAAGCTCGGCTGCGGGATCGGCGTGCGACAGGCTGCCGCCGATGGTGCCGCGGTTGCGGATCGCGAGATGGGCGACATGCTGCATCGCGGCGGCGAGCACCGGAAAGCGCCCGCGGACCGCGTCCGCCGTCTCGATTCTGTGATGGCGTGTGAGTGCGCCGATGCGGAGGCCGTCCCCGGACTCCTCGATGCCGTCGAGGCCGCCGACCTGGTTGATGTCGACGAACAGGTCGGCGTCGACCAGCCGGAAATTGAGCATCGGAATGAGACTCTGGCCGCCGGCGAGGATCTTCGCCCTGCCGCCGGCGCTCGCGAGAGCCGCCGTCGCGTCATCGATCCCGGTGGCGCGGACGTAGTTGAAGGGCGCAGGTTTCATGTCGGACGGAAGCTGTAGGTCTCGGTGTCAGCCGCGCTGGATGCCGTCATAGAGGAGCGCTTCGCCCATGCCTTCGGCAAGGCACCATTCGGCGAAGTTCTCGGGCTTCGATTCCCAGGTCGCGGCCTCCCAGTCGTCGTCAACCACGTCGGAATCGAAATCGTACTCCGCCGCGCCCCCCGAAGGGTTGTGGAAATACCAGAAATAGCACGACGAGATCGGGTGACGGCCCGGGCCGAGCATGGTCTTCCAGCCCTGCCGGGTCATGTTGTTGCCGCCACCGAACAGATCGTGGATCGTGCCGACCTCGAAGGCGACATGGTGGAAGCCGCGCTTGCCGCCCCCGGGATTGAGCAGAAACAGGTTGTGGTGGTGGTGCGCCGCACTGCACCGCGTGAAATAGCCGCGCCCGGGATACATGTCGGTGACCCTGAAGCCGAGGCGGTCGACATAGAACTCCTTGTGGGCCTCGAGCTCGTCGGTCACATAGACGACGTGCGAGACCTCGAGTGGCCGCGCACGGTCGACTCTCGGCGCGCGCCGGTTCACGCGCGTCGCCCGGCCGGGCACGTTGACGTCCTGCTCGGGCGCCGCGACCGGCCGATTCCTGGTGACGCGGAAGGCGAGGCCGAAGCCTAGCGGATCGGTAGTCCGGATGCCGCCTTCGGCGTCACGCCGCACCTCGTGATCCGGAGACAGGGCGTCCTCCAGCGCATCGATATCTGCGGCGGCTTGCACCCCGAACGTGACCTCGCGCAGGGTGGCGTCGACATCGGCGCCGACGGGCGGAGGAAGATCGGGATCATCGGCCGAACGCAGTTCTATCGTGGCGCCGTTGGCGGCGCACCAAGCGGCATGGCCGCTCCCGCCACCGTCAGGCTCCAGCCCGAAATCGGTCCAGAAACGGGACGCCGCGTCACGATCGCGCACACCATAGATCAGCTTGTCCACGCCCGTGTGATTCATTGCGCCCCTCCCAGCAATTCCGACGCCGCAGACTAGCGCTTCGGAGCGTGATGTAAAGGTGGCGGCGTCCGCCGCTCCCTAGCCGAGCGCAGCGACGGCGGCGAGCACCAGGATCGCGACCACAACCCGGGCAGGCCACGCGCGTCCCGGCGCAGTCCGGTTCGCAGCCGGCTCCACGGGCGCGCTACCCTCCTGCCTGCGCGCGGCGGCGTCCGCCGCCGATCTCTCGAGCTCCTTCAGGACCTGCGGAAACCGCTCGAGAGCATCGAGCAACCCGTCCGCGGCCTCGCGCAGGCGGGCTTCGGCCCCGTCACCCGAGCGCACCCACGATTCGACGAGCGGCCGCGCCAGCTCCCACATGTTGAGGCCCGGGCAGAGGCCGCGCCCGACGCCTTCGGCGACCAGCATGGTCTTCTGGAGAAGCAGGAGTTGGGGCTGGGTCTGCATGTCGAAACGCCGCGTCACCGCGAACAGCTGGGCGAGCAGGCGGGCCAGCGAGATCTCGCCGAGCGGCAGGCCAAGAATGGGCTCCGCGATCGAGCGCGCCGCCTGTGCGAATTCCGCCGGCGAGTGGTGCGGCGGCACGTAGCCGGCGCGCAGGTGCGCGCGCGCCACCCGGTCGTAGTCGCCGGTCAGGAAACCGTGCAGCATGTCGGCAAGATACCGGCGCGACGCGAGGTCGAGGCGGCCCATGATGCCGAAATCCACGGCATGAACGACGCCGTCTTCGTCGACGAACAGGTTGCCCGGGTGCAGATCGGCGTGGAAGAAGCCGTCTCGGAACACCTGCAGGAAGAAGACCCGGGCAAGGCTGGCCACGACCTCCCCGGGGTCGACGCCGTTGCCGTCCTCTCCGCCGATGCGGTCGATCGGGATCCCGTCCACCCAGCGCATCGTGAGCACGCGGCGGCCCGTGCGCTGCCAGTCGACCTCCGGCACGGAAAAATACGCCTCGTCGGCGAAGTTGACGCGGAGCTCGTCGGCCGCCGCCCCCTCGAGCCGGAGGTCCATCTCCATCTCGACCGAGCGCGCGATCGTCTCCACGGCGTCGGCGGGCCGCAGGCGCCGGAACCGCGGCAGGCGCCGCTCGATCAGGCGGGCGGCCCATCGCGCAAGGCCGAGGTCGCGCGCGAACGCATCCTCGATCTCCGGGCGCAGCACCTTCACCGCGACCTCCACGCCCTCCGTGGTGGTTGCGCGATGGACCTGGGCGATGGACGCGGCGGCAACCGCCTCGTCCTCGAATTCGGAAAACAGCTCGTCGAGCGGCTGTTCGAACTCGCGCTCGATGGCGGTCCGGACCTCGCCGCCGCCGATCGACGGCATGTCGTCCTGGAGCGTCGCGAGGTCGTCGGCCATCTCCTCGCCGACCAGGTCGGGACGAACCGAGAGGGCCTGGCCGATCTTGACGAAGGCGGGCCCTAGCGCGATCAGCGCCGTCCGCAGCCGCTCGCCGCGGCGCATGCCGGCGACCGCGCGGCTCGGCGGCGCCAGCAGCAGCCAGCCGGCGGCGCGGACGGGAAGGCGCGGGGCGCCGAAGCGTTCGAGAACGAAGGCCGCATCGTGCCGCGCAAGCACGCGGAACACGGTCACGGCCCGCCTAAGGTGTCGCATGCCCTGCAATGCCGCCGTCATGCCGAACCGCCATGCTCCGGCCGGCCTAGTCGACGCGCCAGGCGGAGTGGATGCGGACGATCCCGCCGCTCAGCGAAAGGTGGGTGACATTGCCGAAGCCCGCCTCGCCGATCTCGGCGGCCAGCTGGTCGGGGCCCGGAAACGCCCGGATGCTCTCCGCAAGATAGCGGTAGGCGTCGCTGTCTCCGGCGATCAGGCCGCCGAGCCGCGGAAGCGCGTGGAAGGACCAAGCGTCATAGAAAGGCCGGAGCAGCGGCAGCACGGCGGGGCTGAACTCGAGGCACAGGAAATGGCCGCCGGGGACGAGAACGCGCCGCATCTCCGCCAGCGCCGCCGGCCGCCGCGCGACATTGCGCAGTCCGAACGCGATCGTGCAGACATCGGCGCAGGAGTCGCGGACGGGCAGGGCCTGCGCATCCCCGCAGATCTGGGGCAGAGGTTCGAGGATGCCGCGGTCGAGGCGGCGGTCGAGACCGGCCTGCAGCATCTTCTCGTTGACGTCGCAGACGATCGCCTCACCGCCGCCGCGGGCGAGAAAGGCTGCAGCGATGTCGCCGGTGCCGCCCGCCACGTCGACGAGGCGCATGCCGGGGCGCGGGGCGATCCGGGCGACCAGGGTCGACTTCCACAGCCGGTGGAGGCCGCCCGACATCAGGTCGTTCATCAGATCGTAACGACCCGCAACGCTGTCGAAGACGCGGCCGACGAGGCCGCCATGCTCGGACTCCGCCACCCGCCGGAACCCGAAAGCAACGCCATCGTCGTCGCGATCGGTGGAAAGGCTCATGGCGCGGAAGATAGCGCAGAGCCGCCGTTGCGGCTAGGCTGGCGCCATGCCCGAGCTTCCCGAAGTAGAGACCGTCCGGCGCGGACTGGCGGTGGCCATGGAAGGGCGCCGCATCGAAGGCGTCGAGGTGCGCCGGCGCGACCTGCGCATCCCGGTTCCCGCCGGCTTCGCCGAGCGGCTCCAAGGGCGCACCCTGCTGCACCTCGGGCGCCGCGCGAAATACCTGGTCGGGCAGTTCGACGACGGCACGGTGCTGCTGGCCCATCTCGGCATGTCGGGCCGGATCCTGATCGACCCCGCCGGCGGCGAGGCGGCGGGCGCCGGGAACGTAGATCCGGGGCGCCACCGCGACCACGAGCACATCGTGTTCCGGGTCGGCAACGGCACCACGGTGCGGTTTTCCGATCCCCGGCGTTTCGGCCTGATGACGCTCACCGACGAGGACGGTTTCCCGGATCACCCGCTGATCCGGAACCTCGGGCCGGAGCCGCTCTCCGCCGACTTCACCGGCCCCGCCCTCGCCGCGCGCCTCGAGGGCCGCAGGACGTCCGTCAAGGCGGCCCTGCTCGACCAGCGGGTAGTGGCCGGCGTCGGCAACATCTATGCCTGCGAGGCGCTGCATGTCGCCCGGCTGTCGCCGCGCCGGACGGCAGCCACCATACGCGGCGTCCGCGCCGCCCGCCTCGCCGACGCCGTCCGCGGGGTTCTCCGCGACGCGATCGAGGCCGGCGGCTCGTCGCTGCGCGACCATGTGGCGCCGAGCGGCGAGCTCGGCTACTTTCAGCACAATTTCAAGGTTTATGGCCGCGATGGAAAACCCTGCCCCGATTGCGAGTGCGCCGCCGGCATCCGGCGCATCGTGCAGGCCGGCCGTTCGACATTCTACTGTGCCGCGCGCCAGAGATAGGCTTCCCGCGCGGTTGGCCCGCCGGGCGGGTGCGGCCGTCGCCGCGCTCCTGCTGTCGCTCTCTCCGCTGGCGGCCGAGCCCGCCTATCTCTCCCGGATCGACGACATGCCGATTGCCGACGGGCTGGAGGAGGTTCCCGGCGAGGGCATGGTGTTCGACAGCGCTTACGGCCGCGTGGTGACCGCCGTCGCGCGCGGGCAAGCCGACATCGACGCGGTCCGGGCCTTTTACCGGCGCGTCCTCCCGGCGCTCGGCTGGGAACCGGAGACCGGGGACAGCTACCGCCGCAACGGCGAGCGCCTGACGATCCGGCTCCGGCACCACGAGGGAACGGTGACCGCAAGCTTCCGCCTTGCGGGCGGGTCGACGTGACAGACGCGGCAGCACGGATGACCGGCGGCGAGGCGATCGTCGACGCGCTGGCGCGTCACGGCGTCGACACCGTGTTCGGGATTCCAGGCGTCCAGCTCGATCCGCTGTTCGCCGCGCTTCACGATGCGCGGAACCGCATCCGGGTCATCCACACGCGTCACGAGCAGGGAGCCGGCTACATGGCGCTGGGCTACGCCATGGCGACGGGCCGGCCAGGCACCGCGATCGTCGTTCCCGGGCCGGGGCTGCTCAACGCGTCGTCCGCGATCGCAACCGCGTACGCCGTGAATGCGCCGCTCCTGTGCGTCGCCGGCCAGATCCCCTCCCGACTGATCGGCAAGGGGACCGGACAACTCCACGAGATTCCCGACCAGCTGGGACTAGCGCGCGGACTCACGAAATGGGCGGCGCGCATGGACACGCCCAGCGACGCGCCGAAGGTCGTCGAGGAAGCCTTTCGCCGGCTCATGAGCGGCCGCAAGCGACCGGTGGCGATAGAGATGGCGATGGACGTCATGCGCGCGGAAGCCGACTTGCAGCCGGTCGACCCCGGACCGGACAGCACCGCCGCCGCCCCCGACCCCGATGACGTCGAAGCCGCGGCGCGACTCCTCGGCGGCGCGCAGAGGCCGCTCATCATCGCCGGCGGCGGTGCCGCCGATGCCGGTGCCGGACTCGCCGCGCTTGCCGAGATGCTGCAGGCGCCGGTGGTCATGACGCGCGGCGCGCTCGGCGCCGTCAGTTCGCGCCACCCCCTGGCGCTCACCCCGCCGCACGGCCACCGGCTCTGGCGGGACGCGGACGTGGTCCTCGGCGTCGGCACGCGGCTCGTGCCCATGGTCCCTGTCTGGGGGACAGATGATGAACTCAAGGTGGTGCACCTCGACATCGACGCCGGAGAAATCGGCCGCAACCATACGCCGGCCGCGTCGATCTGCGCCGACGCGGCGGCAGGCCTGGAAGCGCTTCTCGACGCGGTGCCGCGCCACAATCGCGCCCGCGCATCACGCACCGACGAGATCGCGGCGCTGAGGTCGGCCCTCCAGAAAGAGTTCGACCGGCTCGATCCGCAGGTGCCGATACTGAAGGCGATCCGGCGTGCGCTGCCCGAAGACGGGATCTTCGTCGAGGAGTTGACGCAGCCCGGCTATGTCGCCCGGCTCGTCTTTCCGGTCTACCACCCGCGCACCTACATCCATCCCGGCTACCAGGGGACGCTCGGCTATGCGGCCCCGACTGCCATGGGCGCCAAGATCGGACGGCCGGACCGCAAGGTGCTGGCGATCTCGGGTGACGGCGGGTTCATGTTCAACGTGCAGGAGCTGGCGACCGCGGCGCAGCACGGCATCGATCTCGTGCTGGTGCTGTTCAACGACGGTGCCTACGGGAACGTCAAGCGCTTCCAGCAGCAGCTGTTCGACGGCAAGGAAATCGCGGTCGACCTGAAGAATCCCGACTTCATGAAACTCGCCGACGCCTTCGGAATCCAGGGGTTGCGTGCGAAGAGCCCGCCCGAACTCGAACGCGCCATCGCCCGGGGCTTCGATACCCCCGGCCCGACGCTCATCGAGTATCCGATCGGCGAGGTGCCCGACCCGTGGCATCTCGTTCAGCCGGGGAAGATACGCGGATAGGCGGGGTTTCGCGTCCGGGCCGCGCGGCGCCGGAAACCCGGGGCGTCAGGCCGCGGCCTGCTCCGAGGCGCCGGGCAGGGACATGAGCCGCCCGTAGCCGGACACCACATCGTCGAGGCCGATCTTGCGAAGCGCGTGCCACAGCGTCGCCTGGTTGCTGGTGACGACCGGCTTGTCGATCTCGTTCTCGATCGCGTCGATCGCCACGGCCGCCCGCACCGCGGTGCAGCTGATGAACGCCGCGTCCGATTCCGGTTGATCCTGCATCCGCACGCGCCGCTGCCACTCCTCGGGTTCGACCGCGAGCATCGCCCCGCCATCGCCCGAGATCCCCATCGCGGTATCGGACAGCACCTCGATGCCGTGCGACTTCAGGAACACGGTTTCGCGGTCGTTGACGACCTGTTTATACGGCGTAGTGAGCGTGATCTTCCGCGCCCCGACGGCGTGGAACGCGTCGAGGCATCCCTTCGATGTCGAGGTTGCGGCCCGGCCCGTGGCGTCCTCGATGCGGCCGATGATCTCATCGTCGAAACCGGGCGCGAACATCGACGCCGCGGTGCAGTGGAACACGATCAGGTCGACACCCGCGTCCGCAAGCAGCTCGGCGCCCTGCTCGAGGCTCGAGACCATCTCGCGGACATGCTCCGAGGCGCTGGACCGCAGCCGCAGCCGCGTCGTGTGCATTGACACGCCCGGCGGCAGCATCGCCGCCATGTCCGGTTCGGCGGCCCTGTTCACGGATGGCAGCAGCATGCCGATCCTGGCGCGGGTTCCGTAATTCATTCTGGCCTCCCCCCGGGGCTCCGGCGCTACAGCTTGATGTAGTCGGCCAAATTGGGCTGGCCCGGGATCCTCTCGATTTCCGGGTCCATGTGGACCCAGGGAAGCGCCCTGTCGGCCCAGATGTTGAGCTGGATCGGGACCACGCCCGGATCGTCGAGCGTCCCGGCATAGACCACCCTGAGATGCGGCCGCGCGACCGACGCCGAGTAGAGCACCGTCCCGCACATGTCGCAGAAGTTCACGGTGATCGCGTTGCCGCTGTCGGCGATCCGCGTCCGGGCCTTCGGCGACCCCTTCACCAGTTCGAATGCCTCGGCGCGAACTTGCATCGAGATCCCGAAGGCACTACCGGTCCGCCGCTGGCATTCCGTGCAGTGGCAGCAATAGGAAAGCAGCGGCTCCTGGGTGACGTTGTAGCGGATTTCGCCGCAGGCGCAGCCGCCGTCACGGGATAGTTCGGCCATGGCGGCACCTCCCCCTTGTCGCACGGACGGATGGTATCGCTCGCCGTGCGGCCTGTCCATCGCGGGTACGGTCGCGGCGGCGCGGCGGACTCCGGTCGCATGGTTGATTTCCCGCCCCTATCATCTAGGGTCCGGTCATGTTCATGAAGAACTGTTGGTATGCGGCAGCCTATTCCGGTGAACTGGAAGGCGGCAGTCCGCTCGGCCGGACGCTGCTCAACGAACCGGTCGTCATGTACCGCACCTCGGACGGGACCGCGGTCGCGCTTGAGGACCGGTGCTGCCACCGCCACTTACCCCTTTCGCTCGGCACCGTCATCGGCGACCGCGTGCAGTGCGGATATCACGGCCTGGAATTCGATGCGAAAGGACAGTGTATCGCCGTTCCAGGCCAGTCGCGCGTGCCGCCCGGCGCCACGATCAGGAGCTGGCCGCTGGTCGAGAGGCACGGCTTTCTGTGGATCTGGATGGGCGATCCCGGTGCCGCCGACGAGTCCCTGATCCCCGACTGGTGGTGGACCGGCGATCCGGGCTGGGGATTCAATCCCGGACCACTGCTCCACATCCGCTGCAACTACGAGCTGGTGACTGACAACCTTCTCGACCTGTCCCATCTCGGCTATGTCCACAAGCAGACTCTCGGCAATGACGCCATCGTGGATTTTCCGGTGAAGACGGAGAGGGCCGACAACATGGTCCGGATGACCCGCTGGATCGTCGACCGCCCGGCACCGCCGCTGTTCCAGAAGGCCGGCGGGTTCGACGGCATGGTCGACCGCTGGCAGATCGTCGAGAGCCGGCCGCCCGGCCACACGATCGTCTACGCGGGGTGCGGGCCGACGGGCACCGGCACGCCCGAGGGCCCTCGGGAATACGACGAGGGCATCCACATACGCGCGCTCAATGCGCCGACGCCGGAGACCGACACCTCGACCTTCTATTTCTATGGCCACGTTTGGGATTTCCGTCTCGACGACGCCGCCTGGAAACAGGAGATGTATGACGGCTTCCTGCAGACGTTCCTCGAGGACGTCGCGATCCTCGAGGCGCAACAGCAATCGATCGACCGGGATCCCGGGCGCGGCTGGATCGACCTCGCCGTCGACGCGCCGTCGCTCGCGGCGCGGCGGCAACTCGAGGCACGGATCGGGCTCGAGGCGGAGAACGGGACAGGTCGCGCCTGATCAGCTAGACTGGCGGCGCGGTAAACGGCTTTGGGAGAAATCTCATGTTCTTGCGGAATGCATGGTATGTCGGCGCCTGGGGCACGGAAGTCGGCCGTCAGAACCTTCTTCGGCGCACGCTCCTGAACGAACCCGTCATGTTCTGGCGGCAGGAGGACGGAACCCCGGTCGCCCTTGCCGACAAGTGCGCGCACCGCCATGCGCCGCTGTCCGCGGGGCAACTGGTCGGGGACGCGATAGAATGCCCCTATCACGGCCTCACCTATGATGCCAGCGGGGCGTGCATCCGGGTGCCCGGGCAGTCGACGGTTCCGCCGAACTGCCGCGTACATTCCTATCCCGTGGTCGAACGCTACCAGTGGATCTGGGTGTGGATGGGCGATCCGGCGCTCGCCAATCCCGACGACATCGAGGACTTCCATTGGATGGACCATCCCGAGTGGCGCGCCAAGGGCGAGCTGATGCACCTCAAGGCGAATTACAAGCTGCTGGTCGAAAACCTCCTCGACCTTTCCCACCTGAGCTTCATCCACAAGACGACGCTCGGCACCAACGCGGTCGCTGAGACCCCGATGCAGTTCGACCGCAGTGACCGCCACGTCACCGTCACCCGCTGGATCATGGACTCGCCGGCTCCACCGTTCTTCCAGAAGGCCGGCGGCTTCACGCCCGAAGAGCATGTCGACCGCTGGCAGCACATCACCTGGACGCCGCCAGCATTCGTCAGGCTGGACATCGGCTCAGCGCGCGCGAATACCGGCGCGGTCGACGGCGACCGATCGCAGGGCTTCACGATGCGGAACCTCAACGCGATCACGCCCGAGACCGAGAAGACGACGCACTATTTCTGGGCGCAGGCGCACGATTTCCGGATCGACGAGCCGTGGATCACGGACCTTCTGGTGCAGAACATCCACGAAGCCTTCCTGGAGGACCTCTGGATCATCGGGCTGCAGCAGGAGAACGTCGACAGCGGAACCACGCTCCCTCGCATCGACATCAACCACGACGGTGGCGGGCTGCAGGCGATACGCAACCTCGACAGGATGATTGCCGAGGAAAACAACCCGGCGGTGGCCCAAGCCGCAGAGTGACTTCGCGGCACGGCTGCGCCCTCCGACGCCGCGCGGACTCGTCCGGGATCGATACAGCCGCTCCGTTTGACCCGTCGGGACGCTGTCTGCCGAACGGCGGCGGCATGGTGTCAGCGAAATTTCGCCGCACGAAAGAGTAGCGGACTCTCCGAACCAGATCGGGGCGCGGCGTTGCCATGGATGTGCAAGACGGGCCGGAATCCGACCCGAGGCCGCTCATGGGCACGGGCGAGCGAGCCCACCGCTCCAGCGTGTATCGGACCGGGCGCCGAAGCGCCCGGCCGGAAAGTCCAGGTGCTGCTTGCTCCTCAGCGGCGTTCGCCGAACAGATAGAGCAGCATGATGAACAGGTTGATGAAGTCCAGATAGAGCTTGAGCGCGCCGTAGATCGCCAGCTTGTTCTTCGACTCGGCGTCGAAGCGCTCCGCGTACTCGTTCTTGATGTTCTGCGTGTCGTAGGCCGTGAGCCCGGCGAAGACGAGAACGCCGATCACCGAAATCGCGAACTGCAGCGCGGAACTGCCGACGAACATGTTCACCACCGCGGCGATCACGATCCCGATCACCCCCATGATGAGGAACGAGCCCCAGCCGGACAGGTCCTTCTTGGTCGTGTAACCCCACAGGCTGAGGCCGGCGAAGGCCGCCGCGGAGATGAAGAAGACCCGCGCGATGCTCTCGTAGGTGAAGGTGAACAGGATGGTTGCGAGCGAAACCCCCATCAGCGCTGCGTAGACCCAGAAGACCCCCTGGGCCGTGGACGACTTCATCGCGTGGATCCGCGCACTGAGGAAGAACACCAGAGCAAGCGGAGCAAGCACGATGACCCACTTGAGGCCGGTCCCGAACAGGGTCTGGCCGAACTGGGTGAAGGCGACGGGCTGTCCTGTGGCGTTCGTGACCACCGACATCTGGAAGACGATCACGGCGAAGATGCCGGTGAGCGCCAGTCCGGACGCCATGTAGTTGTAGACCCGAAGCATGTGCGCGCGCAGACCGGCATCGAACTCGGCGCGATCGACGGCGCGGACACTCCCGTATGCCTGCCTCTGCGTTGGGAAAGCCATGTGACCCCTCTCAAGTCTGTAGAGTTTCCGTTGACAGTCACACTATATATATCGGGCCGCAGGATTATCAAGCCTGCAGGGGGGCGCGCTCGGCGGAAATCACTGGTTGCGAAGCAACGGAGCCGCCTTCTGGCGCAAGACCTGCCAGATTCCCGCAAGCCCCAGCGAGAGCGTGATCGCGACGGAGATGAGCACGGTTGCTGCGACTGCTTCAGGATCGTGCTGGAAGGGGAAGCGCATGACCTCGGTTACCACCGCCCAGGCCGCCGCCGAGCCGATGACCGCGGCGACAGCTGCAGTGAACAGCCCGAGAAGGCCGTATTCCAGCAGCAGCACGCCCATGATCCGCGCGCGGGTCGCACCGAGCACCTTGAGGATCACCGAATCGTACATTCGCCGGCGATGCGCCGCGGCGACGGTGCCGGCAAGCACCAGCACCCCGGCGGCAATCGCGACCGTCGCGGTCGCGCGGATCGCGGCGCCGAGCCGCGCGACAAACGCGTTCACCGTATCGAGCACGTCCCTAACCCGGATCGCCGTGACGTTGGGGAAGGCGTCGGCAACCGCGCGCTCGATGGCACGTTCGTGAACCGGGTCAGCATGGATCGTGGCAAGATGCGTCTGTGGAGCTCCCTCGAGCACGCCCGGCGAAAAGATGAAAAGGAAATTCATGCGGAGCGTCCGCCAGCGCACATTGCGCAGGTTCGCAATCTCCGCGGTCATGTTGCGCCCGAGGATATTGATCGTGATCGTGTCACCGATCCCGAGGCCCAGGTCGGCAGCCGAATTCGCCGACATGGAAACCAGCGGCGGGCCGGCATAGTCCGCGGGCCACCATTGGCCGGCGACCACGGTCTCGTCTGGCGGCAGCTCCCGCGACCAGGTGACGCCGCGGTCGCCGCGGAGGATCCAGCGCCCCTCCGGATGCACGTTTTCCGGGCGTGCGGCGGCGCCGTTCAGGCGCGTCACCCGGCCGCGCAGCATCGGGGTGCTGCGGAGTTCGCGGAAGCCCTCGGCACTGCTGACGATCTCCTCGAACTGCCCGATCTGGTCGGTCTGGACGTCAATGAAGAAATAGCCCGGAGCCCGATCGGGCAGGCTCCTGGTAATCTGCCGCCCGAGATTGACCTCGATCAGGGCCACGGTGACGAGAACCGTCAGCCCGAGGCCGAGGGACAGGATGACGCTGCCGGTCGGAGCACCCGGCCGGTGCAGGTTGGCCAGCGCCAGCCGGGTGGCCATGCCGCCGACCCGGTCGAGATTCCGGGCTATCCAGGCCACTACCCGGGCGGCGGCGGCGAACAGGAGCATGGCGCCGGCGGCGCCACACACGAACCAGACGGCAATCACCGGGTCCCGCGAGGTGGTCACCGCCAGCACCGCTAGCAGCGCTAGAAGCACGACAGTGACGACCATGAACGGCCATCGCGGGAACGCCCGCGCGCGGGCCACGGTGTCGCGGAACAGGGCCGCGGCCGGCAGCTCGCAGGCCCGGGCGAGGGGCCAGATCGAGAATGCCAGCGCCGTCAGAAAACCGAAGGCGGCAGCAAGGACAAGCGGCATGGCGTAGATGTCCACCCGCGCGGCAACCGGGACGACATCCTGCACGAGATCCGCTGCCAGCGCCGGCGCCAGCCCGCCGACGGCGAGGCCGAGAATGACGCCGAGCGCCGCCATCGCCAGGATCTGGATCAGGTATATGCCGAAGATCATGGCCGACGAGGCGCCGACGCATTTCAGGGTGGCGATCGTACGCATCCTGCCTGCAAGGAAGTCGCGAACCGCGTTGCTGACGCCGACACCGCCGACGAGGAGCGCGACCAGGCCGACCAGCATCATGAACAGCGATGCCCGGCCGACGAGCCGCTTGATCGCCGGCGACGCGTCGCCGCGGTCGCGGACGGTCCACAGGGCATCGGGGAAGGCGGCGTCGAGTTCCTCCTTCCAGGATTCGAGCAGTTCCGGTTCGGCGAGCCTGACCCGGTAGAAGTACCAGACCTGGCTGCCCGGGCGGACCAGGCCGCTGTCGCCGACGGATTTCGCCGAGGCGATGAAACGCGGCCCCAGCTGCAGCGCCCGCGCGCCCGATACGCGGTCGGGCTCCCCGAGGATCTCGCCGCGGATCCGATAGGTCGCGTCCCCGATCCTGACGATGTCTCCGATTTCGATCCCGAGGCGGCGAAGCAGGGCCGGATCGGCGACGGCGCCCCATGCGCCACCGTCGCGCGCGAGGAAATCCGGATCGAAGGCCGGCTGCGTATTCAGCCGCCCGTAGAGCGGATAGGCTTCGTCGACCATCTTCATCTCGACGAGCGCGCGCCTGTCACCGGTGGCCGCGCGGGCCATCGACCGCAAGTAGACAACCCGCGAGACGTCGGCGGCGCGTTCAAGCCAGGCGCGCTGCTCGGGCGCGATGTCGCGGTGGGTCATGCGCAGCGCGGCGTCGCCGCCCAGCAGAATCGCTCCGTCCCGATCAAGTCCCGACAGTACCGAAGAGGTCACCGAGCCGACCGACGCGATGGCGGCAACGCCGAGCGCGAGGCAGGCCAGAAAGACCCTGAACCCCCGTATTCCCCCGCGCAACTCGCGAAAGGCGATGCGCGATGCGGTTCCGGCGCCCGTCATGACTTCACGCTCCCGCCGGCCTCAGGCCGGCGCTGTGTCTGCGCCCACGCAGCCGTCGTCGAGATCGATGCGCCGCGCGCATCTCGCGGCCAGCGCGGGATTGTGGGTGATCAGGACAAGGGTCGCCCCGTGTTCGGCGCGCAGATCGAAGAGAATGTCGATCACCGCCTCGCCGGTCTTGCCGTCGAGATTGCCGGTGGGCTCGTCGGCGAGCAGCAGTCCCGGCTCGCATACGATTGCGCGCGCGATCGCCGTCCGCTGCTGCTCGCCGCCGGAAAGCTGGCCGGGAAAATGCGACAGGCGATGTCCGAGCCCGACCGATTTGAGGGCTTCGCTGGCACGGTCGAAGGCATCGCCAAGACCGGCAAGCTCGACCGGAATCGCGACGTTCTCCAGGGCGTTCATGGTCGGAACGAGATGAAAGTCCTGAAACACGATGCCGATATTGTCGCGCCGAAACCGCGCCAGGCCATCCTCGTCGAGCGCGCTCAGGTCCTGGTCGGCGACCTCGACGGTGCCGGCGGTCTGGCGTTCAAGACCGCCGACCAGCATCATCATCGAGGTCTTGCCGGATCCCGACGGCCCGGTCACGCCCACCGTCTCTCCGGTGCGTATTCCGAGATTTATTCCGTTCAGGATATTGACCGGCCCCGCCTTGCTCTCCAGTCTCAGTTCGACGTCTTCCAGACGAACCATGGTTCCGGACATGCCGCTCTCGTCCCTTCCTGTCCCGCGCCGGCCGCTGATCGGGCGACCGCCCTCATATAGGTTGTTCCGAGGAATTCTCCAAACGGCAATGGCGGCGGCCTGCCTCGTCTCGGCGCTCGGGACCTCGCCGGCGCTGTCGCAGGCCGCGCGGCTCCTCGTGCTCGGCGACAGCCTGACGGCCGGCTACGGCCTGGCGCAGGAAGAGGCCTTTCCGGCCCGGCTCCAGGCAGAACTCCGCGACCGCGGCCTCGGGGTCGTGGTGCTCGACGGCGGGGTGTCGGGAGACACTACCGCCGGCGGATTGGCCCGGGTCAACTGGGCGCTCGCCGACGGGCCGACCCATGTGATCGTCGAGCTCGGCGCCAACGACGCGCTCCGGGGCATAGACCCGGCGACCACGCGCGCCAATCTCGACAGGCTGCTGTCGCACCTTGGCGCAGCCGGCGTGAAGATACTGCTGGCCGGCATGTATGCGCCGCCGAACTGGGGCAAGGCCTATGAGACCGCCTTCCGGCGGATATATCCCGAGCTTGCCCAAAAGCACGGCTCCGCGTTCTATCCCTTCTTCCTCGACGGCGTCGCCGCGGAGCCGGACCTCAACCAGAAAGACGGCATCCACCCCAACGCCCGTGGCGTCGACGTCATCGTTGACCGCATGATGCCATATGTGCTCCGTTGGCTCGGTACGGGAGGAGACTGACATGCAGACCGCAACAGCAACCGACGCCTTCAGGCTCGGTCACGCCGCGGACGCCGACTGGGAAACCCTGACGGATTCCTGTCTGGAGCAGTTCGGGGACGTGCCCGCGGACGCCAATCTCGGGTTCATCTATGTCACCGACCTCCTCGATGACGACCTGCCGCTGATCGCTGACCGGTTCCGGGAGCGCACCGGCGTCGAACACTGGACCGGAACCATCGGGCTCGGCGTCATGGTTGGCGGCCAGGAGTATTTCGGGAGGCCGGCGATTGTCGCCATGGCCGGAGCCCTGCCTGCAAACGGGTTCCGCATCCTTCCCACCATCGACAAGCCCGGCGAGGCGCTTCCCGACGACGTGACCGAATGGATCGGCGCGGAAGAGGCGGTGTTCGGCGTCGTCCACGCGGATCCCCGCAATGCCTACGTGGCCGATATCCTGAACTCGATTTCGGACGACACCGACGCCTTCCTGGTCGGCGGCCTCACGGCCTCGCGCGGACGGCACACGCAGATCGCCGACCGGCTCACCGAGGGCGGCGTATCGGGAGTGCTCTTCTCGGCCACCGTGCCGGCGACCTGCGGCCTCAGCCAGGGCTGTACGCCGCTGAGCGACATACACGAGGTCAGTCGTGCCAAGGACAATATCCTCATCGAGCTCGACGGCCGGCCAGCGCTCGACGTGTTCAAGGAAGACATCGGCGACGTGCTGGCCCGAAATCTCGAGCGGGCCGGTGGCTACATCCACGCCGCCTTGCCGATAACGGGGGACGACAGCGGCGATTATCTGGTCCGCAATGTCGTCGGCATAGATCCCCAGGAGAAGCTCGTCGCCATAGGCGAGCGGGTGGCAACGGGAGACCGGATCATGTTCGTGCGCCGCGACGGCAATGCGGCGGCACAGGATCTCGATCGCATGCTGAACGGGGTCGTCGCCCGCGCCGGCGGATCGCCGCGGGCAGCACTCTACTATTCCTGCGTTGCCCGGGGCCCCAACCTGTTCGGCAAGAATTCCGAAGAACTCAAGGCGGTACAGACGGCGCTCGGGAGCGACGTGCCGCTGGTCGGTTTCTTCGCCAATGGCGAGATCTCCCGAAACCGCCTCTATGGTTATACCGGAGTGCTCACCATTCTCGGCTGAGGGCGGATGGCTCTTTCGCGTGCCATAGCGCCCATCGCCATCGACGCCAGGTCCGCCTCCGTCAGGGCGGCATGTGCCGGCGCAGTACTGGCCGGCATCGCCTGATGCTCCTGAGGCTGTTCGGAGGTCAGATCACAGGAGTGTCGATCCACGCTCCCGCGCGGGTGTTGTGTCAGATGTTTTCCGCAATCTCGATCGTGGTATGGATCCCGGGTGTGGCGCTGCCGTCCATGCGGGCAGAAGCGCCCCGGACTGTCACTACGGCAATGCCGCGAACGTCCCCGGCCTCTTGATCGGATCCGTCCAACCGCAGAAAATCCCTCGCTCCGGCTGCCTGCCGCCCACCGCCAGCAGCGGCCACATTTCGGGAGGTCTCGGGATGGTCCGCCTGTTCGTCGCTCTCGGACTGCCCGAGAGCATCCGGCTCCGCCTCGCCACGCTGGCCGGCGGCATCGACGGCGCGCGCTGGGTACCGCCGGAAAATCTCCACATCACCCTGCGTTTCATCGGCGAAGTCCCGGAAGACCTGATCGCCGACGTGGCGGACGCGCTCGGCGCGATCCGGATGCCGCCGCTCACCGTGACGCTGCGCGGCGCCGGGCATTTCAGCTCCGGGAAGAAGACACGCGCGGTCTGGATCGGGGTCGAGAAAACCGAAGAGCTCGCCACGCTCCAAGCCAGGATCGAGCGCGCAGTGACCGGGGGCGGGCTCGATCCGGAACGGCGCAAGTTCATGCCGCACGTCACCATCGGCCGGTTGAGGCAGGCGCGCGCCGACCATGTCCGCTCCTGGCTCGAAGCCAATGGCGCGTTCGAGGAAGCTCCCTTCGAGGCGGACCGCTTCATCCTGTACGAAAGCAGGCTTGGACGATCCGGTCCGAGCTACCTGCCGCTCGCGGAGTTCGCCCTGGCGCCCGACCCGCGGTAACACCAGCCGGCGCATCGGGGATGATGACTAAGGTGTGCGCTCGCCGAGCTTCACCAGGCGCCGCCTGAGTTCCTGTTCGAGCCGGCCTCGGCGGAACGGTGTCAGCTTGCGCCATTCTCCGATCTCAGCGGCGGTCCTGCCACAGCCCAGGCACCAGCCCGTCTTCGGGTCGGGACGGCAGATGTCGATGCATGGAGATTGCGCACGTTTTGCGCCCCGTTTCATGGAAGAACCCCGCTCCGAGTTTCTCCGTTCGCGCTCACGATGGAGCCCGCCAGTCGGACAGGCTCATTCGACCGACAAAACCGTCCTCGGTACCGAGTGCGAGATGCCGCCCATCCGCCGACCAGGCGAGCGCGGTCACAGCACCCTTGCCTGGTCGCCTGACCAGAACCGCTTGATCGCGGTCGATCTGCACGAGGATGGCGGCACCGTCCTCATATCCGGCGGCGACCACGTCATGCCGGGGGTGGGCAGCCACCACCGTCACCACACCCTCGAAGCCCCACCCGAGGTCGAGGGGCGCCTTACCCATGGGGCCGTTCTTACCGTGGAAAGGCCAACAAACGACGGCCTCCGCGCCACTGGTCGCCAAATACCTTCCCTTCGGCAGCCAGCTCATCGACTTGACCTTCACAGGGTAGCCAGACATCCGCATATCAGCGCCGTCGGAGACACGCCAACCGTGCAGCTCGTTCTCCTGCATTGCGGTGACGATGTACTTCCCGTCCGGGCTCCAGGTCAGGTTAAGGTGCGAGCCCGACCAGCTGAGTCGTTTAGGCTCCTGCGTGCCGCCCTTCGCCCACCAGAGGCTGATTCCGCCATAGTGCGCGGCGGCGATCCGTTTTCCTTTCGGATCGAACGCCAGACCGCCGACCGTGTTTGCATGATCGAACGTTCCAACCGGTCTTCCATCTTGCGCGAAAAGGGAAACTGTCTTGCCGAAGGCCGCCGCGCATAGTCCCGATGCCCTGCTGATCACAATCGGTTCGACCCATCGCCGCGAAATGGCTGCAATTTCGGCGGTCTCGCCGTTGGTATCGGTGCTCACCAGCCGAGTATCGTCTCCACCTGTCAGAACGCGCTGCTCCCCCAAGTCGACGGCCAGCGAAAGACAGGCTCCGTCATGCACCGAAACGAAGGACGGAGGATCAGTGCTTTCGCTGTTGATAAACGCGACCCGACCGTCCCCGAGTGCTGCCGCGAGCAGTCCCTCCTCAAGGAACGCAACGCCCACCACATAAGCGCTGAGCGTCCGACCGGTGCCGACGCGATCAAGCAGCGACGTCTTGCGCTGTTCGGCGGACAAACTCTTGCGAGGCAGGCATCGAACTGCTCACGCAGTTCCAACTCATAAATGTTTCGTCCGAGGAAGACCAAGCGACTCTCTCGGTCCTCGTCTGGGCTCCACGGCTTCGTGAAGTTACTTTCCATCAGCATATGGACCGCCTGGACGACATACTGCTTGTCCTGACCAGCGATCGACAAGATCCCTTTGGTTCGCAGAAGGTCTTGACCACGCTCGACAAGCAGGCGCTGCAACCACTCTATGAGGCGGGTTCTGTTCAAGGGCCGGTCGGTGCGCAGGCAGACGCTCTTTACAGCGTCGTCGTGTTCATGGTCGTCTTCCGAAAGAAAGTCCGGCTCGATCGCCAGTATGCGATCAAGATCGAAGGCTCGGCGCCCCAGAACCGTGTCAAGCCCCACCTCGCATCGCTCCGTGCGATGGATAACCGCTGTCGCATTGATCGAACGGATGCGCGTTTCCACCTGCGCCAGTTCATCGGCCGACACAAGATCTGTCTTGTTAAGAAGGAGAACGTCGGCAAAGGCAATCTGTTCCAGCGCCTCATGGCTGTCTTCCAGCCGCTGGACGACATGGCGGGCGTCGACCACCGTCACGATCGAATCGAGCCACGTCCGTCGCCGAACGTCGTCGTCCACGAAGAAGGTCTGAGCAACTGGCGCGGGATCGGCAAGGCCGGTGGTCTCGATGAGGATTCCATCGAAGCTGCCTTGCCGTTTCATCAAACCGCCAAGAATCCGGATCAGATCCCCGCGTACGGTGCAGCAGATGCAACCGTTGTTCATCTCGAACACTTCCTCGTCAGCGTCGACCACGAGGTCGTTGTCGATGCCGATTTCGCCGAACTCGTTGACAACGACGGCGTATTTCTTGCCGTGCTCCTCGGTCAGAATACGGTTCAGGAGCGTCGTCTTGCCGGCACCGAGATAGCCGGTCAGAACGGTAACGGGGATCTGGTTCATGGGTTCCTTCTCCTTCAATGTCTGAGGCCGTTCAGTAGCACCCAACGACCTGTGTTCAGTTCACCGATGCCGGCGGAAGGCGCTGTTCGGGACTCAGCGTGCGTTGCAGAGGGACATCGCCAGAGCAACCCGTTGAGTCGGCGCATGCTGCCCGCAGCAGCTGGAATCGGTACAGGGCGGGACTGGATCGACGGGAGCGCCACGGCCCTGTCCCTTCTCGCGTCAAGATATAAAATGTTATAACGTTGCGTATCTTGATTGCAATAGCCAAGTGTGCCCGAATACCGGGCGTGGCCCCGAGAATGCCGCCGGATTCACGCGCTTGGGCGCGATTCGGCAAATTCCGGATATTCGGCGTTGAACTCCGCGAGCCAGCCGACGAGCCCGGGATAGCCCTCGCGCCACACGAAGGGCTTGCGGAAATCGAGATATTCGAGCGCGCAGGCGAGCCCGATGGCGCCGACCGTCGGCGGCCGGAGTCCGGGCGGCGCGGCCTCGCTCGCCGCGAGCGCGCGGGCGATCTTGCCGCGCTGGAAGTCGAGCCACGGCTCGTACGGCTCGAGGTCGGGACGATACCGGCCTTCATAGACGATCAACAGCGCGGCCTCGAGAATGCCGTCGGCTAGCGCCGCCTGGCGGAGCACCTCGAACTTCGCGGCGCTCTCTGCCGGGATGATGCGGCCGCCGCCCGCGGCCTCGTCGAGGAACTGGAGAATCACGCGGCTGTCGAACAGCGTCCGCCCATCCTCGAGCTCGAGTATCGGCACCTTGCCGAGCGGGTTGCAGCTCTGGACGAGGTTCTCATCGTCGGCCTCGCGGAACTCCATCGTACCGTCGAGGCCGAGATGCCGGGCGGCGAAGAGGATCTTGCGCCCGAACGGCGACGGCTGGCGCGAATGCAGGGTGAACGTCATGAGTCCTGCAGCCAGCCGGGGGCCGGCAGTCCCTTCTCTTCCAGGAATTTCGGATTGAACAGTTTCGACTGGTAGCGCTGGCCGCCATCGCACAGGATCGTGACAATGGTGTGACCGGGGCCCAGGTCGCGCGCGAGGCGGATGGCGCCGGCGACGTTGATGCCCGACGATCCGCCGAGGCAGAGCCCTTCCTCGCGCAGCAGATCGAATATGACGGGAAGCGCCTCGTTGTCCAGTATGCGATAGGGGTGGTCGACCTTGGCCTGGGCGACATTCGCGGTCACCCGGCCCTGGCCGATGCCCTCGGTGATCGACGAGCCCTCACTCGCCAGCTCCCCGGTACTGAAATAGCTGTACATCGCGGCGCCCTCGGGATCGGCGAGGCCGATCGCCACCTCCGGATTCTGCTCCTTGAGATACGTCGAAATGCCGGCGAGCGTGCCGCCGGTGCCTATGGCGCAGATGAAACCGTCGACGCGGCCGTCGGTCTGGCGCCAGATCTCCGGGCCGGTGGACCGGTAGTGCCCCTGCCAGTTCGCCGGATTGTCCCACTGGTTGGCCCAGATCGCGCCGTTGGACTCCTTTTCCGCGTAGTCCGCCGCAACGCGCTCGGACACCCGGACATAGTTGCCGGGATCACGGTAGGGCTTTGCCGGGACCGGCATGAGTTCCGCGCCGCACAGGCGCAGCATGTCCATCTTCTCGCGGCTCTGGGTCTCGGGAATGACGATGACGGTGCGGTAGCCGCGCGCATTGGCGACGAGCGCAAGCCCGATTCCGGTATTGCCAGCGGTGCCTTCGACGATCACGCCGCCGGGCTTCAGGAGGCCCCGTTCCTCAGCGTCCAGGATCATGTAGAGCGCGGCGCGATCCTTGACCGACCCTCCCGGATTCAGAAACTCGGCCTTGCCGTAGATCTCGCAGCCGGTGCTCTCCGACGCCCGCCGCAACCTGATCAGCGGCGTATTGCCGACGCTCCCCGTAAAACCGTCTCGCGTATCCATGCTCGATACCCCGCCTTGCCCTGCCGCGCATCCCGGTCCGGAAACCGCTTCACGGTCCGACCGTATCTCCCGTGCCCAAATCCCCGGATGCGGACGGTGACGATGCCGTTTCCCGTCCGCGTTCCAGGTCGTCGATCCGCACCCTGAGAGCCTGGATCTCGCCCATCACGCCCTCGACCGTTCTCGCAACGGGATCGGGCAGGTCGCCGCGGGGCACGCCATAGGCGGCAAACCGGGGATCGGAGCCGGTCCGGTCCCGCGCCTGCGCCTGCCGGGCGGGTATGCCGACCATCGTCACCCCCGCCGCGACATCCGCCAGCACCACCGCGTTGGCACCGATCAGCGCGCCGTCGCCGACCGTGATCGGCCCGAGAACCTGCGCCCCGGCGCCGACGACGACGCCGTTGCCGATGGTCGGGTGGCGCTTGGCCTTCTCCAGCGTCACGCCGCCGAGAGTGACGCCATGATAGAGCGTGACATCGTCGCCGATCTCCGCGGTCTCGCCGATCACGCAGCCCATGCCATGATCTATGAACAGGCGGCGCCCGAGCCTGGCCGCGGGATGAATCTCGATGCCGGTCAGGAACCTCCCGACAGTCGAAAGAAAACGGCCGAGAAAGAACAGCCGCACACTCCAGCAGAAATGGGCCAAATGATGGAGTAGCAGCGCATGGAACCCCGGATAGCAGAAGATCACCTCGAGGCGCGAACGCGCAGCCGGGTCCTTCTCCATGATCACCCGGACATCCTCAGTCAGTCGCCGCAGCCACGCCATGGTTCAGGCTCCGCTCTTTTCAGATGTTCAGATGTCACTTAGGACGGAGTCCGGCTCTCATCAAGTGCAGGACTCTGAAATCGGACCACGGAACCGGTCTGCCAGCAAACCGTCCCGGCGGCGCGCCCGGCCACCGGTGCGGGACTTGCCCAAGACCGTTCCCGCCCCCGACAAGGGAACGGGTGCCGCCTTTGACGGCGCGCGCCCGGGAGGATTGCGGCCGGGGCTGTGACGGAACGCCCTCGAACCTGTACGGTGCCGGCGGCAGCCACTGCAGTTCGGAAGATGCCGGTTGTCGTGGATTGGAGGGCAGAACGTGGAGTCATCGGCAGGCCATGTGCCCCATCGAGTCGTCCGTGAGGAACGCCGCGACGGGACAATTTTCCTGCAGTCGGGTCTCGAACTCGGACCGGTCGCGCACACGACGGTCGACTGGTTGAATCGCTGGGCCACCGAGGCGCCCGACCGCGTCTTCATCGCGGAGAGGAGCGGCGACGGATGGCGGGAGGTCACCTATTCCGAGATGGCCCAGCTGGTCCGGGCCGCCGCCGAAGGCCTCCTTGCCCGGGGGATCGGGTACGGCAGCCCGGTCGTCGTGCTGTCGGGGCCGTCGGTCGATCATGCGATCCTGGCGCTTGCGGCGCAGACCGTCGGCGCCCCGCTGGTGCCGTTGGCCGAGCAATACTCGCTCCTGCCCGAGGCCCGGCCCAGGTTGCGCTATTGCACCGGCAAGGTACGCCCCGCGATGGTCTATGCCGCCGACGCGGAGGCCTACGGGCCGGCCCTCGCGCTCGACATCTTCGACGGTGTGCAGAAATTCGCGAGCCGCGCGGGCGGCGGCGACACCGCCGCGTTTTCCGATCTTCTGAAGGGCGAGCCGGCGGCGGATGTCGACGCCGCCTTCGCCCGGGTCAGCCCCGACACGCTCGCCAAGATCCTCTTTACCTCCGGCTCCACCTCCGACCCCAAGGGCGTGCCCCAGACCCAGCGGATGCTGACCATCAACCAGGCGCAATACCTCGCCTGCCTGCCCCTGCTCGGACGCAAGCCCCACAAGCTCCTCAGCTGGCCGCCCTGGAACCACGTGTTCGCCGGCAATTCCGATTTCAACATGATGCTGGCGAACGGCGGCAGCCTCTATCTCGACGACGGCAAACCGGCCGGCCGGCTGTTCGAGCGTTCGCTCGAGAATCTCCGCATGCACCCGGGAACGCTGGCCATCGACCTGCCCGTCGCCCATGCGCTCACCGTCCGGGCGATGCGGGCGGATGCGGAGCTGCGCCGCGCCTATTTCCGCGATCTCGACATGTTCTTCTATGCCGGCGCGTCGCTTCCCGCGGACGTCTGGTCGGCGATCGAGGAGATGGCGATGGCGGAGCGCGGAGAGGTGCCCCTGATGATCTCGGGCTGGGGCATGACCGAGACCGCACCCTGCGCGGTACTCTACCACCAGAGGGGCGCCGCGTCCGGGATGGTCGGGGTGCCGGTTCCCGAGGTGACGGCAAAGCTGATTCCCCTCGGCAACGACCGCCACGAGCTGAGGGTCAGGGGTCCCAACGTGATCGACGGGTATTTCGAGGATCCTGACCGGACCGCCGCGAGCTTCGACGAGGAGGGATTCTTCGTCACCGGGGACGCGATCCGTCTTGTCGACCCGGACGACGACACGCGGGGACTGTTTTTCGACGGCCGGCTTACAGAAGATTTCAAGCTGACCACCGGCACCTGGGTCCGGGCGAGCGTTCTGCGCATCGAGGCGATGGCGGCGCTTTCGGGCCTGGTTCAGGACATCGTCGTTGTGGGCGAAGGCCGTGAGGAGATCGGCCTGCTGGTCTTTCCGGCGACGGGCCGCTGCGCCGGCGCTTCGACGGACCCCGACGGAGCGGTGCTGGACGAGGCCTTTGCCGCCGAACTCCGGACCGTGCTGGAGGGGCTCGCTGCACAAGCGACGGGCTCGTCGAAGCGCATCGCCCGCGCCATCGTGCTCGCCGAGCCGCCTTCGGTCGGCGCCGGAGAGATCACGCCCAAGGGGAGCCTCAACGTTCGAACCGTCACGACCCTGCGCGCCGGCCTCGTGGAGCGCCTCTACGACGACCGGAATCCGGCGGCAATCCGGCTGGCCGAAGGCGAATGACCCCTATCCGAGAGACGCTGCCTCCGCGTGATCCTTCCCGATCGCGGACGCGGCAAGCCTGCCAGAGGATCGCTTCGCGTTTATGGATCGTCCCAGGATCTCCGCATGCGCTCGCCGATGTCGCAACCCCCGGGATAGACATATCCGCCCGGTGACCGGTGCGGACGCCCGGTCGACGACACCCGGACGAGATGGGCGGAAAGATCCCCATCGCTTCCCGGTGCGGTTCCCGCAATCTCCAGGACCAGCTTCCGCCGTATCGCACGCGCGAAATCCTCGAAACTGTTCGCGACCACGATGAACGCACCGGGCCCGCCGATCACGCAGCCCCGGTAATACTTGTCCAGGTCCGGCAGGTGGAACCTGCTGCTGTACGGGCCGCTCCGGTTGATGATGGGAAGCCCGTTGATGGTGATCCGCCGGGACACGGTGGCGTCGCGGACCGCGTCGACGAGACGTCCATGATTGTTCGGCCCGTCGCCGGAGACGTCTATCACGCGCCGCGTTCCATCGAGGGCGTTCGACTCGATCATCTCCCGGGCCAGTTCGATGGCGTCGCTGATCGAGGTTCGGCGGCCAAACGTCAACGGCGCCTCAAGCAGGCGGGAGGCGAATGCCTCGGCGCTCCCGCGGTCGTGAACGAGTGTCCAGTCGATGACGACCCGATTGAAGGCGCGGCTCGAATAATCGATGTAGGCCACGCCGATCCTGCCGAGAAAACCCGAGGTGATTGCGCGGATGACCTCCGGGTTTCGGAACGCAGCGGCGACCCCCCGCCGCTGCAGCAGGGCTTCCTCCTGGTCTATGCTTCGCGAGACGTCGGTTGAAATGACGAGTTCGAGATCGACGGCCTGCGCTGCCGCCACCGTGGCGGTCACGAGGGCCGAGGCTGCCAGCACACCCGTGGCGAGCACCAGCCCCGCACCGCGCCGCAGCGTTCCCGTTACACCGCATCCCTTCATCCGACCGGTCCCTGCCATGTCATCCACGGTGGCCGACGCTGATCACCCAGAGCATAGACAAGCCGGAGCGCTTAGTCGACATGCACGGCCGATCGGCAAGGGACCTGATGCAGGGAGCATGATCGAAGATCACAAGCCGGTAATCGGGCCGGAGAAGAAAGCGGGACCGGCCCCGGTCGGGGCATTGTTCGGCGCTCCTGGCAGGCCGTCCCGCGCCGGGCGGCCGCGATTGGCGGCGGGCAGCTGAAATGTAGAATGGCATCTTCGGAAGAAGCATGACCCGAGAGGCTTCTGCACGAGCCCGGGCGAGGATCGGACAATGGCCGGCAACGGAGAAATCGACATCGGGGCGATGCGTGCGCTGCTCGCCGAGGAGCGGAACGCCCTCGTCCGCGCCAGTGCCGCGACGGCAGAAGACCGCGCCCCGGTCGAGCTCGACCAGCCGGCGATGGGCCGGCTTTCGCGGATGGACGCGATGCGGGCGCAGGGGATGGCCGAGGCCTCCGAGGCGCGGCGCCGAGCACGCCTGTCGCGCATCGACGCCGCCGTCGGGCGGATCGAGGACGGAAGCTTTGGCGAGTGCCTCGAATGCGGCGAGCCGATCCCGCAACGCCGCCTCGAAATCGACCCCGCCGCCACCCTCTGCGTGTCCTGCGCCGGCTGAACGCGCCATCCGGCCGCACCCCCCGGCGGCGCGGTCGTTTGCGCCGCTCCGGGCTGCGGGTTAGGTTGCCGTCCCCAGGGGCGGGAGGCGCCGGATGTGCGGCATTGTCGGACTGTTTCTGAAGAACCCGGCGCTCCGGGACGAACTTGGCGCGCGGTTCGCAACCATGCTCGCCGGCATGGCCGACCGTGGCCCTGACAGCGCCGGCCTCGCGGTCTTCCATGACCCCATGCCGGAGACGGAGTGCAAGCTCACCCTGTTCGCGCCGGATCCGGACCATGACTGGGACGCGCTCGGGAGCGCACTCGGCCATGCGCTCGGCGCGGCACCCCGCATCGACGTGCGATCGAACCACGCCGTCCTGCGCATCCAGGGGAGCGCCGACCGGGTGGTCGACTGGCTCGCCGCCAACCGGCCCGACATCCGGGTCATGGGCTACGGCCGGCTGATCGAGGTCTTCAAGGACAAGGGGCTACCGGGCGACATCACCGCGCGCTTCGGCGTCGGGGAAATGGGCGGTACGCACGCCATCGGGCACACCCGGATGGCGACCGAGAGCGCGGTGACGACCGAGCACTCGCATCCCTTCATCGCGGCGGACGATGTCTGCCTCGTGCATAACGGGTCGCTGAGCAACCACAACCGCCTCCGGCTGCAGCTCCAGCGCCGGGGGCTCCAATTCGAGTCCGACAACGACACCGAGGTCGCGGCGCGCTACTTCGCCCACCGCCTCGGCGAGGGCGCGAGCCTCAAGGAGGCGATGGAAGCCGGCCTTGACGACCTTGACGGCTTCTATACCTTCGCCGTGGGCACGGCAGACGGCTTCGCGGTATTGCGCGATGCCTTCGCCTGCAAGCCCGCCGTGCTCGCCGAAACCGAGGACTGGGTGGCGATGGCGTCCGAATTCCGCTCGCTCGCGGACCTTCCCGGCGTCGACGAAGCAGCGATCTGGGAACCGGAACCCTCGATCGTCTACACGTGGTCGCTGGAGGGCAGTTCATGACCGCGGTCGACCTGTCGACAAGTTCGGTACGGGAGCTCAACGCGCGGCTCCACGCCCTCGCCGCCGACACCAACGAGACCGCATGGCGCGTCACCCGGCCGAAGGGCGCCCACGCGATCGCGGCCGGACTCACCTTTCCCGTGTCGGTCGAGATAGATGGCCATGTCGGCTACTACTGCGGCGGGATGAACCAAGCGGCCGCGCTCACGATCAACGGCCATTGCGGCACCGGCGTCGGCGAGAACATGATGTCGGGATCGGTACGGGTCCGCGGCAACGCATCGCAATGCGCTGGCGCATCGGGCCATGGCGGACTCCTGGTGATCGAGGGCGACGCGGGACCGCGCTGCGGCATCTCGATGAAGGGCGTCGACATTGTCGTCGGCGGGTCTGTCGGCCACATGAGCGCGTTCATGGCGCAGTCCGGCAACCTGGTGGTCTGCGGCGACGCCGGCGAGGATCTCGGCGATTCGATCTACGAGGCGGCGATCTATGTCGGCGGCAGGACCGGACGCCTCGGCGCCGATTGTGTCGAGAAGGAAATGACGCCGGAACACCGCAGCCGCCTGGCAGCGCTTCTCGAACGGGCCGAAATCGACGCCGACCCGTCCGCCTTCCGGCGCTTCGGATCAGCGCGCCGGCTCTACCACTTCACCGTCGACAACGCAGACGCCTATTGATGACCGTCGACCGCCGCACGCTGCGCCCGTCCGCGACGTTTCCCGACCACGTGCTGGCCGAGATCCACCGCGCCGCCGACCAGGGCGTCTATGAAATCCGGGGCTTCGGCACCAAGCGCCACCTGCCCACCTTCGACGACCTCCTGTTCCTCGGCGCCTCGATGTCGCGCTACCCGCTCGAGGGCTACCGCGAACGCTGCGACACGAATGTCGTCCTCGGCGACCGCTTCGCCTCGAAGCCCGTCGAGCTCGCGATCCCGATTACCGTCGCGGGCATGAGCTTCGGCGCGCTCGGCGCCAACGCCAAGGAGGCGATCGGGCGCGCCTGCACCGCCATGGGCACGAGCTCGACCACCGGCGACGGCGGCATGACCGAGGAGGAGCGCCGCTCCTCCGAGACCCTGGTCTACCAGGTCCTGCCCTCGCGCTACGGCATGAACCCCGAAGACCTGCGCCGGGCGGACGCGATCGAGGTCGTCGTCGGGCAGGGCGCCAAGCCCGGCGGCGGCGGCATGCTGCTCGGTCAGAAGATCACCGAGCGGGTGGCCGCGATGCGCGACCTTCCGGTCGGCATCGACCAGCGCAGCGCCTGCCGCCATCCCGACTGGACCGGACCCGACGATCTCGCGATCAAGATCCAGGAGTTGCGCGAGATCACCGACTGGGAGAAGCCGGTCTACATCAAGATCGGCGCCTCCCGGCCGCAGTTCGACGTGCCGCTCGCCGTCAAGTCCGGCGCCGACGTGGTCGTGCTCGACGGCATGCAGGGCGGCACCGCGGCGACCCAGGACGTCTTCATCGAGCATGTCGGCATTCCGACGCTACCCGCCGTCCGCCGCGCGGTCGAAGCGCTGCAGGAGCTCGACATGCACCGCAAGGTGCAGCTCGTCGTGTCGGGCGGCATCAGGACCGGGGCCGACGTCGCCAAGGCGCTGGCGCTGGGCGCGGACGCGGTCTCGATCGGCTCGGCGGCGATGGTTGCGCTTGGCTGCAACCGCCCGGTCCATGTCGAGGACTACCACGCCATCGGGACCGAACCCGGCGCCTGCCACCACTGCCACACCGGCCGCTGCCCGGTCGGCGTGACCACCCAGGACGCCGATCTCGAAGCCCGCCTCGATCCCGAGCAGGGCGCCCGGTGGCTGAGGAACTACCTCACCGTCATGGTGCTGGAACTTCAGACCATCGCGCGAGCGAACGGCAAGAGCCACGTGCTCAATCTCGAGCCGGAGGATCTTGTCGCGCTGACCGTCGAGGCCGCGGCGATGGCGGGCGTGCCGCTCGCCGGAACCGACTGGATACCGGGTCGCGAATAGCGGCCCGCGGCAGGAACAGGGAGGAAGGACATGACCGTCGATCTCGCCAGGGTGGCCGAGGACAAGGGGATTCGGTACTTCCTGATCAGTTTCGTCGACCTGTTCGGGGTGCTGAGATCGAAGCTGGTGCCGGCGCGCGCGATCGCCGAGATGCAGCGCGACGGCGCCGGATTCGCGGGCTTTGCCGCCTGGCTCGACATGACGCCGGCGGATCCCGACATGTTCTCGATCCCCGATCCCGACAGCCTGATCCAGCTTCCCTGGAACCGCGAGGTCGGCTGGCTCGCCTCCGACCTGTGGATGGACGGCGCCCCGGTCGAGGCCTCGCCCCGCGTCGTGCTGAAGCGCCAGATCGAGCGTGCCGAAGCCGCCGGCTACCGCATGAAGACCGGGGTCGAGTGCGAGTATTTCCTGCTTGCGCCCGACGAGGTGGCGGTGTCCGATGCGCGCGACATCCAGGAGAAGCCCTGCTACGACCAGGCCGCGCTGATGCGCCGCTTCGACGTCATCGGCGAGATCTGTGACGCGATGATCGAGCTCGGCTGGAAGCCCTACCAGAACGACCACGAGGACGCGAACGGCCAATTCGAGATGAACTGGGAATATGACGACTGTCTCGTCACCGCCGACCGCCACGCCTTCTTCAAGTTCATGGTCAAGACGGTTGCCGAGCGCCACGGTTACCGCGCGACCTTCATGCCAAAGCCGTTCCCCAACCTGACCGGAAACGGCTGCCACACCCACGTGTCGCTGTGGGATGGAGACGGGCGCAACCTGTTCCTCGACGAAAACGGCGAGATGGGCCTGTCCGCGCTGGCCTACAGCTTCCTCGGCGGGATCATTCACTCGGCGGACGCGATGTGCGCGCTGTTCAACCCGACGGTCAACAGCTACAAGCGGATCGACGCCACGGTGACGCTGTCGGGCGCCACCTGGTCGCCGAGCGCGATCAGCTATTCCGGCAACAACCGCACCCACATGATCCGCATCCCCGACGCCGGACGGTTCGAGCTGCGGCTGATGGACGGGGCCGCCAACCCCTACCTTGCGCAGGCGGGCGTGCTCGCCGCCGGCCTCGATGGCATCGGGAACGAGCGCGACCCGGGCAAGCGCCTCGACATCAACATGTACACCGACGGAGCCCGGCTGCGCCGCATCCGGCGGCTGCCGCTCAACCTTCTCGACGCGCTCCGCCTGTTCGACAGGAACAAGGTGGCGCGCGCGGCGTTCGGCGACGCGTTCGTGGACAGCTACGTCAAACTGAAGCTGGACGAATGGCGGAGCTACGCGACCACGCTCTCGCAGTGGGAGTTCGACCACACGCTCGACGCCTAGGACCCGGACGGCGCGGGACGCGATCTGGGTGATGCCGCTCGGACTGATCAGGCAGGGCTTGCGGGGCAGGCGCCGGCCGCGCAGGGCGATGCCGGCCGCGGTTCCGCTCCGGCCGCGCTACGACGTGGTGATCATCGGCGCCGGCGGGCACGGGCTCGCAGCCGCCTACTACCTCGCCAAGGATCACGGCATCACCGATGTCGCGGTCCTCGACAAGGGCTGGCTCGGCGGCGGCAACACGGCGCGCAACACCGCCATCATCCGCTCCAATTACCTGACGCCGGAAGGGGTCCGGTTCTACGACGAGTCGGTCCGCCTCTGGCGCGGCCTTTCCGGCGAGCTCGACTACAACATCCTCCATTCCGAGCGCGGGCACCTGACGCTGGCGCACAACGACGCCTCGCTCCGCACCATGCGCTGGCGGGCGGAGGTGAACAAGCATCTCGGGGTCGAGTCGGAGGTCGTCGACCGCGACGAACTGGCGCGGATCTGTCCGCCGCTGGACCTCGACCCGGGTGCGCGCTTCCCCATCCTCGGCGCGCTCTACCACAAGCCCGGCGCCATCGCACGCCACGACGCCGTGGCCTGGGGCTACGCGATCGCCGCGGCAAGGCGCGGCGTCGATATCCACCAGAAGACCGAGGTGACCGGCATCCTCACCGAGAAGGGGCGCGTCACCGGGGTCGAGACCACGCAAGGGCGGATCGCCTGCGCCAAGGTGCTCCAGGCGGTCGCGGGATCGAGCTCGCTCGTCGCGGCAATGGCCGGGTTCCGCCTCCCGATCCGCACGGTGCCACTCCAGGCCTGCGTCACCGAACCGCTCAAACCCTTCCTCGATCCCATCGTGGTCTCGGGCAGCCTCCACGTCTACGTATCCCAGTCCGCCCGCGGCGAACTCGTGATGGGCGGCGCAACCGACCCCTACACGCTCTATGCGCAGCGCTCGACGCTGGAATTCAAGGAAGGACTCGCGGCGCCGATGCTCACGCTGTTCCCCTTCCTTGCCGAGGTCCGGGTGTTGCGCCAGTGGGCGGGGCTCGCCGACATGACGCCGGATTTCAGCCCGATCATGGGACCCACCCCGGTTCGGGACTACTACATCGACGCCGGCTGGGGGACCTGGGGGTTCAAGGCGACGCCGGTCTCGGGCAAGCGCATGGCCGAGACCGTCGCCAGCGGACGGCCGCCCGCACTGATCGAACCCTTTGCCCTCGAGCGGTTCGCCTCCTTCCGCCAGCTCGGCGAGCGCGGCGCCGCCTCGGTCGGGCAGTGAGGGCGGCATGAAGATCCTGCGCTGCCCGCTGAACGGCCCGCGGAACATCTCCGAATTCGTCTGCGGCGGCGAAGTTCTCGAGATGCCCGACCCCGGCGCGGCGACCGACGCGGACTGGGCGGGCTACGTCTTCGGTGCCGCCAACACCCGCGGCGTGGTGCGCGAATGGTGGTTTCACGTGCCGACTTCCTACTGGTTCATCGCCGAGCGCGACACCGGCACGGACGAGATATTGAGGACCTGGCCAGCCTCCGAGCCGCCTGCGGGGGAACCGGGGGCGAAGGACGTCGAGCCGGGCGGGCATCCATGACCGGCGTTTCCGACCGCCTGCCGCCGCTCCCCGGGGAGCGGATCGACCGCTCGCGGCGCATCCGCTTCACCTTCGAGGGCCGGCCCTTCGAAGGGTTTGCCGGCGACACGATCGCGAGCGCGCTGGCCGCCAACGGCGTCTCGATCCTGTCGCGCTCGTTCAAGTACCGCCGGCCGCGCGGCATCTACGCCATGGCGCACAAGGACACCAACACGCTCGTGCAGCTCCCGGGCGAGCCCAACGTGCCGGCTGACAGCCGCATCATCGAAGACGGCCTCGAGGCCCGGGGACAGAACCGCAGCGGCAGCGTGGAGCGCGACCGCGGCGCATGGATCGGACTGCTGTCCCGGTTCCTGCCGGTCGGGTTCTATTACAAGGCGTTCTACCGCCCGTCCGGCGCGTGGCAGCGCTGGGAGCCCTTCTTCCGCGCCCGCGCCGGCCTCGGCGCCGTCGACCGCGACGCCGAGCCGGCCCGGTTCGACAAGAAATACGGCTTCTGCGACGTCGCCGTCATCGGTGCCGGACCCGCCGGACTGGCGGCCGCCGCGGCGGCGGCCGCGGCCGGAGCCGAGGTCCTGCTGGTGGACGATCAGCCGGTGCTTGGCGGCTCGCTGACCCATGCGCGGTTCGGCACCGATCGGGCGGTGCAGGAGGACGAGCTTCACGCGCTCGTCGGGGCCGTCGAGGCGGCCGGGAACGTGAAGGCGATGACCGGCGCCGTCTGCGAGGGCTGGTTCGCCGACAACTGGCTTTCGATCGTCCACGGCCGTCGCCTGCACAAGGTGCGCGCGAAGCGGACGATCATGGCGACCGGCGCCATCGAGCAGCCCATCGTGTTCCGCAACAACGACCTGCCCGGCATCATGCTGCCGTCGGCAGCGCAGCGCCTGATCCGCCATTACAGGGTCCGGCCGGGCAGTCGGGCAGTCGTCGCAACCGCGGGCCGCGACGGATACGCCGCGGCTCTCGACCTGCTCGACGCCGGCGTCGAGGTCGCCGCGATCGTCGATCTCCGCCAAGAACCCGAACCCACCGCCGAGGCCGCCGCTGTCGCCGGGCGGGGGGTCAGGATCGTCGCGGGCCATGCACCCTCGGAGGCCCGGAAGGACCACGGCACCGGCCGCGTCCGCTCGCTCATCGTCGCGCCCATCGTCGGCGCCGGGAAGTTGGGCAAGGAAAGAGAAACCATCGCCTGCGACCTGATCTGCATGAGTTCCGGATGGATGCCGGCCGGCCACCTCGCCTGTCATGCCGGCGCGCGGCTGGTCTACGATCCGGTCTCGTCGGGACTCCGCATCGACAGCATGCCGGACGGCATCATCGCGGCAGGTGCGGCCAATGGCAGCGACGGCCTCGACGAGGCAGTGAACGAAGGCCGCCGCGCGGGCTGGATGGCGGCGGACGCGATCGGCCTGGCGGCGGGAGACGCCCCGCCCGCGCCCGACGGCGGCGGCCGGGTCCGGAGCCATCCCTGGCCGGTCTTCGCCCACCCGAAGGGCAAGGAGTTCGTCGATTTCGACGAGGATCTCGAGATCCGCGACCTGACGGATGCCGTCGACGAGGGTTATGACGGCATGGAGCTGATGAAGCGCTACTCGACCGCCGGCATGGGCCCGTCCCAGGGCCGCCATTCGGCGGTCAACGCGCTCCGCGTCGCCGCCGGCGCCATCGGCGGAGAGATCGCCGGGATGGGCGCCACCACCGTGCGACCCCCGGTCACCGGAGAGAAGCTCGGCGTACTCGCAGGGCGCGGCTTCGAGCCGGTGCGGCTCACCCCGATGCATCACCGCCATGTCGAGGCCGGCGCGCAGATGATGACCGCGGGCGACTGGATGCGTCCTGCCTTCTATGGCCCGGAGAGCGACCGGGACCGGCTGATCGGAGACGAGGCGGCGCATGTCCGGAGCGCGGTCGGGCTGATCGACGTCTCCACGCTCGGCGGGATCGAGATCCGCGGCGCCGACGCAGCCGAGTTCCTGGACAGGATGTACACCTTCACCTACCGGCGCCAGCCGGGCGGGCGGCTGCGCTACGTCCTGATGTGCGACGCGGCCGGGACGATCATCGATGACGGTGTCGCCTGCCGGCTGGACGAGGATCGCTTTTACGTCACCGCCACCACCGGCGGGGCCGGCCGCGTCTACCGGGACATGCTGTGGCACAATGCCCAGTGGCGCCTCGATGTCGACATCGCCAACGTCACCGCTGCCTGGTGCGGCGTCAACATCGCAGGTCCGCTGGCGCGGAAGACGCTGGAGAGGATCGCGCCCGGCCTCGACCTGTCGCCCGGCGCCTTCCCCTATCTCGCCGTCCGCGAGGGCCGGGTCGCGGACATTCCCGCCCGCCTGCTCCGGGTCGGCTTCGTCGGCGAGCTCGGATACGAGATCCACGTGCCCGCCGGGTGCGGCGAGGCGCTGTGGGACCGGATGATGGAGGCCGGCGCGGCTGACGGAATACGGCCTTTCGGGGTCGAGGCCCAGCGTCTGCTGCGCCTCGAGAAGGGCCACATCATCATCGGGCAGGACACCGACGGGTCGACCACTCCGATGGAGGCCGACATGACCTGGGCGGTCACGCGCAGCAAGCCGTTCTTCGTCGGCGGGCGAGCGCTCGACATCCATGACGGGAATCCGCTGACCCGCAAGCTCGCGGGTTTCGTGCTGCGCGATACCGGCGCCACGGCGCCGGAAGAGTGCTGCCTCGTCATTCGCGGCGGCGAGATCGCGGGGCGCGTGACCTCGGCGATGCGGTCCCCGCATCTCGGCCGGGTCATCGGGCTTGCCTACCTAGCCCCCGAAGACGCCGAACCCGGCACGCGCTTCGGGATTCGCAGGGCCAACGGCGAGACCGCGCCGGCCGAGGTGGTTCCGCTGCCCTTCTACGATCCCGAAAACGGGCGCCAGGACGCGTGATGACGGAACCCGGATCATACGCGCGCCGCAGCTTCGTCTACCGCGAGCTCGCCGCCTGCGGCGCGCGGTTCGGCGAGGTCGCCGGGGCGGCCATGGCGCTGGATTTCGGCGATCCCGAAGCCGAGCGCCGGGCGCTGGAGGTTCTTGGACTGTGCGACCTGTCGCCACTCCCCCGCACCGGCTTCAAGGGACCGGAGGCACTCGACTGGCTGCGGACCAACGGGGCCGGCGCGCTCGAACATGACAACCGGGCGGAGATGCTGGAAGACGGCGCGCTCGCCGCCCGGCTCGCACCCACCGAAGCGCTGATCATCGGCGATCCGGAGGCCGGGGGCGATCTTTGCGGCCGGCTCGACGCGGCGCACGAGGCAACCCCCCGGGCCGGCTGTCACAAGGTGATGCGGCGCGACGCGAGCTTCCACTTCCTGCTCGGCGGCTCGCGCGCGGCGGACGCCATGGCAACGCTCTGCGCGGTCGATCTCGGATCGCGGGCGTTTCCGGCTGGCAGCGTCGCGCAGACATCGGTCGCGCGAATGTCCATGATCGTGATCGCTGTCGCACTCGGCGAGGCGCCCGGCTTCCACCTGCTCGGCGACAGTGCCTCTGCGGCCTATGGCTGGAGCGTGCTCACCGACGCAATGTCGGGGCCGGGCGGCGTCCCGGTCGGCCTCGACGCGGTCCGACATGGCCTCGGCGCCGGACCGGATGCGGGGTGAACTCCGCGCCGGACCCTCCCGCATGTCGGCCCGTCCGGGGATGGGCTATAACGGGCGCACGGGCTGACGCGGCGGATGCAGCTCGGGCATGCGTCCGCGGCAATGCGCCAAAACTGTCTGGGGGACTGGCATGAAGGTCTACTATGCGCCGCATACCCGTGCGGTGCGTACGGTGTGGCTGCTGAACGAGCTCGGGCTCGACTACGAGCTCGAACGCTACAAGCTCGGCGACAAGGCGATGCGCTCGCCGGAATACCTGGCCGTCAATCCGAACGGCCGCGTGCCCGTTCTCGACGACGGCGAGGTGCGCATGTCGGAGAGCACCGCGATCGCGCAATATCTCGTGGCGCGCCACGGCGACGGCGCGCTCGCGCGCAGTCCCGACTCGCCGGATTTTCCGGCCTATCTCCAGTGGCTCCACTACGGTGAAGGCATGATCATGCCGTCGATCAACACCATCGTGGTCGAGACGGTCCTGTTGCCGCCCGAGCGGCGCAGCCAAGCCCACGCCGACCGCGCGTTGCGCCTTCTCAACCGCACCCTGGGGCCGGTGGAGGCCCATCTCGAAGGGCGGGAATATCTCGCCGGAGCGTTCAGCATCGCCGACACGATCACTGGACATGCCTGCATCATGGCGGGAAAGCGGGGCGCCGATCTCTCCGACAAGCCCAACCTCAGGGCCTACAACGAACGCCTGCTGGCCCGCCCTGCCCTTGAGGCAGCATGGGACGCCTGATCTCCGTGCGGCGAAACACGGCGCGCACGCGCGGCGAAGCACCGCGCCTTGGCGCCGGTCCTTTCCGGGGAGCCGACCATCACTGAGTCCGGACCAGACCGGACCGCGGAGGAGCCGGACGGCCAGCTCCTCGTGCTCGCGGCCTCGATGATGACGCTGCTCATCGGCTCGGGCGCCATGTTCCTGGTCGTTGTCGCGCTCAAGCCGATCGCTGCCGAGTTCTCGTGGCCGCGCGCGGTTCCCTCGCTTGCCTTTTCCCTGCAGTTCCTGGGGGCCGGCTTCGGCGGTTTCGTGATGGGCCGGGTGCTCGACCGCTACGGCATGGGGCCACCCGCCCTGATCGCCGCGTTCACGATCCCGTGCGGCGCGATCCTCCTGAGCCGGTTCGAGGCGGCCTGGCAGCTCTATCTCATCTACGGACTGCTGATCGGGTTCTTCGGGACCGGCGCGCTCGCCGCTCCCGCGATGGCGAATATCGCGCGCTGGTACGTCCGCCGCCGCGGCATGGCGGTCGGCATCGTGGCCGGAGGCCAGGCGCTCGCCGGCATCGTGTGGCCGCCGATCTTCGTGCTGGTGATGGACGCTCATGGCTGGCGCACGATGGCGCTCGCCTATGGAGCGGTCGCGCTGGTCTTCCTGCCGGCGCTCGCCTTCGTGCTGCGGCGGCGCCCGCAGCTTCCTTCCGGACCTGCGCGCACGGCTGCAGTCGCGCGCGGAGGCCAACGCCCCGTGGCCCCCGGTTCTTCAGTATCCGTCCGCGCCCTGCAGGCCGCGCTCTGCGCCGCCATCGTCGGATGCTGCGTCGCGATGGGACTGCCGCTCGGCCATCTCGTCTCCTATGTCACAGATCTCGGCCATCCGGCGAGAAACGCGGCGGAGGTGCTGTCGCTGATGCTGATGTCCGCGTTCGTCAGCCGCGCGGTTTTTGTCGGTCTACTCTCCGACAATATCGGCGGCCTGCGGGCGCTTTTCATATTTTCCAGCGTCCAGGCAGCGATGCTCGCGGCTTTCACCCTGGTCAGCGGACTCGTGGATCTCTACGTGATCGGGATCCTGTTCGGCCTCGGCTACGGCGGCATCTTCCCGGTCTACGCCGTCGCGATCCGGGAGCTGATGCCGCTCTCGGAGGCAGGCCGCCGGACCGGACTGGTGTTCCTGTTCGGCGCGCTCGCGATGGGGTTCGGAAGCTGGATCGGCGGCGTCCTGTTCGACGCCACCGGAACCTACGTCTCCGCCTTCCTGCTCGGGGTCGCCTTTAATCTGGCCAACCTCGTTGTCCTCGCCGTGCTGATCGTCAGGATCGGCCCCCGGCCGCGGCAGCAGGCCGTGGCGTGAACCGGCCTGCCGCGCGCCCCGTCACCCCGACGCGCCACCGCCGGATCGACGGCGGCGGCGATGGAGCAGATACCCGAAGAAGATCCAGGCGGGCGCGCTAACCACGGTGGCAAAGCCGGCGATGCCGAGCGGGCCGAGGAGGCCGCCGGCAAGGCTCGCCAGAACCGTGACCGGCGCAAGGACAGCAAAGGTCACGGCGGCCGCAGGCCATCGCCCCACGCGCCAGATTCCGAAGCAGGCCAGCGCCAGCGGGAACCCGCTCGGCGCCGCAGGGACAAGAGAGAAGATCATCATCGGATCCGGCAGGATAAAGCCGCGCAGGATCGCCGAGACAACAATGCCGGCAGGAAGCCACAGCAGGCCGAACAACAGGAATGAAGCGATACGGGCGATCATGGGCATGGGACTTCTCGCGTCGATTGCCAAACGGCACCTGCCGGGTTCAGAAAGTGGTTCCGCACCGGCGGTGGCAAGTCTGGCGCGAAGGCGGCCAGGCCGCCACCGGCGGAGGATCGTTCTGACGGGCGGCACGGCCAGCCCTCAATTGCCCGTAAATTCGCGATATGGCAACAATGGCGGCGCAGTTGCGGCCCGGCTGCGGGTTCCGAAACCGGCACGCGGAAGTGCGGGGCTCCGGCGGGAGCGGCTTCATGTGCCGCTGACGAGGCGCGGAAGTGCAGGAGCAGTCCCTGTGAAGTTCTCTCTTTCGCGGACGCCGATAGCGTCCCTGATCCTGGCGGTTCTTCTTGCCTTCGGGACCGCTTGCACCGCAGCTTCTGCCGGGACATGGCGCGGCCTGGCGGTCGCACCCGAACAGCGCTGCTCCCCCTACAACGCGAAGGACTACCGCTACCCGCAATCCGTCGAGCCGGCGATAGTCGCGTCGATGGAAGGACGGATCTATGGCCCCTACACGGGGCGCACCTTCACCAGCATCCGCCAGACCGACATCGAGCATATCGTCGCGAGATCCGAAGCCCACGACAGCGGGCTGTGCGCCGCCGACGGGGCGACGCGTCGGCGATTTGCCGCCGACCTCCTGAACCTCACCCTGGCCGCTCCCGCAATCAATCGCTGCGGCCGGTCGGGCAAATGCGGACAAGACGCGGCCGAGTGGCTTCCCGAGAGGAACCGCTGCTGGTTCGCCAATCGCGTTGTCGAGGTGCGCCGGAAATACCGCCTGACCATCGACCGGCGCGAAGTCGAACAGCTGGAACGGATTCTGGCGTCCTGCGCGTCGACCGGGCTGGTCTATCATGACGCCGCTGCGCCTTCGGCGAAGCGCGCGCCGGAGCCCTCGGGCCTGCCGTTCGGCGCCGACGCCCTCGGCCGCTGGGACGACAACGGGAACGGCCGGATATCATGCCGCGAAGCCCGCCGCCACGGCATTGCGCCGATCTCGCGTGGGCATCCGGCCTACCGGTTCATGCGCGACGGCGATGGCGACGGCGTTGTCTGCGAGTAAAGGCCGGCGCAGCCGTTCGCGCGGGTCTCGCGAACGGCCTGCTGAAACCTTGCGGGCCTCGAAACCGGCGCCTGAAGCGAGTCGGGACCGAACCATGATTGCAGCGGACGCATGACAGAGGCGGTTGCCGACCTGTTCCGGGAAATCCGCGTCTGCACGCACTGCGCGGCCGACCTTCCTCTCGGGCCTCGTCCGGTCGTTCGCGGGCGGGCGTCGGCGCGGCTCCGCATCGTCGGCCAAGCGCCGGGAATCCGCGTCCACAACACCGGCATTCCCTGGAACGACCCGAGCGGCCGGAGGCTCCGGCACTGGCTCGATCTCGATCCGGAAACCTTCTACAACGAGGCGCGCATCGCCATCACCCCGGTCGGATTCTGCTATCCGGGAACCATGGAGAACGGCGGCGACTTTCCGCCGCGAAAGGAATGCGCGCCTCTCTGGCAGCCGCGCCTCCGCGATGCGTTCGCGAACGTGGAGCTGACGTTGCTCGTCGGCGCCCATGCACAGGCGTGGTTTCTCGGAGTCCGGCGAGAACGGACAATGACCGGGACGGTCCGCGCCTGGCGGCGCTATCTGCCCACCTACATGCCGCTCCCGCATCCGAGCTGGCGCACTATGGGCTGGCAGAAGAACAACTCCTGGTTCGATGACGAACTGATCCCCGAGCTTCGCCGGCGGACGGCACGGCTGATCGCCGGGGACTGACGGTTCCCACGTGCTCTCGGGCTCGTGACAGGCAGGCCGCAAACCGTGCAGGCCCGTCGCTTCGGGGCCATTCGGAAGGCCATGAGCAGCGCTCGTCCCGTCAGCCCCGGCTGGTCAGTACAATCCATGTGCACGGAACTCACCCTCGATGATAACAGGTGCCCGATCGCGTTTGCGTGCCAGTTGACTAAACCGCGCGAACGCCCTCCAAACCTGCGCCGTCAATTCCACTCGTTCTCGGCGAGCACCAGCTCTCCGAGCGCTCGGTCGTGCCACTCCCTGGAATACGCCGTGTGAAGCGCCAGTCTCGGCCGATGCCCGGCATAACCGAGGAGCCCCTCCAACGACACCAGCCGCTCCCGAAACCCGAGCCTCACACCGCACCTCAGACTGGCCCGGTCCGGCCCGCACAGGATCCAGTCGTCGTTTCTCGTCAGCGCATGTGCCCAGAGACAGGTTTCGCCCTCATCCAGCGCCAGATTGCCGATCCTGACCGCGAGCTCGGCATGAGCCAGACTGTCGACAGCATGCACGGCTCCGAGCCTTTCTCGCAACTCTTCCTGGTCGATTTGCTCCTCGCGCCTTCGACGCTGGAAACCCGTCTGGGTCTCGGTCACGCATTCCTCCACGGTCTCGATGCGGTAGCCGCCTACCAGCGCCCGCCAGGAGTCCGTCCGGTAAGCCTCGAGAATCACGTTCGTGTCCACGAGCACGCTGCCGCGATGCCTGACCATCGCTGCTCATAACTCAATTGGATCGGCAACGCGGTGTTCCGCGAACGCGTCTTTCAGCCCCTCGACCGTCAGGTCGAGCAACCCTGCCGCGCGGCGCACCGAGATCAGGCCTCGCTCGATCGCAAGACCGATGACTTCCATGAACGGTCGCGAGAACGGGGCAGGACGTACGTTTTCCGCGTCCTCGCGTCCGTTGCAACGCAACGCAGCGCCCGGGAGGCTACGTGCTCTCGCCAAGCTCAGGGCGCGAAGTGCCACGAGCCGCCATCTCAGAGCCGAAGACGTCACGTGCAACTCGTCGGCCGCCGCATTGAGTTTCGTAATCAGCGCATCGTCGTCATGCTCCGACCAGTCGCCGAACCGCGCCACACTGTCTGTCGGCATCAGCAACGCCGCCGCGAAGTTGTTGGCGAGCTGCTCGACGCGGTTCCCCCCGTTATCGACTGCCTCCTCCCGATGCTCTGGTGGCATCGCGTCCCAAGTCAGCACATGGAACAGCTCGTGGGCGAGATCGAAATGCCGGCGCCCCTCCACCTCGTGGCGGGCAATCAGCACCGAATCCAGCTCCGGCAGACGGCATGCAGCACCGGAGATTCCATAATGCGCGTCCACCATGAGGACCAAGATACCGAGTTCGCACTCCATGACCTCGGCAAGTCGCAGCGCGGGCACATCTCCAAGGTCGAACTCCCGAACGAAGCGCTCGCCTGCTCGCATGGCGTCTTCGAACCGGGAATGCCGCCTCAGGCCGAGCGCACGGCGCATGAGCGGTACATCGCGACCAACCTGAGGCGCCAGTGTCCGGAACGCAGCCACCCAGCGGCCCGCTCTTTTCTCGTAGGCATCGAGCTCCTCGGCACCGAGATCGGTCTGGCGCCAAGAGAACCGGCCTTCGCCGGCGAGCAGGAACGGATCCGTGAAATACTCGAGCGGCGCTCCAAGCCGTTCCACCGCAAGGACCAGCTCATCCGCGGTTACCCGCCTCGCTCCCGTCTCGATTGCCGACACCGTCTGACGGTCGTTGAAGCCGAATATCTCCGCCAGATTCTCCTGCGACAGGTTTCGTTCCTCGCGCAGCGCTCTGATCCGCTGGCCGATAAGCTGCGTCGACATCGCAATCCTCACCTTCAATCTCAATTGCAATTTCTAAATTGCAATATATTTATGCGATTTAATATCTGCATTCAACGCCACCTGCTTTGCGCTCCCGCCGGAATCCTGCTCCCCGCATCGCTGTTTCACCCTCTCTCCATTCCGGGCGGCCACCTTCCCTTGTCCCATCCTGATACTGAAGTCTTGATTGTCGCGGCGCGCCGCTGACTCCGTGGAGCGTGTCAATGGCAAACGAAAATCCAACAATTTTGGCGTGAGTTTGTTGCCCCAGGCTCGGTGCCGGGGTGTTGGACTCGTTGGAGTTGTGGGTAACCGGCCCGCCGCGGCAACCGGTGACGAGTCTGGCGGCGGCGATCTGATGCGGCTCGCAATGTATCGTCACCGACAATCTGGCCGACTTTCCGGCCGAGGTCCTCTCGAAATTCGATATTGCAGCGGCCGACGCGGACGGGTTTCTATCCCGGACGTTTGATCTCTATCCCTCCGGACCGCTTGGCGTGCTGCGCTCCCTTCGGGAGGCGTACACCGATCCTCCCTTCACGCCGCCGGAGTTCATTCGCAACCTGACGGCGAAGGGGCTTCCCCGGCTGGATGCGCAAACAGAGGAGCACCGGGACGAGTTCGAGGGGAATGGGCCACACCCCCGATAATCGACGTGTCTCTACCCTTCCATGCCCTTTCCGGGATTGGGAGATAGCTGCGGCTTTCGACGGGACCGAGTGTCTCCCCGGCCGCGAGCGTGGCCCGACCGGCAGGCCGTCTATCCCGTGCGATTCCTGCAGGCCACGGGTCAGGTTGTACACCCGCGCACAAGCGCTCTGAGGAGCACGATCGGACACGGGAACAGACTACGCCAAATCCGCCTCGATCCGTTCCATGTCCTCGTCGGACAGCCCGAAATGATGGCCGATCTCGTGCACCACCACGTGCCGGATCAGATGGAAAAGATCCTCCCCGGTCTCGCACCAGTAGTCGAGAAGCGGCCGGCGATAGAGGAACACCATGTCGACGGCAGGCGCCAGGCTGCCGGAATCCTTCTCTCCGAGCGGTGTGCCGGAATACAGGCCCATCAGGTCGAAAGGGCTTTGGAGTGCCATGTCGCGTTCGGTTTCGGCATCTGGAAAATCCTCGACGCGGAACACCACGTCCGTGGCTAGACTGCGGAACGAGTCGGGCAGTCCGGAAAAGGCGTTCCGCGCGAGCGTCTCGATCTCGTCCAGCGTGGGCGCGGTGGTATGGTGACGTTTCGGGGTCATCTCGTTCGGCAGCCTTGATCCGGCCGCGTGCTTGTTTCAGTCTGGCGCGGAAGCACAGCCGACAACAACATAACAGGAAATCGGGAAATGACGGAAAAACTTGCCGGCGCCGCGCGCAAGAAGGCGCTCGGAACGCTCAAGCTCTGGACCAAGGTCCGCGGGCGGGACGCCATTCAGAAGTCGTACCGCTTCAAGAATTTCAACGAAGCCTTCGCCTTCATGACGCGGGTCGCGCTGGTGGCGGAGAAGATGGATCATCACCCCGAATGGTTCAATGTCTACAACCGCGTCGACATCACGCTGTCGACCCACGACGCGGGCGGCCTCTCGGAACGCGACATCGCGCTGGCGAAGTTCATCGACTCCATTGCCGGCCGCAAGGCCGTCGCGCGCTGATCTCGCCGCAATAGGACCGGAAAAGCGCGGCCCGGCGTCAGCGGCCTTCATGCCCTCCGCCCGGGCCGGGTGATCCACAGCGACGCGCCGAAGATCACAGCGCCGCCGACCCAGGTCCAGACGTCGGGGAAATCCCCGAAGACGATCCAGCCGAGCAGGGCAGCCCAGATCAGCCGGCTGAAATTGAATGGCATCGCGATCGAGACGTCGGCAGCCTGCATCCCCCGGTTGTAGGTGCGCTGCAGGATGGCGCTCAGGAACCCGATGGCGAGGAAGAGCGCCCACAGCTCCCACCTCGGCGTCGTCCAGACCAGGGCGGTCGGGACCGCCAGAATCAGGGTCTGGGTGATGAACAGCCATGCGGCGATCGTGTCGGGCGGATCGGTGCGCACCAGCGTCTTGATCAGCACCGAGACCACGGCGCCGGCTAAGGCCGATCCGAGGGCGAACGCGATGCCCCAGTTGATCTCGGCGAAACCCGGGCGGATGACAATGAGTGCGCCCGCGAAGCCCGCCGCGATGGCCAGCCACCGGCGCCCGTCCGCCGCCTCGCCGAGCAGCAGAACGGCGATCGCCGCGCCAATCACCGGCTGGAGAAAGGTGATCGCCGACATGTCGGCGATCGGGATCAGCCCGACGGCCGCAAACAGGAACGTGACATTCATCGAGGACACGAGGCCGCGCACGAAATGGCGCCCGACCCTCCGGGTGCGCAGCGCCGCGGTTCCGGCGCGGGCCAGCCATGGCAGCATGAACAGGATCGCGAAGGTGTTGCGCAGGAAGGCGATCTCGATGAAGTGCACCTCCGGCGACACGTACTTGCCGATGGCGATCGAACACACATAGGCGATTGCCGCCACCGTCATCCACAGCCCGGCGCGCGCAGCTCCCGGGATCGCATCGAAACGGCTCCGGAGACCCGGTCCCGCGCGATGGCCGGCCCGGTCATCCATTGCGCCGCGCCTCGCCGCGTCCCGCGGCTATCGATGCGCCGAAGATGATGATGGCACCGAGTACCGTCCAGATATCGGGAAGCTCGGCAAAGACGAGGAAACCGATAGCCACCGCGAAGGGCAGCCGCGCAAAGTCGAACGGCGCCACCGCACCGGTCTCGCCGATGGCAAACGCGCGGCTGTAGCATCGCTGCGCGCTGGCGGAGGCGGCGCCCAGCATGAGTCCCCAGAACCACTGCTCCGCCGTCGGCCATTCCCAGACCAGGGCCGCGCCGATGATCGCGAAGGGGAGCATGTACACCGACTGGTAGAGGACCGCCGTGTCCGGATGGTCGGCGCGGAGCGCGACCTTGAGAAACATCGCCGATCCCCCGATGCACACGCCGGCGCCTATCACGAGGAAGACGCCGGAATTGATGTCGGCGAAACCGGGCCGGATGATGACGAGCGTTCCGACGAAACCGAGCACCAGGGCGACCCAGCGCATCACAGGCGCCGACTCCTTCAGGAACAGGATGCCGAACAGGGCGATGAACAACGGAAACGTGAACGAGACCGCGGTCGCGTCGGCGATCGGAATGAGCGCAAGGCTGCCGAACCAGCCATACATCGCCACCGTGCTGAGAAACCCCCGCCCGACATAGAGCCCGGTGTGGCGGGTACGCATCACCCCGATGCCGACGCGCATAAGCCAGGGCAGCATCACGATGACGCCGAACAGGGCACGGAACAGGGAGATCTCGAGAAAATGCAGATCTGCCGAGAGATGTCGCACGATCGCCGCCTGCGCGGCGAACAAGACGGCGCTCATCGTCATCCATGCCGCACCCTGCCACGACGGCGGCAGGCGGCCGAAGGCGGATCCGAACCTCATGACCCCGCGCGAACGGCGATGCCGGAACGCCGTTCCGGGCGGGTGGCGGCCCCGGTCATCGAGCGGCGCGAAGCGGACCGCATCGGCTCATCCGGCGAACCGGCGTTTCGAAAATCCGGGCAAGTTGGTATCCTCCCCGGCATCCCTCAGGGAGAAGGCAATTGGCACAACTGCTCTGGACTCCGCCTGCGGAACGCATCGCCGGGACCGGACTGACCCGCTTCATCGAACGGGAAGTCCGCGGACGGTGGGACGCCGATCCCCGCGACTACGCAGAACTGCACCGCTGGTCGATAACCGAAAAGGAGCGGTTCTGGCAGTCGGTATGGTCATTCGGCGACGTGATCGGCGACGGTCCGGGCGACGACATCCTGCAGAACAGCGGCGGCATGCGCGAGGCCCGGTGGTTTCCCGGCGCACGGCTCAACTTTGCCGAGAATCTGCTGAGGCGGCGCGACGGCGCCGACGCGCTGGTGTTCCGCGGAGAGGACCGGGTCGCGCGGACGCTGACCTTCGGCGAACTCCACGACCTCGTCTCGCGGCTGGTCCGGGCCCTCGAGGCCGTGGGCGTGAAGGAAGGCGACCGCGTCGCCGGCTATCTGCCCAATATCCCCGAAGCAATCGCCGCCATGCTTGCTGCCGCCAGCATCGGCGCCACCTGGTCCTCCTGCTAGCCCGACTTCGGACCGGCGGGCGTCGTCGACCGCTTCGGACAGATCGAGCCCAGGGTGCTGTTCTGCACCGACGGGTACTACTACAACGGCAAATGGATCGACATGCTTCCGCGGACCGCGGAGGCGCTCGAACGGCTGCCGTCGGTCACCGAGCGGATCGTCATCGCCTATGGCGGCGGCGCGGCCGATCCATCGCCGCTGCCCGGCGCCCGCTCGCTCGACGACTTCGTTTCGGCCTTCGCCCCGGGGGAGATCGCATTCCGGCGCCTGCCGTTCAACCATCCGCTCTATATCCTGTTCTCGTCGGGGACGACCGGCGTGCCCAAATGCATCGTGCACAGCGCCGGCGGCACATTGCTTCAGCATCTCAAGGAACATCGCCTGCATTCCGACATCGGAGCAGGCGACAGAGCGTTCTACTTTACCACGCTGGGATGGATGATGTGGAACTGGCTGGTCTCCGGTCTGGCGTCCGGCGCGACGCTGCTCCTTTATGACGGTTCGCCCTTCCATCCCGGTCCGGAAGCATTGTTCGACTTCGCCGACGCCGCCGGCATGACCCATTTCGGGACCTCGGCAAAATACATCGACGCGATCAAGAATGAAGGGCTGGAACCGATCCGGACGCACGAGCTGGCGGCGCTTCGCGGGATGATGTCCACGGGATCGCCGCTCGTGGAGGAGAGCTTCGACTATGTCTATCGGTCGATAAAGCCGGACATCTGCCTGTCATCGATTTCAGGCGGCACCGACATCGTCTCCTGCTTCGTACTCGGCAACCCCAATGGCCCGGTGCGGCGGGGAGAAATCCAGGCGTTCGGGCTGGGCATGGATGTTCAGGTTTACGACGCCTCCGGCAGGCCGGTGATCGAAGAGAAGGGCGAACTGGTCTGCGCGTCGCCGTTCCCGTCCATGCCCGTCATGTTCTGGAACGATCCCGATGGCGACAAGTATCACAACGCCTATTTCGCGCGTTTCGAGAACGTGTGGTGCCACGGCGACTATGCCGAGGTCACGGCCTCCGGGGGCATGAAGATCTACGGCCGTTCGGACGCCGTACTCAATCCGGGCGGAGTCCGCATCGGCACGGCCGAGATCTACCGCCAGGTCGAGCAGATGCCGGAAATCGAGGAGGCGCTGGCGATCGGCCAGGAATGGGAGGGCGACGCGCGGGTCATCCTGTTCGTCCGGCTGTCCGCCAACGCCGTGCTCGACGACGATCTTGACGGGCGCATTCGCAAGCGCCTGCGGAACCACTGCTCGCCGCGCCATGTTCCGGCGCACATTCTCGCGGTCGCGGACATTCCCCGCACCAAGTCGGGCAAGATCACCGAACTGGCGGTGCGGGACGTCGTCCATGGCAGGGAAGTGCGCAATGTCGAGGCGCTGGCTAATCCGGAAGCGCTCGAGCATTTCCGCGAGCGCCAGGAATTGACCGTCTGAGCCGGCACCGGGCGCAGGCTGCGTCCATCCGGCTGCGGATCACCCGACGGGCGGAATCCGAAACCTTCTGTCAGATTAGGTCGATGCCACATGCAGCGCCTCAGGTACTCCGACGGCGCCTCCAGCATGACAATGAGGCGAATGGATTTGGCCATCCCGATTTTGGGCTTACCGCCTCCCTTTGTTCAGAGGCTCCCGGTACTCCTCGAGCCGCTCCGCCACAGGAGGCGCTACCAGTCCAGGTTCGCCGGGAAGCGCGACACGCCCGCCGTCGATACCCAGAACATCGCCACATAGCTCCGTCCGAAGCGGGTTCTCGTTGACGTCCATCTCGCACGTGGTCGAATTGCCGAGCGCCGCCGCAATAGACAACGCGGCCATCTGACCAACCGCGGTTCCCATGAAGTGAGGCCAAAGCACCACCCCGTCCGGAAGCTGATTGGACAGCTTCAGAGCACCCGTCACGCCCCCCCATTTGGCAACATCGGGCTGGACATACCTTAATCCAGCCCGCGCCATCCGCAGGAACTCCTCGACGCCGTAGATGTTCTCGCCGCCCGCCAACGGGATCGACGTCGCCTTCGCAAGTTGCTCCCATTCCCCCAATCCCGAGTTGGCCGGTATAGGTTCCTCGGAGAACAAAGGATCGAATTCCTCCAGCGACTTGAGCATGCTCTCGGCATGCGGCCGATCCCAGGTCTGATTGTTATCCAGCATGATGCTCGTGCCCGCCGGCCGAATGGAGGAAGCCTTTTCGACGAAGTCCCGATCGGCATCGTCATCGAACCCGATCTTCAACTTGAACAGGGATTGGCCCCAGTCGGCATGTTGCAGCATCAGGCGCTCGAGGTCTGGGGGATTGATCGAGCTCGCATAGCACGCTGCGCTCGCGTCATCCAACCCCGTATGATCCGCGAAGGTTGAACCGGCGCTACGCAGCGCAAGGTCCCACAGCGCAATATCGATACCTGCCAACAAGTGCTCGAAAACCTCAAGCTGACCGACATGAAGGAAGTACGTCGACAGCTTCGAACGAAGGAACCCGTCAACTTCCTCGGGCTCGGTGAAGGTAACGCCTTCGAGGCGCGGTGCGACCACATCTTCTATAAGGTGGGTTTTGTGGAGGTTTGCACGGGGCGGGAAGTTTGCCCAGACCTCGCCCCAACCACGACAGCCCTGATCATCGTCTATCCGGACCAACAACGCCGGGCGGGTCGGCATCGACCCGAGCGCCATGTCGGGGCTGACCCCGCCGGCGGCTCGAATTGGGAGCGCTTCGATTTCTTTTATTCTGATGGGCCGGTTGAAGCTCATGAACTCAAATTTCGCCGTCAGGGGACCCGAATAGCGCGGGGCACCAACTCGTCCATGTACCTCCTGCCCTCTTCCTGTGTCAGGTAGTTCTCCGGCGGGAAATCCAGGCAGAGATCCCAGTCGTCGCCGGTCTCCTCCATGTGCTTCCCTATGCGTTCATCAAAATCGTCCATCAGCCTGGTCAGTGAACCGTCATCGGCAAGGTTTTTGATCTCGTCAGGATCATTTTGGAGATCAAACAGCATTTTGCGACGCTCGGGTTGACGCACATAGAGCCAGTCCTTTGTCCGGATCCCGCGCTCGGGCATGCAGGTAAACTCCGAAATGTCACCGTCCAGCATCTTCATCGACTGATACATCACCGCATCGCGGATCTCCTCCGCCGTCCCGTCCAGGAGAGGCAGATAACTCGTCCCGTGCACGGAATCCGGGATGGGAATGCCGCACAGCTCGAGCAGGGTGGGCATGGTATCGACGGCGACATCGATCAGCGCGTCCACCTTTTTGCCGGCCGGAAACCTGCCGGGATAACGAACGATGAACGGGACCTGCATGGCCGCCCGATACGCCGTCTTCTTGATGCCGCAGTAGTATCCATGCTGACCAAGCATGTCGCCATGATCGCTGAGGAAGATCACGATGGTGTCCTCGACGATGTCCAGCCGGTCCAGAGCATTCAGGACGCGGCCCACATTGTGGTCGACGCCGGTGATCATGCCGTAGTACTCGGCAATGAATTTTCGGGTCTCTTCCTCTGTCTCCTGTTCGCCTTGCGGTTTGTGTCCGTCGCCGGCGTGGCTGTGGTCTTCGGACTTGAGGTTTGCCGCGTAGTCGTACCTCAAGCGCTCTTGGCGGGCCGCTTCGTGTTCCTCGGGGCTGAGAATACTGGGCGGCAATTCGATCCCCGCCGGATCATAGAGGTTCCTGAGATGGTCGGGCATGACGTTCGGGAAGTGAGGCGGCCCGTAACAGACAAACCCGAAAAAGGGATTGCCGTCATCCTTCGCAACCGATCGCTCAATGAAATCGATCAGATGCTCGGTTTGGTACTCAGGCTCCCAACGCGGGCAGTGATAGGGCTGATCGTCATCTTTGTAGAAGATGGACTTGAGATAGTAGTGTCCGCGGTTGAAGCCGATGAAATAATCGAACCCGATCCGCCTCTCTCCCGGCGGGACGAACCCGGGTCGCGGACCGCCCTCCAGATGCCACTTACCGACGTATCCGGTGTGATACCCCGCGTCCTTCAGGAGCCGCGCCAGGAATATCTGATCGGCGCGAAGCGGGAAGTGGTTCTGGTACATGCCGTGCCCCTGAGCGTACGTGCCGGTGAACAGCGACGCCCGAAACGGGCAGCAGACCGGATAGGAAACATGAGCATCCGTAAAATGGACGCCCTCGTTGGCCAGTCGGTCGATGTAAGGGGTTTTGACAATCGGGTTGCCGGCGCACCCCATGGCGTCGGCGCGCATCTGGTCAGGATAAAAGATCAGAATATTGGGCCGATTTTCATTGCCGCTCATCATGCATCCTCCGCCCGCTGGAATATTTTTGCTTCGCCCAGCGGGCCAGCGGCCCGCCGAAGATCGCCAGCGCCAGCGCGGCATAAATCCCGAGACCGATCGGCGTGTTGAAGAATTCACCGACGCTTCCGTCCGCGATGACCAGAGACTGGCGAAGTGAGTTCTCCAGGATCGGTCCAAGCACGAATCCGATGCTGAGCGGCGCAATTGAATATCCCAGCTTCCGAACCACATAACCGAGAATACCGGCCCCCAACAGCACACCGACGTTGAAGAAGCTGTTGGAGACGCTGAAGATCCCGACGAAGCTCAGAAGCAGAACCGTGGGCACGATAAACGTCGTCGGCACCTGGATCAGCTTGGCCGCAAAACGGATCGCCATCAGCCCGATGACCATCATCAAAATGTTGATGACGAAAAGGCCGATGAAGATGGCGTTCATCATGTCCGGCCGCTCGGCAAAGAGTTTGGGTCCAGGCGCCAGCCCGTGGATGAGAAACGCCCCCAACAGAACGGCGGCGGCGGGGCTGCCCGGAACCCCGAGGGTCAGTGTGGGCACCAGGGCACCGCCAACGGTGGCGTTGTTGGCGGTTTCGGGGGCAACGATGCCTTCGTCGTGCCCGGTGCCGAACTTCTCCGGCGTCTTGGACCGTCGCTTGGCCTCGGAATAAGCAAAGAACGCGGCCACAGCGGCCCCTTCGCCGGGGATGATTCCGATGACGGTTCCCAAAACGGACGACCGGAACAGCACGTCCTTCATCTTCATCAGCTTGCCCCAGCCCGGCAGTTTCACAGTCAGGCTGGTCTGATCGAAGTCGAGTTTCTGAAGGGCACGTTCAGCGCCAATCAACACCTCGGACACGGCAAACACCCCGACGAGAAACGGGACGAGGGGGATGCCTTCGAACAAGTGATAGCTGCCAAAGGTGTAACGTTCGGTTCCGTTCAGCTCGTCAAGGCCCCAGGTCGTCAGGAAGATGCCGAGTGCGCCGACCAGCAGCCCCTTGGACAAGCTTTCGCCAGCCACCCGAACGACAACAACGAGACCAAACACACTGATGGCCAAGAACTCTCGCGGTCCGAATTTGATCGCAACGGTCGCCAGGATTGGCGCGATAAAGGCAAGGCAAATAACGCTGAACAGACCGCCGATGATCGAACCGGTCAACGAGAGGCCGAGTGCCTCACCACCTTTGCCGGCCTTGAACATCTTATTGCCATCCTGGACGGTGGCGATGGCGGCTCCGGTTCCGGGAATGCCGACGGCGATCGCCGAGATGGATCCGCCGTAGATGGCCGCGGAATAGATCCCGAGAAGAAGAATGATTGCCGCGATCGGTTCCAGGTGGAAGGTAAACGGCAGTGCCAGGGCAATGGCAATGGGCGGACCAAGACCCGGCAGCACGCCGACGATGAGACCGAGAACGATGCCGCCGACTAGCAGCGCAAGCGTTATCGGCTCGGCAAGCTGGCCGATGGATTGGGCGACAACGTCAAATCCCGCGAACATCGCTCCCGCCTGCTATGTGAGTTGAACACGAAGGACCTGGGTGAAGACGAGGTACACGATGCCCGACATCACCAGCAACGATACGTACATCCGCGGTGACCTCACGCCCATGGCCAGCGCGCAAGCCGGGCCAATGAGGATCAACATGGGAATGAAGCTCCAGAGGGACCAAACGAGGTAGCAGGCAACCGCTACGACCAGGACAAGAAGGCCGCGCCGTGCTTCGCCACCATTCTCAAAGACCGAAGCGCCCTGATCGGTGCCCGCAAAGCCCCGGAATACATAGGCCCCGATCACGATCGCCGAGCAGAGGCCGATGAAAGCCAGCATGAGCTGCGGAAAGAATTTGGAGGGCAAGCCTGTACTGGCGAGCAATCCGGAGGTTTGAAATGTCTCCGCTTCCAGCGCGAAGAAAACGGCCGCCACGATCACCAGGATATTGAACGCTATATTCGCGGCGCGCTGCGGAATCATGTCTCCACCCCATGAGGTTGGTGCGCCGGGGACCCGGGAACTGCGCCCCGGCGCACCAGCTTGTTTCTAGTTCTTCACCAACAGGCCAAGACTCGCCAGGAGCGGCGAATAGAGATCGATACCGTCCTGAATTTTCTTGCGGGTGGCCTCGATGCCATGAACCCAGTCATAGCTCACGCTCTTGGGAACTTTCGCGATGAACGCCGGCTTTCCCATCACCTTGCTGGCTTCAAGCAGTCGGTCGACGATGTGCTGGGGTGTGCCTGCTTTCACCGCCAAGCCGCCGTGGACCCATGTCCCCGCGTTCTTGCCCGGGAATACTTCCCCAACCGTGCGGACCCCGGGAAGATCCTTGGCATAGAAGGCCTTGCGGTTGTTGTCCAAGATGACCAACGGACGAACCTTGTCGCCATATTTGTGGATCGAGGCCACCTGCCCGACCGCAACGTCGACCTGGCCGCCGAGCAAGCCGGTCATGGTTGCCGGAACGGTCTTCAGGGCAAGCGTCTTGAACTCCAGCCCGAACTCTTTTGCCATCTGCACGGCCGAAAGGTTGGGCGGCGCACCCAGGTTATTGACACCGATGGTGAGTTTTTTGGCCTTGGCGCCCTTAACAAACTCCTCAAATGTCTTGTATGGGGAATCGGCGCGCACATAGAGAGCGTTTGACGCGGAGATCCCTGCGAACAGCGGAATGAAGTCCCGCAGCGGCTTGTAGGGGACCTTGCGTGTCAACGGCACGACCATGAAGCTCGGCGGCGACCAGTTGAACAATGTATAGCCGTCCGCCGGCGCTTTCAGGACAAACATGGTGGCTGGAATGTGAGCGCCACCAGGCTTGTTCAGAACGTTGACCGGTACACCCAACTCTTTGCTGAGCGCTTCGGCGTTCATCCGCGCGACGATATCGGCGTTACCACCGGCCTTGAACGAGACGACGATGCTTATCGGCTTTGTCGGCCATTTGTCTTGAGCGATTGCCTTCCCGCCTATTCCCGTTGTCAGGAGAAAGGTGAGTGCAACCGTGGTTGCTGCTGATTTGAGGAATTTCATGAAGCCCTCCTTGCTTCGGAATTTCGATAAACCGGGCTGTATAAAGTGCTATACGTCTATACCTTAATAAAAGGACGGAAAAAGGTCAACGGATTTCTTCACGCTCGGCTCACAGGGGGCGCCGGGCGAGCGAGTATGTTTGACCGGTAGGACCGCCGAGAGGGCGAGTTGCCAGGTAAAGCGCAAACTCGCCTATTTCGTCAGGATGTTTCAGGCGCTCTGACGGCGGGAAGTTGGGCGGCGTCTCGCTGCCGAAACGTTCCAGGACCTCATCGGGCGTCGCCGCCCCAGGTGCTTCGCGGGTGAAGTTGGTTGTCGCTACCGGACCCGGGATAAGATTGTTTACTTCGATCCGGCGCGGCCAAAGTTCGTTGGCCAGTGACTCTGTAAACATGTGCAGCCCGGCCTTGGCGACATGGTACGAGCTGTTCCGGTTACCGGCGCTCAGGCCCACACCGGAGGAGAGATTGATGATCTTTGCTCCGTCTGCGAGACCTGGAAGGAGAAACCGGGTAACCAGATAGGGGCCGCGCACATTCACCTCGACCGTCTTCCACCACCGATCCGGATCGGATTCCGCGACTGGACTGGTCTCAAGCTGCGCACCGGCATTGTTGACCAGCACATGGACCTCCCCGAACTCGGCGAGAATTTCGTTACAGACGGATTCCGTTGCCGTCGGATCGGAAAGATCGGCGACACCGATGAAGCAACGGACACCGAGGTCCGCGATAACCTCCTGCGTCGCTTCAAGCTCAGCGCGCGTGCGGGAGCAAATGGCCAGATCCGCACCGGCCCTGGCAAGCGCCAGGGCGATTGATCGGCCAATTCCGCGTCCCGCCCCGGTAACAACCGCCACTTTGCCGGTCAGCGGCCTATCGTCCACCAAATCACTACCCATCGTTAAATCCTCGCTACTTTCAAGTTCACGGCCCGCCGGCCAAAGCTCCGATTTTCGCATCGATTTCCGCCAATCCCGCCTCCCAGTCCGCCGTGTCTTGCGCGACGTAGTGCGCCATGGGCAGCGCTTCCTGCAGGCAGTCAATTCCAGCGAAGATCCGGGTATCGCAAACCATGACATAAGGTTTACCGGTAACGCCCCTGGCCTCCTCGAACGCCTCAAGCACTTCGGTGACGCTGTTTCCGTTGACCCGCCGCGCAAAGCACCCAAACGCTTCAAATTTCTCCGGAACCGGCTCGACACTCATCACGTTTGTCGTGGCGCCTGAAGCCTGAAGGTCGTTGTTGTCGATGATGTAGACCAGATTGGAGAGCTTTTGGTGAGCGGCGAACATGGCCGCCTCCCAGACATTGCCCTCCTGGAGCTCACCATCGGAGAACAGACAATAGATTCGCTTATCGGTTCCCCTCTGCCGCTCCGCCCAGGCGATACCAGCCGCCTGCGACGGCCCCTGTCCCAACGAACCGGCGGTGATTTCAAACCCCAGCTGCCCCTCGATGGGACTCTGATCGATCTTCGTGCCGTCGGCGTTGTAGGTCCGCAATTCCTCAAGCGTGTATGAGCCGTGCTCCGCCAACGCCGCATAGGTCATGATCGCGTCGTGCCCGTTCGACAGCACAAACCGGTCATGAAACCAGCCCCTGCCGTCGGGACGCAGCTCGTCAAAGTAGAGGCACGCCGCGATATCGGCCAAGGCGACGCCCTGCCCCGCGTAGCCGCCACGTTGCATGCAGATGTCCAGAGTATTGCGCCTGATCTTGGCTGCAAGGATTTCCAAATTCTGGACGTGGCTGTTGGAACCGGTGCTCATTGGCCGGCCCCCCGGATACGATCCGCTAGTCCCACGGCATCCAGTCCAAGCTGTTCCCGGATATACGGCAGCGTACCGCCGGGCGCCCAACTGCCGGGCACCCCAAGACGTGTGATGCGAGGCCCGCCGCCAACATCGGAAACCACCTCGGCGACAAGGCTCCCGAGACCGGTGACGATCTGGTGGTTCTCTATGGTGACGATCCGATCGTGGGCAAAGCAGAAGTCCGCCAACCCGGTCTCATCGACCGGCTTGACCGTCGGGACGTGAAGAAGCGAATGATCGATCCCGCGATCCTCGAGTATTTCGGAGGCTTCCAATGCCCATTGGGTGGCGTGGCCGGTGGCAATGATGCCGATTCCGCTGCCGGAGCGGAGGCGATACGTCTTGCCCAGTTCAAACTTGAACTTCTGCGGATCGAGAAGCCGCGGAGTATTGCCGCGATGACCCCGCATATAAACCAGGCCGGGCAGATCGACGGCGACGTCGAGCGCCTGCTTGAAGTCGGTGACATCCATTGGGTCGATGACGGTCGTGTTCGGGACCGACCGCAACATGCCCAAATCCTCTGCTGCCTGGTGATGAATCCGCGCCGGATTGGCGATGCCCGGCGTAAATCCGACAACAATACTCGTGTGCGGACCGGTTCCCATGCAGATCACCATCTGGTCATAGGCGCGCCGGGTCGCGTAGACGGCGAACGTGGTCGCCACCGGGACAAAACCCGCCTTGGCGACACCGGCGGCGACGGAGATCAGGTTTTGTTCCGCCATCCCGACGTCGAGATGCTGATCCGGCAGCTCTTCCTTCACGCGAATGATCTGGGTGTACCTGCTCAAGTCCGCACTCACCAAGACGACATCCTTGCGGCGCGAGCAAAGATCGAAGCTGATCCCATCGAACGGGGCGCCGTCGAAAGTCGTCTCCCCCTCAAGCAGCATATGCTGTCCTCCTTCGGCTCTTCCGTTGGCTCCGATCAGCCGTTGATAATCCCGCCATCGATGTTGATGACCTGTCCCGTCATGTAGGAGGCGTCCTCGGAGATCAGAAATGCGATCACGCTCGCAACCTCCTCCGGCCGGCCGAATCGGCCCAGGGGAATTGAAGACATGAGCGCCTCCCGACCGCGTTCGTTGATCAGTTCCCTCGACATGGTCGTATCGATGAAGCCGGGCGCCACGGCGTTGACGTTGATGCCTCGATCGCCGACCCGACGCGACAGTGCGCGGGTTAAACCGACGATGGCCCCCTTGGCCATCGAGTACGCGATGCGATCGGGCACGCCCCGGTTAAAGCCCATCGACGACGTGAAGACGATACTGGCGCCATCCCGTATATGCGGCAGCGCCGCACCGGCCAGGTCCAATGCATTTGTCGCGTTGGCCTGCATGGTTCGGTCGTAGATATCCCGGCTCTCCGGCTTGAGGTCGTCGGCGACAAATATGCCGGCCAGATGGACCAGCGCGGCGATCTCTTCGCCGTCCGGAAGTGCATCAACACAGGCCTCCCGGTCATCGAGCCGGCTCTCTTTACTGGTCGCGCCGCCCGGCAACTCTCCACTCAGGCGGTCAAGCCGGCCCTGATCAACATCCACAAGGTGCAGGCGCCAACCGTCATTTGCGAGCCGACGTGCGAGGGCCGTCCCGATCCCGCCGGCGGCACCCGTAACCATAGCGAGTGGTGCTCGGTCGGCCACTGATCGGACCTCAGCCCTTTTTCCCGAAAACGTCTCGGGCGGCCTTGACGATCGCCGTGCTATCCAATCCGTACTTTTTCATGAGATACGGGGTGGAGCCCCCTTCGGCGAACCGGTCGGCCAAGCCCACCCGCTTGAAGGGCAGACCGATCCCGGCGTCGCACAGGACTTCCGCCACGGCAGATCCCAGGCCACCGATCACCGAGTGATTTTCCGCGGTTACGATGGCGCCCGTCGCCTTGGCGCGGTCGATGACCAGATCGGCGTCCAGCGGTTTGATCGAGGCCATATCGACGACGGAGGCTTCAATTCCGCCGGCGGCCAACCGGTCTGCGGCGGCGAGGGCCTCCGTGACCGATAGACCCGCTGCGATGATCGCGAGGTCGCCGCCGTCCCGGGCCAGAATGCCCTCGCCCTTCCTGAATTCCTTGGGAACGATATCGTTCTCCGGCGGGGCCTCGGGTCGTTTCAGACGAATGTATACCGGCCCGTCATGGGCCAGCGCCGCGTCAACGGCCGAAGCGTGATATTCGGGGCCGGACGGATCAAGGACCATCAGGTTGGGTACGGCCCGCATGATCGCCACGTCCTCGATGGCCTGATGTGAAACACCGAGCAGGGTCGCCACCCCGGGCAGGAATCCCACGATTTTGACCGGCAGGTTGGGATAGGCGGCCTGCATGGTGATCTGGTCGCAGCATCGCTTCGTGGCGAACGAGCAGAAGGTGTGCACGAACGGGATCTCGCCCGCCCGCGCCATGCCGCTTGCCAGCCCGATCATGTTGGCTTCCGCGATGCCGACGTTGTGGTAGCGTTCCGGCAGTTCGTCGCGAAAGATGTCGGTTTCCGTCGGCGTGGCCAGATCGGCCGTCAGGGCGACGATGCGCTTGTCTTTTTTGGCCGCTGCCAGAAGCGCGTCGCCGTATGACCGGGGGATGGGCTTGTGGGTCCGGTTGATGAAGTCGGCGGCTTCGAACTTCTCCAGTTGATGGGTCTGGCTCATGAGAGGTTTTCCTTCAGAACGGCGATGGCGTTCTCCGCCACCTCGGGCGGAAACATGAGCTGATGCGCCATGAGACCTTCCAGGGCGGGGACCCCTTTTCCAACCAGGGTTCTTGCGTTGATGAACGCAGGCCTGCCCTTGGTTTCCCGGGCCGCATCGAGGGCGTTCAGGATCTCGGCCATGTCATTGCCGTCGATGTCATGCACTGCAAAGCCGAAACTCTCGAGTTTGTCCGCAACCGGGCGGAGGGAGACCACATTATCCATGTGTCCCTCGCACTGCATCTCGTTGAAGTCGAGAATGACGCAGAGATTGCCGAGGCCCCATGCGCCGGCGGACATGAGGGCTTCCCAAACCTGTCCCTCCTGCATCTCGCCGTCACCCAAAACCACATAGCACCTCGTCGGACGGCCCTGACGCCGGGCCGCCAGCGCCGCGCCGACGGCGACCGAGAGGCCCTGGCCAAGCGAGCCGCAGGTCGCTTCGACAAACCGGCCCATGCGCTCCGACGCATTGATCTCCAATGGAGATCCGTCTTTGCAGTAGGTCGACAGCCGCCCGGTTTCGAAATAGCCGCGCTCAGCCAGCGCGGCGTAGAAGATGGCCGTGTTATGCGCGGTGGTCAGGAAGACGCGGTCGCGGTCTTCCCAATTCGGGTTCCCGGGATCGACGCGCGCCTCGGCGAAATACAAGGCCGTGAAGATATCGGCCGAACCCAAGCCCTGTTGAACATAACCCTGGCCCGTCGGCGCAACCATCTCGGCCACCCGCAGGCGCAACTTCGCGGCGATGCTCTCCAGCTCGGCGATATTGCGCTTTGGATTATCGGCTTGTGACAACTCGACCCCCTTCGATTCGGAGGCCCGGGATCGGCAAATCCCTTGCAAACAAAACCCGAATCGTGTATATAAAGTGCTAGACCTTTATACCTTTAGTCACTGAAGATTCGAGAGTCAACATGAATCTCCCTGCGATGAAGCGAGAAGCCGTCCCTCTGCACGCCGAGGTGGCCTCACTTCTTCGCAATCAAATCATGTCCGGTACGCTGGCCCCGGGCGAGCAGCTGCCGCCCCTCAGCGAGCTCACCAG
>JAJEBT010000103.1 GCA_022822405.1 Alphaproteobacteria bacterium
AGACGGTGCGAAGCCGCAAGCTCGGCGGCACCCTCCGCGCCTCGCCGTCTTCGCGGATCCACCGCACGTACCGGAACACAGGACCGTCCGCGACCGGCGTCCATCCGCTCTCGTCGCCCGCGTCCACCGCCGCCTTCGCCCGGCGCACGCTTCCCGGCAGGTCGACGAACGGCATGTCAGTGACCGCCTATATGGAGCCATTCCGTGTTCGCCTTAATGGGGCCACCCGATGTTCGGGTTAATGGCGCCAGGCGATGTTCGCCTTAATGGAGCCACTGCGGCAGTGCTGAGCTGAGGTCTCGGACCACCGTTTCTCGCCGGTACCCTCCCCGGCGCATTCGTCCAAGGGGAGGAGCCGGTGGCCAATCGGAGGTTCGAGATGTTCGAATATCGTCAAGTACTGACCCGCATGCGGTTGGGCGACACCGACCGCGCCATTGCCCGTGCCGGGCTGATGGGTCGGCGCAAGGCCGCGCAGCTTCGCCGCACCGCCGAGGCGGCGGGCTGGCTCGGCGTCGCCAAGGCGTTGCCCGCCGATCCCGAGTTGGCTGTGCACCTGGGTTCGGTCCGCACACTGCCCGCGGTCGCCTCGCTGGCCGAACCGCATCGCGAGCGGATCACGCGCTGGTGGCGTCAAGGCATCCAGGGCACCACCATCCACGGCGCCCTGGTGCGCAGCCACGGCTTCACCGGCTCGTACTCCTCGGTGCGTCGCTTCCTCGCCGGGCTTGAGGCCGCTCACCCACAAGTGACGACGGTCCTTGAGTTCGACCCCGGCGAGGCGGCGCAGGTCGACTTCGGCAAGGGTCCGGAGGTCGTCGACCGACGCACCGGCGAGCTGCTGGGCACCTGGATCTTCGTCATGACGTTGGCGTGGTCGCGTCACGCCTACGCCGAGGTCGTCACCGACCAGAAGGTCGCCACTTGGCTGGGATGTCACCGCCGGGCGTTCGAGTGGTTCAACGGCGTGCCGCGACGCCTGACCATCGACAATCCCAAGTGCGCGATCACCCGCGCCTGCTACCACGACCCCGAGGTGCAGCGTGCCTACGCGGAGTGCGCCGAGGGCTACGGATTCAAGATCGAGCCCTGCCCGGTGCGCGACCCGAAGAAAAAGGGTCGGGTGGAGTCGTCGGTGAAGTACGTCAAGCGTTCGTTCGTACCGCTTCGCGAGTTCCGCGACCTCGTCGACGCCAATGCGCAGCTTCGCGCCTGGCTGCTCGGCCCGGCCGGCAACCGCGTCCACGGCACCACCCACGAGCGACCCCTGACGCGCTTCGTGGAGACCGAGAGCGAGTTCCTGCGCCCGCTCCCCTCTCGGCCACCGGAGCTCGCCGTGTGGGCGCGGGTCAAGCTCCACCCCGACTGCCACGTGCAGTTCGAGAAGGCCTACTACTCGGCGAGCTTCCGCCTGGTACGCCAGCACCTGTGGCTGCGGGCCACCGAGACCACCGTGCAGCTGTTCCGCGACCACGAGCTCGTCGCCACCCATCCTCGGCGGTTCCGGCCCGGTAGCCGCTCGACCATCGACGAGCACCTGCCGCCCGAGGCGATCGCCTACAAGCTGCGCGACCCCCAGTGGTGCCTGCGTCAGAGCCAGGACGTCGGGCCGGCCTGTCACGCCCTCGTCGAGCGGCTGTTTGCTCACCACGTCCTGGACAACCTGCGCGCCGCACAAGGCGTCATCGCGCTCGCCCGGCGCTTCGGCACCGGGCGTCTCGAAGCGGCCTGCCACCGTGCACTCGCCTTCGACGACCCCAAGTACCGAACCGTCAAGACCATCCTGGAAAACGGCATCGACCTCGACCCATCCGACGAGCCCGCCTTCGACCGGCTCGCCGAAACCTACACCGGCCGCGGCCGCTTCTGCCGCGATACCTCCAAGCTGCTCACTCACTGACCGGGAGACCCCCATGTCCACTATCGCACCGAACCCCATGCCCGAGCTCGCTCCGTTGCTCAAGCGACTGCGCCTGTCCGGGATCCTCGACTCGCTCGAGACCCGTAACCGCGAGGCCGTCGCCAACAAGATCCCCTATACCGACTTCCTCGCCCTGCTCATCGCCGACGAAGTCGCCCGACGCGAGCACAAGAAGTTCAACCTGCGGATCCGCCGCGCGGGGTTCCGCTCCTCCAAAACGCTCGAGCAGTTCGACTTCGACTTCAACCCCGCCATCGACCAGAGCCTCATCACCGAGCTCGCGACCTGCCGGTTCGTCGCCGAGAAGGTCGCGGTCCTCATCGCCGGGCCGTGCGGCACCGGAAAGTCCCACATCGCACAGGCCCTCGGCCACGCCGCCGTTCGCGCCGACCACGACGTGCTGTTCACCACCCAGAGCCAGTTGCTGGCAAGCCTGCATGCCGCGCGCGCCATCAACGCCTACGAGCGACGCTTCCAGGCCTTTGCCCGCGTGCCGCTTGTTGCACACCACGTTATTTCGTATTGCGCCAGGCAAAGCTTGGTGAAGGGGGAAGCCATGTAGACGGATAGACCTGACGGAAACCTTCTATGCGACCCAGCAGGTGAGAGCCCTGACCGGTCAAGGCTGGCCACCAGCCGGAATCGAGTGTT
>JAJEBT010000177.1 GCA_022822405.1 Alphaproteobacteria bacterium
CACCCTGTGCGCCAGTCAGTTTCCGGACTCGCCGAATTCCTCGCTCAGGGCCACGAACGTCCCGTAGAACAGGCCTTCGCTGCCGTCGCCCTCGGTGAAATCCGCATCGCTGAAGCCTGCGACCAGGCGGGGATTGCCGACCCCGTCGGGAACGTTGGAAAGCCCGCCTCCCCAGAACCCCTCCGAATGCGTGATCTCGCGATCCGGGTGCCTCACCTCCACGCCGAAATGCTCGAAGTTGCCGGCCTCGTCGACTTGCGCCACGCCGAGGTGCAGTTCGTAGTCCGCGGCGACGGCCTTGACATCGCGAATCTCGTCACCGAGGAAGACGCCGAAATGCGCGCGTCGGGTGACGATATCGCCCACGCAGCCGATGCAGCCGCTCAGCGTGCCGTCGGCGAAGTCCGCCTTCAGCGTGATCCGTCCCTCGAACTCGTCGAGCACGTAGGCGCCTTCATGATCCCCCCAGTCGCTTCCCGGAACGTATGCGTAGAGTCCGCCGGCCTGGCCGGCATAGGTCGCCGTTCCCTCGGTCGGCAGTTCGGGAGGAAACGCGGGGTCGAGCTCCGGGCCGTCCACGAGTGCGTACTGCTCGGAGTCCGCGAACGAGAGGTCGGGAAGGCGCTGACCGGGGAACTGCGCCCACCAGCCGGCCATCAGGTAGTCAGCCGGATTGGCGCTGTCCCAGCTTACGAGGGCGTAGGCGACCGTCGTGCCGTCGTCGGTTTCCTTGACGAACGTCCAGTCCCGGGCCTGGTGGCCGGGAAGGGGCGTGCTGCCGAGCGCGGTCGCGACGGCATCCTCGGCCGTGTTGACGGACGCCTCGGCGCCGTCCTCCAGCGTCAGGAACACGCGCAGCTGCGGCCCGGAGAATTCCGAGTTCCGCCCGTGATGGATCCCGCCCTCGTCTTCGGCAGGCTCGCCGTTCCGGGAACAGGCGCCGACGGTCAGCGCCAGAACGGTTCCGAGCAGGATCGTGATCGGTCTCATGGCCAGCCTCCCATGTGCTTCCAGACTTGAACCCAAGCCAGCATATGCCGTTTACCCACCACCGCAACCCGCGACTTCGGTCTCCCTTCGGTCCTGAGTTCAGGAAGGCTGGAAGTCCCGCCCCACGTCACGGTCCGGAGGCGCCGACCGCCAGAGAACGCCGACTGGAACGACGTCGTCAATGCCGACGCAAAAGGCTGAATGCCCCCAACAAAAGGCGAAAAGCGAAAGGCCGGGAGGCAATCCGTCAACACCGCACGCCCCCGCACGTCGTGATCTCCAGACCGACACGGCCAAATCGTCGCTCAAAAGCGCGGAGAACCGTCAAAATCCCGCTGTCTTGAATCGCCGCCGACAACTACCCAGTCGTGGCTGGCTGGATGCCAGTAACCGGCGAGGTGCGGAATGGCTTGCCCGTTTCTCGCGTTTCTGCAATTGATAATGCGGTCGCCTGTTCGACGTTGTCGGCGTTCTGTCCCTGATGGCGTCATTCGGGTCGCGCAGGCGGCCACGACCGGGGCCGGCGATGCGATGGTCCCTCGCGCGACGAGCCGTACTTGGTCTCCTCTTCAGATCCTTCGTGGAGCCCCGGCGCGAATGCGGACCGGCGGGAACGGCAGGGACGGAATCCGGCAATCGTTCCAGCAAGTCGATTGACGCAAGATGGACGGACGGCGGCCGTGGATCCCGAACCGGGCGCCATGGGTCATGAGCCTCGGGCCCGGGATCGCGGGCGGCGCGACCATTCCACTACGGACAAGAGAGACGAATCTCCGGGAGCCAAACTGTCGGCGGCAGGCTGGACCAATTCGCGGCTCCCGGCTACTGGCGATGTGGGCGATCGCCAGACAGTTGCATCGGAAACGGAACGTCAAAAAGCATGCACGGACAGGGATCGGCCTGTGCAAGGAACGTCCCCAGCGTCCCACGCGGGGACCGCCGCTTGGCAGGTCCGGGAGATCGTGCCAGAGCCGGGAACCGACTTGTCCAACGCCGCATCGGCAACGGCGTGATCGCCATGCGCCTACGGCCCGAAGGCAGGGCTTGGGCCTTCCAGACTCAAGGCGCGGTTCGATTCCTGCCAATCCGCTCCGGTCCTGTTCGGCCGGGGCCAGCGGCCCCCCCGGATGCGCCGCGCGCCGCAAACGCTGTACCGCGTCGTAACGGCGGTGTTGCGAACGCGGACACCCTCCCCGTGCCTAACGTCTAGATCAGCGACCGGAACCTCGCCCGAAGGTCCGCAACTGCACGTGATCCGGAGTATGCCGTCGCGCAGGCAGCCCAACCGTTGCCCTTCAAGACGCAATTCCAGGTCGTGCCTAGAGGCGGCCTCGGGCTGGTCAGTGCCCGGCGGGCGGTCCTTGAAGGGAGCGTCGGGGACGGAAATCGGGGTCGGTTTCGATGCCGCATTCGTCAAGCGGAATCTGCTCGATGAAATTCGGCGTGACGAGCCGACCTGCGCGGACCTCCTTGAACTCTTTGCCATCAGTTCTCCTATCTCCGATGCGCCGCCGAAACATCCCCGAACCTGGTGCAGACCTGCCGAAGCAAGGCCTCGGCCTTCTCATCCGCGCGGCCCATAAAAGGCGATTCCCAGCCGATCCAGTTTCCCATGGACACGCAATTTGCCATTGCTTCCCGCTCGCTCCGGCGCAATCCTTGCGTGCCGCATTTTCGGACGCAACGGCGGGACAAGGCATTCATGGCCACTCTCCTTCGCTTGCTCGCACGACTCGCTTTCTTCCTGCTGGCGTTCGCGCTGGCGATTTCGGCGTGCGTCTACCTGTTCCTCCTGCGCTCGATTCCGGACCGCTCGGAGGCATTTGCGGTTGCGGGCATCACCGCTCCCGTCGAAATCGTCCGCGACGGCGCGGACGTTCCGCACGTCTTCGCCGAAACCGACGAGGACGCGTTCTTCGGCCTCGGCCTTGCACATGCCCAGGACAGGCTGTGGCAGATGACCATGCTGCGGCGCACGGCGCAGGGCCGGCTCTCGGAGATCCTCGGATCCCGCACGCTGGCGGTCGACGAGCTGATGCGCAGGCTTGACATCCATCCGCTGGCGGTCGCCTCGGTCGCGGCGCAGGACGCCTACACGCGCCGCGCGCTCGAAGCGTATGCCGGCGGCGTCAACGCCTGGCTGGCCATTTCCGGCAGGGGTGCACGGGGTCGCGGCGCACCGGAGTTCTTGCTGTTCGGTTCCGACGTCCCGCCCTGGCAGCCTGCCGATTCGATCGCCATCGGAAAGCTCATGGCGTGGCGGCTTTCCGGACACCTTCGCGACGAGGTGCTGCGCGCGCAGCTTGCCGGCCTGCTGCCGGAGGCGCGCCTGCACGACCTTCTTTCCGACACGGCCGACGACGGCCCGACCGGCGCTTCCGGCTTCGCGACGCATTTCGGCACGCCCGCTGCCCGGCAGGTGCCGGCCCCGGCGCCCGGAACCTGGCCTTCGCCCGTCATGTGGCCCGGGACCGAAGGCGCGTCGAACGCGTGGGCGGCCGCGCCGGAACGGACGGCGGCAGGCGGCGCCCTCCTGGCCAACGACCTGCATATCGAGTTCGCGGCCCCGTCGGTCTGGCATCTTGCGCGGCTGGAACTGGCCACGGGCAGCGTGATCGGCGGGACGGTCCCAGGCATTCCGGCCGTTCTGACGGGCCGGTCAGACCGTCTCGCTTGGGGCCTCGCCCATGCCCATGCGGACGACCAGGACCTCTTCTTGGAGAGGCTGAATCCGGACGACCCGGAAGAGGTCCTGACGCCCGACGGATGGAAGCGGCTCGAGTCGCGCCGGTCGGTCATTGCCGTCAAGGGTGCGGATCCCGTGACCGTCACGCTGCGATGGAGCGGGAACGGCCCGGTCCTGCCCGGCTCCAGCCACGACATCGCGTCCATCGTCCCGCCCGGCCATGTCGCGGCCCTTTCGTGGACGGCCCTGGATCCCGCCGACACCTCGGTGCAGGCCATGATCGGGATCATGCGCGCCCGAAGCGTGGAAGAGGCGATCGCGGCGGGCGAGGGTTTCGTCGCGCCGGCGCAGAACCTCGTTGTCGCCGACCGCGGGGAGGTCGCGCACAAGGTCATCGGCGCGCTGCCCCGCCGCTCGGCCAGGAACCAGACCCGGGGCCGCGTCCCGGCGCCGGGCTGGCATCCGGACAACAGGTGGCTGGGCATCCTCCCCTACGTGACGAATCCGGTGTTCCGGAACCCGTCCGACGGCATCGTCGGGAACACCGGCAACAGGATGACCGGCCGGGCCTACCCCCTGCATGTCAGCCATCGATGGGGCGACACGCAAAGGATCCGGAGGCTGCGGCACCTGATCGGATACCGGAAGCTCCACACTCGCGAGAGCTTCGTCGAGGCGCAGCTCGACGCCGTCTCCCTCCCCGCACGCAAGTTGGTGCCGCTGGTCGCGCGCGACCTCCGGGTCACGCGGGAGACCGCGAAGGAGGGCGCCGACGCGCGCCTCCGCCGTGTCGCGCTCGACCTCCTGGCCGCATGGAACGGCGGGATGGACGAGAACGCCCCGGAACCGCTGATCTACGCAGCCTGGATGCAGCGGCTGCAGGACAGGCTGGTCGGGGACGAGCTCGGCCCGCTTGCGGACAGGCTTCCGCATGTCAGGCCGGTGTTCCTCGAACGCGTATTCCGGAACGTCGGCGGGGCCGGCGCGTGGTGCGACGTGATCCGGACCGAACGCCCGGAAACGTGCGCGGAGATCGCGAGGCTCTCGCTTGACGATGCGCTGCACCGGATCGTCGGGACATACGGCGCGCCGCTGGAATCGCTCCGCTGGGGCGACGCGCACCAGGTCGTCCACAGGCACCCCGTGCTCGGGGAGAGCGGCTGGCTGGCCGCGCTCGTGAACATCCCCCAACCGGTTTCCGGCGGAGACCACACGCTCATGCGCAGCCGGATCGCCGGGGTCGGACCCGAGCCCCTTGCCGGCACCCACGGCGCCGGATACCGGGGCGTGTACGATCTTGC
>JAJEBT010000073.1 GCA_022822405.1 Alphaproteobacteria bacterium
GACCTCTCTCAGCCGGTTCAGGTTCTCCGGGCTGAAGGGGAGCGTCTCCGGCGCCCCGACATCGGCATAGACGACGAGCCGTTCCTTCGCGTCCCCGCGGCCGAACCGGGCTCCCGTCCACCCGGCGATCGGGCGGGGCACGTTCTCCAGTTCGGTGAATTCGCCGCCGCGGGCGGTGCCGCCCCGCGGTGTGCCGGTCTCCGTCACATCCACGATTGCCGCGGTTCCATCATGCATCGCCACCACCGACGGGGCGACCATGTGCGGCGTATCGTCGAAGGCGCCGTCAGCGCCGGTGGTCCGGGCCGCTTCAAGGGTTTCTGCAAGCGCCACCGCGCGTTTTGTCGCCATGGCGTCCAGGGCGTCGGTCATTGGGCTCGGACCGCCACCGCCGCCGCCACCGCCGCCGCAGGCCGCGAGACCGAGGATCAGCGCCGCCGCGCAGAATGTCGTAGTCGGGTTGCAATGCAAGGCCATGTCGAGCCCTCCCTTTGGAAGCCGTTCTTCGGCCCGCCGGCGATGCGCGTCATGATCTGGCAGGGCGCATGGCAGGCAACGGTCACCAGCGGAAGAACGCGAAGAAAAAAAGAGGGTGACGCAATCTCGCGTCACCCTCGTCAGAAACCCGGGGGTCAGGATCAGGTTCTCACATGAACGAGACCCTACCCTCCGATCAGCTACTGCTCGTTCGCGCCGAATGCGCCGACCATCTTACCGGCCGTGCCGTAGGTCGAGTCGAACGTGCCGGTGGCGACCTGCGGAACACCATCGGTCCCCTGCTCGCGGAGATTGCCGGACCAGCTGCCAGACTTGTCAGCGGCATCGTCGCCGATGGTCCAGACCGTCCCGACTGCCGTACCTCCAGCGCCCCCGAGGCCGTCGATGAGACCTCCATCTGTGCTGTCCGTCTCATTCAGCTTGACCGTCCAGTCACGCGACTCGCCGTCCGCACCAACGAACTGGTCGATGGTGCCGGAGATGGTGTTGGCATCACCCGTGCCGAATTCGGCCTCAAGCGTCGCCCTTGCGGTGAAGTGGCCGGCGTCGTTGATTCCGCCGGTCGTACTGGTGAGAGCGTACTTGCCGGCCGCGCCGCCCACATAGGTAGCCGTTCCCGCCTCAGGCAGGTTGACAGTGGTCGGTGTCGTCGCCCCATCCTTGTGATCATGAAACGCGCTGACAGTCACCTTGCCGTCCGTCGCCGTGCGGATCCACCATCCGTAGGAGGAATACATGGTGTCAATCCCACTGGTTACCCGGGCGTTCGCGTTGGTGGGCTCGAACGTCCATGTCTCGCCGCTTTCGAACGTGAAGCCTTTTTCGGCTGCCGTAGCCGAGCAGGTATTTCCGGAAGCGGGTGTGCACCTATAGGTGCCGGCCACTCCGTGGTAGCTGCCGGGAACCTTAACAAAGACATCATCGGCGGTTTTCTTGAACGTTTCCATGCCGGCCGTCCGGGTGACACCCGTGAACGCTATTCTCGACGCAACGAAAGCATCGTTGTTAGCGCCGACGCCGTCTGCCTCGGCGGCTGTCAGATACCCATTCGCATCCAAGTCGTACTCAAAATCACGGGTTGTGCCGGTTCCGGGGTCCATGTGGCCGAACTTCCGGCCCATCTTCGGAGCTTCGACGTTCGACCAGACCATGGCTTCGTATTCGGTGCCGCCCTTCGGGTCGGCGAAGCGCTTGCCGGCCCAGCCGTGGTTGGCGGCAACCGTCGTCTTCTTGTCTTCCGATAGCGTCACGGCCGCGGCGGTGGCACCGGCGGGGCCGCCAGCGGACACCAAGATGGCGTCGTGAGAGGTGTTGTAGGCGGCAGCGCGGTCAGTCAGAGCCGGATTGGTAACGTCGCCTGTAGGCGCCGCGATCCCCGCATACAGCTTCCTGGCGGTCACCGCCATGGCCGCATTCGCGGTCTTCTCGGCTTCGTCGTCGGCGTCTTCCTTGGCTTTCTCCGCCGTCTGGATCGGCGCCGCCGCATTGTCCGCTTCTCTCTGATACGGAGCCTTTTCGTCGTCGGTCAGGTCCGCACCGCCCTCGATCGCCGTGTTGAGAGCGACGAGAGCGTTGTTGGCGGCGTCGAGCTGCGCCTGAGTGGGCGTCGAGCCGGACAGCGCCGCAAGAGCGGCCTGCAGGGTGGTCGATGCATCCGACAGCGCCGTCATCTGGTTCGTCCGGCGCGTCGCGGTGTCAATCCCGCCCTGCGCCTCGTCCACGGCAGCCACGGCATTGTTCAGCTGCGTCTCGTACATCGACTTGTCGTCGACGTCGACCGCATCCGCAATCGCCTGGCGAAGAGCCGCGATGGCCGTCCGCGCAGCGTCAACCCCCTCCTGCGTGGACAGGGCTTCTTCGGACGTGTCGATCATGCCGGATGCATCCATCAGCGCCATTCTCTGCGCCCCGGCACGGCCCAACACCGCCAGCTCCATCACTCGCTCATCGCGGGCCGTCTCAAGCTCGCGGAGTTGCGCGGCGGTGATGCCGACGGCCACTGCTGTGTCAATGGCCGCCTGGGCAGCTTCCTCCGTTTCGGCAGCCGCGATGGCCGCCTTGGCGTCAGCGACAGCCTTGTCCTGTGCCGCCTGCGCTGCCTCCGCAGCCTTCGCCGCATCAATCTGCGCCTGCTGTTCGGTGGTGATACCGTCACCGCCTCCGCCGCACGCGGCGAGGCCGAGCGCGATTACCGCAGCGCAGCAGATCGTCGTGATTTTCTTGTATCTGGACATTGTCTTGAGGCTCTCCTCCGTGAGCCCAATCTTTCCCGTTCGACGACCGATCGATTGGCAGTGCGCAGAAATCGAATCGACAATTGAATGTAAAAAAAGCTCAGTCTTGAGCAGGTGTTGTCATTGACCTTATGCCGGGTGAATTGTCCGATTGCTGCGGGTTTGATTCCGCTGCCTTACGGAGTGATTACGGTTGTCAGGCGCCAGAAAGGCGTTCGGAAGAGAAGCGTTTATCGGATTTCGGCCGTCACGGCGAAGCGCCTGCCCGGAATCCGCGCCGGCCCGATCTGCACTGCGCCGGGTGGCCGGTGACCGACGGAATTCTCACTCGCCGGGCGCGGAGACGCCTCAGACCAGGCCCCGATGCTCCCGAACATGCCGGACCTTCCATGCGAGCATCGGCATGGCCTCGATTCGGACACGGATCTCCGGCGCAATGTTCAGCAGACCGGCGTCGATTTCGCCATGATCGAGCACACCGTTGAGAAACGCCCGTTCGCTCACTGTCAAATCGAACAGGAAGGCGAATCTCTCGCGACAGAGCGCAACGGTCTCGTCAATCCACGCGTCGATCTCTCCCCTGGCGGCAAGGCGGCCGCGCGGCAGACAGAGTGCAAGCTCTTGGCGAAACTCGCGCGGATCGCCCTCGATGGCGTCAATCGACATGGTGCGCCAGTCGCGTCGCCCGCTGGCCCCCATGGCCAGCACGGCAGCCTTGATCCGGTCCCAGTCGAGCCCGTCGATGGAAAGGATACGCCGCGCGTCGAAAAGATCGCGGGCTGCATGCCTGTCGATGAGTGCCACAAGCTTGCCGGCGACAATTTCGTGGAGGTCGAGGACGAGAACGTCCTTCGCCCGCATACCGCCCAGGGGGAGAGACTCCATGCGCGCCATGCCGAACAATGGCTGGCGCGCCATGTAGTTGATGTCGACTTCCAACGTGGCGTTGCCGCCGAGCGCCGAGGCGTAGCGGGCCAGCCACTTGCCGCCGGCATGCTCGCCGGGCCTGCGGCGAATGCCGTATCCCTGGGACGTGAGGAGACGGTCGAGCGCGGCGTCGACGTCGGGGCGTTCGGCTTCCATCGCGACCCGGCTGAGCGCACCGACATAGTTGAGGTCGATATCGACGGAGAGCCGGTCGAGACCGAGGTGGAAGAGGTTGAGCGCCGTCCCGCCCTTGAGGACGAGACGATCGGCCAGAACCCGATCCCATGCGATCTCCTGTAACAGGTCCAGAAGCCGCAGCACCTTCTCCAGCGTACCGGCCTGGTGGCCGGTCTCGTCGGCAAGACGCTGCAGGGTCTGGGCAGACGGCGCCGCCATCTACAGCCCCTCGAAGCGGCGTTCAACTACGTCAACGGGGAGAATGACGTTCCAGTCCCTGGCTGTCCTTCCCTCGCCCGATTTGGTGCCCAGAGCATATCGGGGCTGATTCGGCATGAGCGTGCGAAGCGCTTCGAGCGTAGCGTCCGGGACACCCAGCCGCTTTTGCTCGCGCTCCAGCCAGAAGCCCACGGCACCGCCGACGGTGGCCTTGCCAAGTGCACGTACATACCGGACCAGCGCCAGGGCGTCGATCCGCACCACCAGATCCAGGGAGTTGAAGAGTTCCTCCACGCCCCCGGCCAGATCGTAGCGGTCGAACAGATCGGCAATCGTCCGCTCGATCGTCGTTGCGCTGACCTCTTGCCCCAGGCGGTCGACCGCCGTGACGCCATCCGGAGGCGCGAAGCCGCGCGGCGGCCTGACAAACCGGCAGGCGAAACCGGCCGCCTCGAATATGCCGGGTTCTCCCTGCGCGATGACCTGTACGTCATGCCTCTCCGTGTAGGCGTAGCCGTGCAGCTCAAGGGCCGAGTGATAGGCGATCGTGCCGCCCTGACGCAGACGGGAGGCAGCCAGGAAGCGATCGACCGACCACGTCGCAGCGTCGGCATGTTTGGGCACCGAGGCGAAGACGCCACGGGCGATGCGCCGGATGTTGCCGGCCTGCAGGTGTTGGGCAAGCATCGCCGTGACAACCCTGTCCTGGGGGAGGCGGCCAACGGCCGCGGCGTACTCGGCCCGACGGAAGACCGGGTTGGCGCTGAAGAAAGGCGCGGATATGAGCCGGGGCATAGCAGTGCCGGAGATTTGTTCAATATAGTCGATGACAACCATATATAGACTATAGTTTCAAGCGTCAATCATGAATTCAGGCGCATCTGCGAGTAGGCCGCTGTTCCCCATAGGCGCGGCCCTGTAGGCGGTGCCACGAGCGCGGTGTTCGGGATATGCCCCCTGTCGCCCGGCGTGGCGCGATTATTGACGAAACAGACGGTATAGACCAATATCCTGCCATGGCCCGAGCTGGCGGAGAGAAGATGCGCGAACTGGAGGGTCTGCTGTATGAGGCGGCAGGCCGCTTGAGTCCGGCGCATGTGGCGGCGCTGATCGCCCATCCCGATGCTGTGCGCTCGGCGCTGGCAGTGGCGGCCAACGTGCTGACGCTGGACGACAAGGCGGGGTCCGGGGTCGAAGTCATCGGGCGTGCCGAGCCTCCGCGCGTCGGCGCCGAAGAGGCAGCCAGACGAATGGAGAAAAGTTCCCACGCCGGCGCGCCCGAGACGCTGCTGACCTCGGACGAGCTGGCCGAGCGGGTCGGGCTCAAGACGCGCCAGTCTGCGCATGACTGGCTGAAGAAGGGCCGGATCTTGGGCTGGCGGGGTGCGAGGCGCGGCCATGTCTTCCCGGCGGGACAACTCGATGCGCGGGGCAGGCCGTTCGAGGGGCTCGACCGGGTCGCAGGGCTGTTCGATGACGGCTATGCCGCCTGGGTGTGGCTTACGACGGAACTGTCCTCGCTCGACGGGGCGAAACCGCTGACGCTGTTGTCCAGGGGCGAGATCGACCGCGTGGTGAAGGCCGCGGAGGGTGACCGGCAAGGCGACTTTGCGTGACCGGCGGCTACGATCCAGACCGGCTGCGCTCCGACTGCGCAGCATCGGTCTCGGGCGCGTCTTCCGCGTGATCCACCGCGACATCTGTTCGGCCCCGCTCGGGGCGGCTGCCGGGTCGGCAAGGGCGGGCCGATTTGAAAGCCGTTCTGATCCAGTATCCTGGCGGGATCGCCGCATGGTCGTCGCAATTATAGGGGGCTTACGAAGCGCCGCTTGATGTTCCCGAACCGGGCTCCGCTTTATCGGGGAATCCGGAGCTTCAATTCCCGCCACATCCAGGACATGTCGTAGGGCTCCTGGTCGAGCCCGAGAGCATGTCGGCGCTCGGCGTTTTCCGACTGCTTGAGCCAGTTGACCGCGTGCTGTCGGCCTCCGCATGTAGCCGTCGGCAATCCGACAAACTGCACCGCGCAATCGAGCCGTCAATCAACGGCACGCCACAGGCTCCGATGGAATTCCTGAACCGCGACAGAGGCGTCAGCGGCAAAGCTCACGGGATCCAGCTCGGGGTGATCGATGCGCATTTGCACAGAATAGGCCAGGGAACCCTGCGCAGCCGGACCCTCGAAATTAGCTCACATATCATAGAGCGCCGTGTGGACCACGCGCAGATCGTCGGCGAACCGGTCCCGCACCTGTCTGGCCGCTGCCTTGGCAAGCAGGAACCCAGCCAAGCCTGCAACGTTCACTTGGGTGTTGTAGGTGACACCGCCGATTCGGGCACTAAGGTCGCGCACTTGGGTGTCGCGGGAAGCGAATCCCGTGCCATGGAGGTTCACCGCCCCGAGATTCTCGCACGCGTCGAACGAAATCCTTGCCCCCGTCCGTTGATCGTGGAGATCAGCCAGAAGCTCGAACTTCACAACTGTCCCGGCAACAGCTCCGTCCGCCACCCAACGCCAGTTTCGGCCGTCCTCAGGGACGAACTCCGCATTGTGCAACGCTTGCTCCAGCCGTGCAGTGTTCACGGCGCCATAGGCGATCTCAAGGTCGACCTGCACGTCCACGTCCGTAGTTCCGGCGTGTTGGAATTCGCTTCCGGCACACAACAGGTCCGGCACCAATCCCCCGAGCACGACGAACTCCGGCCGCGCCCCGTAGTGGTGGATAATTCGTACGAGTGCTCTCTCGGCCGCTTCACGTGCGGCGCGAGAGCGGGGAGGAAGATCATCGGCCACGGATTACTTCCCGGAGATGCTCGGCGGCCTCCTCGCCGCGTACGCCAACGATTCGCAGATCGGCATATACACGAGGCCACGGAGCGAGGCTCAGTCCGTTCTTGGTCACAGCAAGCAGTCTGGCTGTAACCGTGGGAAATGGTCGCAGGGTGAGGCGCCCGCCTTCGATCGGTAGCAGATCAGCCTTCGCGGCCACCTCCTCAAGCCCGGCAATCGTTTTCCTGTCCACATAGATTTCGCCGGTCGTAACCGTTGTGAGGTAGGGAGCGAACACCGATGCTGCCACTGTACTCGTTGCTGCCCAGGAGATACCTGTGCTGCCCCATCGCCCACCGATCTCCGCCAGGGCTATAGCCGGGTCGCGCCATGTCACACCGACCGTGAGAGCGGTTTCTGGCCTCATTGAGGCCGCCGCAGCCGCGTATGCGTCCAGCATCCGGTCATAATCGGGAATTCGGCGTCCGGAGTTGCGCCCGCGACGCGCTTCAGCGCTTATGAGTCCGAGATCCGTGAGAGTTCGCAGGGCGTTCGTGGCGCTTCCGGCGGAAAGTCCTGTGGTCTCCTGCATGGCGCCGACGGTGGCGCGCCCGCCGCAGAGCAATGCCTCGGCGACAGCGAGGACGGAAGGCGACCAGCGAGGCGGTTTCCGCGGCACCTTGATGGGGTGCCCACTCCTGGAAACGATCAGGGACTCCAGCACAATCTCTGCCGCACCGGTCTCGTCCACCCAGCCAATCCCTGCGGTCGACAGTGCCTCGCGTGCGCCTGGCGACATTCGGCGAGCCGCCGCGACGTCCGGGCGCTCCTTGCGGCCGGCGAGCAACTCGCGCGCCTGGCGCAACCCACCCTCGCCCAGCCACTCGACCGTGACAGGCTGTCCGTTGAGTTTGAGGTCGATTATGTGACCGTCCTCGCGGCCGCGCTGAATCCGAACCGAAGGAGGGAGCACGGCTGCGACTGCCGCCTCGGAACGCTGGGTTGTTCCATTCTTGGTCATGTCAATCACCGAAAGTATAATCCTCAATAAAATATTATATCTCATATTCCGAATGAGGTATAGAGTTCTGTGAGGATGTGATACCAGTCACCAGGCACAGGCCCAAAGCTCCAGCCATCTTCGGAGCGGACTTTCTTCCCAAATCGATTTCCGACAGGCTGCGTGTCTACAACGCGTTCAGATTCGGTTGGTGACGACGGCACCCTCGCACATGTCGCTGCGCTCCATTCGCGAGAAGAGGAGCATTCTGCTGACGCTCCGCAGGATGGGGCTCTATAATGCGACGATGACGACTGCGATGCCAAAAAACACGGCGACGGCGCTCACGGGAAGAGCAGATCGCTGAGTTCGACAGCCGGATTACGGGCTTCGTGGACAAAAGCCCGAAGGCGCTCGCGACCGTCGATATCTGGGCGCGTGATCCGTGCGACCACGCTATCCTCGGGCTTGCGAGCCGCGAGCCCGAGGATAAGGTTTATGCAGCCTGTCGTGACCGGCGCACGAGGAGACTTCGGAGTCAGTGAGCTGCGTGGGGCTGGGTTGAGTTGTGGGTCACTGGGCCGCCGCAGCGACCGGCGACGAGTCTGGCGACTGGAAGGCAGTCTGGAGGCTTCGGCGGTTACGCGCAACGCAGGATCGCGCTTTCTCCTCGCTTCCGCTGCCGATAGCGGCCACTGTCCGGGGCCGATTCGCCATCCACCCTTGCCGCCGCAGACCGCTCCGGGACTTCAGGCAGCGTTGAGGAATTCATCTACCGAAACCCCGGCCTGCCTGACGATTGCCCGCAGCGTGCCCTCGGGAATGTCGCCGGGATGGTTGGGCAAGGTCGTGTACCGCCCGGTGCGCAGGTTGAACCAGATCTCGTGCGAACCGGCAGCCTGCCGGTCGAATTCGAAGCCGAGAGCTCTCAGATGCCTTATCCGCCGATAGGTAAAGCCTGCGAGCCTTCCCATCTATCAGGTGCTGACGACCAAGGGGTAATCGAAGGTTTCCCCCGCCTCTTTCAGCACCGGGCGGCCCTGCCATTCCGTCTGGGCAGCCAGCAGCTTCCCGGCTATGTCGCGGGCGATCTCCAGCGTCTCGGTCAGCGTTCGGCCCTGGGCAACCAGTCCGGACACTTCGTCGGACGTCGCCAGATACACCCCTTCCGGCAGTCTCTCTATGTGCAGATTGACGATCTGTTCCATGTTTCGTTCCACCGGGGAGCTCATACCAATCCCGGAAAGTTTTTTCCGGTTCGCGGGTTGGGTCATCTGGTCAAGATGTAGGGTGCAACCGGTGGTGAAATATCCTGTGTTGAGGTTATCCAGACACCAGCATAGGAGGGCTTGGCATGACCGCCCCGGTTTTGATCACCTTTACCGATTGCGCATCGGCACAATTGCACGGTCTTGCTGCGGAACGCAACTCCTGCAACCTGTCTCGTCAGGCGCATTGCATTGTCTGGATAAGCAGGGTGGTTGGGACGTTCAGCGAAGCGAGTCTCGGCGCCTCTCAGGCATCAGACAACCGAGCGCATTTATAGCACCAGACGACCGTAATCACTCCGTAAGGCAGCGGAATCAAACCCGCAGTGAATTTGAGCGCTTACCCTGCACGAGTCGATGACAACACCTGCTCAAGACAGGTTTTTTCATATTCAAATGTCGATTCAACTTCCGCGCACTGCCAATCGATCGGTCGTCGAACGGGGGAATTGGGCTCACCAGAGGAGAGCCTCAAGACAATGTCCAGATACAGGAAAATCACGACAATCTGCTGCGCTGCGGTAATCGCGCTCGGCCTCGCCGCGTGCGGTGGCGGTGGCGGTATGACGGTCACCCCGCCTCCGACGCCATATGAGACGGCCACTGCGGCCATCAACGCGGCCAACACGGCGGAAGCCGCCCAGGCGGCCTACGATGCTGTGAAGGACGACGTTACCGCTGCACAGGGCGAAATGCTTCAGATGAAGGTCGACCAGCGGATCGCGGCGATCCAGATGGCGTCGCGCATGGACGATCAGAAAATGGCTCTGTCGGATGCGGCCGGCATGATCGACACGACCGACCTGTCGACGCAAGAGCTGGTTGACGCCGCTAACGAAGCCATCCGCGGTCTTCGGCAGGCGCTGGAGGACGCGGACGACGTGAGCGATGCCGACAAGGCGATGTACCAGACGCAACTGGACAACGCCGTGGCTGCCGTGGACTCGGCGCAGGGCGGTATCGATACCGACACGCGCCGGACGAACCAGATGGCGGCGCTGTCGGGTGCGTCCACGACGCTCCAGGTAGCCCTCACTGCGCTATCCGGCTCGACGCCCACCCAGGCGCAACTCGACACCGCCAACGCGGCTCTCACCGCTCTGAACGATGCGATTACCGCAGGCGCGGACCTGACCGAAACGGAAAAGGCTCCGTATCAGAGAGAGGCTGACAATGCGGCGGCGCCGATCAGCCAGGCGCAAGCCGCCTTCGACGATGCCGAGGACGAAGCGGACGAAGAGCGCCGCATGGCCATGGCCAAGACCGGCAAGGAGCTGTTCGCGGCGCTGGAGCCACCTGCTACCCCCGTTGGTAACAGTGGCGCGCTGGCCAACAATGAGGCAGCACCTACCTTGGCCACGACAGGCCTCACGATCAATGCTGCGACAGGCGCGGGTGCACTCGGAGCCACCGATAACCCTGGCGAAGTGGTCCTCAAGGCTGGCGATTCTGCCGACGCGTTGGGCAGTTGGGCGGGCACGAACTATGCCCACACCAACGCCGAAACGAAGGTGGAAAACGTGGCCGTGGTCTACAACAACAAGGGACCGGGACGGACGCAGTCATTTGCCGACAGGGGGAATGTCCTTCAAACGGCAAACGCAGGTACCGCGCCAGCGTTCACCGCGATCAAGGGCTACTTGAACGTGGCCGCAGGCGGCTCCGTCGACAGTGGCGCCAACATCGGGAGGGTCATGGCCGACGCCTTCACGCATTCGGGAACCCAAGGCCACACCGTTAACAGCGACACGGGTATCTTCACAACCCGAGGCACCTACGACGGCGCGCCGGGCGTGTACCGGTGCACGGGGACTTGCTCCTCGACCAACGACGGTACGGGCAGCCCGAGTCAACTGGGCGGCACATGGCACTTCAAGCCCGATGCCGGTGCCAATGCGATGGCGCATGCGCCCGATACCGCCTACCTCTACTACGGCTGGTGGGTGAGCAAGGACAAGGACGGCATGCCGACGGCAGCCAGCGTGTTCTTTGGCGAGGTTGGCGACGTGGAAGGTACCGGAACTCTTACCGATCCCGCCACGATCCGCGGGTCCGCAACCTATGTCGGGCATGCCGCAGGCAAGTTCGCGCTGGATTACTCGCAGAATAAAGCGGCCAACGGCACCAGCAACGGCGGCCACTTCACGGCAGATGTGGAACTGAACGCCAAGTTCGGTAGCGATTCGCTGTCGCCAGCAGTCGCCGATGCCGGAATCTCTGGCACGATCGACAACTTCCGGCTGAACGACGGGTCCGAGGATCCGG
>JAJEBT010000138.1 GCA_022822405.1 Alphaproteobacteria bacterium
CGGCGTCAATCTGGTCGCGCTCGGCAACGACCGCGTGCTCTCGATGCGCGGGGCGGAAGACCTGAACGCGCGAATGCGGGCCATGGGCTTCGAGGTCTTCGATCCGGACATGTCGATGTTCACCCTGGGCGGCGGCGGCGTCCATTGCCTCTGTCAGGCGCTGTGCCGGGACGAGGCGTAGCCGAACCGAAGGCGCCGTGCCGGACCGGGTCCCGGGCGGCGGTCGCCCACGCCCGGCGAAGACGGGGACCGGGCCGGGGCCGCCGGCCGGATTGGACCGCAATCGACAGCGGAAGTCCGTGTGCAAAAAAAGGGGCGATCCCGAGGGATCGCCCGATTTGCGCATCGTTCCGGCCGACTGAAGCGAACACCTCGGCCCGCACCGGGAGGCCATGGCGGCCCGAAGGAGAATTGCGCCGGCGCTGCAACGGCTCCCGGAGGTCTATTTCATCCAGGAATCCACGAGCTTGGCGTTTTCCTTCGCCCATTGCCTGGCATAGTCGGCCGCGCTCATCTTCTTGACGACGAGGGCGAAGGTCATCCTGGAGACCAGATCGGTGGTCAGCTTGACCTTGCTCAGCAGAGCTGCCGCTTCCGGATGTTTCTTTTCCAGCGACGCCGCGTAGTGCACATGCAGATAGGCGAGATCCCAGGCGACCGGAGCGCTCGATTTCTCCAGCCATTGCGGATCGTCGGTCGGCTGGACGATCTTCCACTTGGACGCGTCGTATTTGGGCTCCTTCAGGATCACCAGGTCGTGCAGCGCGAACATGTGGTTGGGCGTGTAGCAGTAGAAGACGTGATTGGCGTTCTTCGCCACCGCGGAGTCGACATTGGCCATCGCCAGTGCCTCGTCCATTTCCAGCAGCTCCATGGTCTCGTCGTAGCCGTAGCTCTTGGCCCGGATCTTCTCGACATTCGTCGAAGCCCAGCCCGACGCGCCGACCCAGACTTCGCCCCGGCCGTCGCCGTTGGTATCGAAGTTCTTCGCCATGTCGGGATCGGCCAGATCGGAAACCTTGGTAATGCCGGTCCGCTTCGCAGTCGCTTTCGTCACGCACATGCCCTGAAACGAGGGAACGCCGTTAGGACTCATCCTGACAGTGCCCTTGGTCTTGACGAATTTGTTGTGCAGGTTGGCCTGGTTGGGCAGCCAGACCTCCGGATGCACATGCATGCTGCCGGAATCCATCGCTTCGAAGATGACCGGGTTGGTGCCGTTCTGAAGCTCGACTTCCAGGCCGAGATTATCCTCCAGCACCACTTTGAGGATGTTTGCAGTGGCCGTCGCCGACGGCCAGTTGGGAACGCCGACGACGACATCGGCCGCCTGGGCGGACGACACGCCGGCAAATAACAGGGCCGCACACAGGCCGCGGCACCAATTGAGTATTCTCATCCTACTCTCCCTCGTTTGATCGGACTGGAGCCGAACAGTGTCGGATGCACCGGCCGCAGACCGATCTGACAACAGCGTGTTCGACCGGCCGGCGGACGCCGCGACCGCTTTGACCTGCGATTGACGGTAGGGTCGAATTCAGTTTGAATAAACATCGATCATAGAATGCTAAGATGCCAAATCCATCAAGTAAGGCCGCATCGGACGCGATCACGGTCCCGCGTCTGCACAAGGCCGATCTCCACATGCTGGCCGTCTTCATGACGGTCGCCGAATGCGGCGGGTTCGCGGCAGCGCAGGTCGCCCTGAATGTCGGCCAGTCGACCATCAGCCGCCAGATCGGAGATCTGGAAAGGCGCCTCGGCCTGCGCCTCTGCCAACGCGGGCGGGCGGGCTTCCGCCTGACGGACAAGGGGCGCACGGTCTACGAGGCATGCCAGCACCTCGCAACGGCCCTGGAAGGTTTCCGCGCCACGGTCGGCGCCCTGCGCGGCGAACTGATCGGCGACCTCTCGATCGCCGCGATCGACAACTGGGCCACCGAGCATTGCTTTCCGCTGGCCGACGTGCTCCGGACCTTCAGGGGCAGGGCCCGCCAGGTTCACATCGACCTCCACACGCTGGCGCCCGACGAGATCGAAAGGGCCGTTCTGGAAAACCGGGTCAACCTCGGGATCGGCGTCTTCCACCAGCACCGTCCGGGCCTGATTTACGAGGCGCTCTACGACGATCCGGTCGAACTGTATTGCGGCGCCGGCCACCCGCTCTTCGACCGGGCCGGGCACGGGCTCGACCGCGACGACCTGGCGGCGGCCGATCTCGCCCACCGCGCCTATCTGTCGGAGCGGCAGGTCGCGCCGCTCACCGGGGACCTGCCGTCAACGGCCGCGGCACGCCAGATCGAAGGCATCGCATTCCTCGTCCTGTCGGGCTGGCACGTCGGCTACCTGCCCGTGTCATACGCCCAAAGATGGGTGGAGAATGGGCGGATGCGCAGCATCCTGCCCGAAACCTACGGCCTCAACACGAAGATGGAGCTGGTGACACGGCGCGGCGTGGCGTTGACGCTGGTTGGCCAGACCTTCGCGGATATTCTGCGGGAAACTACCCGTCCGCTGCGCCGCTGACCGTCGACCGCCACGCGGTTCGAAGAAGTAGGGGGCACCCCGGCCGCCGGTGCGCAGGCCGGCAAGGAAGGTCCCGGTATTGTCAGGGTACGCCAATGGCCGTGGGGTGCGAAGCCCCACAGGCGCCGGCCCTTCGACGCGGAGATCGAAGCCGTTGCGGGCGGAACGCCGGACAAGCCGACAGTGGGCGTCGTGGTGAGATTGCATTTGCCGGCGGACGTACGGATCGAGGCGGACTACAGTCAGAGTTGA
>JAJEBT010000071.1 GCA_022822405.1 Alphaproteobacteria bacterium
GTCCTCAATCGCGGGCCAGGCGAAGCGGCCCTGCTCAAGACGCTTGTAGGTCATCACCAGGCCGGTGCCGTCCCAGGTGAGCAGCTTGAGCCTGTCGCCGCGGCGCGAGCGGAAGATCACGATCACCCCGGAATAGATATCGAGGTCCAGCTCCCCCGCCGCCGTCGCCGCAAGAGCGTCGTGGCCCCGGCGAAAATCAACCGGACGCGTCGCCAACACGATGCGAAGCGAGGGAACCGCGATCATGACGACGCCCGACCCAGCCCCGAGGCCACAGCCACGATCCGGTCGACCGCGCTCTCCACCGGAAGGCGAACGACCACGCCCAGCGCCTCGATCGCGACCGTCTGCTCGGACGCAGCCCCGTCAACCACAACCGGAATATAGGGGGGCGCAGACGCGGCTCCCCGCCGATCACCACCAGCGCCACTCGCCGTCTGACGACGCCAGGTGCGCAGCGTCTTCTCGCTGATGCCGTGGCGGCGGGCAACTGCCGATATCGATGCATCCGGGCCCTCGCTCTCCGCAACGATCTGCGCCTTCACATCATCCGGCCAGGGCCGGCCATGCCGCTTCCCGGAAGCCGCCGCCCCACGCGCGCCGGAGAGACCACGAGCGCGCGCCCGACTGCGCCACTGACGAAGAGTTTGCCCGGTGATGCCGTGGCGAGCCGCCACCTCCTTCTGCACGGCCCCCGGTCTGTCGCTCTCCGCGACGATCCGCGCCTTCTCCTCGGCAGACCATGATCGCCGAGTGTGATCAGCCGGATCAGTTGCTGTGGATGGTGTAGATGGGGCTGCAGTGGATGGGGCGGCTTCTTCAGGCGCCGGCGCCTCGACCGAGTGACCGCCGAACTCGTGGCCACGCAGCAAATCCAAATCCTTCATCGCGATGCCTCCTCTCAGGCTCCTTGCCAAGGCCCAGAGTCAGCCGCGAAATCAGATTCGTTGGAAGTATGGGGGATCGATACCGCTTACAATTCGCCGAGCAGGAGGAGGGTCCGGCGCCGATCGCAGGCTGGGCCGGCGCCCGCTTCCGGCGGGGAGAGGCACCCGAAGAGCTCGTCGTCTACACGGACATCGGCGCGCCCGAGGCCGTCGCGTTCACGCCCGAGAACCTGAACCGGCTCGCGGAGGTGAGCGGACTGACCGGCGATGCGCTTCCCGAGACCGGACTTGCCATCGAGACCGCTTACCATCCGCTCGTCGTGTCGACCTCTCTGGCTGCGGCGAGCCCGAACGGCTCGGCCACGCACCGGGCGCAGGGGACGGGCGAGGACGCGGGCCTGACGTTCACCGGCACCTTCGCCGGCGGAACCGGCACGTACGCGTGCTCCGGCAGCATGTGCTCGGTCACGCTCGACGACAGGGGCGTGGCCACTGCAATGAGCGGAGATTGGGCGTTCTCGCCGGCCGGCGGCACCTTGGTGCAGGTTCCGGACTACGCGCACCTGCAATTCGGATGGTGGCTGAGCGGGAAGGACGACGGCCCCTACGCCTTCCAGACCTTCGCGGGCAGCACGGGCTACGCCATCGGCTCCGGCGCCGTAACGGCCTCGATGACGGGTTCTGCGACGTACCGGGGCGCGGCGGCGGGCATCTACGCCTCGACGGACGTCTCGGGGGGCCAGGTGACGAAAGCGGAGAGCGGCGCGTTCACGGCCTCGGCGACGCTGACGGCGCATTTCTTCGGAGCACTGGATGCGGGAGAGATCGGCGGCGAGATCGCTTCGTTCAGGAACGCGGCCGGCGAGGCGCTGGGGGACTGGCGGGTGACGCTGGCGGCGGCGGACCTGAGCGGCGGCAGCGCCTCGTTTGCAGGCGCGAGCGAGGGGACGGTCGGCCCCGGCACGAGCGGATCGGGCGGCTGGGAAGGCATGTTCCATGGCAGCGACGGGGCCGAGAGCAACGCCAGGCCGAGCGATGTGACGGGCCGGTTCGACGTGCATTTCCCGGGCATGCATATTGCGGGCGCGTTCGGCGCGAGCAGGTAGCGGGCATCCCGGTGCCAACGTCGGTCTCCCGGCCGAGCGTCTCCGCAAGGCCTCGGTCCTGGCGTGACGCCTCTTCCGCTCGCCTATTCGCCGTGCAGGATGTGGGCTTGGGCGAGCCTACCCTGCTTGATGTTGGCTTCGCCCTCCTCGCGCCTGCCGTCGCGGAGCAATTCGCTTGCTTGACGGTCGAGACGAAGTAGGCGGCGCGGAAGGTGGTCTCGATCAGCTTGACCAGCCCGTGAGGGAGCTCCGCGGGGATCGCGCCGGCGGAATCTGCACCCTCGCGCCATACTGTCGATCATCATCGGTCGCGCCTGCACCGTGCTCACCGGGAGTGAACGTCCCGACCGAACTCGCACGATGCCTGTACGCCGCGAGAGCCTGGCGATGATGGGGTGTCGACCAAGCCATTGTTCTGGCGCGACTATAGCGGTTCTCAGGGTGAGCGACGCAAAATGCGACGCACTCATCCCGGCTCCTCTTAGCTACGCCCTGCTACGAGACGTCGTAGCAGACCGTCCCTTCCGCGTGCCTGGGCGTAGCGCTGTCGTAGGTCTGCAGCGGGCTGCGTCAGGTGTGACGGTAAAAGCGCCCTCAGGGCGTAGGACAGGTCCAAGGGTCCGCAGAAAAGCTATCAGGCCCAGCCACTTAGGCGGCGCAGGATGCTTGGTGAGGTGAGAGGGCGCGCGCTTTCAGCGGGGATCGGGGCCTAATCCGCTCGCTTTAGGCGATG
>JAJEBT010000137.1 GCA_022822405.1 Alphaproteobacteria bacterium
AGGCGGCGGGCGGCGGAGCCGACGCCGCAGGCGGCGAGGCGGACGTCGGCGACGGAAGCGCCGTCGAGGGTGATCCGCGCCGCGACCCCGGCCAGCGCGAAATCGCCGCGCCGGCGGGCGATCTCGGCGAACGCCGAGCCGCTTGCCGGCGGCATGTCGGGGACCAGTATCTCGGTCAGGATCTCGTCGGCATCGAGGGCCGTCGAGAACACGTCGAGGAAGAAGTCCGCAGCCGCGATGCGGCGCTCGCCGCGCACGCTCCGCGCGACCATGGTGCAGTCGAGCGCGATGGCCGCGGCCGGATACTCGGCGGCCGGGTCGGCGTTGGCGAGGCTGCCGCCGATCGTGCCGCGGCTCCGGATCGGGAGATGGGCGACATGGGTCGTCGCCTCGTGCAGGAGCGGCGCCCTGTGGCGCACCAGATCGCTGTTCTCGATCGCCCGCTGGCGGGCCATGGCGCCGATCCGGCAGTAGCCGTCGGCGGCGGTGATGCCGTCGAGTCCGGCCACGCTGTTGAGGTCGATCAGGAGGCGCGGCCGCGCCAGGCGGAAATTCATCATCGGAACCAGGCTCTGGCCACCGGCGAGAAGCCGCGCCTCGGGGCCGCCCGACGCCAGCATCCCGATCGCGTCCTCGATATCGGCCGGGACCATGTATTCAAAGGCGGCAGGTTTCACGATATGGTGTTCCGTGGTTTGCGGGCAGGCGGCTATAGGTGCACGGTCCGCGGTCGACGTCAATGGTCGGCGCCGTGCGACCCGCCCGTGTCCGGGTGGCAGGACCAAATCCGGGGAGGATCAGAACATGGGCGTTGCGAGACATCCCAGGCCGGCCGAACTCGAGGGCGTCGGGGTCGCGGAGATCATGGACCGGTATGTGGCGCGCTTCAGCGAGCGCGAGCCCGACTGGAACGCGTTCGAGGACGCGAAGATCGAGGGCTACAAGCGCGCCCAGCACCGCTTCATCGGCGCCGGCGGTTCGGGCAAGCATGACGATGCGTCGGTCATCCCGGCGCGCGCCCACACGCTGAGCATCATGTATGTCGAGCCCGGTCAGGGCAACGCCGCGCACACCCACGAGGTCGAGGAGACCTTCTTCGTGCTCCAGGGCCTGCTCGACGTCTTCGTCGAGGAGGAGGACGGGAGCCGCATGACCACCCGTCTTGGCCGGTGGGACTGCATCAGCTGTCCGCCGGGGGTGATTCACGGCTACGACAACAACAGCCTCGAGCCGGTGTGGTTCCAGGTGATGCTGGGACGCGGGCGCCCCGAAACCATGGGCTACGCCGATTCCGACCTGTTCCGCCGCCGCGACGCCCATCTCCGCGAAGCGTGAGCGGAGCGCGATGCCGTCGCTGCCGCGGCGCGGCGCCATGACCGAAATCCGGGACTGACGATCGCTGCCGAAGCGCCGCGTGCCGTCCCCTGACGGCGGGCGCCGGCGTGGGCCCGGCGCGTTTCTGTCGAGGCTATTCCCGCGCGACGCCATCGTCGCCCCCGAAGGCTTCAACCGCTGGCGGGTGCCGCCGGCCTCGATCGCGAATCACCCCTGAATCGGCTCCGTGTATGTTAGGAGCGCCTTCAACGCGTCACTGACCCGCCTCAACGGCGTGGTGCCGAGTTCGGGGGACGACTGGACCCCGCGGGCGGTGGTCGGCGTGTTCATGGTCGCGATCGTCTGTCTCGGCCTGGCGGCTGCCCTTGCCGGCCGGTGGCTGGACCAGATCGGCCCGCGGGTGGCGGGGACCATCGCCGCCGCAGTCCGGTGTGACTCGGTCCATGTGCCGCGCACCGGCCGGACCGAATGGAACAGCGAGACCATCCCGAGAACGTACTGGCGGATCACGGACGTGGAGTTGACCTTCAGGAGCATCAAGCCGGTACTCGGGCTGCGGCCCATCTTCCATCAGTTCGATCGCTGCATCGCCGCCCATCTGTTCATCGCCGTGCCGGCCTGTCACGCGGTCCATCTGATCCGCACCCGGCTGGCGAGCGCGTTCGACAGGAATAGGGAAAATCCCATCCACATGCCGTTCCCCTTTTTCGTGCCTGCCCTTGTCTGCGGGGTTCACAGGAATCGACGGATGCTGCGCCAGTGGCGCCTCGATTGTCGGGCGCATTGAAAGACTGCGGAGGCGCGTTCTGTTGTTACTGCCACGCGGGGGCCGTTTCCGGATGAATACGGCCCGGACCGGAAGAGTGATCCAAGCTGGGGCGGTACCTGCCAGAGGAGCCTGCCTGGCGCCGCGGCAAACCATGCCCGGGGGTGTTTTACCCATGGCGGCGTTCGTGCTTGTCATGCTGCTCGCCACTTCCCCCGCCACCCAGGCAGATCCGGTCGAGCGGCTCGGGGAGGCGTTGCCGACCCAGGCCGGTCGGTGCGGAGCGGCCCCGGGGGGGACCGTTTCGGAGGGTGCGCGCTGCCTGCTCGGGAACGGCCTCAATCTCCTGCTTGGCGAAGCCATGGGTCTTGCCGAGGGTTATGGACAGGAAGCCGTCGGGCAACGTTTCCGGGTGGTCGGAACTCCGGCATTCTCCGCGGTCCCCGGCGGGGTCGGCCTGGCGGGGGATATCGATGTCCTGATCCCGTTCGCCGGCGGCGAGCCGGGGGTCACGGCAAACCCGACCGGATCCGCCCTGTTCCTGCAGCAGGGCGTCAGCCGCTGGTGGGACGGTCACGGTTCGCTTCGCAACGACTTCCGGCTGGGTCCGGTGTATCGATTCCGGCTTCCGGGCGGGCCGGACGGAGACATTCTCGGACTCTCCGTGCTCCGGCTGCACAATGCCGAGCATCAGCACGAGGTGCTGGTGCCGGGGATCGACTACGCGGGCCGTTGGGGGAGCGGGACGCTCCGGCACTTCATGCCGATCACGGGCTGGCGCCAGGTCCCCCCGGGACATGAGGAGCGTGCGCTAGGGGGAACGGAGCTGGAGGCCCGTTTCGACATCACGACGACCCTCCGGGTGAGCGCCACCAGCTATCGGTGGGAGTCCGAGAGCCGTGCCGGGCAGTGGAACGGCGGCATCCGCCTGGGTTTCGGCTGGCAGCCGCATCCCTGGCTGCATCTCGCTGCGTCATATGACCGTGGCGGCGAGGACGAGGCGGCGCGGTCGTTCCGGTTGGGGTTCCGCATGCCGCTCGGGAAGATTCCGCCCGTCCCGCGATGGGCGGGTCTTGGCCTGGTGGCCGGCGGTTCGGTGCCAGGGGATTCGAAACTTTGGCGGCCGGTGGAGAACTCCGGCCGGATCCGGGTCGGTACCCGTACGGACGTCTCCGAACTCGTCGGGAGCGCGCAGATCCGTTTTCTTCAGGACACCGTGGGCAGCGGCGACACGGTGCAGCTGGAAGTCGTGCTCGGGTCTGCGGCGGCGGAGGACATCCGGGTGGAGGTCCGGCTGGTGCCCGGAAGCGGAGCCAACCCGGCGGTACCCGGGGAGGATTATGTGGACGTGCCGGTGGAGCTGACTATTCCGCGGGGCGCCACGAGCGGGAGGGTTTCGATCCAGCTGTTGCGGAACGACGGCCAGCAGGAACCCCGGAGCCTGGGGGCCACGGCGGTCCTGGCTTCCTGACGGCGCCCGGGTCAGTCGGCAACGGAAAGACGAAATGACGCTTCGAAACCGATTTTCGGTAAAGCTATGGTTGGTACCCGGGGCAATGGCCGTGACGGTCTGGTTGTCGGCCTGTGGAGGGGGTGGAGGTTCGTCCGGAACCGGATCGACAACGATGCCGGTAGTCATCCGGGCGCCCGAAATCATGATCACGCCGCCTGCCAACCGCGCCCCCCGGACCGTGGGCACCATCCCGGCTCAGACACTGGAAGAGGGCGGAAACCCGCTCAGTATCGACCTTGCGCCGCACTACAGCGATCCGGACGACGACCCGTTGACGTACTCGGCGGTGTCCGGCGATCCGGATATCGTGCGGGCCGAGATGTCGGGCTCCACGCTGACGATCACCCCGGTTTCAGATGGTACGGCGACGGTCACGGTGAATGCCAATGACGGAGAGGCATCGGCCCTGCAGACGATCTCCGCGACGGTGCAGGAGCGCCAGGACAGTCCATCGACACCAACGACGGTTCAGCCGCAGACGGAAAGGCCAACGCCGCCGCCGCCACAGGAACCGGAGACAGAATTGACGGGTATCGATCTTGGGGTGAGAAGGACAAGTCGCCGGTCGGCCACCCTGACGGTATCCCCGGATCCCGATGGCGCCTGGCTGAACCACATTATCCTGGACGCGGGCGTCCATGGAACGTTCAGATACCATACAATAGTCGGGGATACCCGATACATCGGTTTCAACTGTTCGCGCGGTTTCAAAGGTGATGCCAGAATCACGATCTGGATCCCGGATGGCACGATCAGGGCATCCGCCACGTTTGCCTGCCGGTGAAGCCGGGTAAGCGTCACGGGAGCCGGCTGGCGCGGCTGAGAAGGGAGATGATCCCATGAGCGGCAGCGATTTCGAACTGGTCGAGGGCAGCGGCAACGTGTTTCGTGATTTGGGTGATCCTCATGCCGGCCTGAAACAGGCGAAGGCGATCCTCGCCGCGCAGATCATCGCAGTGCTGGACGATCGCGGCCTGTCGGTCCGAAGGGCCGGCGCGTTGACAGACTTCGCTGCGGCAGACTTCTCGCGGATTCGCAACGCGAACCTCGGTCGGTTCACGCTGGACCGGCTGATGAAGATGCTCGCGGCCCTTGACGGCGATCTCCGGGTCACACTCCGTGTCGATGCGCGACACGAGGGCGAGGTGGCGATGGCCCGAACAAAAGATGGTCCTGTCGCCAGCCCACGCAAGATTGCCCCGAACTGACCTGTCGGCTAGCATGCCAACGCGGCCTCAACGGGCCGCTTCATGGTGTGGGAAGCGGTCGGCGGGCGACACGTTGACCGAAACCGGGACAAGGGGGAGGTCGGCGCGTGGCCAACAAGGATTTGCGGGACTGGATCGGCGAGCTTGAGGCTGCGGGACAGCTTCACACGGTGACCGGCGCCGATCACGAGGAGGAAATCGGCGGCATCGTAGATATCGCCATGCGCAAGATGACCAACCCGGCGGTGATGTTCGACGAGGTTCCGGGCCACGCGAAAGGCCATCGCGTACTGGCCAACATCCTCACCTCGGTGCCGCGGATCAATCTCGCTCTCGGGCTGCCCGCGGACTCTCCGGAAATCTCCCTGGTGCAGTTCTGGCGCGACTACATGCGCGACCAGCCGGTCCACACTCCGGTCGAGGTCAATGGCGGCCCGCTCGACGAGAACGTCTTCGAGGGCGAAGACATCGACATCACCACGATTCCGACGCCCAAGTGGCACGAGCATGACGGCGGGTATTTCATCGGCACCGCCTGCATGGTCGTGATGAAGGATCCCGACACTGACTGGATCAATTACGGCGCCTACCGGGTCCAGGCCCACGACCCGAAGACGGCATCCGTGATGGTCTCCAAGGGCAAGCACGGCAATCTCATCATGAACAAGTATTTCGAGCGCGGCGAGCCGTGCCCGATCGCCGTCGTCGCCGGCATGCATCCGGCGCTGTTCATGGTCGCCGGCCTCGAAATGCCCTACGGCAAGAACGAGTACGACTGCGCCGGCGGGCTGCTCGGCGAAGGCGTCGAGATCATCAACATGCCGAAGACCGGCCTGCCGGTGCCGGCCGGCGCGGAAATCGCGTTCGAGGGGTTCGTCCATGCCGACGATCTGGTCGACGAAGGGCCGTTCGGCGAGTGGACCGGATACTACGCGGGCGACATGCACCCGGAACCCGCCATCCGGATCGAGACCTTCATGCACCGCAACGATCCGATCCTGCTCGGCGCCATCCCCGCCGTGCCGCCCAACGACGACACGTTCTATCGCGGGACCTACAGGTGCGGTGCCGTGTGGAACCAGCTCGAGGCGGCCGGCATTCCGGAGATCCGCGGCGTGTGGGCGCATGAGGCCGGCGGAAGCCGCATGTGGCTGACCGTGTCGATCAAGCAGATGTATGGCGGCCATTCCAAGCAGGCCGGACTGGTCGCCTCCCAGTGTCATGCCGGCGCCTATGCCAACCGGTGGGTGGTCGTCGTCGATGACGACATCGATCCATCGAACATGAACGACGTCATCTGGGCGATGTGCACGCGCTGCGACCCGAAGGACGGCATCGACATCCTCAACAACTGCTGGAGCACCCATCTCGATCCGATGAGCTACAGCCACGACGACCGCCGCAACTCGCGCGCGGTGGTCGATGCCTGCCGCCCCTTCAACCGGCGCGACACCTTTCCTGTGGTGGCGCGCAACAGTTCCGGTCTTGATTCGCGGCTCCGGGAGAAGTTCGGGGACATTTTCGGGAACCAGGCATAGGCCCGACCCGCGGTTGCGGCAGAAGCCGGCCTGCGGTCCCGCCTCGTCCCGATCGGCGGTGAAGGCCGGTTTTCCGGAGACCGAACGCTCGGCTCGCCGCAGATGTCGCCCTGGGCGCCCTGCGCCGGTCGGCAAGGCCCGTGATCGGAAGCGAACCCGTCTGGATCATCCGGAACCGGCTCGTTATATTGCGCGCACCGCAAAGCTGGAGGCAGTCATTTGATGTTGCAATACGAGGCACCCCGGACAGTTGAGGCCGCGGTCGCGCTCCTCGGCTCCAATGGGGCGAAGGCGCTGGCTGGCGGCACCGACGTGCTGGTGCTCCTTCATTCGGAACTCATCGAGCCGGACGTCCTGGTCGACGTCAAGCAGATCCCGGAATTGCGCGAGATCGTCCACGAGGACGGCGGCTGGCGCGTCGGCGCGGCCGCACCCGGAATGGCGATACTGGATCACGAGGGTTTTGCGAAGGCATGGCCGGGCGTGGTCGAGGGCGTCGCCCTCATCGGATCGATGCAGATCAAGGGGCGCGCCACCATCGGCGGCAATCTGTGCAACGCTTCGCCGGCCGCCGACAGCGTGCCGCCGCTCATTGCCGCGGGCGCCAGGGCTGTCATTGCCGGACCCGGCGGCACCCGCGAGGAACCGGCGGAGAACATCATCGTCGCGCCCGGCCGGACGTCGCTCGCGAGCGGCGAGATCGTGACCTCGTTCCTGTTCCCGCCCCGCCCCGCCCATGCCGGCGACTGTTACCTGCGCCTGACGCCGCGGACGGAAATGGACATCGCCGTCGTCGGCGCCGCCGTGAATGTCGTGCTCGACGGCGACGGCGTCTGCACGGAGGCCCGGGTCTCGCTCGGCGCGGTCGCTCCGACGCCGCTCCTGGTCGCCAAAGCCGGAGAGGCGCTCGAGGGCACGCGGGTTGACGACGCGGCGCTCGAGGCGATGGTCGAAGCGTGCCGCGCAGCCTGCGATCCCATCAGCGACAAGCGCGGCACCCGAGATTACCGAATCAGGACGGCCGGCGTGATCGCGCGCCGCGCAGCCCTCAAGGCACTCGAACGGGCACGGGCGAGCTAGGGCCCGGCGGGAAAGGACGGAGATGGCAAAAAAGGCTTATGTCACGACGACCGTGAACGGCGACGAGTACGAGTATCTCTGCGAGCCCGGCCAGACTCTGGTCGACGTGCTCAGGAACGAGCTGGAGCTCACGGGGACCAAGGAAGGCTGCTCGACCGGCGATTGCGGCGCCTGCAGCGTGATCCTCGACGGCGAGCTCGTCTGCTCGTGCCTGGTGCTGGCGGTGGAGACCGACGGGCGCAGTGTCGAGACCATCGAGGGCATGGCTGACGGGAGCGAGCTTCATCCCCTGCAGCGGAACTTCCTCGAGCTCAACGGCCTGCAGTGCGGAATCTGCACCCCCGGCATACTCGTTGCCGCCAAGGCGCTGCTCGAGCGCAACCCCGACCCCACCGAGACCGAGACCCGCTACTGGCTGGCAGGAAATCTCTGCCGCTGCACCGGGTACGACAAGATCGTCCGGTCGGTCCTCGCGACGGCCGAAGAGATGAGAGGAGCCTGAATCATGGCGACGATACTTGAGGACAGCAGGTTCGATCCCGATCGGGATCTCGCGATCGTCGGCACCAACCCGGTCAAGCATGACGGGATGGAGAAAGTCACCGGGCGGGCCCGTTTCGGCGCCGATTTCTCGCTGCCGGGCATGCTGTTCGGGCGCATCGTCAGAAGTCCGCACGCGCACGCCGTCATCCGCTCGATCGACGTCAGCAAGGCCGCCGCCGTGCCCGGCGTGAAGGCGATCGTCACCCGCGACGATTTCCCCGACATCCCGGCAGGCAGCCCCGCCGGCGACATGACCCGGAACGCGATGGCGCGCGAGAAGGCGCTCTATGACGGCCATCCGGTCGCCGCCGTGGCCGCGACCAGCGAAGCGGTCGCGAAACGCGCCGCGCGCCTCGTCGAGGTCGAGTACGAGGTCCTTCCCCACGTGATCGATCCGGTCGAGGCGATGAAGCCGGACGCGCCGATCCTTCATGACCACCTGCGCACCAAGGGGCTCGAGACCGAGGACGACCGATCGACCAATGTCGTCGAGCGCATGGTGACCGCGATCGGCGATGTCGGGGAGGGATTCGACGCCGCCGACGTAATCGTCGAACGGAAGTTCGACACGCGGCCGATGCATCAGGGCTATATCGAGCCCCAGGCCTGCATCGCGGACCATTCGGATGACGACCAGGTCTATCTGTGGTGCTGCACCCAGGCGCCGTTCGTCTATCGCGACCGCCTGTCGGCGATCCTCAGGATCGACGCCGCCAAGATCAACGTTCAGCAGTCCGAACTCGGCGGCGGCTTTGGCGGCAAGACCGGCTTCTATGCCGAGCCCATCGCGGTGCTGCTATCGCAGAAGGCGTCGCGCCCGGTCAAGATCGTGATGACGCGCAACGAGGTCTTTCGCGGCACCGGCCCGGTCTCGGGCACCAGCTATTCGATCAAGATGGGCGTGACCAGGGACGGGCGCATCACCGCCGCCCAGGGCCGCCTGATCTTCCAGACCGGCGCGTTCACCGGCTCGATGTACTTCAACGCGCCGAACGCGATGTTCACCCGCTACGATCTGGAGAACGTCCATATCGAATCGTTCGAGGTCGTGTCCAACCGGCCCAAGGTCAATTCCTTCCGGGCGCCGTGCGTGCCGCAGATCGTCTTCGGCGTCGAGGGCGTCATCGACGAGCTTGCGCGGAAGATCGGCATGGACCCGATAGACCTCCGCCTCAGGAATGCCGCCACCGAAGGCTACACGACCGTCTACGGCGAGACCTTTGGGCCGATCGGCTTCGTCGAGACGCTCGAGGCCGCGAAGAAGTGCGACCACTACAACGCGCCGGTGCCCGAGGGGCAGGGGCGCGGGGTTGCCGCCGGCTTCTGGTTCAATCGCGGCGGCGAGACGTCGACCTCCCTCAACATCGCTCCCGACGGCACGGTGACGATCATCACCGGCACGGCGGATGTTGCCGGCTCGCGCATCTCGATCGCGATGATGGCGGCCGAGGAACTCGGCATCGACGTCGACAAGGTGCGGATCACCATGGCCGACACCAACTCCCTCGGCTTCAACCGTGTCACCGCCGGAAGCCGGACCACCTATTCGGTCGGCATGACGGTGGTCGACAACGCCCGCGAATGCATCGGCGAGCTGTGCCGCCGCGCCGCCCAGATATGGGACGTGCCGGAGGATGCGGTCGTCTACGAGAACGGCCAGTGCCGTCCGGCGAGCCAGAATGTCGGCGAGTTCGATCCGCTGAGCATCTCCGACATCACGAGGCAGACGACGATGTCGCACGGCGCGGTCACGGCAAGCACGTCGATGAACGTCACCGGCGCCGGCCCCGGCTTCGGGCTCCACATCGTCGACGTCAAGGTCGACGAGGAGACCGGAAGAGCCGACATCACGCGCTACACGGTGGTCGAGGACGCGGGCAAGGCGATCCACCCCCTCCAGGTGGAGGGCCAGTACCAGGGCGGCGCCGTGCAGGGCATCGGCTGGGCGCTGAACGAGGAGTATGTCTACGGCGAGGACGGCTGCCTGCAGAACGCGAGTTTTCTCGACTACCGCATGCCGGTCACGTCCGACGTGCCGATGATCGACACGGTCATCGTCGAGGTCCCCAACCCCAGGCATCCGTTCGGGCTGCGCGGCGTCGGCGAAGTACCGGTCGTGCCGACCATGGCCGCCATCGGCAACGCGATCGGCGATGCCATCGGGATCCGTCCGCAGTCGCTGCCGATGTCGCCGCCGAAGCTGCTCGATCTGATCGAGAAGGCCGAAACCGAGCCCGATCCGGCCTACGCGCGGAACGCGTAGGCGGCAACCACGCAAGGGGCGGCTCCGCGCCGCCCCTCATCTGGCCGCTATTCGGCGGCGGCCGTCTGCGCCGTGCCGAAAAGCGACGCGACGTGGAAGCCGCGCCGCGTCAGGTTGGCGTGGAACTCGTCGACGAAATTGGACGGAACGGCGCCTGTCACGATGTCGTTAGACAGGAGCGCTCCGGCCCACGCCCGGACGGCGGGAAACCCGTCGAGCAGATTTGTCCGGAGATAGCCGTCGGCGATCGCGAACCGCTGCAGGAACGGGGCGTAGGCGGCGTCGACCAGGCACAGTTCCGGCCCGTTGAAATACGGCCCGTCATTGCCGCGCTCGGTCGTGATCGCGTCCTCGAGACGCTGCAGCGCCTTCCTCGCGCCCTCGAGCCCTTGCTCGGTCTCGGCGGCGGTCTTCGTATAGTAGACGCCGGACAGCGCCTTCGAGAACGACGGCACGAAATCCGTCCATGCGCGGTTGCGGGCGCGCTTCACCGGGTCTTCGGGATGCAGCCTCGGCGGCACGGTCTCGTCGACGAATTCGGCGATGGCGTTGGATTCGAAGAGGATGTCGGAACCGACCTTGAGCACCGGGACCTTGCCGTGCGGCGAGATCTCTAGGAACCAGTCCGGCTTGTCGCGGAGGTTGATGTAGGTGACCTCGAACTTGACGTCCTTTGCGCGCATTGCAATCACGGCGCGCTGAACCCAGGGTCACGTGAAGGAGCTGATCATGTGGTACTTGACGGTCATGTTCTCTTCTCCGTTGTCGGCTTCGCGTCCGCCGGGCGGCGCCGCCCTCACAGGGAGCCGGCCGAAGGCAGGTCTTCCTCGAGAATGGAAACGGTGAGCGCGTAGGACCTTTCCCCGTCCTCGTCGTCGCTGTAGAGCGTCCCGATGAACTCCTCGCCCACGTGGACCTCGAGGGGGGCGTCGGCCCGGCTCGACATCATGATCCTGATGCGGTTGTTGGAGAATGTCTGGCGCAGGTACTGCTGGACGCGGCTGATCTCGTTGGGTGTCATGGCATGCTCCGGGGCGGGAAAGCGGACGAACGCCGTTTCGCTTCGTGTGCGTCGTTACAGGGTCGGGGTCCCGATTGCAACCCGGCGGGGGCGGAGGGCCGGCCTTCGGCCGCGCGCTAGGGCCCTCTTCGCGCCTCGTCCGGCACCCCCTGTCGGGCCGGCGAGGATTTCCTGCCCGCTTCGCCGCCGCGGACGGGCGCAGATCGGCCGGAGGTCGGCGGTGCGGCGGCAGGCGCATTGCTCTAGACTGCCGGTCCCGAACCATTGCCGCCGGTGAACATGCGAACCCTGACGATGATAGCCCCGGACACCGTTCCGGAAATCCGCCCCGGCGACGACCTCGCCGCCGTGCTCCTGGCCGCGCTCGACGATGCCGGGGAGCGGCCGGCCGACGGCGACATTGTCGTCGTTGCCCAGAAGATCGTCTCCAAGTCCGAGGGCCGCGCGGTTCGCCTCGATGGGATCGCGGCGCGTCCCGAGGCCACGCGTCTTGCCGCGGAGACCGGCAAGGAACCGGCGATGGTCGAGCTGATCCTGCGCGAATCGACGGAAATCGTCAGGGTGCGTCCCGGGCTGATCGTCGCCCGCCACCGGAACGGCTGCGTCGTCGCCAATGCCGGCATCGACCGCTCCAATGCGGGCGCTGGCGATACCGCCATCCTCCTGCCCGAGGATGCCGACCGGAGCGCCGCGCGCCTGCGCGCGCACATCGTCGAGCGGACAGGATGCGATGTCGGGGTGGTGATCAATGACAGCATGGGGCGGGCATGGCGCTCCGGCACGGTCGGCATTGCCATCGGCGCGGCCGGCGTGGACGCGCTGCATGACGCGCGCGGCGGGCCCGACCGCGACGGCAGGATCCTCGAATCGAGCGTCATCGCGCTTGCCGACGAGATCGCCGCCGGAGCCTCGCTAATGATGGGACAAGGCCGGGAAGGGATGCCGTTCGTGCTCCTCAGGGGGTGCGGCTGGGCGGCCGGGGCCGGCCGCGCGGCGGATCTCGTGCGCCCGCGCGAGCTCGATCTCTTCAGATAGCCGGTGATGCATGTCGCGTTCGCAGGCGGCGTCGGCGGCGCCAGGCTGGCCGTGGGCCTCGCGGCGGCGCTCGCTCCCGATGAGCTCCTGATCGTGGTAAACACTGGTGACGACTTCACCCATCTTGGCCTCCGCATCTGCCCCGATCTCGACACCGTCATGTACACGCTGGCCGGCATAGCCAACCCCGAGACGGGGTGGGGAATTCGTGGCGACACCTGGACGTTCATGGACGGGGTCGCGGCGGAAGGGGGCGAGACGTGGTTCCGCATCGGTGACCGCGATCTCGAAACCCACCGCACGCGGACCGCGGCGCTCGCGGCGGGGCGGCCGCTCTCGGCCGCAACGGCGGAGCTGGCCGCCCGGCTCGGGATCCGCCACCGGATGGTTCCCGCAAGCGACGACGAGGTCGCAACGATCGTCGTCACCGCCACCGGACGGATGCCGTTCCAGGAATATTTCGTGCGCCGCCAATGCCGACCCGAAGTCGCCGGATTCGAGTTCGCCGGCGCCGCCGACGCGCGCCCTTCCCCGGCGGTCGCCGACGCTTTCGCCGCCGGCCGCGTGCAGTCGGTGGTGTTCTGCCCCTCGAACCCGTTCGTCAGCATCGCCCCGATTCTCGCCGTGCCGGCAATCCGCCGGTTCCTCGAACAAAGGTCGTTTCCCGTCATCGCCGTGTCGCCGATCGTCGGCGGACGGGCGCTCAAGGGGCCGGCGGCCAAGATGATGCGCGAACTGGGGCTGCCGGCAACGGCGTCTGCGGTCGCCGGGCATTATCGCGGGCTGGTCGACGCCATGGTCGTCGACGAGGCTGACCGCGGCGAGGCTGACGACATCCGCCGGCTCGGACAGGAGGTGCTGGTGACCGGAACCGTGATGCGCTCCGCCGCCGACCGCTGCCGGCTCGCCGCGGAAGTGATCGCCTTCGCCGGGGAGCTGCGGCCGTGATCGAGGCGAACGTCATCATCCCGGTCAAGGGTTTCGACACCGGCAAGTCGCGGCTCGCGGCGGCGCTGACCGACGAGGAGAGGGCGGTGCTCGTGAGAAACCTCGTGAAGCGCACCATCGGCTGCGCCGTCGCCGTCGTCGGCCGCGAGGCGACCTATCTGCTGAGCCCGGACGCCGAGGTCGTCGCGGCCGCCGGCGAGAGCGGCGTCCAGGGCCTGCTGCAGAACGGCGGCGGCCTCAATGACGGCCTCGACGAGCTGCGCCGGCGGCTGGAACCGGTCAGGACGGTCATCGTCTCGGCCGACATCCCCCACATCGACGCCCGGGACATCCGCGCCCATGTCCTGATCGGCGGGGTCGGCATATCGCCCGACCGCGAGAAGATGGGCACCAACGTGCTCAGCGTGCCGCGGCCCGGCACCATGCGGTTCCGGTTCGGCTATGACAGCTTCTACGAGCATCGCCGCGCGGCGCGGCGGGCGGGGCTCGCGGTGACCGTGATCGATTTGCCGAGGCTGCGCCTCGACCTCGACAGGCCCCGGGACCTGCGGCGCCTCCGGGCGCATCTCGCCGGGATGAAGCGGCGGACGACGTGACCACGGTTCGGGCGCCGAGAGGGGCTGCGGCCGCCAGGCCGGCGCACGGCGGCCCGAAGGCCCTGTGCGACAGTTTTCCGGACGGCGTCCGGCAAAAGGAGATGGTGCGTTGAGCGACGGCAGACAGACAGACGGCGGCGGGTGGCAGTTCTGGGTCGACCGTGGCGGCACCTTCACGGACTTCGTGATACGGGCTCCCGACGGAACGCTCTCGACGGCGAAGCTGCTGTCGGAGAATCCCGGACGCTACGCCGACGCTGCGCTCCAGGGCATCCGCGACACGCTCGGGGTGGCCGCGGACCAGCCGCTTCCCGCCGACCTCGTCGCCGCGGTCAAGATGGGCACGACCGTGGCGACCAACGCGCTTCTAGAGCGCAAGGGTGAACGAACCGTCCTCGCGGTGACCCGCGGGTTCGCCGACCAGCTCCGCATCGGCTACCAGAACAGGCCCGACATCTTCGCGCGGCGCATCGAGCTTCCCGAGCTCCTCTATGAGAGGATTGTAGAGATCGACGAGCGCTACGGCGCCGACGGCGAAGAGCTCCGCACGGTCGACGCGGAAGGCGCGCGGACAGAGTTGCAGGCCGCCTTCGACGATGGCATCCGCTCGGTCGCCATCGTCTTCATGCACGGCTACCGTTACCACGGCCACGAGAAGGCGGTCGCCGCGATTGCCCGCGATATCGGCTTTTCCCAGATCTCGGTGTCCCACGAGGTCAGCCCGCTCATGAAGTTCGTGGGCCGCGGCGACACCACCGTGGTCGACGCCTATGTCTCGCCCATCCTGAGGCGCTATGTCGACATGGTGGCGGGCGAGATCGGTGGCGACGCGCGGCTGATGTTCATGCAGTCGAACGGCGGCCTGGCCGACGCGCGCGTCTTTCAGGGCAAGGACTCGATCCTGTCGGGCCCCGCCGGCGGCATCGTCGGCGCTGCGCGGACGGCGCGGATGGCGGGTTTCGACAAGATCGTCAGCTTCGACATGGGCGGCACCTCGACCGATGTCGCGCACTACGCCGGCGAGTACGAGCGCACATTCGACACGCTGGTCGCCGGCGTTCGCATGCGGGCACCGATGATGGACATCCACACCGTCGCCGCCGGCGGCGGCTCGATCCTGCACTTCGACGGCGCGCGCTACCGCGTCGGTCCCGAATCGGCCGGCGCGGACCCGGGGCCGGCCTGTTACCGCCGCGGCGGGCCGCTCTGCGTGACCGACGCCAACGTCTTTCTCGGCCGCATCCAGCCCGCCTTCTTCCCCAACGTGTTCGGACCGGGCGGCGACGAGCCGCTCGACGCCGGGATCGTGCGCGAAAAGTTCGAGGCGATGGCGGCCCGCATCACGGACGCGACCGGCGACGACCGCACGCCGGCCGAGGTCGCCGCCGGCTTTCTCGAGATCGCTGTCGACAACATGGCTAACGCGATCAAGCAGATCTCCGTGCAGCGCGGCTACGACGTCACCGAGTACACGCTCAACTGCTTCGGCGGCGCCGGCGGGCAGCATGCCTGTCTCGTCGCCGACGCGCTCGGCATGACCAGAATCCTCATCCATCCCTTCGCCGGCGTGCTGTCAGCCTACGGCATGGGGCTCGCCGATCACCGTCTGATCCGCGAGCGCGCGGTGGAGCGGGCGCTCGACGCCGCGCTCGAGGAAGATCTCGCGGCGATCGCCCGGGAACTCGCCGCCGCAGGAACGGCGGAGATGGCGGGCCAGGGCGTCGATCCGTCGCGCATCGAAGCTGGGGCGCAGGTGCATCTCCGCTACGAGGGCACGGACACGGCACTGGTCGTCGATCTCGATTCCGGCGACCGCATGAGGGCCGCGTTCGAGGCCGCCCACATGCAGCAGTTCGGTTTCGTGAGCCCGGAGAAGGCCCATATCGTCGAGGCGCTGACCGTCGAGATCGTCGGTGGCGGCGAGGCTGCCGACGAGGAGCTCTCGGCTGTCGATGCGGACGCGGTTCCCGAGCCGCTCGACCATGCCCGCATGTTCTGCGGCACCGGCCCCCGCGAGGTTCCGGTGTTCGACCGCGAGGCGCTGGAGCCGGGCGCCGCCGCCGACGGCCCCGCCATCATCGTCGACGCCAACGCCACGACCGTGGTCGAGGAGGGATGGCGGGCCGAGATCACCGCCCGCAACCATCTCGTCATGCGCCGCGTCGTGCCGCGTCCGGCGGCACAGGCGGCGTCCGGCACGGCGAGCGATCCGGTGATGCTCGAGGTGTTCAACAACCTGTTCATGTCGATCGCCGAGCAGATGGGCGTCGTGCTCCGCAACACCTCGTACTCGGTCAACATCAAGGAGCGGCTCGACTTCTCCTGCGCGATCTTCGATCACCACGGCGATCTCGTCGCCAACGCGCCGCACATCCCGGTGCATCTCGGCTCGATGAGCGAAAGCGTGAAGACGGTCATTCGCCAGCGCGGCGACACCGTCCGGCGCGGCGACGTGTTCGCGCTCAACGCGCCCTACAACGGCGGCACCCATCTTCCCGACGTGACGGTGATGACGCCGGTCTTCGACGAGCACGCGGACCGCATATTGTTCTATGTCGCGTCGCGCGGACACCACGCCGAGATCGGCGGCAAGACGCCGGGCTCGATGCCGCCGGACTCGCGGCACATCGACGAGGAAGGGGTCCTGATCGACAATTTCCACCTTGTCGACGGCGGCCGGCTGCGCGAGAAGGAGCTTGAGGCGCTGTTCCTCGGCGCGCCGTGGCCGACGCGCAACTTCCACCACAATCTCGGCGACCTCAAGGCGCAGATCGCAGCCAACGAGAAGGGCGTGCGCGAACTCCGCAACATGGTCTCCCATTTCGGGCTCGACGTGGTTCTCGCCTATATGGGCCATGTCCAGGACAATGCCGAAGCGTGCGTGCGCGCCGTCATCGACCGGCTCTCGGACGGAAGCTTCGAATACGAGATGGATTTCGGGGCGCGGATCAGGGTGGCGATCACGGTCCATCCGGAAACGCGGTCGGCGACCATCGACTTCACCGGAACCTCGCCGCAGCAGGACAACAACTTCAACATCACCCACGCGGTTGCCGTCGCCGCGGTCCTCTACAGCTTCCGCCTGCTCGTCGATTCGGACATCCCGCTCAACGCCGGATGCCTCAAGCCGCTCGAGATCATCGTGCCCGAGGACTGCATGCTGCGGCCATCCTATCCGGCTGCCGTCGTGGCCGGCAACGTCGAAACCTCGCAGGCCATCACCGACGCCATTCTCGGGGCGCTCGGCCTGATGGGCGCGTCGCAGGGCACGATGAACAACTTCACCTTCGGCAACGCCGGCTGCCAGTACTACGAGACCGTCTGCGGCGGCGGCGGGGCGGGTGCGGACTTCGACGGCGCCGATGCCGTGCACACCCACATGACCAATACCCGCCTCACCGATCCCGAAATCCTCGAGTGGCGCTTTCCGGTGATCCTCGAATCGTTCGAGATCCGCCGCGGCTCGGGCGGAGACGGCGCGCATCGCGGCGGCGACGGCGTCGTCCGCCGCGTCCGCTTCAAGGAGGCAATGACGGCGTCCATGCTTTCGGGGCACCGGCGCATCCCGCCCTACGGCATGAAGGGCGGCGCGCCCGGACGCACGGGGCGCAACTATGTCGAGCGCGCCGACGGCTCGGTCACCGAGCAAGGCGGCACCGATTCGACCGAGGTCGCCCCCGGCGACGTCTACGTCATCGAAACCCCGGGCGGCGGCGGCTACGGCGTGGCGCCGGAGCGGTGAGCGGGCTATGATGCCGCGCTTGTGGCCGGCTCCGGCGGCCTGACCGGACCGGCGCCCGGAGCGGGGCCATGGACTTCTTCCGAACGCCTGCGGAACTGAGGGCGGCGTGCCGCTCGGGCGCCTATGACGGGCCGACATCGGGCCATGCGCGGGGCTTCGTGCAGGCCAACATGGTGATTCTGCCGGCAGCCGACGCAACCGACTTCACCGAGTTCTGCCGGCGCAATCCGAAGCCGTGTCCGGTCCTCGAGATCCTCGAGGCCGGCGACCCCGAGCCGAAATCCTCGGCCCCGGGCGCCGACGTGCGCACCGACCTGTCACGCTACCGGCTCTTCAGGGACGGCGAGCCGGCCGGCGAGGCGACCGACATCTCGGACCTCTGGCGCGACGATCTCGTGACCTTCCTCCTCGGCTGCTCGTTTACCGCCGAGGAGGCGCTGATCGCGGCCGGACTCGAGCCGCGCCACATCGCCGAGACCGGCATCGTGCCGATGTACAGGACGACGCGGGCGGCGGCGGCGGCGGGGCGGTTCCGCGGGCCGGTCGTGGTCAGCATGCGCCCCTACGCGCCCGCGGACGCGCGCCGCGCCGCCGAGATCACGGAACGCTACCCGATGGCCCATGGCGGGCCGCTGCAGATCGGCGATCCCGACGCGCTCGGCATTGCCGACATCGATGCGCCCGAATATGGTGCTCCGGTCACCATCCGCGACGGCGAACTGCCGGTCTTCTGGGCCTGCGGGGTGACGCCCCAGGCCGCGCTCGCGAACGCGCGCCCGGAACTCGCGATCACCCACGCGCCCGGATACATGTTCGTTTCGGACCTGGCGGCGGACGACGGACCCTAGACGCGGACCGGAGGAGGACTGTCATGGACGGAGCATTTGGCGAGATCCAGGATGCCGTGGACATCCTGAAGCGGCGTTTCGGCGACCGGCTGACCACCAACGCGAGCGTCTGCGAGCGCCACGGCACCGACGAGTCCTATCATGCGCCCAAGGCACCGGACGCGGTGATGTTCCCCGAGACGACCGCGGAGGTGGTGGAGATCGTCGATGTCTGCCGGGACCACCGCACGCCGCTGATCCCCTACGGCGTCGGCACCTCGCTCGAGGGGCACATCGCCGCCCTGCATGGCGGAGTCTGCATCGACCTCGGGCGCATGAACGACGTGCTCCGGGTCAATCCCGAGGATCTCGATGTCACGGTCGAGCCCGGCGTGACGCGCAAGCAGCTCAACGCCTATCTGCGCGATACCGGCCTCTTCTTTCCCATCGATCCCGGCGCCGACGCCACCATCGGCGGCATGGCGGCAACGCGGGCGTCGGGAACCAACGCGGTGCGCTACGGCACCATGCGCGAGAACGTGCTCTCGCTGTCCGTCGTGCTCGCCGACGGACGCCAGATCCGGACCGGCGCCCGCGCCCGCAAGTCGTCTGCGGGATACGACCTGACCCGCCTCTTCGTAGGCTCGGAGGGCACGCTCGGTATCATCGTCGAGGTCACGCTCCGGCTCTACGGCATACCGGCCGCGGTCTCGGCGGCAGTCTGCACCTATCCCACGGTCGACGACGCGGTGAAGACCGTGATCGAAACCATCCAGTCGGGCATCCCGATCGCGCGGATCGAGCTCGTCGACGACGTCCAGATGCGCGCGCTCAACAACTTCTCGGGACTCGGCTACCGCGAGCGCCCGACGCTCTTCTTCGAGTTCCACGGCTCGGAATCCGGCGTCGCCGAGCAGGTCGACGATGTGCGCGCGATCAGCGACGGCCATGGCGGAGACGACTTCATGTGGGCATCGTCGACCGAGGACCGCAACAAGCTGTGGCAGGCGCGCCACGACGCGCACTATGCCAACATGCAGCTGCGGCCAGGCGCCAAGGCGTGGCCGACCGATGTCTGCGTGCCGATCTCGCGGCTTGCGGAGTGCATCGCCGAGACCCGCGCCGACATCGCCGAGTCCGGCCTTCTCGCGCCCATCGTCGGACATGTCGGCGACGGCAACTTCCACATCGACATGGTTCTCGACCCCGAGGACGCGGAAGAGGTGGCGCGGGCGCGGGCGCTCAACGGGCGGCTGGTGTCCCGCGCGCTCGCCATGGAGGGCACCTGCACCGGCGAGCACGGCATCGGCTACGGAAAGATGGAGGAGCTTGCCGCCGAGCACGGCGACGCCGTCGACGTCATGCGCGGGCTGAAGCAGACGCTCGATCCCTTGAATCTGATGAACCCCGGCAAGATCGTGACGGTCTGACCGGACGGCGCGTATCCGCGCGTACTCCTCCGTCACAGGAAAGGCTTGGCCATGCGGTGGACGAAACGGCGGGAGGCGTTCCACGCAATCCTCGAGGGTGACGACTGCATCTTCCCGGCCTCGGTGTGGGACCCGCTGTCGGCGCGCATGGCCGAGGATCTCGGATTCGAGGCCGGCATGTTCGCGGGGTCGGTGGCCTCGCTGGCCGTGCTCGGCGCGCCCGATCTGGTGGTGCTCACGCTTTCGGAGTTTGCGGAACAGGCCGGCCGCATAGGCCGCGCCGCCGAACTGCCGCTGATCGTCGACGCAGATCACGGCTACGGGAACGCGCTCAATGTCGGGCGGACGATCGAGGAGTTGGAGATCGCCGGCGTCGCGGCGCTGACCATCGAGGACACCGAGCTGCCGCAGCCCTTCGGCACGGTGGGCGCGACGCGCCTTCTGTCTGTCGAGGAGCTTGCCGGCAAGATCGGGGCAGCGCTCGCGGCCCGCCGCGATCCGGGGCTGGCGATCGTCGGACGCACGGCTGCCACCTCGGTGACCGGCATCGAGGATGCGATCCTGCGCGCCAGGGCGTGCCGGGCGGCCGGCGCCGACGCGCTGTTCTTTACCGGAATCACCACCCGGGAAGAGGTCGCGATGATCGATGCGGCTCTCGACGGGCCGTTCATCCTCGGTGGAGGCGGTATCGCGGACGCCGGCCGCGGCTTTCTCGCGGCCCATGGCGTCCGGGTCTGCCTTCAGGGGCATCTTCCCATCAGGGCTGCCGTACAGGCAGCCTGGGATGCGCTGCGCGCGCTACGCGATGGTACGCCGCCCGGCGACCTCGACGGCATCGCGTCCGAGGAGTTGATGAAACGGCTCATGCGCGACGCCGATCACAGGGAGCGGATGCGCGCGTTCCTGATGCCGAAGGCCTGAGCCGACTGCCGATCCGCCACGCGGTGCAGACAGCGGCACCGGCCCGGGGGCCGAGGCTGACGGCAGGCCAGTCGGGACCGCCTATTCTGCTGCGAGGGCGGGAGCCGCGAGTCCGCGGGCGCCGTTCGTTCCGATTCCGGAAGCGTCCATCGCCTGTTCGATGCGGCGGATTTCGGCTTCGTCGAGCTTGACCAGCGGCGCGCGGACGACGGCAGGGCCGGTCATCCGCCCGAGCAGGACCAGGGCTTCCTTCATCCGGTTGTGCATGTCGCCGAACGGATCGCAGTAGAAGACCTGCGTGGTGTGATAGATGCGCGCCGCGATTTCGCGCGCGGTGCCGAGATCGTCGTCGCGGACGGCCCGCGACAGCGCCACATGCAGGTCGGCAATGACCGAGCCCGCGCCCGAAAGGAGGCCGTCGGCCCCCATGACCAGCGACGACATCAGCCAGGCAGAGTTCGTCGACAGCACGTTGATCCGCCGCGACAGCCCGTGCAGCGTCTGGATGTGGCGGTCGTGGACCTGGGCCGGCGACCAGTCCTTGATCGCCCTGATGTTCGGGACCTCCTCGCACATCCGCACCAGCGTATCGAGCGGGTAGGCAAGCTCGTTCGCATACTGGAACACGATCATCGGAAGCGAGGAGGCGTCGGCTATCGTCTTCATGTGGACGACGCCCATCTCGGGGCGGTGGCGGATGCCGCCCATGCCGAGCGAATTGGGTGGAAAACACAGGAGCGCCGAGGCGCCTTCGGCTTCGGCCATCCGCGCAATGCGCGCGGCCTCGAGGCTGCCGTCGGCATAGACGCCGCAGATCAGCGGCAGGCGGTCGCCGACCTCCTCGGCCGATTCGGCCATCACGCGCGTCTGCTCTTCGAACGAGCAGGCGTGGACCTCGGAGGCGTGGCCGTTGACGGTGATGGCGTCGACGCCGTCGGTGGCTGCGACGAAGGCGAGATGCCGGCGGGTTTCAGCCCAGTCGAACGCGAAGTCCGCATCGAACGCGGCGAGGGTTGCCGGAATGACGCCCTGCGGCACATAGTCCCTAAAACCGGCCATCATGTCTGCTCCCTGCTTGCTGGTGGCGGAAACCCTATCGGAAAGCGCGTTTCATGGCAACGAAACGCAGATCCTGCCGGCACGACGCGCGCTTCGGGAACAATACCTCGAAGAAACCCGGCGGGGTGACGCCGCCACGGGCATTCCGGTGACCCTTGGCCGGACCGCGTCATGCATCCGGGCTGCGGAGGCTCACGCGCCTTTCCCGGTGCCAGACATAGAGGCCGCTTCCGATCACGATTATCGCGCCGATCACGGTGAATTCGTCGGGAAACTCGCCGAACACGGTGATGCTGATGACGGTTACCCATATGAGCTGGATATAGAGGAACGGCGAGAGGGTCGAGACGGGGGCGACCTCGAACGCGCGGATCAGCAGGTAGTGGCCAAGACCGAACAGGCAGCCGGTGGTGACCATAACCGCCCAGGCGAGGGCGTCCGGAGACGACCAGAAGAAGGGAACCATGCAGGTCATGACGAGGACGCCGACCGCCGAAGTCCAGAACAGGCTGGTCTGCGTGTCCTCAGTCCGCCCGGCGATGCGCGTCATGATCTGGTAGAGCGCATAGCAGGCGGCGGTCACCAGCGGCAAAACTGCCGCCCAATGCACGATGCCGAATCCCGGCCGGATGATCACGAGAACACCGCAGAATCCGATCAGGATCGCGGTCCAGCGGCGGATGCCCACGCGTTCCCCGAGGAGCGGGATCGCCAGCGCGGTGACGAGCAGCGGGGCCACGAAATTGATGGCGCCCGCTTCGGGAAGGGAAAGGTACTTGAGGGCGGTAAAGAAGGTCGCGGTCCCCAGAAGCAGGGTCACCGACCGGGCCAGATGCAGGAAAGGGCGCTTCGTGGCAATCTGGCGCAGCACGCCGCCGCGGGAAAAGACCAGCAGGAAGACCAGGGCATGGAAGGTGTAGCGCGCCCAGACGATCTGCACGATCTCGTAGTCGCGGGCGAGGATCTTGACGCATGCTTCGCCGAGGCCGAACAGACCCGCTCCGGCGCATATCAGCAGGATCCCGAGCGGCGGATTCTCCGCGCGTCGGGCGGTTACCTGCATGGAATACAGGCCTTGGACGGTTTTGGTGCAGAGGCAATGCTGTGGGCGGCAGGCGCCGGAGCGCCGTTCAGGATGGCGGTGCCCTGAGCGGATGCCGGGTCCGTTGCCAGCATGCCGCCGGAACGCTGGCGACCTGCCGGGTATTCCAGGAGGTGCCGTGGCAGTTTGGACAGTGTTGTGTCTCGGAGGGGCGTCATCAAGATTTTTGGCTTTGGATCAGGGCGTCCGGCGGTCATGCCTTTGCCGACGGCCCTAGCACAGACGGGCGAGTGGGGATCGACAGCTGCCGCAGATCGACCGGAGCGGGTCGACCGGAAACGCTGGCTATGACCATCCGAAGACGCTGTTCGCTATGCTGAACGCCGCTCCGACAGGAGGGATCATATCCGCATGCGCCCGCGATCACAAGAAACGGCAGCTTCCGTACCAGGCGGAAGAGGATAGTCGGAACGGCGCCGGCGGCGGTCGTTTCGGCCGAAACGACCGCCCTTCGCAACCTTGCTCAAGCCAGTATGTCGGTGGCAATGCTGGCTGCCACGAGGGATGCCGCTTCCTTCACCGAGTCGCGAGCCAAGTGGGCGTAGCGGGCCGTAGTCTGGATCTTCCGATGGCCGAGGAGCTTCCCGATCATCGTCAAGTCTTCGCCTAACGCCAATGCACGCGAAGCGAAAGAGTGCCGCAAGTCGTGAAGACGGACATCGTCGAGTCCCGCCTGTTCCCTGACCTGGTACCAGTAATAGGCAAGGAATGTCAGTCGCATGCCCGGCTTGCGGCCTGCGATCACCCAGGGATTGCCAGCGAGACGAGGCACGCTGGCAAGCACCCGTGCCGCCGCCGGCGAAAGCGGAACCACCCGCGGCCCGGTCTTACTGTCGCGGAGTTGAATCTCATTTCGTTCCAGCGCCACGTCCTCCCACTGGAGCGTCAACACCTCGCCACGCCGGCACCCGGTCAGCATCAGAAGCCGGATTCCCCCCTCCCCAAGAACCGGAATGCGCCCCTTGGCCTCAAGAACGTCCAGAACTACCCCGAGACTCAGA
>JAJEBT010000211.1 GCA_022822405.1 Alphaproteobacteria bacterium
CGACATGCGCCCGCAGATCGCCGAAGCCGGACGCCGCCAGGCGGCGGTCCAGTTCGGCCCGCGTGGCCGCGTCCAGGAGCCGGAAAAAGGCCGGTTTCGGCATCAGGCGGCCTCCCGGCCGAGCGCTCCGGCCACCCCCGCTGCCAATTTCGATTTTAAACAGGGGGTTTGGGGGTTTTTAAAGTGGAAGTTCAAGGATAAGCAGGAACCGATTTGGACCCGATCCGCGTATCACCATACAGGCCCGCGGCGAACGAACTGCCGCAATCGATGAGGCCGGATAGACGACAGCACCTGACCGCATGCACCGAACCCGCCAAAGATTCCGCTTGCATTACCAGGGGCGTCCATAGACGGACAGATCATATGCTAGCGACATTCGACGCGCTGCCGGTTCGACTGGCGGTCCGGTATGGAGTAAGTTCGCGCGAACCCGTTCCCCATCGAACCCCGCGCTGCGAAAGCGGCGTAAACCGGAGCGACCGATGACTGCGACGGAGATCATTTTCGAAATCAGCGAAGACGAGCTGGACGGAGGCTATTCCGCCAGCGCGCTCGGTTTCGGCATCCACACGCAGGGCGACAGCATGGACGACCTCCGCCGCAACGTGCGCGAGGCGGTGGACTGCTACTTCGACGATGCAGCGGACCGGCCCCGCCTGATCCGACTGCACTATGTGCGGGACGAGGTTCTTGTGGCGTGAAGCTGCCGCGCGATATCGACGGGGCCGCCCTGGTGACGGCGCTACGCCGGCTGGGCTATGAGAAAGTGCGTCAGCGCGGCTCGCATGTCCGGATCACGACACGGGAGGGCGGCGAACACCATGAGGTGATCCCACTGCACAATCCCGTCCGGGCGAAGACGCTATCGAGTATCCTCAAGAGTGTCGCCCGCCATCACGGCATCAGCGTCGAGGAACTGCTGCGCAGGCTCGACTTGGGGTAGCGGAACGTCCACCAGCCGCGGGGGCTCGGAATCGTCCCGACCAGATGTGATAGCTCGCACGCTACCACGGGGCTGCGCACCTTACGGCCGGGTCCTCACCACGGGATCGTTTTCGCGGTTGCGCGCCATATCCCCGGTCTCGTTGATCCGGCGCAGAGTGGAGCGGGCGTCCACCCGTGTTGGTGCCCGTCCTCCGATAGCGACGCGGTGCCGACCCCCGCCTATTTCCTCGGTGGTGCGTTGTCGCGTCCGCCCCCTGACGGTTTGCCCGTCGTGGAGGGCCAGCCCGCTGATCCTTTGCCCCCCTTCAAGCCTCCGCCTTGCGAACCGCCGCCCTTCGAGCCCTTTGCCATTGTCGTACCCGCCGTGGCGCGGCGTTCTCCTGAACGCTTCCCGTATCGACATTCAAACTCGGCGCCCCACGCCGGTCAATCCGCCACTCTATCGCAGGGGCGAACAAGGCACCCTGAATTCGCCATCGCCGCCTCACAGTTCCATCGGCGGACTGGGGCGGTCGGCGTCATCGCTCCATCCCCGGTCCGTCGCCGCTCCCGTCGAATCGCACCAGAGATGGCGTTCGATCCTGAGGCAGAAGCTGTCGACGGCGGCGGTCGCCATCAGGCTGTCGACCGGCAGGTCGGGGGCGAACGGGTTCCACTTGAGCCCGTAGCAGGTGAGCAGCTCTCGGTTCATGAGTTCTCGTCCTGATCGTCGTTGGTGTCGGGATCGGGTGTGTGCGCCACCCAGGCCGGCGGCAGGCCGGTCGCGGCCTGGACGTCGAGCATGGTCCGGAGCAGTGGCGGCAGACCGTCTTCACCACTGCCGTCGTCGCCGCCGGCGGCGTCGACAGCCGCGGGACGGCGCGCGCCATCGGCGTTGCCGCGCCTGTCGACGGGGTGGAGGGCGCACAGCCGCTCGCCGGTCTGCCCGTCGACGAGATCGGTGCCGGCCGGGTCCCAGCGCGCGTACCGAACCCACACGCTCTCGGCCGCGGCGCCGGTAGCGTCGGATGTTCACGCAGGGATTGCTCCCTTCGGGGCGATGACCGTAGATCTCCGCCTGGCGCAGGATGACCGAGAGGACCGGGGCCGACCGGTCGGCGGCCACCGGCGTCGCGTGCAGGAAGGAAAACCAGTTCTGCACGTCTTCCCTCGTGATCTCCGGAATCCGCTGCCCGGTGAAATACGGCAGGATCTGCTTCTTCAGATAGCCCCGATTGACCGCCAGCGTCCGCGGCTTCCAGTTGCGTCCGTAACGCCGGAACACTTCCTCGGCGACGTCTTCGAACAAGGGGTCGCCGGGCTCCGGCGTCTCCTCTCCGTTCCCGAGCGCGGCAACGACCGCCGCCGCGAGGCTCCGGGCTTGCGCTTCGGTCATGTCGTCGGCGGTTCCGATCGTCCTCCATGCGCGCTTGCCCGCGTGCTGATGGTGGATGAAGTAGCGTCTGGCTCCCGACGGCAGGACCCGGATGCCGAAGCCTTTCAGCTCCGCGTCGCGCACCTCGTAGGTTGCTTTCCTGGGCTTGAGACTGTCTACTCGCCGCTGGCTGAGACGCCGCATGTTTCTCTCCCTCGCAGTTGCATCGGGGGCGGAAAGGGTCGGCGCCTGGGCCCCGATTGCACGATTTGTGGAGAGAAAAAGGCTGTTTTTCATTCAGTTAGCACGGGCGGTGTGGCGCGAGGTGTGGCGCTTTACGAAAAGCTTGTCGCGATTGCCCGCGACCACGGCGTCATCACGCCCGAGGATCACTACCCGGAGTTCCCGCACCCTTCAGGAACAGTGCTGATCGTGCCGCTCTTTCTTCTCTACGACTACAGCTTTCGCCCCGACCATGTCAGTGTGGATCAGGTTGTTCCCTGGGCGGCGGCGACGAACAGCGTGTGCACCGACGAATACCTGCTGCATCCGGATCCGTTTCCGGACCGGGCAAGCTGGTGCGGCCATCTCTGTGCCAGGGCTGCGGTGCGGCTCGAAGCCTGCCCGCCGGATATTCCCAAGCTCCTGGTCAATCACTTCCCTCTCGAGGAGGAACATGCCGTACTCTCCAAGGTGCCGCGCTTCACCCCGTGGTGCGGTACGCGGCTCACATGCGGATGGCACCGGCGTTTCAATGCTTGCGCCGTCGTCCATGGCCACCTTCACACCCGCCGGACCTACTGGACCGACGGTGTTCCTTTCCAGGAAGCGTCGCTCGGCTATCCCGATCGGTGGGACCATGAACGGGGCATGGGCGCCTATCTGCGCGAGGTGGTCGTGGCGCCATTCGACCGTTCGCCATGATGACCGGCGAGGAATCCTGGTGGCGACCACTAAGGATCGTTGACGGCATTCGCATCTTCCATGTCGATCTTGCGCCGAATGCGGAGCACGAGACCAGAGCCGCCGCATGGCTGAGTGCGGAAGAACTGGAGCGCCGATCCAGGTTCTGGATCGATCGTGCGCGGCGTGATTTCACGCTGTGCCGTGCTGCCGTCCGCGTCATGCTCTGCGAGCAGCTTGGCTGCGCCAATACCCGGCTGTCCTTCGGATTTGGCGACCACGGCAAACCGTTTGCGATTCTGAACGGGCTGAGAGTGCCGGTCAGTTTCAACGTCAGTCACAGTGCGCCTCATGCGCTGATTGCGCTCTCGTCGGAACGACGGATCGGCGTTGATGTTGAGATGCGTGAAGCCCGTCGCGATATCGATGGCATTGCCGAGAGCGTTTTCGGCGCGGACGAGCGCAAGGCGCTGGCCTCGACCGGCGGCGACGACAAGGTCCGGCTTTTCTTTCGCCTATGGACGATGAAGGAGGCCCTGATCAAGGCGTTGGGCACGGGCTTTTCCCTCGCTCCCGACCGGTTCGAAGTTCCGTCGGCCATGATCCGCGATGTCGATTCGGGAATATTCAGGTTTCCTCACCTGCCTGCCGACACCTGGAGGCTGGAAGATCTTGGCGAGAGCCGGTTTGCGGCTGCGCTTGCCTATGACGTGTCCGCGGAGGATCGGTAACACCAGTCCTGGGAATTTTCCGAGCGCCTTGAATCGGCTCGATATGCCGATCAGGGTTCCGGGGCTGCTGCTCCTGTCGTTCGATCAAGGAAGTTATGCGGGGAAAACACCTTTACCCATCCATGTCGTGTCTCCATGACGTACCGGCTATTGTCGGTAACGGCGTTGCCGGCCATCGTGGCGGCCAGACCCTCCAGACCTTCTTCCTCAAAACGGTGCCGGTAGCGCCAAAAGCTGCGCTCCGACATCCCCAGAAACTCCGCCGCGTCCATCGCCGAAAGACGCTTCTCCTCAAAGCGTTCCAGCACATCCTGAAACTTCTCCATCCTTCGTTCCTGTAGCCATGTCGTCCGGTTCATCAGGGTGCCTCCTCACCGGGACGCCTGACCGGACAACTCGTGTGCTACCTGAACCGACAGCACCTGACCGCATGCACCGAACCCGCCAAAGATTCCGCTTGCATTACCAGGGGCGTCCATAGACGGACAGATCATGTGCCAGCGACAGGCGCGGTGCCGCCGCCCTGCGCCCCTGCCCAACCGAGTTTGCCTTCGCGTTTCGAGTTTGGTACTAGGCGGCTCGAACTGGGAGATGCGCCCTCTCCGGAGGCGCAGAACCCGGTGTTTTTTTGTTTGCGGTCCGGGGGATGACCATGGGTTCAGTGCCAGGAGCGTGGACGGCGATTGCGGTTGCCCTGGATGAGGTTCGAAGCCGGGGGTGTTCGCGCGGGCACTTGACAAACCCGGACGGTGCGGCTGTTAAAATAAGCCGGGAAGCCGGGAAGCCGGGAAGCCGGGAAGCCGGGAAGCCGGGAAGCCGGGAAGCCGGGAAGCCATGAGGGCGCTCGCATGGCTGTGCCGCACATCTTCTCCGCCTGACCGTTCTGCCACCCGACGCCGCATTCGCTCGCCGGGGCGCCGCCTGCAAGGCGCCCTTTGTTCGTCGGTGCTGTTGCTGTTGACGGCGATTGCCTCCGGCGAGGCCCTGGCGGCACCCTATGTCAGTATCGCCGCCACTCCCGCCTCGGTGGAGGAAGGCGAGACGATCACGTTCACGATATCCAGAACTGGGCCCACGTCGTCGGCCCTGGAGGAGATCGTGATCTACCTCCCCCAATTTGGCAATCCTTTTGTCTGCGACGGCAGCCGGTGCCCGGTCATGTACATCCGACCGCCGGATGTCGGCTACGAGTGCGCCATCTTCCCCGGCGTGAGCAATCATCGCTGCTTTACCATTCCTGCCGGCAAGAGTTCGATTACCGTCGACGTGCCGACCTACGCCCACACGCTGCATGAGGAGGATGGGCGGGTCGGCTTCTTCATACGGGGTGGATATCCCGAGTATACCGGGATGAACCATTACTGGATAAAGGGACCCAGCCGCCGCTACGTGACGGTGCGCGACGGGCCGGACGTGACGCCGGACGTCAAGGCGACGCTGAGCATTCCGGACAACCACGCGACCGAGGGGGATGCCAGCGATCCGGCAACGGTGGTATTGACGTTGACCGGGTCAGATCCCACTGCCCTTGTTTCGCCGACAGTGCCTTCAAGCCGGGGATTGATCCGGGGCGAGAGCCTCAAGGTGCCGCTTCAGTTCTCGGGCGGTACGCCCGGAACGGACTTCACGCTGTCCCTGTCGGGCAACCCCGCCGGGGTCTCGCTTGATGCGAGCACCAGCACCGTCACCTTCACCGGCCCGTCCAGCGGCAGCAGCGCGGCCGCCGCGACGCTGATCCTTACTGCCGCGGACGATCCGGATGCGGACGGCGCCACGGTGACCGCGAGTATCGGGCATGTGACCGCCTCGGGCATCCCCGGGAGCGCCAGCGGCGCACGGAACGGCGACGGACGGATTCTTCTGATTGATCCCGACACCCCGCCGCCGCCGCAAATCAGCATTTCCGGAGGAGCCGGGGTCACCGAAGGCAGCGCGGCCATCTTCACGCTGAACGCCGACCCCGCGCCATCGGATGACATCAGCGTCGAAGTGGAGGTGTCGGACAGCGGCGACTTCGCCACCGGCGGACAGGCCGGCTCCCGGACGGTCACGATCGGCGCAAGCGGCAGCGCCAGTCTCGAGGTCACCACCGCGAACGATGGCCGGGACGAGCCCGACGGCACGATCACCGCGACGATCGGGAGCGGCGACGGCTACACGGTGGACAGCCGGCGCCACACGGCCTCGGTCGCGGTGGCGGACGATGACGTGCCGGTGGTCGCTTTTGCCTCGGCCTCGTCGAGCGCGAGGGAAGCCGCGGGCACGCGCAACGTGACGCTCGATCTCGATCCGGCGCCGGGCGCCGGCATCACGCTCTCCTACAGCGTCGGCGGCACGGCGACCGAGGGCAGCGGCAACGACTTCACCATCGAGAGCTCCGGCACCGTGTCGGTCGCGGCCGGCGCCGCGACGGCGACCATCCCGATCGCGATCGTCGACGACGCCAGCAATGAGAGCGCCGAGACCGTGGTGCTGACGCTGACCGACGGCACGGGCTACACGCTGGGCGCCACGAAGACCCACGCCCTCACCATTACCGACGACGACGCGGCTGTCGTCCCGCCCGGCGTGACGGTCTCGACCGACGCGCTCAGCCTTGCCGAGGGCGGCGCGGCGGGCAGCTACGCGGTGGTGCTGGCGAGCAAGCCGACGGCGGATGTGACGGTGACGGCAACG
>JAJEBT010000204.1 GCA_022822405.1 Alphaproteobacteria bacterium
TCTTGATGGTGCTCAACAGGGAGGAAGAGTGACTTGAGCGGAACTCCGGTTCAAGTCGGCCGCGCCCGGAAAATCAGATTCGTGTATTTACATCAGCACCTTATGGAATATTAATCCGATTTTCCTGGGACAGTAGTGATAGGACTTCTTGGTTTTGCCCGGTCGTACAGTCGCGGTGCTTTGAGATCGTGGCTTGCCGCTTTCCGCACCACGCTTGATAGGACGGTTGAATGAGTTGGCCGCCCATTGCATCTTTACGTCTCGCGGGCAATTGTTCTTTACCTCAAAATGATGGTCAGTGGAATCGTAGGTTTTGCATCGCGTCTTTTTGGTCCACTGGACAGTTGCGCAGCTTTGGACGTTCGGCACGCTGGCCGTTTCCGTGCCGGATGTAAGACTGCCGATTTGGTGGGCGGTGGTGGGAAGCGCGGCGAGCACGAGGCATAGGGCGATTGTTCCCGTCGCCAGCGTTCTCGTTGCATTCGCGGTCAGCAACATCAGAACAATTCCTTCTTAGGTTTCATTACTTTTCTTAGGTGAATGAACGCGCGCCGAAGTCGTTGGTCGGTATCTTCACTACAGGAGCCTCGAAGCGTTAGATTGGTGCCGTCTTGGTAGCTAACGTGCGTGCAAGAAACCGTATTGCCTTTTGTATGGCAGGAGTCCCAGCGCTCCTCGACTCGTCTTCGATACATGCGTGCGCTTTTTGCATCATCAAACTGGTATGTATGCTTCGTCGTATACCGTACGCAATCGGGTCGTCCAGCGGTGTCTGGATTTTTTTTGACGCATTCAAGCTCGGTTCCCCATTTGCCGGTAAATTCAACTTCCGTTAATTTGAAATAAATTTTGTTTTGGTAAGGGAGTTTTCGCCGTATTGCCGTCCGATATGGCTGGCCTCTGAGTGAAATGACGGCGCGGGCTTCATCACCGTCATAATCTATCGTTAACAAAACGTAACCACCAGATTGCGGGTCAATGCGTGCGTGTGCGCATTGGAGCTTTTCGTTTATATAGTTCACCGTTTCTTCAGAAGATTGAGCAATGGCCGATCCGCCTCCGACCAACAACACAGCAACCGCGCTAGCCGTGCAGAGTTTCAGAGGTATGCGCATGACGGTTAATCCTCATACTCTACGTAGCACAACCAACCGGTCATAACGTTTCCGGTGCACCGGCAACCGCAATGGCTTACCGGCGTCCGATTGCCCTTCCTCGCTTTACGCTTGGCTTTGACGCAAGCATGAACCTCGGACCTTTTGTCGCTGGCCGTTGCCACTCCGCCTCCGGCACTTACCGAACCGCCTCCGGCCAACAGCAAGCCTCCCACCGCCATCGCGCCAAGGATCGTCTTCATGGTCTATTTCCTCCCTATTGGAACGAAAAACGTGGCACGCGGCGAATACCCTGTCAAGCGCCACAGCCGCCGCTGATGGTCCTTCGCCGGGGCCGGGTCTCCTTTGACTACCGGCTACAGGCTATGCCCTGTACGGCGCTCTATGGGCCGCTTAGACTGCACCTTGCAACAACGGGAGAATGGCCATGTCAGACCAAATGCAAGCGGGCGAGACAACCGAAGTGTCCAGCGGTGTTCCTGGCGCGACACCGGTCCGCGCTTGCGAAGGGGGAAGCCGCTCATCTTCTGCCTGACGCCCCGTGGCTTGACCGGTCCGCGGCTGGAGACGACGCGCTCCTCGAGGATTTCGTCAATCACGCCGGCCGGCCGGTCTTCCGGGGGGAAGGCGCCGGGATTGATGATCCGGCGGCGCATGACACGGACGGCGGCCGGGTAGGCGGGATCGTTACCGAGTCCCGCCCCCCACAGACCCGGACGTGCGCGTACTCACGCATCCGGTTCCTCATGTGACAGTTTTGCTCAGGAGGCGTAGATTGATCGCGTGACCTTGGCGTCTGGCAGCGGGAGTCTTCTGAGGATTTCGTTCATGCGCAGCCAGCTCATCCTGCTGTCGTGGCTTCGGCGCTTCAGCGCTTTCTTCCACGCGTGGATGACCAGTTCCCGGAACATGCTGATGCGTTTGCCGTTCCCCGTCAGACCGTAGTAGTTGCAGTGGCCTCTGATGACTCGTGCGAGGTGCTCCCGCTGCTCCGATAGCGGTCGGTGCCGGTTGCTTTTGCACCAGTCACGAACCGCTTTCGCCGCTCGGGCCAGGCGGTTCTTGGCCGTGAACTGGCGCACGACCCTTTTCCCCCGTCGTGACGTCCCCCATACGTGGGTGAAGCCGAGGAAGTCGAAGGTCGTGTCCGGATCATGCCCTTTCGGGCGGTTCGGCCTGAAGTCCACAAAGCGCGTCTTGGTCGCGTGGAGCGTGAGCCCGTAGCGGCCAAGACGTTTGCCGAGAACGTCGAGCACGCGCTCGCCGTCCCGGCGGTCCTCGAAGGCGATGACAAAGTCATCTGCGTACCGTACCAGCCGGCACCGTCCCCGGAGGCGTGGTTTCACCTCTTTCTCGACCCACTCGTCCAGCACATGGTGCAGGAAGATGTTCGCGAGAGTCGGGCTGATCACGCCCCCTTGTGGTGTGCCGGTATCTGACCGTCGCAGGGTGTCCTCCTCAAGGACCCCGGCGCGCAGCCACTTGTCGATCATGCGGCGGATCACGCCGTCCTTGATCCGCTGGTCGAGGATTTCGCGGAGTCGCTGGTGGTCGATCGTGTCAAAGAATTTTGACACATCTGCGTCGATCACCCACCGGTGGCCTTCCTCCATGAAGCCCGTGCGCACGTCTGCAAGTGCGTCATGGGCCGACCGCCCGGGACGGAAGCCGTACGAACTCGGCAGAAAGTCCGCCTCGTAGACCGGCTCCAGAAGCATCAGGATTGCCCGCTGCGCCACCTTGTCTTCAAAGGTCGGAATGCCCAGAGGCCGTGCCGTGCCGTCCGCTTTCGGAATGTAGTGCCGGCGCACCGGCGGCGCGTAGTAGCGGCCCGACTTGATCCGGCTCATGAGGTCCTCGAGATTGGCCTCAAGTTCCGTTTCGTAGTCTGCCGCCGTCACGCCGTCGATGCCCACCGCTCCATCCTTGCGCGTCCGGTGGTACGCCTCCTGCATCCACTCAATGTCGATGTGGTGGTGCAGCGTGGTCAGCACCCAGTCCGGGTGCGCCCTCGCCAGTTCGGCTATCTGCTGCTGTTTCGTTGACGTGTTTGCAGAGCTCATCGTCTCCTCCATCGTTTCCCAGCATCAGGTCTGTACTCATGACGCCCCCCTTCCCTCGTTCGGGTCCCGGCGGCCCCGGTTCCCCGCTGTCCTCGGTACTATGAGGGCGCTACGACTTCCTGACCCGCTTCCCTTCGGCTTATTGTTTCGCCAGCCGGTACCGTGCGCAGCCCGCTCGTTCGTGTCTTCGCTTGCGCGCTCCCGCTATCGCGCAGGCTCGATTGCGGGCCAAGGCTCATTGTTTTCCGCCGGCGTTCCCCGTTCCGGCCTTCTCCACCCACGGACAGGGCAGGATCTCCCAAGTTCCCTGGCAATCCATCCCGTGACTCTGCGCCGTTCTCCGACCCCGGCCGGTCCGGGCGCCCCTCACCCTGGCGGCGCGCCCGGTGCTGCCCCCAGCCGTACAACACTGAAGGCACCAACGTTGATCATTTCGAGGCTCAATAGCGTCGCTTCGTCACCTGCTGTGTACGCTTCACGACGCGCGTCGCCGCGCGCCATGCAACACTCGCTTCCGGCTGGCGGGCTGCGCCTTTGCCGGGCGGGAGTCGAACCCGCTGGATCGCGTTAGAAGGTTTCAACTCATTTTGCCTCCTTTCTCTGCATCCCCCTTCTCAGGGCTTTGCTTGGCGCTACGCACGTCACGATTGTGATTTTGTGGTCGTTTACGCGGCGCGTCGCTCCCAGAAGTCGTCGAAGCGATTGCTTGCGAATGCGCAGCGCAGGGCGATGATTGCGTTGGCGCCGTTGACGGTCCAGTGCATTCCGCCCTGTTTGAGGCGTTTTCCGATGACGGACTTGCAGGCGCCCTCGACGACGCCTGAGGACACGCACAGGCCGTGCTTCTGGAATTCGGCGTAGCGCATGCGGTCGCGATTGTTGCGGAAGTATGCGGCGGCCTTCTTGCAGGCCGGGTTGCGTTCGATCTCGTCGATCACGATGTCGATGCCGCCGGGCCGGTCGAGTTCGTCGCACAGCTGCTTGCCCCATGCCGTGGCCATGTCGGTTCCGGGTCCGTAGATGGCCTTGGCGATGTCGAAGAGGCGTTGGCGGGCATGGAAGATGTCGACGATCTGGATTGCCCTGGGCAGGTGCTCGCAAGCGAAGTTCCAGATCCAGGCCGCGCCATCGCCGATGATGACCTGGCGCTCGGCCCGGTGGAAGCCGCGGCGCTCGAGCTCCCGCAGGATGCGGCTGGCGAACCGCGAAGCCTCGGGATCGGTGTCGCGGCTGGCGATGCTCTCGATGGCGGCGCTGTGGGACGCGGAGCCCGGGTCGCGCACGGGCCGGCCGCACTTGGGGCCGCGCCGTTCCGCCGACCACACCGACGCCAGCTTGACCTCGCGGGTTTATGGGAACCCGACCGTTATGGGAACCCAGGATCCCAAGTGCCCGTCCTGACACGCCTTTTTCGCTGATCAGGTTCCCGTAAAAATATGGTCCACTCCTGTCGGTTTTGACATTGACAGGAGAGAGACCATGCCTTCGAAGAAGTTCAGTCCGCCATTGTCCGACGTGGTTCCGGAGCGGGATTCCCGTGTTGTTCGGTGCTACGCGGAGCGTGTGAAGGGCCTTGGCCTTTCGGACAGGATGACCCGCTCGTTGGCCGGTACAGCAGCGCACATCGCGGTCTGGCTGTCGCTCAACGGACAGGGTCTCGGCACATTCGACATCCGCCTCCTTGACCGGTTCATGCGCCATGCATGCCGCTGTCCGGGCTGGAAGCTGGAAGGCCGAAGGCTCGGCCCGCAGAACAGGTGGTCTGCGGTCAGGTTCCTGCGGCACCTGCTCGAGACCGGGCACGCGGAGGCGCCGCCGGAGGTCGAGGCCGGAGGACTCCTCGTGGCACAGTTCCTGGATACCCTGAAGGAGCGGGGATATGCCCGTTCGACGATCCAGTGGACCGGGAACCTGTGCCGCCACTTCATCGTCTGGCTCCACTTGTCGGGCATTCGCCTGGCGGCGGCCGACGAACCCGTTCGGCGCCGCTTTCTCGCCCACGACTGTGCCTGCGCTCATCCCGGGTTCATCGACAGCCCCACCGGGTTCGCCGGTTCCGACAGCTCCGGATCAAGGCTCCGGCTGTTTGCTGCGTTCCTCGCGGACCAGGCCGTCATCCCGGCGCCGGAGGTCCCGCAGCCTGGCGCGGAACGCAGCGGACATCTTGATGCGTTCCTGCTCTGGTTGCGACGGCATCGCGGCCTCAGGGACGCGACCATCGAACTTTACGAACGCTACATCCGCACGCTGCTTCCGGCTCTTGGCGACGATCCGGGGGCATATGACGCCGCCCGTGTCCGGACCGCGATCCTGGACCGTCTCGAAGTCGCATCCCGCAACCAGGCCGCCAACGAGGCGAGCGCGTTCCGGATGTACCTGCGCTTCCTCGGGGCCAGCGGTCTCTGCCGCCCGGAACTCGTCCACGCGGTCCCGACGATTCCGGGACTCCGGGGAGCGAGCCTGCCCCGGCATGTCGGGCGGAACGACATCGAGCGCATGATCGCGACCTGCGACGTGACGACGCCGGTCGGGGTGCGCGACAGGGCGGCCCTGCTGCTGCTCGCCCGGCTTGCGCTGCGGGCTGGCGACGTCGCCGGGCTGCATCTCGACGACATCGACTGGGACAGGGCCGTCATCCGGGTCAGCGGGAAGTCGCGGCGAGGGGCGAAGCTGCCGCTGCCGCAGGATGTGGGCGACGCGCTGCGGGACTACATCCTGGAGGCCCGGCCGCGCAGCGACGAGAGGAAGGTGTTTCTCCGCAGCCTGGCGCCGCATCGTCCCCTGGCGCGACAGAGCATCGGATCATCCATCGTCAGCCGCGCGATCAGGCGGGCCGGCATCCGGGGCGCCGGCCCGGCCTCGTCGCACCTGTTCAGGCACTCGGCGGCGACGAATCTCCTGCGCGACGGCGCCCCCCTGGAAGCCATCGGCGCCCTTCTCAGGCACAACTCCCCGGACACGACCGCGATCTATGCCCGCGTCGATGTCCGGATGCTCCGGGAGCTGGCTCAGCCCTGGCCGTTCGAGGGAGAGGCATGATGACCATGACGGATCACGTGAAGGACTACGTCGCCCGCAAGAAGGCGCTGGGCCTGTCGTTCAGGGAGCAGGAGCGGGTCCTGATGCGGTACGCCGGGCATGCCGACGCCAAGGGCGAACGATTCGTGCGTGCAGACAGCGTCCTGGACTGGGCCCGCACGGCAGCGTCGGTCGGCGGGGCCCGAAGACAACTGCGCATCGTCCGCAGCATGGCTGTCTTCCTCCATGTCGGGGATGACCGTCACGAGGCACCCCACCCGGACGCTCTCGGCAAGCCGGGACGGCACCGGCCGCCGCCGCGCATTCCGTCTCCGGAGGAGATCGGGAAGATCATGGCGGAGGCGCTGCGCCTGCCGCCGGCGGGGTCGCTCACCCCGCTGACCTTCCACTTCATCATCGGCCTCATCGCATGCACCGGGCTGCGGCGCTCGGAAGCGACCGGCCTGCTGCTGGACGACCTGGGACCGGACGGGATCCTGGTCAGGAACGCCAAGAACGGCAGGGACCGCCTCGTGCCCCTGCACGAGAGCGTCCGCCGCGCCCTCGACGACTACCTCGTGGCACGGAAACGGCGGAGCGGGGCCGGCGAACACCTGTTCGTGCTTGCCCTCGGCCAGCCGGTGATGCCGGAATACCTGACCACGACCTTCGTCCTGCTCGCCCGCAAGGCAGGGGTTCGCGGCAGCGCCGGAGAGCCCGGCCTCAGGCTGCACGACCTGAGGCACGCATTCGCCGTTCGCGCGCTGGAAGGCTGCCTCTCCGCCAGCCGGAAGAATGTCGGCCGGCACATGCTCGCGCTGTCGACCTACCTCGGGCACGCAAAGCCCTCCGACACGTACTGGTACCTCGAGGCGACACCCGTCCTCATGCGCCAGGTGTCGGAGGCGATCGAGAAGCTGCACATGACGGGAAAGGAAGGACCATGACCGGACTCGCGCTTGCATCCCCGCTGGCCACGTTCCTGAGGGAGCATCTCCCCCGTGACCGGGGGGCAAGCCGGCACACCGTCGAGAGCTACGCCACGAGCTTCAGGCTGCTCGCGGCCTTCGCCGCGGACAGGCACGGCATCCGTCCCTGCACGCTCGAGGTCGGCCATCTCGACGTCGACACCATCCTCGCCTTCCTCGACCATCTCGAGAACGAGCGAGGAAACGGGGTCCGCACCCGCAACGTGCGTCTCGCAGCGATCAAGGCCTTCCACCGCTTCCTCGAGTTCCGGCATCCGGATCATCTCGACATGGCGGCACAGGTGCATGCGATCCCGCAGAAGAAGGGCGATATGCCCGCGCTCGACTATCTCGACCAGGACGAGGTGAAGGCGCTCCTCAAGGCTCCGGATGCCGCCACAAGGTCCGGAACCCGGGACCGGGCGATGCTGAGCCTCGCCTACAACGCCGGGCTCCGCGTCTCCGAGCTGGTCGGCCTCGGTCTCGACGACGTCAGGATGCCGCAACTCGACGAGGTCCGGGTCACCGGCAAGGGACGGCGGACCCGCGTCCTGCCGCTCTGGAAGGAAACGGCTGGCACGCTCCGCGCCTGGCTCTCCATCCGTCCCGAGACGGCAGACCGGCACCTGTTCCTGAACGCGATGGGACGGGGAATGACCCGACGCGGCTTCGCCAAGCGGCTCGCGCTGCATGCCACGTCGGCAGCGCGGACCCAGCCGTCGATCACGCGCCGAAAGGTGACGCCACACGTCCTGCGGCACGCCTGTGCCCTGAACATCCTCGAGGCGACCGGCGACATCCGCAAGGTCTCGCTGTGGCTGGGGCACCAGTCCCTCCAGACCACGGAGATGTACCTTCGTACGGACCCCGCCGAAAAGCTGGACTTGCTCTCGGAATGGCATTCCCCGGGTCTTGGCAAGGGACGGTTCACGGGAGTGAAGGACGAGCTGATGGCGATGCTCGCGAACGTCTGAGCCCAAATGTTTACGGGAACCTGATCAGCGAAAAAGGCGTGTCAGGACGGGCACTTGGGATCCTGGGTTCCCATAACGGTCGGGTTCCCATAAACCCGCTTATCGGAACGTTCCGATAAGCGGGTCTTCGCCAGGCCGTCTGCCTGCTTGCCCTTGCGCCCCTCGGTCTCGGACTTGCGCACCGGGATGCCGGTGCCGTCGAGGCCGACATAGAGCGTCGGCGCGTCCATGGGCTCGGGCTCGACGACGTTGCGCTCGTCCTCCGCCACCTCCCGTCCGAGCGCCTCCGCGTGGCGCTCCACGGTCTTGGCGTCGACGCGAAGGGCCGCCATCACGTCGATCATCCTCGAGCTGGTCGCGAAGCTGTACTCGCCGGCGGCGTAGCCGACCATGCGCAGCACCCCCGGCGAGAGCGGGCCGGCATCGATGCCGAGGCCGCGGTCGCGCGGCGCAAAGCCGGCGTTGCAGGTCTCGCAGTGGTACCAGGCGCGCACCAGCGTCATGGGGCCGAGAACCGTGGTCACGGTCCTGCTCCGGCGCCCGGCGTAACGTGCGTCGTGGCCGTGGTCGCAGGCAAGCCGGGTGCCCTGCATGTCGCTGTGGTCGGCGTTGATATGGTGCGCCACGAGCCCGTTCGCCGCCCGCAGCGCGGCAATCCTGGCCGCCTGCTCCACCGCCTCGAAGTCGCCGTCTGCGAACACCCCCTTGCCGACCAGCGCCTCGATGTCGGCGGCCAGCGCCGTCTCGACCTCGTCTTCGAAGGCCCTCAGCGTTTTTTTTTGACCGGATCGCCGTTGCGCAGCCCAAGGCGCCGGGCCTCGGCCACTTCCTCGCTGGCGCGGATGAACTCCGCCGAGATCGCCTGGAACCGCTTGTATTCGTCAAGCTCGCCCTGTGCCGTCTCGACCTCGTCCGCCCGCAGGCGCACGGACTTCGGCTTACCTTCCAGCGTTCGGTTGATCATGTAGTGGGGGCCGTGCTTGGCCGTCTCGTCGTAGGCGCAGCGGCAGTTGGGCTTGCCGCACTTGGTGAAGTTGGCCAGCAGCGAACCCGGCCGCATGTCGCCGATGGTGGCGAACTGCGCAAGCGCGCGGTCGCGCCGTTCGATGAGCTGGTCGATGTCGGTCATGAGAGGCACCTCGGACAGGGATGTTGGCTGCGGCGGGGGAAGCGCGTAACCTTGTATCCAATAACATACAAGATACCCGCGCACAACGCAATTGCTCCAAGAGCTTTCGTAATTCCTCACAATCAAGACGTGCGCCCGGTTTATATCGATAACTTGACAGGCCCGTGTCGTCTGGGATTGTTGCTCGGTGCCTGCCGGTACGTCTGGAACCGGATGCTGGCCCAGCAGATGGAAACGTACGACGTCGGGCGCATGGAAGGTGCGAAGCCACGGGCGCCGACATTCTTCACGCTGAGCAAGGCGTTCACACAACTCCGCCGGGCGACCCCTGTGGCTTGAGCCGGACCATCGCCGACGCGAACCTGAATCAGGGCAAGTTTGAACTTTGATTGCCTTGCGCGATCGCATGACTGCCCGTGCGGTGACCTGTCTCAAGGCATCCGGGAGAGCAGTCCCCCGCCGAGCGGCGGATCGATCTCTTCAAGCTCGGACAGATCGATGTCGAGGAAGGCGTCGGCCGCCTGCGCATAAGGGCCGTTCAGGCCGAACCGGCATCGTGTTCAAGTGCATCGAATTCCGTTGGCACGGCACAGGAGGCGAAATGAAAAATCGTTACAAATCAACGATGAGCCTGGGTGGGGTGTTGTGATGGCATCTACAGTGAGGCACTGCCGGGCCATTGCGCTGGCCAGCACAGCATTCCGATCGACACGCAAGGCGCATCTGTTTTCAGTGGACTGACGACGGACCGTGTGATGTTGAAATCGTGAGCTCGATACAGCCGAGACCGACACACGGTTGTCGTCGATATATGAGCCCTGCGCACCGGAGGCTATTGTAGCGCATTACAGCGCGTGCCTGGCGATTTCCGCGCGGCTTCTCGACCTGAAGCCGAAGGCGGCGCGATCCACCGCAATAGCGCGCCCGGCGGCGCTTGACGCGGGTGTGCATCCAGCTGCCGTCGTAGTACTCCTCCGCGACCCGCTGCCGGCCCCAGAAGCGGATCGCGACCTAGCGCCGGGTGAGCCCCTCCGCCTCGCTTTCCAGCGCCAGCAGAAGTTCTCCGTCTCCGTCCTCCCCCGTCCCCGCCCCGGCCGAGGGGCGCTCGATCCTGAGCATCAGCGCGCCGTCGCCGAGCCGCAGCCCGGAGAACGCCGCCCCGCCCTCAGAGGCAAGCCGGGCCAAGGGCGGTGGGTCCGGCGCCACCCGGCCGTCGATGACGCCGGCCTGCGTCCAGAACGGGGCGAGCGGCCGTTCCGCATGCGGGTCTTCAAAGGCTGTCATGCCCCAGGCCGCGGCGGCGAGATCGGCGGCGGTCTGGAGACGCACCGGGAACGGCGCCCGCTCCGGCAGGCCGGAGAGATGGCGGCGCTTTGCCCAGGCGTCGCGATACGCCCTGCTCGCCCGGATGAAGCGCCAGGCCCGCAGGGCGTCCCATCCGCGGACCTGCCGCGCCATCGCCGGGCGTCGCGATCACCAGCGGGCGATGGCCTCGAACCCGACCGCATGCTCCGGCGCGGCCGCGTCGCTCTCGCGCCTTGTCGCCTTCACCCCGAAGGAGAGATCGGGCGCGTTGGCGTTGGCCGCCGGCGAGAGCCGCCAGCCGAGCGTGTAGTCGCGCGCGCCCGTGGTGAGCCCCAGCCCGACATGCGGGCTGCCGGTGAAGCGGCCGGAGAAGGCCGGGAAGCCGTAGGCCGCCTCCGCCTGCCAGCGGCTGGTCGCCTCGGCCGTGCCCGCACGGTCCGCCAGCGGGTCGGTCGCGAACAGCGCGTCGAGACCGCCCTGAGCCGAACCGCCCCAGTCCTGGCGGAGCGTCAGCGACAGCCCGCGCTCGGTGCTCGGGTTCGGATCGAAGGCGAGCGAGGCTGCGAAGCCTTGATCCTCCAGGTCGTCCGAGCCGTGCGCGATCAGCGTCCGGCCCGAGAGGTCGAGCGAGAGCCCGATCGCGGGATCCGTCCACGCGATGCCGCCGCCGAACTCGACGCCGAAGCCGGTCTCCGCGTCGCCGCCGTCATGACGCGCGCCGATCTCGACCTTCGGCGTCAGATTGCCGCCGCCTTCCATGGCGATGGCGTAGCCGCCCTCCAGGCCTAGCCTGAGCCGTGTCACGTCGGAGTCGGACGCCGCAAGCTCGTGCGTCTTCTCCGACGAGGTCCGCGCCCACAGCCCGTCCGCGGTCAGCGCCAGCGTGGGGCCGCTTCCCTCCTTCGGCGGAGGCAGCAGATCGCTCCGCGCGCCCGCCGCCGCCATCGTCCAGGAGATATCGGACTTGAGAGAGCCGCCCACGTCCGGCTCGAGCGTGATGTCGCCCGTGCCGTAACCGGCCGCGCCCCAGAGCCGGAGGCGTTCGGACGCCTGGATGGCCGCGTAGGGAACCGCCGCCGTCAGCGACGCCTCCACATCGCCGTCGCCTGTCCGTACGGCCCCGTTGCACAGATCCCCGTCCACGCCCTCGGGGCACGCCTGCGAGGCCGGGCGGGGTTCGATGCCCGAATCCGCATAGCCGCCCTCGCCGGAGCTCTGCATCAGCGCGATGCCGACCAGCCACTTGCCCCGCGCATAGTCCGCGCCCAGCATGGCCGTGGTCGTCTCGCCGTCGAGCGAGAAGGTGCCCTCTCTTCCGTCGAAGGAGGACTGCGCCGCGCGGCCCCAGAAGGCGAGACTGCCGCCGCTGCCGTCGGTCTCCCCCGTCGCGGTGAAGCTGGAGCCCAGCAGCGCCTCCAGCCCCGTCATGGTGCGGGATTGCGCGAACCCCTGGCCGAAGCCGTGAGCGTCATGGCCGGGGCCGTTGCCGAGGCCGTCGGCCAGGTTGCCGATGCGACCGGCGGAAGCGTCGAGGCCGGACAGAGATCCGGGGTCGTTCGCCGCGCCGTCAGCCCCCGGACCCGTTCCGAGGTTCAGCGCCTGCCCGGCAATCGTGCCCCGGGCGCCGGCCTCGCGCGGCGCCGCGATGCGGCCCGCGATCCCGTCGAGCGCCTGCTCCGCAACCGTGCGACCGAACCGCGCCAGCCATGCCGCCGGCATCGGGTCGGAGTTCACGATGGTGCCCCTGGCCCAGCCGTCGGCAATCCTGGCCCCGCCCCGCGCATTGTGCAGATATACGTAGAAGGACTCCTCGCCCTCATCGTGCTGATCTTCGAGGATATTGACCTCGATCTGCTTGAACGACTCGCCTTCGTAGAATGTCAGTGTCCCGCTCTTGCCCTTGAAATCGACGTTCCCCCTGGCCACCCCCGAATAGGTCCTGTAGTCGACCGTCATGGGCCCCGCGCCGTATGGAACCGCCGGGTCCAGCGTGACGTCGAACGAGATCGATCCGTCGGCCTCGTTTGCCGTCGCATCCGCAATGCGGATGGCCGGCCTGACGGACAGGGGCGGCCCGTCGTTGTCGCGAACGCCGACCTCGGCGGAATACGGCTCCTGACTGGTGTCATAGCTTCCGTCGACGGCGGACTCGATCTGGACGAAGATCTTGCCGCCCGCTTCCTCCTCGGCATCGTCAACGGTCCGCAGGGCAAAGCGCGCCGGGCTGTCCTTGTAATGCTGGAACAACCGCTTGTCGACGCCAGGAATGGTCACATCGTGCAGACCCTCGTCGTCTTCGGTGAGATAGTCGCTCGCCGGGGTTCCGAGGCTCTCGTCATAGACCCTCACCTGGACGACCAGGTCCTCCTCCGGCGCCGGTTCCGCCGTCAATGTGAAGGTGACGCGCTGGCCCTCCTCCACGGCTCCCCCGCCGGTGATCGTGACCACCGGCGTGCCGCGCGGCGCGTCCGACGGATCGGGCAGGATCGTGCCGATGGCCCGCCCATCGGCGATTTCCGCGCCGTAGACACGGCTGATCACCAGCTCGAATGTCTCCGGATCCGGCTCGTATTCGTCGTCATCGTAAATCTCGATGCTGACGGACCGTTCGGTCACGCCCGCCGGGAACCATGCTCTCCAATGCCTCCCGTAGAGGGTCGCCCTGTAGTCGACATCCGGGGTCGCCGGGTTGGCGGCGTCTTCATGGGGCCGGGTCTGCAAGGACACCGAGACCCAGCGGTTGGTCGGCTTGCTGAGGGTCACCGGAAACGTGATGATCCGCCTGCCGTATTCGAACCGCTGCCCCTCCGTCACCGAGGCATCGCCGACGGACACGGTCAGCGCATTTCGGTCATGATCGTCGTCGTTGACCTGGAGCGTGGCCGACCGCGGCGAGCCGATCCGGTAATACCCGTCCGCGTCGGAAAGGAGTCTGGCCGTGATGGTGCCGCTGCCCTCGTTCTGTTCGTCATCATCGGTGCGGACCTCGAGGGTTCCCGTGCCGTCCGTGAAGATGGTGGCGTCCCGCTGCCCGAGTTCGTCGGAAGGAGCAAAGGTCCCGCCGGCGGTTTCGGTCACGTCGACGCGCACCGCGAGGTTGTGCCTGGGCGCCGGACGGGCCGTCAGCGCAAACGTCGCGATATCGCCTTCCACGACGCTCGGGCCGGCTGCGATCGTGATCGTCGGGGTCGCGTCAGACACCCTTGCCGTCGCCCGGCCCGGAGAACCCGGAGCATAGCCGTAGCCGCTCTGCACCGTCGCGATGACGGTGCCGTCCGCTTCCGCCTTCTCGTCATCGGTCGTGTCCACGGAGAAGGTCCCGCGCCCGTTCGTGCCGACCGTGATCAATTGTTCGTGGGCCCCTTGCGACAGGAAGCTGCCGTTCTCGGCAATGCTGACGTTGACGACCAGGCTCTCCGGCGGCGCCGGATGGGCCGTCAGCGTGAACCTCGCGGTATCGCCTTCGACGATGTCCCCGGCGGCGCTGATCCGGACCTCGATGCTCTCGTCCCGAACCGCAACGGATGCCCGGCCGGAAGAGGTCACCAGATAGCCCGCATCGCTCAGAACCCTGGCAGTCAGTGAGCCGTCGGGCTCCGAGACAAGGTCGTTCTCCGTCTCCACGTCGATGCTGGCCCTGCCATTCGTGCCGATGGTCACGATTCTCGTCCCGGCCTCGCCCTGGCTCGCGAAGCTGCCGCTGTCGGCGATCTCCACCCGCACATTCAGCGGGGCTGCGGGCCGGGGACTCGCGGTCAGCTCGAAACGGGCGGTCCCCCCCTCGACAATTGCCGACGACAGGGCGCGGACGCTGATCCGGGGCGTCGGCGCGCCGCCATCGGTCACGTCGACATTCGCGGAAGCCGGCGATCCGACGGCATAGGCCTGACCGCTGACCAGGCGCGCCGTGATGTACCCGTCGTCCTCGTCTCTCGCGTCGCTGTCGGTCGCGACGCTGAGGCTCCCTCTGCCATCGGTCCC
>JAJEBT010000012.1 GCA_022822405.1 Alphaproteobacteria bacterium
GGAACGGCGGAAGGTCAACTGGATCGTTGACGCCGATATCCGGGGGTTCTTCGACAATCTCGACCGTGACCATCTGGTCCGGATGCTCGAGAGACGGATCGGGGACACGCGGGTGATCCGGCTGATCACCAAGTGGCTCAATGCCGGCGTCATGGAAGAGACCGACTGGTCGGACACCGGCAAGGGGACACCGCAGGGGGCGGTCATGACGCCCTGAACGCAAAAGGCAACTTCCGCTTTGAGCGCGAGATTGTGCAATGGCGCGATCGTCCCCTGATTGATTTGCGACGCAAGAAGTAATATCCTTATGTCACATGGTCCGATCCACTCGCGCCCAGAAGGTCGAGCGGCTCAACGCCGCGTATACCCTGCTGGCTCAGGGTGTGGCCACGAGCGAGGCGGTGCTTCGCCTGTCGCAGCGCTTCGGGTTGTCGCAGCGTCAGGCGTATCGCTATCTCCAGGATGCGCGCGCCATGAGCCAGCCGGCCGAGCCGGCCGAGGCGCTGATCGCGATCACCATCAAGATTCCGGGCACGCTGGCGGCGGCGTTGCGGGCGCATTCCAGGAGCAGCGGCGCTTCGATCGGGGAGATCGTCGCGCGGGCCTTGAGACGCTTCTTCTCGGATGTCGGTCGTCGTGGCTGAACGCCGCTCAAGCTCTCGGCCCGCCGTTCAGCTCGACTACGCCTTCGATCGCCTGCTCGCCGCCAAGCTCCAGAACGCCTACGCGATCCTGGTGCCCGATCGGGCCCACAAGATCCCGCCGCGAACCCGCGACGTAGGAGACGATCATGAAGATTGCAGCCCTGTACGCACGGGTCTCGGGCGAGCAGCAGAGGGATAGCAACACGATCGCCAGCCAGACCGAGGCCCTGGTTGCCTACGCCGAGCGCCACGGCTACCGCGTCGCACCCGACATGATCATCGAGGACGACGGCTATACCGGCGCGGTTCTCGAACGCCCGGGGCTGGAGCGGGTCAGGGACCTCGCCGCGGAGGGGCGCATCGAGGCCGTCCTGGTTCATGCCCCGGATCGCTTGAGCCGCCGCTATGCCTATCAGGTTCTGATCATCGAGGAGCTGGCCCGCCAGGGCGTCGAGACCGTGTTCCTGAACGCGCCGTCGATGGAGACCCCCGAAGACCATCTCCTCGTCCAGTTCCAGGGGATGATCGCGGAATACGAGCGCGCGCAGATTCTGGAACGTTCCCGTCGCGGCAAGCGTCATCGGGCGCGACGCGGCGAGGTCGCCGTCCTCGGTGGCGCGCCGTACGGCTACCGCTACCACAAGAAAACCCAGGACAGCGACGCGTTCTACGAAATCGTCGAACCGCAGGCGTCCGTGGTGCGCGACGTCTACCGCCACTACACCGAAGATCACCTGAGCATTGGTGCGATCGCCCGCAAGCTCAATGAACGCGGGGTCCCCACGTCCTCCGGGCGCCCGCGCTGGGAACGCTCGGTGGTGTGGGCGATGCTGCGCAATCCGGCGTACCAGGGAAAGGCGTGCTTCGGCAAGACCCGGGTGGCGCCGCGCCGCGGCGTGCGGCCGCAGCGCCGCCGTGCCGGGTTCACCGGCAACACGACCGGCCATGAGCGGCCGCGTGAAGACTGGATCGAGATCCCGGTGCCGGCGATCGTCAGCGAAGAGACCTTCACCCTCGCCGACGAGCGGCTGCAGCGGAACAAGGTCTTCTCCAAGCGCAGGACGAAAACGCCCAGCGTCTCGCAGGGGCTTGTGGCATGCGGCAAATGCGGCTACGCGCTGTATCGTACGTCGACCCGGACCACCGCCCGCAAGATCTCCTACTACCGCTGCCTGGGGTCCGACGCCTGGCGCCATCTCAACGGCCCGCTGTGCGACAGCCGTCCGGTACGCCAGGACCTGCTCGACGACATCGTGTGGACCGAACTGGTCCGCTTGCTTGAAGATCCGGCACTGGTGAGCGCAGAGATCGACCGGCGACTGGAGGCGGCCCGTGTCTCCGATCCCAACCAGCAGCGCGAGGCCGACCTTCGGCATCGCCTGATCAGGGTCCGCAAGGGCATCGACCGCCTGGTCACGGCCTACCAGGAGGAGTTGATCACCATCGACGAGCTACGCGACCGAACGCCCGAGCTCCGCCGTCAGGAACAGGCGCTATCTCGCGAACTGCAATCCGCCGTCGATCGTGCCAAGGATCGGGAGACCTGGCTCCGGCTCGCCGAGACCCTGACCGCCTTTTTGGCGCGGCTGCGTTCATCCGCCGAAACCCTCGACATCGCCGAACGGCAGCGTATCGTCCGGCTCCTCGTGAAGGAGATACTTGTCACCGAGGACAAAATCACCATCCGCCATTCCATCCCGGTCTCGGGCTCGCCGGGCGGTGGTGCGGACCCGTCGAAACCGGGCAGCGGCGGCACCAAAGACGAAAGTTGCCTTTTGCGTTCGGGGCGTCAGCGGAGAGCCCTGCGGCACTCCCTTCCGTTCCCGGCGCGCCCGGTTCGTGCGGCGCTTGCCGCCCTCGCCGTCGTCTTCCACCACGGCCATCTCCAGCCACGCCTTGACCAGTCCGAGCATGCGTCCGTCGCTCACGCGACGGGCCACGCCCTTCAGCAGTCCGGCATGCGGGATCTCGCCGAAGTAGTTCGCCAGATCGCCGTCTACCACTTCGTTGT
>JAJEBT010000002.1 GCA_022822405.1 Alphaproteobacteria bacterium
ACAACCCGCCCAGACACCGGAAACGGCGCCTGCGATCACCCGCGCCGCAGCCACGCCGCCAGAAAACCCGCCAAAGGGAGCACTGTGCAACCTCCAGTCAGCAGCAGACGGCAAAATTGAAGGCAGGGTGGGAAAGTCCTGAGGCAAGGCGGGCCGGAATGGCCGCCGGAGCTTCCCCGGATGCAACGATTTCCGCAGGGTGAATTCAGGGTTCGGCGGCAGGATCGCGCGGCGGGCCGAGGTCCGGGGCCGGCGTCTTCCGGATACCGTGGCGCGGCGCCGAGCCGCAGCGGGACAGCCGGGCAACGGCGGGGTTCGGACCCCCGACGCCGCCGGACAGCGCCCCGTACCGTCAGATCTGATGGCTGAAGATGCGGCGCCCGTAGGTCCTCTCGACATGACGCCCGAACCGGAACTTGATTTCCGGTCCGTCCATGGGAGGACCTTCGAGCCGCGCGTCCTCCGGAGTCATCGGCTCAAGTTCGAGCACGACGAAACTGTGACCCCCGCGATTGCCGCGAAAGGCCTGGTCAAAACCGTTGTCGAGCGCCTCCAGCGTATCGAAGGCAAAGGTGCGCTGAAGCCCCATTGCCTGTGCCATGCCGGTGTAGTCGTTCATCTGCCTGTTCGGCAGATCGATGTCCGACGTGCCACCATAGACCCGGTTGGAGACGACGATATGGGTGAGGTTCGGCAAGTCGAGATCGCGTTCCACCATCAGCATACCTGGATTCATGCAGAAGGCGCCGTCGCCCATGAATGCCCAGACCTGGGCTTCCGGCACTCCGTAGGCGATCCCCGAACCGAACAATGTCGAAAGGCTCATCGAGGCGTCGAGATAGAAGACCTGTTCGGTATTCTTCGTGAGGTTCCACCACATCTGGTTGGAATTGCCTGCCGACGGGATGACGAGCTCGTCGGTCCAGCGCGACACCAGATACTCGAAACCCGCCCTGAAGGGTATGGCCACGGTTCAGGCCTCGCCGCGCAGCACGTCGCGGGTCAGGATCGCGGCGCTCGCCCGGCTGAACGTGCGCGAATGCTCGTACATCGTCGAGATGTGGCGAAGATCGTTGCGGGAATCGATGATCATGTAGGGCAGGTCGATGGCATCGAGCACCGGCAGGAGGTAGAGGCCGTTCGACACATGGTGCTTGTGGGTGTCGCCCGGCGCACCGCGCAGCGTGATCATGAAGAACACGGGGATCTCGTAAGTGTAGTTGATCTTGGTGATGGCGTAGATCAGCGTCATCATTCCCGACGCGCCCATCAGCGCGACCGATCCCACGCCCGACATGAACGCGCCGGCGCACAGCCCGACGGCCGATTCCTCGCGGTTGACCGGGACATGGCGGAATCTCCCGTCGGTATCGAAACCCCGGATCACTTCCGCCAGCCAGTTGTCGGGCAGACTGGCAACGAGTTCGATGCCGCAGGCCGCCGTCCGATCGACGATGATGCCGGCAACTTCCTCACGATCACCCATTCGACTGCCTCCGAATGCTGCCGGACCGCTTTCCCGCGAGCCGCGCCGCATCAGGCTAGCATCGCGGTGCCGTCGAAAAAAGTGCCGGACGCGGCGAGGCGCGATCATCCCATGCGGGGAAGTGGAATCCGAGTGCATCGAGGTTCGCGTTATCGGAGATCGGTCTCATCGACCGCAATCTCCCCCGCCGGGGCGGGCATCGGAGAGCCGGGACGCCGGTCGCAGCGCGGCCGAGGCTCGGGAACCACCGCCGATCGTCGCCGGAATCCCAGCATGGGATTACTGTGGATCGCTGCGCTGCGGCAGTCTGTTGACAGTCTGGCAACTTTTTATTTTCATGCGACGACTCCCAACCGAACCCCGGCCTGCAAGGAGGTCTGTCATGAAGGAAAATGGTCTACAAGACACACACGCCGACATCTTCGAACTCTACGCAGAGGATCCCGAAAAGGCGGATCGCGTCGTGTTCGGACGCGAACCGCACGGTGATCGCCGAGGATTCCTGAGAGGCGCCGGACTCGCCACCATGGGAGCGGTCATAGGTTCCGCCATCCCGTTTCACCGCAACATGCCGTCGGGCTTCATTCCCGAGGCCATCGCCGCCAATCCGGTGAAGATTGCCGGCAAGGACGGGCTCACCGTGCTCAACGACCGGCCGGTCAACGCGGAGACCCCGGCACACCTGCTCGATGACGAGGTAACGCCGACGGCCCGCCATTTCATCCGCAACAACGGGATCGTCCCGACGGACATGGATCCCGCAAAATGGCAGCTGCAGATCGACGGGCTTGTGAACACCCCGATGACCCTCGGTATCGAGGATCTGAAGAAGAAGTTCGAGGTCGTGACGCAGCGCCTGACCATCGAGTGCGGCGGCAACGGCCGGGCATTCTTCGATCCGCCGGCGCGTGGCAACCAGTGGACGCTCGGCGCGGTTGCGTGCTCGGAGTGGACCGGAGTCCGCCTAGCCGACGTCCTGAAGGCGGCGGGCGTGAAGGAAAACGTCGTCTACACCGCCCATGTCGGCGCCGATACGCACCTGTCGGGGAAGGAAGGCAAGCTTCCGATCTCGCGCGGCGTGCCGATCGAAAAGGCGATGAACCCGAGCAATCTCATCGCCTTCGCGATGAACGGGGGGACACTCCACCCGATGAACGGCGCACCGCTCCGGCTGGTGATTCCGGGATGGCCGGGCTCGTGCTCGCAGAAGTGGCTCAAGCGGATCTGGTTGAGGGACGTCGTGCATGACGGGCCCAAGATGACCGGCTCTGCCTACCGGGTCCCCGACTACCCGGTCTCGCCCGGCGAAAAGGTGCCGAAAAGCGCCATGAAGATCATCCACGCGATGCCGGTCAAATCCCTGATCACGACGCCGAAGACGGGACTGTCCATCACCGGACGAAAACTCGCGGTCGCGGGCCACGCCTGGGCCGGCGACAACGAGGTGGCGCGGGTCGACGTCTCGATCGATTTCGGGGCGTCCTGGCAGCGCGCCGACCTCAAGAGCCCGGCCAATCCCTACGCCTGGCAGCGGTGGTCGGCGGAGCTGGCGTTTCCGGAAAAGGGCTACTACGAGGTCTGGGCGCGGGCGACCGACGATGAGGGCACGAGCCAGCCGTTTGCCATTGCCTGGAATCCCAAGGGGTATCTCAACAACTCGATGCACAGGATCTCCGTGCGCGTCAGCTGACAGCCATGGCACTGCTCGCGTACTCTGCAGCATTCGCCGCTGCAGCCTGGACCGCATTTATCCTGTTCGTCGCCGTCTTGTCGGGGACGGGAGCGCAAGTGGCGGAACCTGCCGCCACGGTGCTCCCCGCCCCGCAGGCGCCACTGGCCGTGCAGACGTCGGCGACCGTGCAGCCCGCCGTGGCTGCGGCTGACGTCGACGAATACCAGGGGCTGCCTCCGGGCATCGGCCGCGACGAGGTGCTCGGTCTCTGCGGCGCCTGCCATTCCATGAAGCTGGTCACCCAGCAGGGCCTGTCGCGTCCGACGTGGTCCGAGGTCCTGGAGTTCATGGTCGAGGAACAGGAGATGGCCGAGCTCGAGCCGGACGACGAGAAGCTGGTGCTCGACTATCTCGAAAAGTTCTACGGCCCGGACCGGCTGGCACTGAAACTGAAGCGCGAAGCCGGCGCGGCGCCATCCGGAGGCGACTGACGGCCGGCACGAGAGAACATGACGGGGGCGGGACCGCCGAATTGCCAGTCTCGACATGAAGGCGCATTATACGGCGCATGCAGAACGCCCGACCAATCCCGTCCGGGATCGGCAGCCTCGTAGGCACACCGGCAATTCGCCTCGAAGATGACGCGCTGCTGCGGGGCAGCGCCAGGTTCCTCGATGACATCCACCTGCCGGGCGAGACCCACGCGGCATTCCTGCGCTCGACAGAGCCCCATGCCGACATCCGCGACATCGACACCTCGGAGGCCCTCCGCCAGCCCGGCGTGATCGCCGTACTCACGGGCCGGGATCTCGCCGCCGACGGCATCGGCGGCATCCCCTGGGAGGTCGTTCCGCCGGCGGCGGCGATGGACGGGCGCAAGGTGCCGCCCGGCGATCCGGCGATCGCGCGGCCGCAGCCGGCGATGCCCGCCGACCGGGTGCTCTACGCGGGACAGATCATCGCCATGGTCGTCGCCGAGACCGCGGACGCCGCGCGCGACGGTCTCGAATCGATTGCCGTGGACTGCGAGCCGCTGGCCGCGGCCATCGACATCGAGGACGCTCTGGCCGAGGGCGCTCCCGTCATCGATCCGCAGTTCCCGGACAATATCTGCTTCCGCGTGGCCTACGGCGACAGGGAAGCGACGGACGCGGCGTTCGCCCGGGCATCGCATGTGACGCGCATCCGGCACGTGCACAACCGTGGGGTGGGCGCCCCGATCGAGACCAGGGGCTATATCGGCAGTTGGGATCCGGAGCCCGGAAAATTCACGCTTCACGCTACGGCGGGCAAGCCGCATCCGATCCGCGACACGCTGGCCAGGTTCTGCTTCTTTTGCGCTCCGGACAAGATCCGCGTCGTCGTACCGCGCCTCGGCGGCGGCTTCGGCGCCAAGAACGTCCTTCACAGCGAACAGGTCCTGGTTCTCTGGGCGGCGCGCCGGATCGGACGCCCGGTGCGGTGGATATCCGACCGTTCGGAGTCCTTTCTTGGCGACGTCCACAGCCGCGACCTCGTCGGACACGCCGAGTACGCGTTCGATTCCCAGCACCGGCTGCTGGCCATGCGGGTCATCAACAATGCCGCACTCGGCGCCTACATGGCACCGCGCGCCGTCAACCCGGTCCGCAACTCCGTCAAGATCGCGCCGTCGGTCTATGACGTGCCGACCGGATATCTCGAAGCACGCGCCGTGTTGACCAATACCGTGCCGACCTGCCCCATACGCGGCGCCGGCGAGCCCGAGGGCCAGTACATTCCAGAGCGGCTGATGGACGCCTCGGCGCGGGAACTCGGCCTCGACCGCAGCGCCCTCCGTCGCGCCAACCTGATCGCGTCGGATGCCCTGCCATACAGGACGGTGACCGAATTCACGTATGACAGCGGCGAGTTCGAGGCCAATCTCGACCGCGCGCTCGAGCTTGCCGACCGGGAGGCATACGGCGCCCGCCGGGCCGACTCGCGCGGGCGCGGACTGCTGCGTGGCTTCGCCGTGTGCAACACCATCGAGGCGCTGGCTTCGGGACTCGACGAGGAATCCGACATCAGGTGCAGTCCCGACGGTCGCGTCGAACTGCGCATAGGGTCGATGTGCAACGGCCAGGGCCACGACACCGTCTATGCCCAGATCGCCGCCGGCATGCTCGGCATCGCGATGGACAGGGTACGGGTCATCCAGGGCGACACCGACGACATCGCCTACGGGACCGGAACCGGAGCCTGCCGCTCGCTGGTCATTGGCGGTTCCGCGGTAGTGCAGTCGGCCGACAAGCTCATCGAACTCGGCCGGGAGGCCGCGGCGCGCCGGCTCGAGGCGGCGCCCGAGGATATCGAGTTCGCCGACGGGACCTTCTCCGTGGCGGGGACGGACCGGACACTGGCTTTCGACCGGATCGTGGAAAGTGAGGGCGGTCTCGCGGCATCCAGCCGTTTCCTGCCCGAGAACTTCTCCTATCCCACCGGCACCCATTGCTGCGAGGTCGAGATCGACCCCGAAACCGGCGCCGTCCATATCGACCGCTATGTCATGGTCCATGACTGCGGCACGCCAGTGAACCCGACGCTGGTCAAGGCGCAGCTCCGCGGCGGCGTGGTCCACGGCCTCGGCCAGGCGTTTTCCGAGCACGTCGTCTACGACCGCCGGAGCGGCCAGATACTGTCGGGATCGTTCCTCGATTACGGCCTTCCGCGCGCCGACGACATTCCGAGTTCATGCTTCGTCTGCGAACTCAGGCCGGTCCCGGCTCCGACCAATCCGCTGGGCGCCAAGTCGATCGGCGAGGCCGGCGTCGCGATATCGCCGATTCTCGCGGTCAACGCCGTGGTCGACGCCCTGGAGCCGCTCGGCGTGACCGACATTTCGATGCCGATGACGCCGGCGCGGGTGCGCGCCGCCATCGGCGGGGCTGCAACAACCTGATGACCGGAGGACCGACATGCCGCTCCTGATCAACAATGACGTCACCTCCCGGGTTCTCGTCACCGGGGAGGCCATCGACGTCATGGAGAGCGCCTTCCGCCAGTACGCCGAGGGCATGGCGATGTTCCAGACCCGGACCGACATGTGGTCGCCAACGGCCGCCCAGGGGGACTATTATCGATGGGGTTCCCTGATCGGAGCGATTTCCGACCCGCCGACGCTGGCGTTCCGCTTCAAGTCCGACATCCTGACCTGGCGCGAATACGGCGGCGCCGTCACCGAGGAATGGCACTGCGTCGAGCCCGGCAGCTATTGCGGCTTCATCCTGCTGATCGACACATCGAACGGCGAACTCATCGGCATGCTCAATGACGGCATTATCCAGCATGAACGCGTCGGCGCCACCACCGGGGTCGGCGTCAAGTACCTTGCACGCGAGGATTCCAGGGTCGTCGGCATGCTCGGATCGGGCGGCATGGCGCGGTCCTACCTGCGCGCGATCCGCGAGGTCCGGAACATAGAGGAGTGCCGGGTCTACAGCCCGACACCTGAGAACAGGGAGCGCTTCGCGGCCGAGATGTCCGCGGAGCTGGGCATCCGGGTGATGGCGGTCGAGGATCGCGAGACGGCGCTCGCCGATGCCGACATCGCGGCACTCTGCACGGATTCCCGCGTGCCGATCTTCACCGGCAACATGGTCGGGCTGCTGCGGCCCGGCGCCCTGATCGTCAACGTCCGCCACGACGAGATCGACGCCGAGACCTACGACGCCTGCGACCGCGTCGTGATCACCTCGAACACGAAGCTCAACGATTTCGTGATGGGATCGGAGGAGGACCGCAACCGGCGGCCGATGGATGTCCATTACCGCCGCCGCTACCGGGACACGGAGTTCGAAGAGCTGCCGCCGATCACTGCCGGACACAAGCCGGGCCGGCAGGACGAGTCCGAACTGATCTTCTTCCACAACATCTCCGCCGGCATACAGTTCGCCGCCGTCGGCCGGCTGGTCTACGAGCGCGCGCGCGAACGCGGGCTCGGCACGCCGCTGCCGATCGAATGGTTCCTCCAGGACATACGCAACTGACCCGCCGGCGGACGGCAAGCCGATGCCTGCGAGCGAGCGGTCCGGTGCCGGGGCACGCGGCGATGCCGTCACGGCATCCCCGGCCGTGACGGACGACCTCCAGACCGCGATGGCGGATCTCCTGCTCCTGCGGGAGATCGAGGCCTTCCTCATCCGCGAGGCGGCGCTCCTCGACGAGCGGAGGCTCGGCGAATGGGCGGCGCTGTTCTCCGAGGACGGCCACTACTGGGCGCCGGCGTCGCCCGGCCAGGAGGATCCGCACCACGCCCCGTCGCTGTTCTTCGACGACGCGCCGACGCTCAGGGCGCGTTACGGGGAGGCGGGCGGCGGCCTTCCGCCGTCGCATACGAGCCACCTGGTGTCGAACGTGACCATCGAATCGCAGAACCGCAGGCTCGGCGCCTTCGAGGTCGGCGCACGCTTCGTCCTCGTCGAGGCGCAGCCCGGACAGCCGGCGCGCACCTTCGGCGGCCGCGCCGAATACGCGCTCCTGCGCAAGGCGCCCCCGGCCTTCGAGATCGCGGCCAAGAAGGCGACGATCGTCAATTCGGAAGGCATCGCCTTCCCGATCGCCCTGCCCTTCTGACCCGCCAAGCGCACGCCCGCTCCGGAACGGCGGCCGCGATCGAGCGCCCCGAACGGCTTGACTCCGTCGCGGCCTGCCCACCAAATTCGGCATTCTACCAAGTTCACTTGCCATGCCTGCGCATCAGGCACATTCAGGAGACACGCATGTTCAGAACTGGATTCGTAGTACTGGCGGCAGCGGCGACGCTGGCGGCAGTGCCCGCACAAGCCAAGGATCTCGGCGCGGTCACGGCGCTCCAGCAGACCAACACCCTCGCCAAGAGCTTCCTCAGGAACTTCCTCGCGCCCGCGAAGGAGATGGGGGTGCAGATCAACAATCTCGGCGGACAGGAAGTCGTGCCGCCGCGAAAGGCTGCCAACGCCTTGAAAAGAGGGCAGTTCGACGTCCTGTGCGCCCCGACGGCCTATTACATCGGCACGGTGCCGGAAGGCTATGCGCTGCTTGCCGCCAACCAGGGCCCGGCGGCGCTGCGCAAGAACGGCGCCTGGGAGATTCTCGAAGAGGTCTACATGAAGAAGGCTGGCGCCAAGCTGCTTGCCTGGGGCGAGAACATGACCTCGTACAACACCTATCTCACCATCATGCCGAAGATCGGTCCTGACGGCGTGCCGGATCTGACCGGGGTGAAGATGCGTGCCACCGGCACCTACCGCCCGCTGTTCCGGGCGCTCGGCGGTTCGACCATCAACATCAAGTCGAGCGAGATCTTCACCGCCATGCAGCGCGGCACGGTGCAGGGCTTCGGATTTCCCGACGTGTCGATCGTGCCCCTCGGGCTGCACAAGGTCGTCAAGTACAGGGTCACGCCGAACTACTACCAGACCAACCAGGTCGTCACCGTGAATCCGACGAGCTGGAAGGGGCTGAGCGCGGACGCCAAGAAGAAGCTCAGCGACCTCGCCGTCACGTACGAGACCACGTCGGTGCAGTGGGTCGAGACGCAGCGCCTGAAGGAGGAAAAGCAGCTCATGGCGGCCGGCGTCAAGGACCTCGAGCTCAAGGGCGACGCGGGCGCCAAGTATCTCGATATTGCCCATGCCGCCATCTGGTCGGAACTCAAGAAACGTTCCGAATACCACGACAAGCTCAAGCCCCTGATGTATATCGCGGGCAAGCCGAACCGGCAGGTCGATCTCGGAACCAAGAGGCTGCGCCAATAGTTCCTGACCGGACGCCACCGGAGCCGGCCGCAGGCCGGCTCCGGCCAGCTTGACTGTCGCGCGCGGTGGCGCTATTGCAGGCACCGTGTACCAACCTGATCGAATTCAACAGACACGGGAGGATCAGATGATCCAAGGGATTGTGCGCGGCATTCTTTCAGCCGCGGCGGTCGTTGCGCTCGGAATAGCGCCAGCGGCGGCAAAGGACATGAGGGCCGTCACCTCGCTGCAGCAGACCAACACGCTGACGAAGAGTTTCCTTCAGACGATGGTCGGGCCGCACAACGCGGCGGCGGGCAAGGCAGTGAAGATCGTCTATATCGGCGGCCAGGAAATCGTTCCGCCGCGCAAGGCTGCGAACGCGCTCAAGCGCGGGCAGTTCGACATGCTGCACTCGCCGACCGCGTATTACATCGGCACCGTGCCGGAAGGGTACGCGATTCTCGCCGCCAACCAGGGGCCGTCGGCGCTCCGCAAGAACGGCGCGTGGAAGATCCTTGAGGAGATCTACATGAAGAAGGCCGGCGCGCACCTGCTGGCCTGGGGCGAAAGCATGACCTCCTACCACATGTATCTCGCCAAGAAGCCGCCGATGAAAGACGGCATACCGGACCTCACCGGAATGAAGATGCGCGCGACAGGAACCTACCGCCCGCTGTTCCGCGCGCTCGGCGCGTCGACGATCAACATCAAGGGAAGCGAGGTCTTCACCGCGATGCAGCGCGGCACGGTCGACGGCTTCGGGTTCACGGACGTGTCGGTGGTCCCGAACGGCTTCCACAAGGTGACCAAATTCCGGGTCATGCCGAACTTCTACCAGACCAATACGGTGGTGACCGTCAATGCCGCCGTGTGGAAGGGCCTGAGCGGCGCCGAGAAGGCCGCCATCAACAAGTCGGCCATCGAATACGAGACGACCTCGGTCCATCTCGTCGAGAAGTGGCGCCACGAGGAGGAAAAGCAACTCATGGCGGCCGGCGTCCAGGACATCGTGCTGAAGGGCGATGCCGCGGCGCGCTATCTCGACATCGCGCACCAGGAGATCTGGAAGGAACTCAAGAAGCGGTCGGAGTATCATGACGCGCTCAAGCCCCTGATGTATATCCCGGGCAAGCCCAACCGGCAGGTCGACCTCAAGAGCGCGACCAAGCGTCTCCGCCAATAGTCCCATCCATCCGATGGACGCATTCGACAGAGTCCTCGGACAGGTCTCGACGGCGCTGGCATGGGTTGCCAGCGCCGTCATCCCCTGCCTGTTCACGATGATCGTCATCGACGTGTCGCTGCGCACGGTCGGCGTCACGCCGCCGCTGTTCACGTCGTCGGTGGTCGAATACGCGCTTCTCTACATCGCAATGTTCTCGGCGCCGTGGCTGGTGCGCGAGAAGGGGCATGTCGCGATCGAGGCGTTCGTCTCCATACTGCCGCCCGTGGCGCGGGAGCCGCTGGCCCGTGTCGTCTATGTCATCTGCTTCCTCGCCGCGCTCCTGTTCACCTGGTTCGCGTGGGGGCTCTTCATCGAAACCGCCGAGTCGGGACAGCTCGACGTGCGCGGCGTCGACATGCCCTACTGGGGGCAGTTCCTGCCGATGATCATCGGTTTCGCTCTCGTCGCCCTCGAATTCCTGATGTATGTCATCGGCCGCCGCCACTACTACTCCTACGACCTCGGCGAAGTGAAGGACAGCGTCTAGATGGAATGGTACTGGGCCGGGACGATCCTTCTGGGGTGCGTCGTCAGCGGAATGGCCCTCGGGTTTCCGGTGGCCTTTACGTTCCTGATCACCAACATCATCGGCACCTGCGTCTTCGTCATCCGCGCGCCGATCTGGGATATCGGCGCCTTCCTGCAGGAAGCCGGCATCAAGCTGCCGCAGATCGTCGACAACGCGCCGCAGCTGATCACGACCTTCACCCTGTCGCCGATCCCCATGTTCATCCTCATGGGATCGCTGTTCTTCCACACCGGACTTGCGATCCGGGTGTTCGACGCCCTCGACACGCTGCTCGGCAAGATACCCGGGCGGTTGTGCTACCTGACGGTCATCGGCGGGTCCCTGTTCTCGACGCTGACCGGATCGACGATGGCGAACACCGCCATGCTCGGCTCGCTGCTGGTCCCCGAGATGCAGCGCCGGGGCTACAACAAGCACATGTCGATGGGACCGATCCTCGGCACCGGCGGCCTGGCGATGATCATTCCGCCTTCGTCGCTCGGGGTTCTGCTCGCGAGCATCGCCGGCGTCGACGTCGGCGCGCTCCTGATCGCCGGGCTCCTGCCCGGCTTCCTGCTTGCCGGCCTCTATGCCGGAATGATCACGCTGATGCTGATCATCAACCCCGACGCGGCGCCGAGCTACGACGTCGAGCCCACCACCTGGGCGCAGAAGACCTACCAGATCTTCGTCAACATCCTGCCGATGGGCTTCGTCGTCTTCCTCGTCATCGGCTTCATCGTGCTCGGCTGGGCCACGCCGTCCGAATCCGCGTCGTTCGGCGTCGTCGGCGTCTGCATCCTGGCCCTGGTGCGCCGCGTCTTCACCTGGGAGGCCTTCAAGACGTCGCTGATCGGCACCATCCGGGTCGTCGGCATGGTGTTCTTCATCCTCATGAACTCCACCGTGTTCAGCCAGCTCCTGTCGTTCTCCGGCGCGAGCCGGGGTTTCGTGTCGTGGGCCACGGGGTTCGAGGTTGCGCCGCTGGTCATCCTCACGGCGATGTTCCTGGTCCTGATCATGCTCGGCATGTTCATGGACCAGGTCTCGATGATGCTGATCACGGTGCCGATCTTCTATCCGATCGCGACCCAGCTTGGATACGACCCGATCTGGTTCTCGCTGATCGTGCTGATGTCGCTGGAGATGAGCGCGACGACGCCGCCGTTCGGACTACTGTTATTCATAATGATGGGCATGGTGAGAGGCACCACGCTGGGACAGGTCGCGCTCGCGGCCGCGCCCTACCTCTTCTGCGATCTGGTGCTCATCGTGATCCTCATCATCGCCCCCGGCATCGCGCTCTACTTGCCAAGCCTGATGTGAGTCTGGCGGCGGACTCGTCCGCCAGGCGCATGTCGCACGCGCCGGGTTGACAGGGCAGGGCTGACCCGTCAGTTTCCCCAAAAGGCACGATACAGGCATCCGGAGAACCTCCATGGCCAAGGCCAACACGATCCTCGTCAAGCTCGTGAGCACCGCCGACACGGGCTATTTCTATGTCGCCAAGAAGAATCCGAGGACCCAGACGGAGAAGCTTGAATTCCGCAAGTTCGACCCGGTCGCGCGCAAGCATGTGGTCTTCAAGGAAGCGCGGATCAAGTAACAGCCCGGATTCGCGCCGCCCGGCAGGGCGCCGGCGCGGGCCATCCCGCATTTCCCTAGCGTCGCCCGGCAGTCACGCCGAACCAGTCTTCCGTTTCCGCCGCCTGCCGTCCGAAACCGAAAACACCACCGACCCGGTAAGGCCGTTTGCCTCCTCGAGGCGCACGGCGATGCGGTCTCCGACAGCGTGGACAACGCCGGTCCTGCGTCCGACGAGTCCCTCTCCCTCGACCATGTCGAACCGTTCGTCCCCAAGCATCGACATCGGCACGAAACCGGAGGCGCCTGTCCGTTCGAGGGCAACGAACAGCCCTGCCCGGTGAACACCGCTGACAACGGCCGCAAACTCCGCCAAACCCCGCCCTTCCATGTGCATTGCGGCGTAGCGATCGGCAACACCGCGTTCGGCGTCGGCGGCGCGGCGTTCTGTCATCGAGAGATGCCGGCCGAGCTCGTCCAGGCGGGAAACGGCCCCGGAGGCCTCCGGTTCGTCATCGAGATCAAGCGCGCAGAGCAGCGACCTGTGCACCACGAGATCGGCGTAGCGGCGAATCGGCGACGTGAAGTGTGCGTACCGCCTGAGCCCGAGTCCGAAATGCCCGATATTCCGGGGGCCATATTCGGCCTGGCTCTGGCTTCGGAGAATCGCCATGTTGACCAGGGGCGCGGCGGGTGTGCCGGCCACCCTGTCGAGGATATGTTGGAACACGTGCGGCCGCCGCACCTGCCGGGCCACACCGATGCCCAGCGGCCGGAGCATCCGCGCCAGCTCCTCGAGCTTCCCCTTCGACGGCTGGTCGTGAACGCGGTACATGCAGGGCGCCCTGAGGCTGTCCAGGGTTTCCGCAGCGGCGACATTGGCCGCGATCATGAATTCCTCGATCAGCCGGTGGCTGTCGAGCCGGACCTCCGGCACGATCTCCCGCACATTGCCGTCCCCATCCAGCCCGACCCGGAACCCGGGCACGTCGAGGTCCAGCGCGCCACGGGCGTCCCGGGCCTTCAAGAGCGCGCCAAAGGCGCCGTAAAGCGACGCGATCAGATCTTCCGGGACCGGCAATCCGGCCAACCCCTCTCCCCGCTGCGCCGCGTCCACCTGCTCGTAGGTCAGACGCGCGGCAGAGCGCATGACCGCGCGGCGGAACGCGTGGTCGAGGAGTCTGCCTTCGGCATCTATCCGGATGTCAGCTGCGACGCAGCCGCGGTCCTCGCCGGGAACGAGCGAGCAAAGCCCGTTGGAGAGCGCCTCGGGGAGCATCGGTACCACGCGGTCGGGAAAGTACACCGAATTGCCGCGCTCCCTTGCAGAGGCATCCAGCGCGCTACCGGGACGGACGTACCATCCGACGTCGGCGATCGCGACGACAATGCGCCAGCCGCCGGGGTTGTCGGAATCGTCGTCGGGCGCAGCCCATACCGCATCGTCGAAATCCCGGGCATCGCTGCCGTCTATGGTAACCAGGGGCAGCGCCCTGAGATCCGTCCTGCCGTCGACCGGCACCGGTGTCGCGGCTGCCGCCGCGGCGAGGGCCGCCGCGGAGAACTCCGTCGGGATCCCCCTGGCATGGATCTCGATCAGGCTCGGCGGCACCGGGCCGCCACCGGACGCCGCGCACTCGACGATCCTCGCCTCAGGCCGACCTTGGCGGCCTGCAGCCGGTTCGATCCAGACCAGGGCGCCGTCCCTGATTCCGGCCGCCGAATTCGGCGCCACGGCGTACTCCGTACGATGCCGACGCTCGACGGGCCGGACCAGGCCGGTCCGGCCGTCCGGGCTGCGCTCGAAGACCCCGAGCAGCCGGTCTCGGGCAGTCCCGAACCTCCTGATGATCCGGGCCGTAAAGGATCCGTCGCCGTCCGGGGACAGGCGGGCGAGCATGCGATCGCCGACGCCGGGCGCCGGGGGCGGTTCCCGGGGATCGAGCCGGATCACGGGCACAGGATCCCGCCGGTCCCACTTCACCGGCCGGGCGATGGGCTCGCCATCCTCGTCGAGCCTGTCGATCTCGATGACCGTTACCGGCGGCAGGCCGCCGCGGCCTTCGGACCTCGGGTTTCCGGAGCGACGATTCGTCGATGAGTGCCTGCGCATGAGGGTCCCGTCGGATCGGACAACGCGGGAACGGCGCGAAAGTGCGGAGGTCCCGTCAGGCTTCTTTCGACCGGGTGCCCGAAGCGGTCTTCCCGCGGCTGCCGGTACGGCCGCCGGCTTTTTTCGTGCCTGCGCGCCGTGCGCGGCCGTTTCCGGCCTTGGCCTTGGCCCGCGCTGCCAGCCATTCGATGGCCTGTTCGAGGGTCACGGACCCGGGTTCGACGCCCGAGGGCAACGAGGCATTGATCTTGCCGTGCTTGACATACGGTCCGTAGCGGCCGTCCCGCAGCTCCACCGGCTTGCCGTCGTCCGGATGGTCGCCGATCGGGGTTCCGGCGGACTTGCGGGGGCCTTTCTTCGGCGCTTCGGCGCAGACCGTCACCGCCCGGTTGAGACCGATCGAAAGCACGTCGTCGTCGCCTCCGAGCTTCACGTAGCTGTCGCCGTGCTTGAGATAGGGGCCGTACCGTCCGAACCCGGCGACGATCATCTGCCCGGTTTCCGGGTGTTCGCCGACTTCGCGGGGCAGGCTCAGAAGGGCCAGCGCATGGGCGAGGTCGACATCGGCAGGCTGGGTGTTCGGCATCAGGGACTGGCGCTTCGGCTTCTTCTTCGACCCCTTCACGGCCTCGCCGGCCTGGACGTAGAACCCGTAGGGTCCGTTCCGCAGCGTCACCGGCAGCCCGGTTTCGGGATCGTCGCCGAGATGTCTCGGGCCCTCATGTCCGGCGACGGCCTCGGGATCACCCGTGTACACCGCCAGCACGGCCGTGTATCGGCATTCGGGATAGTTCGAACATCCGATGAAGCCGCCCCTGGCGCTCGGTTTCAGCCCGAGGCGGCCATCCTTGCAGACCGGACATTTCCGGGGGTTGCCGCCCTCCTCGGGCACGGGGAAGAAGTGCGCGCCGAGCTCCTCGTCGAGCTTGTCGATCACTTCGCTGATGCGTAGCCCCGACGTGTCGTTGACGGCGGCCTCGAAGGCGGTCCAGAACTCCCGGAGCAGGTTCTTCCACTCCATGTTGCCGTTCGAGACATCGTCGAGCCGGTTTTCGAGATCCGCCGTGAAATCGTACTCGACATAGCGGCGGAAGAACTCCGTCAGAAATGCCGTCACCATCCGCCCGCGGTCGCTGGGAACGAATCTCCGATTTTCCAGTTCCACATAGTCCCGGTCCTGCAGGACCTGAAGTATGGTGGCGTAGGTCGAGGGACGCCCGATGCCGAGTTCCTCGAGCCGCTTGACCAGGCTCGCCTCGCCATAGCGCGGCGGCGGCTTCGTGAAGTGCTGTTCCGGCGCCACCTCGCCGCGCGCGACCGGGTCGCCTTCGGCCATCGGCGGCAGGATGCGTTCCTTCTCGCCGTCGTCCCCCTTCTGCCCGTCGGCCTCCCGGTCCCCGGTCCCTTCCAGATAGAGTTTCATGAAGCCGTCGAACTTCACGACCATGCCGTTGGCGCGCAGGACCACGTCGTCGCCCTGCGACGCGATATCGACTGCCGTCTGCTCGAGGACGGCATTCTTCATCTGGCTCGCGATCGTGCGCTTCCATATGAGCTCGTAGAGTCTGGCCTCGTCGTCGGGGAGGCGACCGGAGATCCGCGACGGGTGGCGCGCGCAATCCGTCGGCCGGATGGCCTCGTGCGCCTCCTGGGCGTTCCGCGCCTTGTTGCGGTAGCGGTTGGGTTCCTCGGGGATGTAGTTGTGGCCGTACTCGCTGCCGATCACGGCGCGGGCGGAGAGTATCGCTTCCTGCGACAGGTTCACGCTGTCCGTGCGCATGTAGCTGATGAGCCCGACCGTCTCGCCGCCGATCGGCACACCCTCATAGAGGCGCTGGGCGGTACGCATGGTCCGCGTCGCGCCGAAACCGAGCTTGCGCGACGCCTCCTGCTGCAGGGTCGAGGTGGTGAACGGCGGCGCGGCCCGGCGCTGGACGATCTTGCGCTCGATCCCCCCGACGGAAAATTCCCGGCTCATGATCCGCTCGACCGCAGCCTGCGCCGCCGCTTCGTCGGCAAGGTCGTAACGGTCGAGCTTCCTGCCGTCGAGATGGGTCAGCCGCGCCGTCACCGGATTTCCGTCGACCGTCCGGAAGATGGCTTCGACGGTCCAGTACTCGCGCGGCTTGAACACCTCTATCTCGCCTTCACGCTCGCAGATCAGGCGCAGCGCGACAGACTGGACGCGGCCCGCGGATCTCGATCCGGGCAGCTTGCGCCACAGCACCGGCGACAGAGTGAAACCGACCAGGTAGTCGAGCGCCCGGCGCGCGAGATAGGCGTCGATCAGGGACTGGTTGAGTTCCCGCGGGTTCGCCACCGCATTGGTCACCGCGTTCCGCGTGACCTCGTGAAACACCACGCGCTTGACGTCGACGCCGTCGAGGATGTTGCGCTCGTCGAGAATCCGGTGGACGTGCCAGGAAATCGCCTCTCCTTCCCGGTCGGGGTCGGTGGCGAGATAGAGATGCCCGGCGCCCTTCGTCGCATCGGCAATGGCCGCGAGGGTCTTTTCCGCACCGGGATCAATGCGCCAGTGCATCCGGAAGTCATCTTCGGGCAGGACCGATCCGTCGGTCGGCGAGAGATCGCGCACATGCCCGTAGGTGGCCAGCACGGTGTAGTCCCGTCCCAGGTACCTGTTGATGGTCTTGGCCTTGGCGGGGGATTCTACGAGAACGACATCCATTGCGGCGAACCAGACAGTTGGAGAGCGGCGAGCGACCCGGGAAAGTTCCGGACGCGATTCCCGGATGCAAGGCTCGGGCAGCGGACTGCGACATCCGCATCTGACGGGGATCTTGCCGGGCGAACCGGGCGGTCAATACAGGGAAAACGGGAAGTTGGCAACAACGGACAGGGCGGATACAGGACTTTCCCACCCTGCCTTCAATTTTGCCGTCTGCTGCTGACTGGAGGTTGCACAGTGCTCCCTTTGGCGGGTTTTCTGGCGGCGTGGCTGCGGCGCGGGTGATCGCAGGCGCCGTTTCCGGTGTCTGGGCGGGTTGT
>JAJEBT010000022.1 GCA_022822405.1 Alphaproteobacteria bacterium
CCGGAGACTCTCGCGAAGAAAGTCCTCGTCCCCACCCAAAATCTCCTTGATCTCGGCGATCCCCGCCTTACGCTTGCTCTCGGTCATGGTGTGCCTCCTTCGTTGCACGAAGTGATTCTCAATCACTGGCATGCCATGACCAATCAGGCTTGAAAACCCTTTTGCAGAACCTTCTGTACACAACCAATCTTTCAAGCACGCGAACCCAGCGAAGTCGATCGCCAATGACTTCCGGACGGCAGGCGTTCGATGCGATCGCGCCGGTCCGAACACGAATGCGGGCACCGCCCAGTAGCCCCGTACGGCGGACGGTCCTCGGTGCGCCACCTCTGCCGCCATCAATGCACGCGACTTGCGGCGCGAGAAAGGACCGCGTGGCGAAGGCACACCTGCCCGAGCGAACGGCGGATCAGGCCCAATACAAAGACTGCTTGGAAAAGCAGTCCAGAGCATCCGACGCCATCTCGGGGAGCAGCCGATGTGGCTACGTTTCTATCCGGCGGCAGAAAGCCCACCCGTTCAGCCGACATATTCCCGGGATTCGATACCAAACATGATTCAACATCCGCGTCTTGCCGGTGCCCGCGCATCCAGTGGCAGGTCTGATGGCCATAGAAAAGATGCCACCGAGGAATACAGCCCCCCGCGCGGAAACAACGGGCAACCGCGTCTTGCGGCGTCACTTATGGGCGCCGTGGCCCTCGTGTCCCATCGGCCGTCCGCCGATGGGGTGAACCTCCACCTCAACCGTCTTCTTGACGCCGCTCCTGAAGTGCAGTTCGAGATCGAACCTGCCGCCCTTCCTCAGCGGGCTTCGCAGGCGGAAAAGCATGATGTGAAGGCCCCCGGGCTTGAGCGTCACCGTCTTTCCGGCCGGAATGTCGAGGCCGTCAAGCTTCGTCATCCTCATCACGCCATCTCGCTCGACATGAGCGTGTATCTCGGTCCGCGCGGCCGCAGCAGAAACGGCTCCCGTCAAACGATCGTCCTCGCTGCCGGAATTGACGATTGCCAGATAGGCCGCGCCGTTGACGGCGCGACCGGCGCTTGCCCGCGCCCAGGCCGACCGAACATCGATCCCGGACGCCGTCTCCTGCCCGCTGCCGGACTGATGGCTGTGCTGCTCCGCGAGCGCCGGACCCGAAAGGGCGCCCAGACATGCCAGCATCGCGGCGACGCTGGCGAGCCGTCCCGTGAAATTCCGCACGCTGTTCTCCAAGCGGTTGGCAGTGGCTCCGCTGCGCCGGCCCGTTCAGTGCAGTCGCGACCGGGCCTGACGCCCCTGGCGCAGGAGTTTCATCGCCGCTTCGAGGCCGTCGATCGTCAGCGGATACATCCGCCCATCCATGAGCCTGTGGGTCATCCGGATGCTGGGCGTGCCCATCCAGCGATCGGCAGGCACGGGATTAAGCCACACCGCATCGGGAAAGCACTCGAGAAACCTGCGGAGCCAGACCTCGCCGGGCTCCTCGTTCCAGTGCTCGATGGATCCGCCAACTTCCGTGATCTCGAACGGACTCATCGTCGCGTCGCCGACGACGATGACCTTCCAGTCCGAACCGTAAGTGTTCATCAGCTCCCAGGACGGGGTCCATTCGTTGTAGCCGCGCCGGTTCTGCTGCCACACCCGTTCGTACAGGAAGTTATGGAAATAATAGTACTCGAGGTGCTTGAACTCGGAGCGCACCGCCGAGAACAGCTCCTCGGATATGCGGATGAAGCTGTCCATGGATCCGCCGATGTCGAACAGCGTCAGGACCTTGATCCGGTTCTTGCGCTCGGCGCGCATGCGAATGTCGAGCATGCCGCCGCGATCCGCCGTCGACCGGATCGTTTCATCGAGATCGAACTCGTCCTCGGCACCTTCACGCACGAACTTGCGGAGCTTGCGCAGCGCAACCTTAATGTTGCGCGTGCCGATCTCGACATCGCTCTTGAGTCCGCGGAACTCGCGTTTCTGCCAGACCTTGGTGGCGCTCTTGCCGCCACCCTCGCCGCCGATCCTGACCCCGGCCGGATTGCGCCCGGAATTGCCGAACGGCGAAGTCCCGCCAGTGCCGATCCAGCGGTTTCCGCCGTGATGCGGCCGCTCCTGTTCCTGCAGCCGTTTGGCCAGCTCCTCCATGAGCTCCTCGAAGCTCATGGCTTCGATCTCGTCTTCGCTGAAAAGCTGGCGGGCGAGGCCTTGCAGCCACTCCTCGGGAATCCTCTCCTCGAACAGGGAAGCGGTGTCGTGCATCGCGCCCTTGAAGAAATTTTCGAACACCAGGTCGAACGTGTCGAACCAGCGCTCGTCCTTCACCAGCGCCGCGCGGGACAGGAAATAGAAATCCTCGACCCCGCCGTCGACAACGCGCCTGTCCAGCGCTTCGAGGAGCGTCAGGTACTCGCGGATCGTGACCGGAATGCGGGCTTCGCGCAGCTGATAGAAGAATTCAACGAACATGGCGCCGCGAACCCCGTCGCGTCACGCGCCCTGCCGCCGCGACATGAAGGCAAGGCGCTCGAACAGATGAACGTCCTGCTCGTTCTTGAGAAGCGCGCCGTGGAGCTGTGGAATCGCCTTGGAGGCATCGGCCCGGAGGGCCTCGGGATCGATATCCTCGGCCAGCAGAAGCTTGATCCAGTCCAGCAATTCCGATGTCGAGGGCTTCTTCTTCAGGCCGTTCACGTCGCGAATCGAGAAGAACATCTCAAGGGCTTCCTTGAGCAGGCGCTTCTTGATTTCGGGAAAATGCACGTGAACGATCTTTTCCATCGTTTCGTGATCCGGGAAACGGATATAGTGAAAGAAGCACCGGCGCAGGAAGGCGTCAGGCAATTCCTTCTCGTTGTTCGAGGTGATGATGACCACGGGACGGTGGCGGGCGGAAATGGTCTCCTGGGTCTCGTAGACATAGAACTCCATGCGGTCGAGTTCGCGCAGCAGATCGTTGGGAAACTCGATATCCGCCTTGTCGACCTCGTCGATCAGGAGCACGGCCTGGCGGTCGGATGTGAACGCCTCCCACAGCATGCCCCGCTTGATGTAGTTGCGGATGTCGTGGACCCGGTCGTCGCCAAGCTGGGAATCGCGCAGCCGCGAAACGGCGTCGTATTCGTACAGGCCGTGAATCGCCTTGGTCGTGGACTTGATGTGCCACTCGAAGAACGGCATGTCGAGCGCCCTGGCGACTTCCATGGCAAGCAGTGTCTTGCCAGTCCCCGGTTCGCCCTTGACCAGAAGCGGCCGTTCGAGGGTGATCGCGGCGTTGACTGCCGTCATCAGGTCCGCGGTCGCGACATAGGTGTCGGTACCGGTGAATTTCATGCCGTGAGCTTTCCGGAAGGGCAGGTTTGGACGGGCGGTCAGGTTAGTGTATCTTGCGCCGCCAATCAAGCGAGGCGCTGACCGATGAGTTCCGTTGCGATTGCGCTCCACCTGCTTGCCGCCGTCATCTGGGTCGGCGGCATGTTCTTTGCCATCATGGTGCTGCGTCTCGCCGCAGGCGAGCTCGACCCGCCGGTGCGCGCCCCGCTCTGGGGCCGGGTCTTCGGGAAGTTCTTTCCGTGGGTCTGGACATCGGTCATCGTGCTCGTCGTCACCGGCTACTGGCTGATTTTCACGGTATGGGGCGGTCTCGGAACCCTTCCCCTCCACGGGCACCTGATGCACGGCATCGGCTGGATCATGATCGCCATCTATCTTCACCTGTGGTTCGCCCCCTACCGCCGGTTCCGCGCAGCGCTGGCAAGCGGCGACATTCCCGCGGCTGGCGCGCAACTCAACCAGATACGCATCCTGGTCACGACCAATCTCGTGATCGGCCTTGTCAACGCCGCGATCGGCGCCTCCGGCCGGTATTGGTGATCGCGTGCTCGGGAAGTCCCGCTGACGCGTCAGGCCGTTCCGGGCACTGTGCCTGCCGCATCCGGAGGGAGCCAAACCGAAAACCGGCAGAGCCCGGAACACGACAAACGGGGTCCCGCTTCGGCGCGGCATGAAGAGCCCGCACGCGGTGCCACGGTCCGAAAGCCAAACTCAACAGGAGCAACCTGCCACCATGAACTCCGCCGCCACGAATGCGCTCGTCGACACCGGATGGCTGCACGAGCATCTTGCCGATTCCGACCTCAGGATCGTCGATTCGACCTGGTACCTTCCGACTGTCGACCGCGAGGGCATTGCCGATTACCGGAACGCCCATGTCCCTGGCGCCGGGTTCTGGGACATTGACGCGATCTGCGACCCGGATTCCGGGCTGCCGCACATGCTCCCCGACGAGACTGTCTTCGCCGATCACGTGGGACGGCTGGGCATCTCCAACGACGACCATGTCGTGGTCTATGACAATTCCGGCATGCAGACCTCGCCGCGCGTCTGGTGGACGTTGCGCGCTTTCGGGCACCGCCGCGTATCTGTACTCAATGGCGGGATGCGGAAATGGCTGGCGGAAGACCGCCCGGTTGCCGCCGACACGCCCGCGGTCACGCCGGCGCGCTACACGGCAAGGCTGGACGCCTCGATGGTCCGTTCGATGCAGGACGTCCGCAGCAACATCGAAAGCCGGAGCGAACAGGTGCTCGATGCCCGGTCGGCGGGGCGCTTTGCCGGCACGGAACCGGAGCCGCGTCCGCAGTGCCGGCCGGGCCACATTCCCGGAAGCCTCAACCTGCCGTCGGTCACCCTGGTCGATCCAGACACCGGAACGTTTCGCGTCGCCGCCGAGCTCGAAGCGAGATTCGCCGAATCGGGCCTCGACCTGCGGGCTCCGGTGATCACGAGTTGCGGTTCGGGCGTCACCGCCTGCGTTCTTGCCCTCGGCCTCCATCTTCTCGGCAAGGGGGATGTTGCCGTCTATGACGGATCATGGACGGAATGGGGCAGCAGCGACATGCCGGTGGAAACCTAAAGGCCGCGCGCCTATCCTGAATCAAACTTCGCGGACCGACCCGAGGGACCGACCCGAGACATGAAAGAAGACACGAAAATCGTCCACAAGGGGCGTGATCCCGCCGCCAATCACGGCATCATCAACCCGCCCGTATACCGGGCTTCGACGATAGCATGGGGCTCGGTGGCCGAGATGCGCTATCGGCGCGACCACCGCTGGGAGCCCGGGGTCTATACCTACGGGCGCCATGGCACGCCGACCCATGAAGCGCTCGAGGAAGCTTTTGCCGCCGTCTCCGGCGGGTACCGGTCGGTTGCAGTTGCCTCCGGGCTTGCCGCCATCAACGCCGCCATGCTGGCCTTCCTCCAGCAGGGGGACCACGTGCTGATGGTCGACAGCGTCTACGGCCCGGCGCGCAACTTCTGCGACAATGTCATCGGCCGTTTCGGCGTCGAGACGACCTATTACGACCCGGCGATCGGCGCCGGCATCGCCGACCTGATTCGCGACAACACGCGGATCGTATACGTGGAATCGCCGGGATCGCAGACCTTCGAGATCCAGGACATACCGGCCATCTCGGCGGCTGCGCACGAGGCCGGATGTGTCGTGATCATGGATGACACATGGTCCGCCGGCATCTATTTCAAGCCATTCGAAAACGGCGTCGATGTGTGCGCCATGGCAGCTACCAAGTACATCGTCGGACATTCGGATGTCATGATGGGGCTGATTACGAGCAACGAGGAGCACTGGGACAGGGTGCGCCCGTCGGCAGCAGTGCTCGGAGCCAATTCGGGGCCGGACGACATCTATCTGGCGCTGAGGGGCCTGCGGACGATCAAGGTTCGCCTCAAGCGCCACCAGGAAACCGGGATTGCCCTCGCGCGATGGCTGCAGGCGCGTCCGGAGATCGATCGCGTCCTCCACCCCGCGTTGCCGGAATTTCCCGGACACGACCTCTGGAAGCGTGATTTCACCGGAGCCAGCGGACTGTTTTCCTTTGTTCTCAAGGAAGGCTTCAGCGACGGGCAGATCACCGCCCTCCTCGACGGCATGCAGTTCTTTGCGATGGGGGCAAGCTGGGGCGGCTTCGAGAGCCTGATCCTCCCCGCCAACCCGGCGCCGAACCGGACCGCAACCAGCTGGCACGGACCCGGGCAGCTGATCCGGATACATGCCGGGCTTGAGGATGCGGAGGATCTCATTGCCGACCTCGACGACGGCTTCGGAAGGCTGAACGATGCCGGATGACGGCCAGAATTCCGCTCCCGGCGACCCGCCGATCCAGGTATCGCTGCTGACAGGCTTCCTCGGCAGCGGCAAGACCACGCTGCTCAACCGCCTGGTCAGGCACCCGGGCATGGAGGAAAGCGCGGTGCTGATCAACGAATTCGGCGAGATCGGCCTCGACCACCAACTCATCGAACGGATCGACGACAACACCGTGCTGCTCAATGCCGGCTGCCTGTGCTGCACGGTTCAGGGCGACCTTACGAGGGCGCTTTCAGAGCTCTTCGTCAAGCGGATGAAGAAGGAAGTGCCGGAATTCCACCGCGTGCTGATCGAGACGACCGGACTTGCCGATCCCGCACCCGTGATTCACACGCTGGTCAGCGCGCCGCTCGTCTCGGGCCGTTTTGCGCTCGACGGCATCATCGCAACCGTCGACGCCGTCAACGCCGAAACGCAGCTGGACCGCCATCCCGAATCGGTCAAGCAGGCTGCGGTGGCCGATCGCATCGTGATCACCAAGAGCGATCTCGGCGGCGAGGCCGCCATCGCGCGCCTCGAACAGCGTCTTGCCGTTCTCAACCCCGCCGCTCCGCGCTACCGCGCCGTCATGGGAGAGATCGACCCCAACATGCTGTTCGACGCCGGGCTCTACAATCCGCGGACGAAGACGGCCGATGTCCGGCGCTGGCTCCGCGAGGAAGCCTATGAAGCCGCCAGCCACGACCATGGCGATCACCACCATCATGACGTGAATCGCCACGACAGCGCGATCTCGGCCTTCTGCATGACCCGCGAGGAGCCCATCAACTGGGATGCATTCGTGGCCTGGCTGAGGATTCTCATCGGACAGCACGGCGAACGGCTGCTGCGGATCAAGGGGATTCTCAACATTGCGGGGCGCGACAAGCCGATTGCGATTCACGGCGTCCAGCATCTCTTTCATGATCCCGCGGAACTGCCGGCATGGCCCGACACGGACCACAGTTCGAGGATCGTCTTCATAACCCGCGATCTCGACCGCCAGATCATCGAAGACAAGCTGAATTCGCTTGAGGAACAGGCCCGCGCGTTGAACGGCTAGCATGCGGGCGGCCGTCGTCCGGGCCCTGCCGGAGACGCCAGATACTGGTTACGGGGAACACCGGTCATGATTCGAAACATCGCTGCCATCACCATCGCGACAGTCTGGATGGTGCAACCTGCACACGCAGCGGCCCCGGTCGTGTTTGCCGCCGCAAGCACTGCCGAGGTGGTCAACGACCTCGCGGCAGCCTATATCGGCTCGACAGGCAAACGCTTCCGGCCGGTATTCGCGTCGAGCGGCAGCCTTGCCCGCCAGATCGAGGACGGCGCTCCAGCTGATGTCTTCATTTCGGCAAACCTCAAGTGGGTTTCCTACCTGACGGAACGCAAGCTGGCGGCCGCCGACACGCGGCGGACGCTCTTCCGCAACCGATTGGTCGTCGTAGCGCCCGGCGATTCGCCGGATTTCGCGGGTCCGCAGAACGGCGCCGGACTGATCGCGCGCCTTGGCGACGCGGAGCGCCTGGCAATCGCCGATCCGCGGCACGCGCCGGCCGGACAATATGCACGACAGGCGCTCATCTCGCTCGGAATCTGGAATGCCCTGACGCCGCAGATTGCCCGCACCCAGACCGTCCGCGCCGCGCTGGCGCTCGTTGAACGCGGCGAGGCGGCACTTGCCGTCGTCTACCGCACGGATGCGAAGCTGAGCAGATCGGCGAAGATTCTCTTCATGCTGGACGCGGCCGGCCACAAGCCTATCGTCTATCAGGTGGTCAGGATCTCGGGCGCCAACGGCCCCGGCGCTGACGTGCTGGCGTTCCTCGCTTCCGATTCGGCCAAAGCAATCTACCGGCGTTACGGATTTCTTGTCGACTGAGCCATGTTGTCGCTGTCGCCCGCAGAAACCGAGGCGATCCTCCTCAGCCTTCGAGTCGCGCTGTGGGCGGTAGGCGTCAGCCTCCCGTTCGGGATCGCCGTGGCCTGGGTCATGGCCCGCTGCGATTTTCCTGGCAAGACGCTGGCGAACGCCATACTTCACCTTCCGCTGGTCGTGCCGCCTGTCGTGGTCGGCTACATCCTGCTGATCGTTCTCGGTCGCAAGGGACTAATCGGCGCCTGGCTCAATGACACGTTCGGCCTGACGTTCGGATTCTCGTGGCGCGGCGCGGCAGTGGCGGCCGGAGTCATGGCGTTTCCACTAATGGTGCGCGCCATCCAGCTATCGATAGAATCCGTCGATCGCCGTCTCGAGCAGGCGGCAAGAACCCTCGGCGCGGGACCTGTCGACGTGTTCTTCAGCATTTCACTGCCATTGTCCGGAAGCGGAATCGTGGTCGGCGCGCTCCTCGCCTTCGCCCGGTCGCTGGGTGAGTTCGGCGCCACGATCACCTTCGTCTCTGCAATTCCCGGCGAGACCACCACACTTCCCGTCACCCTCTACGGGCTCACCCAGATCCCCGGGGAGGAATTCGGCGCCATGCGGCTGGTCGTGATCTCGGTTCTGGTGGCCTGCATGGCGCTCCTGATATCCGAGATCGTCGCACGCCGCGTAAGGCGGCGGATTGCAGGCAGCCATGCTTGAAATCGACGTCCGGAAGGTTCTTGGGAGCTTCGCCGTCGAGGCGCGGTTCGAAGCCGGCGCCGGCATCACGGCGCTGTTTGGAAAATCCGGCGCCGGCAAGACCAGTATCGTACAGATGCTGGCAGGACTGATCACGCCGGACAGGGGTCGGATCGTGCTGGACGGCAATGTCCTTTTCGACACCGCCGACAGGACCAGCGTACCTCCCGAGCAGCGCCGCATCGGCTACATCTTCCAGGATGCCCGCCTGTTTCCGCACATGACGGTGCGGCGCAACCTGAACTACGGGAGACGCCGCCAGGGCGGAAGGCAGGCGAATGTAACGGAGGACGCCGTTACGGAGGTGCTCGGGATCGGGCATCTTCTCGGGCGGAGAACGCATGATCTTTCGGGTGGCGAGCGCCAGCGGGTGGCGATCGGGCGGGCGCTCCTGACGTCACCGCGCCTTCTGCTGATGGACGAGCCGCTGGCGTCTCTCGATGCCGAGCGCAAACGGGAAATCATTCCGTTTATAGACCGCGTTCATCGCCAATTCGAGATTCCGACGATCTATGTGAGCCATTCGGTCGAGGAAATCCTGGAACTCGCGACAGCGATGGTCCTGCTGGAACACGGCCACGTAACGGCTTCGGGACCGATCGAGGAGGTGATGAACCGGCCGGAACTCACCCGCGTGGTCGGACAGGGAGATGCCGGCACGGTGATTGCCGCCAAGGTCACGGACCAGGACGACATGAACAACCTTGCCACGCTGGCCTTTCCCGGCGGACAGTTCCGTATTCCCGCAACCGGGATGGCGGTCGGCGCACAGGCAAGGATCCGGGTGCGTGCCCGTGACGTCAGTCTCGCTCTCGAGCGGCCCGTGAACGTGAGCGTTCTGAATGTCTTCGAGGGCCGGATCGCCGAAATCGCAGCCGCGGACGGAGCGCAGGCAGATGTTCTGGTCGAACTCGGCAAGGCGCGGCTGTGGTCCCGCATTACTGCGAAATCCGTCCGCGAACTCGGACTTGAGCCCGGACGCACGGTCTACGCAATGGTCAAGGCCGTGGCCCTCGACAGGCCAGGGCCGCACCCGTAGCCGTCCGGGCGGGATCACCGGCCGCGGATTGCCCGGGTCCCCAAATGGTCAGGCCGCAGCCTTGAAGCGTTCGCGGTCGTGTGACTGCGCAAGATCTATCGCCGGCCCGACGGGCACGATTCCGGACGGGTTCACATTGGCCTGCCCACCGTAATAGCCCTTCTTTATTCCGTCGATGTCGACGATCTCGGCGATTCCGGGAGTCTGGTACAGATCCAGGGTGTAATTCCAGAGATTGGGATAGTCCTGGATTCGCCGGACGTTGCACTTGAAGTGGCTGAAATACACGAAATCAAAACGAATCAGGGTCACGAAAAGGCGCCAGTCCGCTTCCGTGGCATGATCGGCGACGAGATAGCGCCTGTCCGCGAGCCGATCCTCGAGAAAGTCCAGCGTCTCGAACATCGGGCCCACGGCGTTTTCGTAGGCGTCCTGCGTTTTTGCAAAACCGGAGCGATAAACGCCGTTGTTGACGGTCGCGTAGATTCGATCGTTGAGCGCATCGATCTCGGTACGATGGGCCTCCGGATAGAGGTCGATCGAAGCATCCCCCCATTGGTTGAATTCCGAATTGAGCATCCGGATGATCTCGGAGGATTCGTTGTTGACGATCGTCTTCTCTTGGCGGTCCCAGAGGGTCGGCACCGTTACCCGACCGGTGCAGGCCGGATCGGCGGCGATATAGACGTCATGCAGTTCGAGCACGCCGTTTTCTCCCGGCTGAAGCTCGTCGATTCCCTGGGAATAGGCCCAACTTCGCTTGCGCGGGCGGTCCGACAAAGTCATCGAAATGACGTCCTCGAGCCCTTTGAGGCGGCGGACGATCTGCGTACGGTGTGCCCACGGACAGGACGGGGCCAGAAACAGGTGATACCGTCTGGGTTCGGCACCATAGCCAGACGAGCCGTCGGCCGTAACGAAATTTCGGAAGACTGACTCGGCGCGCACGAACGCGCCGCCCTCTCCGGTTCGGTACTTCGCGTCGTCGTCGATCCACGTGCCGTCAATCAGCATGCCCATGTCTGGCGTCTCCCGTTCTCGCGTGCTTGCTCCGACCCGCCCGCCGCATCATGTCAACCGAGCCGACAACCTTGGCAGAGCCTTTTTGGGGGTTGCGAGCCGGCATGGTCCGTTGCCAACCATGTTTGCGGATCATCGGCGCGCCCGAATGAGCGCACACTGCCAGTATAGCAGTCTTCCCGGTCCTTTGGGGCAAAAATGCCGCTTCGTGCCGAAGCGAGCAGCGTGTCTGGCGCGTTTGTCCCAACGGAATCCTGGCTGTCTACTGACCCGGCGTCCGGTCTCAAACGCGGAAAACAGCACCATCATGGAGCATGCTCCACATGGTCCCAGCGGCAGTCTTGCGGGTCACCGAGTCCCGGCTCGGCGTTCCCTCCTCGAGGATCGTCCGCAACCGTTCAAGATATCGGGCACCGACTGCAACCAAGGCAGCGCAATCAGCAGCATCAGTCTGCGCCATTCGCGAACAACCGCTCTACGGCACACGCCAGCATCTCGCACACTGCGCTGCCGCTCATCAACCGTTCGACTTCCTCCATGTCAGAAGGCAAAGTCGGCTATCGCCCGAACGTTACTGCGCGGACATCCTCTATGCGTTCATCGCCGGTAAAGCGCCAGATTCCGATATGGCCACGACGGAGGTCCCCGTTCTCGTCCCAGTCGACGCTGTTCGCCGCGCCCTCGTAATCCACCTCTCCGCCGCCGGAGAGAACGCGGAGCGCCTCGGCAACACCGCGCGGCCCGGCAATCACGACTGTACCCGGCCCGCTGCCGACATCACGCAGGCGATCGCGAATTGCCGCCCCGCCAGTGCTGCCGGCGGCTTCGGCAGCCAATGCCAGGGCAATCGTAGCGTCGTAGACCTCCTTGACATAGGCGAGCACCGGCAACGAACCGTATTCGTTGACATAGGCGGCCTCCCAGGCGTCCGACGCTCTGCTGCCCGGCGCAGTCGCCGGTCCGGTGCCGTACATGCCGCCGAGCCGGGCGCCGCCGATAGCCCGCACGAGGCCAACTCGCTTGGCACCGTCGCCGAACACGAACTGCTTGTAGATGCCATGATCCAATGCCTCGCGAACCATGGTAATGGCCGCCCGATCGGAAGCAATCACGACCAGAGCCTGAGCCCCTCCGGCCGCCGAGGCACGCAGTTCCGCGAGAAAACTCGCCCGATCGCGCTCGATGGCAACGGCCTTGATCGGCCTCTTCCAAGCTGCCCCGAATGCATCCGCGAGCCCCCGCCCCCATGCGTCATCAACATGGATCAGGCCGACGTTCCCGAAACCCCGGTCACGCGCGACCTCCGCCAGCACCGGACCCTGGGTCACGTCGGAAAGTGCTGTCCGGAAAAGGAAATCGTTGTCGGCCGCCGTCGTCAGCTTGGGCGAGGTCGCAGAGAAACTCACGGTCGGAATGCCAGCCGGGCCGATCACCCGCTCGGCGACGGGCAGGGTGCTGGCGCTGGAATTGGGGCCGACGATCGCATGCACGCCCTCGACATCGACCAGACGGCGTGCCTCCGCAACCGCGACGTCGGGGCGGGCCGTCGCATCGCCAATCGCCACGGTCACGGGCCGGCCAAGAACTCCACCGCCCTGATTCACATGCTTGATCGCAAGGTCGAAGGCGCGCCGCCTGTCCCTCGCAGCCAGTGTCCCGCCGCTGAAATCGATGAGGAACCCGATCTTCAGGCTCCGGCCCCCGTCCGACTGTGCCGCCACAGGCACTTCGACCGCACCGGCCAGAAACAGCGATGCTGCAGCGAACGCCCCTAGAAGCAGGCGCCGCCAGGAAGAAATCCCGGGATTGCCGACCGGACCCGCGAAGGCAGCAGCGCGCCCGCAAGTGGTGATTCCGGCACAGCCCTCCTCGTTGGTGCCGCTGCGGTTCCGGAAGCGGGTCCAAGTCGGGAGCATGCAACATGGCATCGCGTGGCCACCCAGCGTTGCCGAGTCCCTGCCCGCTTGCAGACGCCCGTTTCGGCCGTTCATCGGACGCATTCCTTCATCGCGTGGCCTTTCCGATTCCGTTGCCAGACGGAGCTGCGCATACGGCAGCGGCGACCACCCCGATGCGCCCGTCTCCGATAATACGCATGCCGGCTGCTGTTTCCACCGGCACCCGCCACCGCTGCCACACCGTCCCTGAGGAGAGAAAGTGAACCTGTTGCACCTTGGAGTTCAATCCGGGCTTGTTTCGCAAGTCCGAATGAAAATCGACTCCGGTCCGGATGATGGGATGATGACATGATGACCATCAACAGGGCCGACAGGGATATCGACGATGCAGACCACGTTGATGATACGCCTTCGAGGATGCGCAAGCTGCAGCAAGCGCGGCCGATGTTGTCGAACGTATGAGCAGCACGTTCGCAGACAGCAGTGACGATCATGAGAAAGGCTTGGGGACACGCCGATCAATCCACGAACCTGAATGATGAATTGATGTTACATAGAATGATGATATGATGTCTATTGCCAGGCGGAAGAGGAAGCAAACGATGCGAACCACGTTGACGCTCGACGACGACATTGCCAAAAAGCTCCGGGACATCGCCCATCTGTCGGGCAGGTCCTTCAAGGCGGTCGTGAACGACGCCCTGCGAGCCGGAGTCGAGGCTGGGCGCATTGCCGACGTGTCCAGACCCTACCGGCTGAAGCCTGTTTCGATGGGCCAACCGATCGGCGGGCAGGATCTCGACAAGGCGCTGGCGCTCGCGGACCGGCTGGAAGATGGCGAGCTCACCCGCAAGCTGCTTCTCAGAAAATGATCCTCGTAGATGCCAATCTGCTGATCTATGCCGTCAACCTCGACGCTGTAAATCATGATCGGGCCCGGCACTGGCTCCAACAAACCCTGTCCGGCGCTTCGCCCATCGGGCTGCCATGGATTTCCCTGTTGGCCTTTCTCCGGATCACAACCCATCCAGCCATACTCCCCCGTCCCCTGTCGAGCGACCACGCGGTCGGATTTGTCGAAGACTGGCTGGATCAGCCCTACGTCCGCCCCGTTTCACCAGGAGACCAGCACTGGCCAATTCTACACAACCTCCTGAGCGTGACGGGCACGGCCGGAAACCTCACGTCCGATGCGCACATCGCTGCCATGGCGATCGAAAACGGTGCGACAGTCCTTTCTGCCGATCATGACTTCGGGCGCTTTCCAGGAGTGAGACACGTCAACCCGCTTCTTGATGACGCGGCACGACCTGGCTGACGAAAGCGCAGGAGTCGCGGAACCAAGCGGAAGACAGCTCCGCGCATAAGCAGCGAAGCGGGAAAGCCATTCCGCCATCCTTTCCCGCAAAGGCCGCGGCACGGGGCCGTGACCGCGTGCTGCGCCAGCGCGATCATTCCTGTATCGTGAGCGCATTGGACAAGACTCGAGGGGAAGGGACAGATGGACTTCGAACTCCCGGAAGAAATGCGCATGTTCAAGGAGACGCTCCGGCGTTTCATCGACTCAGAAGTCATCCCCATCGAGCGTGAGGCCTATAACGGGCCTGAAATGGTGCCCGAGATTCGCCAGAATCTCGAAGCGAAGGCGCAGGAACTGGGAATCTGGGGCGTCGATGTGCCCGAGGCGCTCGGCGGACTCGGCATGGGCCTGCTGGCGCGCGCGATCATCTGGGAGGAAACCGGGCGCACCATCGCGTTTCCCCGGCGCAAGAAATGGATCTTCGGACCGGACGTCAGTCCGTTGCTGGCGGAATTCGCCAACGAGGACCAGGTCGAGCGCTACCTCAAGCCCTGCATCAACGGTGAAAAGAAGCCGGGTTTCGCCCAGACCGAACCCGACGCGGGCGGCGATCCGTCAGGAATGAAGACGACGGCTGTCCGGGACGGCGATGAATATGTGATCAACGGCACCAAGCGCTTCATCACCGGCGCCGACGAGGCGGATTTCTTCCAGGTCATCTGCGTCACCGATCCCGAAAAGGGCACCCGCGGCGGCATTTCCTGCATCCTCGTCGACGCCGACACGCCGGGCGTCAAGATTCTCCGCAAGCAGATGACGATGATGGACGACCAGCCCTGCGAGATGGCGTTCGACGACGTCCGCGTCCCGGTCGAGAACCTCGTCGGCAAGGAAGGCGACGGCTTCCGCATGGCCCAGACGTGGATCACCATGGGCCGCATCCGCCACGGCGCAATCGGCGTCGGTACCATGGAACGCTGCCTGGAACTCGGCGCATCCTATGCCCGTGACCGGGTGACATTCGGAAAGCCGCTGGCCGAACGACAGGCTGTGCAGTGGATGCTGGTAGACACCTACGCCGACATGCACATGGTCCGCCTGATGATCTACAACGCGGCAGCCAAGCACGATGCCGGCGAGGACATCCGCTGGGATTCCTACATGTGCAAGTATATCGGCGACCGCAAGGCGTTCGAGGCGACCGACCGCTGCATGCAGATTCACGGGGGGCTCGGACTCACGACCGATCTCCCGATCGAGAAGCTGTGGCGCGATGCCCGGTCCTTCATGATCACCGAAGGACCCGAGGAAATCCTCAAGCACGCCCTGCAGCGTCACGTCCTCAACCTCTACGGCTGAAGGCCCGCGCGCCGGCGGCGCCTGCCCCGGTTAGGCGGCCCGTCGCGGGCGCCTGCAGCCTACTTGCCGGGCGGCCGGTCGAGGCCGAACAGCTTGAGCGCGTTCTCGCCCAGGATGTTCTTCTTCGCCTGCTCGTCGAGCATCGGCAGATTCCAGATGACGCTCGGCGCGTCGAAGTCCCAGTGCGGCCAGTCCGAGGAATAGAGCAGCTGGTCCTTCGCATTGATCATGTCGAAGGTCACCTTCAGCGCCTCGGGATGATCGGTCTCCATCGGCTGGCATGTGAAATACATCTCGCGCATGTACTCGCTCGGCAGCCGCTTCAGGAGCGGGGCCTCGGAAGACCGCATCAGGTAGGTATGATCGAGGCGCTGCATGAGCCACGACACCCAGGCCAGCCCCGACTCGATCCAGATCACATCAAGACCCGGAAAACGTTCGGGAAGCCCGTTCATGACCCAGTTGCTCATGTGGACGACGTTGCACCAGACGAAGGACAGCGCGTGCATGGTGCCGAACCGGTTGATCTGGAGCATCGACGGGTCCTGCCAGTTGTAGCCGGCATGGAAGGCAAGCGGCTTGCCGGTCTCCTCAATCGCCCGGTAGAGCTTCATGTAGTCGTTGTGCTGTACCGGCTTGTGACGGACCGACGTGACCATGAAACCGACGACATCCGGGTGGTCCCCGAGATCCTCTACCGTCCTCAGGGACGCCTGCGGATCACCGAACGGAAGGTACAGCAGGGTCTTCATCCGCGGATCCACGGGCAGGATATTCTCGCAGAACCACCTGTCATAGGCGCGGCCCAGAATGGCCTCCATATCGTACTGGGGATGCATCCCGAGATTGAGCATGGGTGTCGGGAAGACCACCATGTAGTCGAGATGGAATGAGTCGATGGCGCGGCGGACGAGCGTGACGTCGCGGTGGACCGGGGAGTCCCCGACCGTTTCGCCGAGCTTGGCCTGATGGGGTATGCGCCCGCCGCAATCCTGGTAGCGCAACGCGTGGTCGCCGTTCAGCCCGTAAGGCGGCGATCCGGTGCGGTTCCGGAGATGGTCGAGAGCCTGGGCCCGCACCACCTCGTCCTCGATATAGGCGCAGATGTCGGCCCACGATTCGATTTCCATGTGGTGGGCATCGGTGTCGATGATGACGATGTCCTCGAACCTGAGCGCTTCGCCCTGTGCGCGGCAATGGGCAAGGATGTCTCGGGTGTCGGTTGCGGTGGTGATCTCCTTGATCGGTATTTCGCGAAGCTGCTCGACGCTGATATCCATGGCCTGGTCTCCTGTCGACGGTTGCTCCGGCATCGGGAGAAGCCGGCCCGCAATCGGTTCGGGCCGCATGCTGTCCTGCCAGCCTGCAACAATGATTGTACTTCGCCTCCGCGCGGTTCCAAAGCGCTTCACGTCCTGCACGGGTGAGGCGAGCCTGCCGATCGAAGCTGCTATCGCGGCCGCTCCCTACCAGGTGCCAGGATTCGCGCTTGCGGGACTCGATTTCGCCGAAGTCCGGACTATCCGAAGGCGGGGTGATATCCGCGACCGGAATGGAACATCCTTCCGGCCACGCGCGGCTTTGCCGACCTGCTGCAACGATTGTATCCTTGCGCAGGTGCCGTTCCAGACTGGAGCGGCACCGTCGGGCGGCGATACGTGATGCGTTTTCCGAATGCCACCACGGACCATGAACGGACGGAATCATGCGGCCATTCAAGATCGGCAATATCCTGATATCGAGCTTCGTCGAACGCGAAGGCCCGTGGCGCCAGCCAGAGGCCATGTTTCCGACATCGGACAAGGCAACCGCGCTTGCCCATCTTGGCGAGATGCCGTCCTGGGTCTATGACGCCGGACGCAATCTCCTGATCATAAACTATCAGACCTTCGTGGTGCGGACGGAACGGCACACGATCCTGATCGACACCTGCGTCGGTGAAGACAAGCCGATGCGGAGCTCCGGTCTCGCCTACCCGAAACAGTCCTGGCTCGATGGATTCTCGGCCCACGGCCTCCGGTTCGAGGACATAGACTATGTCTTCTGCACCCATCTCCATGTCGATCACTGCGGCTGGAACACGCGGCTCGTGAACGGACGCTGGGTTCCGACTTTTCCGAACGCCACTTACATATTCGGAAAGCGCGAGTACGAGGCCTGGGAGGCAGAGGCAGCGCTTGGCAAGCCTGAGGACCAACAGGCGGCGATTTGGGAAGACAGCTGCCGCCCCATCGTCGAGGCCGGCCAGGCGCGACTCGTCGACAGCGATTTCGAGCTCGAGGACGGCATCTGGCTCACCCCGGCCTTCGGCCACTCGCCGGGACAGGTCTGCGTCAACTTCCGGTCGGGAGACGGCCACGCGATCTTCACCGGCGACATGATGCATCATCCGCTGCAGTGCCGCGAACCCGACTGGAGCACCTGCTTCTGCTCCGACCCCGGAGAGGCGGCGCAGAGCCGGAGGCGCATACTGGCCGAAGTGGCGGACAGCGATACCGTCGTCGTGCCGGCGCATTTCCCCGGCCAGACCGCCGGACATGTCCTTAGCGACGGCGACACCTGGCGGTGGCGCTTCATGAGCTTCATCGACCAGTCATGGATATCGAGCGGCCCGACTGACTGAGGAGCCGCTGGCGCGGCCCGCCTATCCGCTTGCGCCGAATCCGTAGAGCGCCGCAGGGTTGTCGACCAGGATCTTCTGCTGCAACGCGAGATCGGGCGCATAGCGGGGCAGCAGGTCGACGAGATCCCCGTCATCGGGCATGCCTTCCCACAGGTTGGGATGCGGCCAATCCGTCCCCCACAGCACGCGGTCCGGGTTGGCCTCGATCACCGCCTGCGCGAAGGGCACGACATCGTCATAGGGCGCTCCCCGGGCGGACAGGCGCTCAGCGCAGGAAATTTTCACCCATACATCCTCGTTGCGGAGGAAATCCAGGAGCAGCCGGAACGGCGGCGCTCCAGTCCCGCCGGCGACCTTGACCCGGATCATGTGGTCGAAGACGACGGGCAGTCCGAAAGTGCGAAGTTCCGGGGCGAACTCGACGATATCCTGTTCCTCGATATAGATGACGAGGTGCCATCCGAAGGTCGCTATCCGCTCGGCAATGCGCCGCACCCGCCCGAAATCCGGCGCCCCCGAGAGATGGCGCGCGAAGCTGAAGCGCGCACCCCGAATCCCACCCGCATGCAACCGCTCGAGATCCCCATCGGTGAAGGTTTCGTCGACGATCGCAACCCCTTTCCAACGTCCGTTCGATGACGAGATCGCGTCCAGGGTCGCCGAATTGTCGATTCCGTGGCAGGTCGCCTGGACGATCACCGACCGGTCGAAACCGAGAAGGCCGTGCAGGCGCCGCAGGTGTTCCTTCGGCGCATCGACGGGACGATAGGTCGCTGACGGGTGATAGGGAAACCGGTCCGAAGGGCCGAAAACATGGACATGGGCGTCGCAAGCGCCCGGCGGTGGCACGAACTGCGGCCGACGCGGTGCCGGATGGGGTGGTGGAGGATATTTCAACTGCCGGTACCCGGCATCCGCTGTTCCCGCCACGCAACGGCCGGCGGCCGGCCGGCGGCCGCGCGCTCGCCGCGACAGCCAGCCAACGCCGGTGCCCGGGCGGCGGCGTCAGTGCGTGACAATGTCCTCGACATCCGGTTTCGCGTCACCGACCGGAGCGATGTCGTCCTCATCCTCCTCCCAGTCGATCGGAACCGGTTCGCGCATCAGCGCGTTGGTCAGCACCTCGTCGACCGACGAGACCGGAACGATCTCGAGATCCCGCTTGATCTTGTCCGGAATGTCAGCGAGATCCTTCTCGTTCTCCTTCGGTATCAGGACGGCGCGGATGCCGCCGCGATGCGCCGCGAGAAGCTTCTCCTTGAGCCCGCCGATCGGCAGTACCCGGCCGCGAAGCGTCACCTCGCCGGTCATTGCCAGATCGCGGCGCACCGGAATGGCGGTCAGTGCGGATACGATGGAGGTGCACATGGCCACGCCGGCCGACGGACCGTCCTTCGGTGTGGCGCCTTCCGGAACATGGACGTGGATGTCGCGCCGGTCGAAGATCTTCGGCTTGATGCCGAACACCGCCATGCGTGAGCGCACGTAGCTGCGCGCCGCCTGCACAGATTCCTGCATCACGTCGCCAAGCTTGCCGGTATGCGAGATCTGACCCTTGCCCGGCATGACGAGTGCCTCGATCGAGAGCAATTCGCCACCGACCTCGGTCCATGCGAGTCCCGTGCTCACACCCACGAGATCCTCCTTCTCGATCTGGCCCGAGCGGTAGCGCGGCACCCCGGCGTACCGCTGGAGGTTGCGCGGCGTTATCCGCAGGGTCTTCTTCCTGCTGTCGGCAAGCTCCCTTACCGCCTTGCGCGCCAGATTGGCAATCTCTCGCTCGAGGTTGCGGACGCCGGCCTCGCGCGTGTAGAGGCGGATCAGTTCGCGCAGCGCCTTTTCGGAGATTGACCACTCCGACTCCTTCAGCCCGTGCCCCTCGAGCTGCTTGGCGATCAGATGACTGCGGGCGATGCCCACCTTCTCGTCCTCTGTGTAGCCAGAGAGATTGATCGTCTCCATGCGGTCAAGGAGCGGCTGCGGCATGCGCAGCGTGTTGGCCGTGGTCACGAACATCACGTCGGACAGGTCATAGTCGACTTCGAGGTAGTGGTCCTGGAAGGTATGATTTTGTTCGGGGTCAAGAACCTCCAGCAGCGCCGAAGTCGGATCTCCGCGCCAGTCCGACCCGAGCTTGTCGATCTCGTCGAGCAGGAACATCGGGTTCGAGGACTTGGCCTTCTTCATGCTCTGTATGATCTTGCCGGGCATGGAGCCGATATAGGTGCGCCGATGGCCGCGGATCTCTGCCTCGTCGCGTACGCCGCCGAGCGACATGCGGACAAAATTGCGACCTGTGGCACGGGCGATCGACTTGCCCAGAGAGGTCTTGCCGACGCCCGGCGGGCCAACGAGGCAGAGGATCGGACCCTTGACCTTGCCGACGCGGATCTGCACCGCAAGATATTCGAGAATGCGCTCCTTGACCTTCTCAAGCCCGTAATGGTCCTCGTTCAGGATCCTTTCCGCCAGCTTGATGTCCTTCTTCACCCGTGAACGCTTGCGCCACGGGATGCCCAGGATCCAGTCGAGATAGTTCCGCACGACCGTCGCTTCGGCCGACATCGGACTCATAGACTTCAGCTTCTTGAGCTCCGCCTTCGCCTTTTCCCTGGCTTCCTTGCTGAGTTTCGTCTTCTCAATCCGTTCGGCAAGTTCGGCGAGTTCGTCGCTGCTCTCCTCGGAGCCGCCGAGCTCCTTCTGGATCGCCTTGAGCTGCTCGTTCAGATAGTACTCCCGCTGCGTCTTCTCCATCTGGCGCTTGACGCGGTTGCGAATCCGCTTCTCGACCTGGAGAGTGCTGATCTCGGTCTCCATGGCCTGGTAGACACGCTCGAGCCGGTCGGCTGGCGACAGGAGTTCGAGAAGTTCCTGCTTCTCCGGAATCTTGAGCGTCAGGTGCGAGATGATCGTATCCGAAAGCTTGCCGGGCTCCTCGATCTGGTTGAGGGACACCAGAACCTCGGGCGGGATCTTCTTGTTGAGCTTCAGATACTGCTCGAAATGGCTGATCGCCGAGTTGGAGAGCGCCTCGACATCCCGGTCTTCGTCCGTCTCGTCGTCGAGGAGCTCTGCCTCGACCTCGAAGAACGCATCATTGTCGACATAGCGGACAATCCTGCCCCGACGGCTGCCCTCAACCAATACCTTCACGGTTCCGTCCGGCAGCTTGAGGAGTTGCAGGATCGTGCCGACCGTGCCCACGGAATAGATGTCGTCGGGGGACGGGTCGTCATTTCCGGCGTTCTTCTGGGCCACGAGCAGGATCTGCTTGTCGTCCTGCATCACGTTCTCGAGCGCACGCACGGATTTCTCGCGCCCTACGAAGAGTGGCACGATCATGTGCGGGAACACGACTATGTCGCGAAGCGGAAGAACCGGAAAGGCTGCGGTGCTGCGTGGCTGCTCTGACATCTTACTGTTCCGTAGGTTGTCCCGAACCGGCGCGGACAACCCGCACCGACGCTTAACATGGTACTCTGCGTCCGGGATTCAAGCCGAATTCGCCGGCGGTGCGGCCACCATCAGGCCGTTTTGCCGCTCTCCTCCAGCCGATCCGAGTAGATATACAGCGGCTGCGCCCGTCCTTCGACGACTTCGCCGTTGATTGCGATCTCCTCGACCCCTTCAAGCCCCGGAAGTTCGAACATGGTCTCGAGCAGGATGCTTTCCATGATCGACCGCAGGCCGCGCGCGCCGGTCTTGCGGCCGATGGCCCTGCCAGCGATCGAGCGCACCGCGTCGTCGCTGAAAGCGAGCTTGACGTCGCTCATCTCGAACAGCCGCCGGTACTGCTTGACCAGCGCATTCTTGGGCTTGGTCAGGATCTCGACCAGGGAATCCTCGTCGAGATCCTCGAGCGTCGCGATAACGGGAAGGCGCCCCACGAACTCGGGGATGAGCCCGAACTTGAGGAGATCCTCGGGCTCGACCAGGCGCAGGATCTCGCCGGTCGAGCGATCATCCGGGCTCCTGACATCCGCCCCGAACCCTATGCTGGAATTCTGTCCGCGGCTGCTGATGATCTTGTCGAGCCGGGCGAAGGCGCCGCCACATATGAACAGGATGTTGGTGGTGTCGACCTGCAGGAACTCCTGCTGCGGATGCTTGCGCCCGCCTTGCGGCGGGACCGACGCAATCGTGCCTTCCATGATCTTGAGCAATGCCTGCTGCACGCCTTCGCCGGACACGTCCCGGGTGATCGACGGGTTGTCTGACTTGCGCGAAATCTTGTCGACTTCATCGATATAGACGATTCCCCGCTGCGCCCGTTCGACATTGTAGTCCGCCGCCTGAAGGAGCTTGAGGATGATGTTCTCGACATCCTCGCCGACATAGCCGGCTTCGGTCAGGGTGGTTGCGTCGGCCATGGTGAAGGGAACGTCGAGGATGCGCGCGAGCGTTTGCGCAAGGAGCGTCTTGCCGCAGCCGGTCGGGCCGATCAGGATGATGTTCGATTTCGCGATCTCGACGTCGTTGTTCTTCTGGCTGTGCGACAGGCGCTTGTAGTGATTGTGCACGGCGACCGAAAGCACCCGCTTGGCATAGGTCTGGCCGATCACGTAATCGTCGAGCACGGTGCATATTTCCCGGGGTGTCGGAACTCCGTCCCGGGACTTGACCAGCGTGGTCTGGTGCTCCTCACGGATGATGTCCATGCACAGCTCGACGCATTCATCGCAGATGAACACGGTCGGCCCCGCAATCAGCTTGCGAACCTCATGCTGGCTCTTGCCGCAGAAGGAGCAGTACAGAACGTTCTTCGAGTCGCCGCTCGCAGACTTGCTCATTGTCACTCCCGTGCCGTGACCGGACTCGCCGACGGTACCGGTTCAGATCACCCCCATAATAGCCATCCGGGCGGTGAGCGTCCAACGCAGATTGCCGCGCCGCCGGTCGGGATGCCCGGCAACCGCGCGGCTCCGAACGGCGCTTTCACGCCGAATTTTCCCGGCGCCACCCTTCTGTCCCGCGTTCGGCACACCCTCCGGCAGCTTACGATTCGCCGTTCTCTTCCGAATCACCCGGCTCGGCATCGGCCGGCACCGGACGTTCGGTAACAACCTCGTCGATGAGGCCGAAATCCTTGGCCTCGGCCGCCGTCATGAAATTGTCGCGCTCGACCGCCCGTTCCATGCGCTTCAGGCTCTGGCCCGTGTGCTTCACATAGATCTCGTTCAGACGCGACCGGAGCGACAGGATCTCGCGGGCGTGAATCTCGATATCCGTCGCCTGGCCCTGGAACCCCCCGGACGGTTGGTGCACCATGATCCTCGCGTTGGGTAGGGCATAGCGCTTGCCGGGCGCCCCCGCGGCAAGCAGCAGCGAGCCCATGGACGCGGCCTGGCCGATGCAGACGGTCGAGATATCGGGCCGGATGTAGCGGATGGTGTCGTAGATCGCGAGCCCCGAGGTCACAAGCCCGCCCGGCGAGTTGATGTAAAATGCGATGTCCTTGGTCGGATTTTCCGATTCGAGGAACAGAAGCTGGGCGCAGACGAGGCTTGCGACATGGTCCTCGACCGGGCCGATGAGGAAGATGATGCGCTCCTTGAGGAGCCGCGAATAGATGTCATAGGAACGCTCGCCCCGGCTCGTCTGCTCGACGACGATGGGAATCAGCGTGTTCATTTTCGTGTGGTCTTCGAAGTCCATGTGAAATCCTGTCCTTGTCCGAAGCGACTGCGGAACGTCGCGGTAAAGGCCTGCGGACACAGCCCCGCGGCGTCGATACGCAAAGGCGGCGGCCTTCGGCCGCCACGCGGCGTCGCGGTCTAGGCGCCGACGAGTTCCCGAAGCTCGGCCGCCGGAATGCTGCGTTCGGTCGTGCTGACCTTCTCGAGCATGTAGGCGGTGACCTTCTCCTCGAGCATCGCGAACCGCATGGCATCGCGCCGGCCGGGATTCTCGGCCGTCATCGCGCGAAACTGTGGCGGCAGCGCACCGATCCTGCGATCGATCTCCTGATCGCTGACTTCGATGGCGGCTTCAGAGGCGGTATGGGTCATGAGAAGGCCGAGGGCAACGCGGCGGCGGGCTATCGTGAGATAGTACGCGCGGAGATCCTCTTCCGGTTTCTCCTTGTCTTCCTCGTCAAGCGTGCCGCTCTCGCGCGCCTGCATGATCTGCGCCCACATGGGATCGAACTCCTTGTCGACGAGCGACTGCGGCAACTCGAACTCGACCGCTTCGTCGAGGGAGTCCAGCAACGCCTTCTTCAGGGCCTGCTGGGTCATCTCTGCGTACGACTGCGCGAGCTGGTCGCGAACCTTGCTCCGGAGTTCAGCGAGATCCTCGCATTCGAGAGCAGTCGCCAACTCGTCGTCGATCGCCGGCACCGCGGGTTCGCGGACTTCCTTGACAAGAATCTCGATCGTGTCGGCACCGCCGGAGTCCGCGTCCGCGGTTTCCTGATCCGCGGCGTCTTCGTCCGCGCCCGCCGACATCTGCAGCTGCCGGGTCTCGCCGGCCCTGACGCCGAGAAGCTGCTTCGCGATTTCCGGCCGAATCTGGTCGTCCCTCCCGAGGGTGACGGTCATCGACCTCGCCTCTTCGGTCGCCTCGTCAGAGGCTTCGGCAACGATTTCGAGGGCGAGCTGATCACCGTCTTCCGCAACCCGGTCCTCGGCTGCCTCATAGCTCGTCCTGCTCTTGGCGATATTGTCCAGAGCTTCCTCGATGTCATCGTCCTCGATCGAGGCGACAGGCTTCTCCAGGGCGATGGATGCGAAGTCGACAGGGGGGATCTCGGGAAGGATGTCGAGAACGACCTTGCATTCGAGGTCCGCTTCGACGCCGTCAGCAACCATTTCGATCGAGGGCGTGTCCGCCGGCTCAAGCTCCCTCTCGTCCATCATCTCGCCGATCGCGGTTTCGAGGGCCTCGTTCACGATCTGCGGATGCAACTGCCTGCCCCAGCGCTGGCGCGCAACGTTCACGGGAAGTTTTCCCGGCCGGAAACCCGGCACGTTGGATGTCCTGGCAAGTTCGGCAAGCTTGGTCGCCAGGCGCTCCTCAAGATCCGCGCGGGGAACGACGATCGTGTATTCCCGGCGTAGCCCCTCGCTGCTGTCTTCCGTGATCTGCATGGTTCCTGCCTTCGACGGTTCGGCGTCGATCCGTTGCGACATGATTCTGCGATGGTGCGGACGAAGGGATTCGAACCCCCACGGCTTTCGCCACCAGATCCTAAATCTGGCGTGTCTACCAGTTCCACCACGTCCGCGCAGTCGCGGCAAGATTTAGTGGCAAGCCCGTACTCCGTCAACAGCCCGCCGGAGCGCGGGTTTAGCCTGCGATGCGGCGAAGGCAAGCACGCGCGGCGGCGTCGAGGATGGACTCCGTATCGATCCCGTAATGGGCATACAGGTCAGGTATGTCTCCCGACTGGCCGAACCCGTCGACCCCGAGCGGATAGATCGCATGGCCCGCCACGGACCCGAGCCAGCCAAGGGTCGCGGAGTGGGCGTCGCACACGGTGATCAGTGCGGTCTCGCCGCCGGCCCGAACGAGCAGATTTTCGATATGGGCGACCGCCCCGGCGACGCCCGACCGGCGCGCATGGCGGGCACTGATCCAGTCCTTGTGCAGGCGATCGACCGAGGTCACGGCAAGCAGGCCGATTCCCGGCAGGTCCTCGGCAAGTATGCGGCAAGCCTCGAGCGCCTCCGGAGCCACGGCGCCGGTATAGACGAGGACGATCCCCGGGGTGTCCCCCGGTTCCCGCAGCCAGTACGCGCCGGCCGTGATCGCGGAGCGGGTGGCGGCATCGAGCTGGCGCTCCGGCTGCTCGATGGTGCGCGTCGACAGCCGTAGCGCGACGGAGCCGCCGTCATCGTCCTGCATGTGGCCGAATCCCCAGCGCATGATCTCGGACAGCTCGTCGACATAGGCCGGTTCGAAGGCCGCAAGGCCCGGCTGCGCCAACGTGATCAGCGGCGTCTCCGAGGACTGGTGCGCCCCGCCTTCGGGGGCGAGCGTGATCCCCGACGGCGTCGCCACGAGCATGAATCGCGCCTCCTGGTAACAGCCGTAGTGCATCGCATCGAGGCCGCGCCGGATGAACGGATCGTACACTGTTCCCACCGGCAGCAACCGCACGCCGAACATGCTGCCGGCAAGCCCGAGCGCGGACAGCTGAAGGAAAAGGTTGGTCTCCGCTATCCCGAGCTCGATATGCTGGCCCCGCGGTGACGTCTCCCACTTCTGCGCCGAAACCACGCTTTCCTCGGCAAATGTGTCGGCATGCTCCGACAGGCCGAACAGCCCGCGCCGATTTACCCAGCCGCCAAGGTTGGTCGAGACCGTCACATCCGGCGAGGTCGTGACGATACGGTCGGCAAAGAGCCCGTCGGACCGGGCGATGCCGTCGAGAATCCTGCCGAAGCCCTCCTGGGTCGACGTGCGCTGGCGGATGTCGACTTCGAGCCGATCCGGCACCGTGATCCGCGGCACCGCATGGCGCCGCGCGCGGGCGCGGGCGAAGGGCACATCCTCCAGAAACGCCGCCAGCGCGCCGGGGTCCATGTCGAGGCCAGCGAAACGCTCCCATTCGGCGCCCGGAGGAATCTTCATCTCGGTCCGGAAAGCGTCCATCTGCGCAGGATTCATGATCCCGGCATGATTGTCCTTGTGGCCGGCGAACGGCAGGCCGAACCCTTTGATCGTGTAGCCGATGAAACATGTCGGCCGGTCGTCGTCGATTCCGCGAAACGCCTCCAGCGACGCCTCGAGGTCGTTGCCCGCGAGGTTGGTCATCAGAACATGCAAGCTGTCGTCATCGTGCGCGTCGAGCAGTGCGCGGATGCCGGCGGCGTCGCCGATATCGCGCTTGAGGTATTCGCGCCAGGTAGGGCCGGCCTTGTAGGTCAGCGCCGAGTAGAGGGAGTTCGGGCAGCGGTCGATCCAGTCGCGCAGCGTCTCGCCGCCAGGCTCGGCAAAGGCGCGCTGGAGCAGCTTGCCGTATTTCATGGACACGACACGCCAGCCCATGTTCTCGAACAGGCTGTCGATGCGGCCGAACAGCCGGTCGGAAATCACCGAATCGAGACTCTGGCGATTGTAGTCGATGACCCACCAGACGTTCCGGACCTCCTTCTTCCAGCCCTCTAGCAGCGCCTCGTACATGTTGCCCTCGTCGAGCTCGGCATCGCCGACGATGGCGACCATCCGGCCGTCGGAATGCCCGGGCGGAGCGCCTTCCCGGAAGCGCACATAATCCTGCGCGATCGACGAGAAAACCGTGTGCGCCGCACCCAGGCCGACAGATCCGGTGGAAATGTCGACATCATCGCTGTCCTTGGTCCGCGACGGATAGGACTGGGCGCCGTCGAACGCGCGCAACGCGGCGATCTTCTCGCGCGTCTGGTTGCCGAGGAGATACTGGATGGCATGGAAGACCGGCGCGGCGTGCGGCTTTACCGCCACCCTGTCCTGCGGTTGCAGGACGTCGAAATAGAGCGCCGTCATCATGGTCGCCACCGACGCGCTCGACGCCTGATGGCCGCCAACCTTGAGGCCGTCGCGCGACGGCCTGACATGGTTGGCATGATGGATCATCCAGGTCGACAGCCACAGCACCTTGCGCTCGAGTGCGCGCAGCGTCGCCAGGGTGTCGCCGCGCGGAACCTCGTCCGGCGCGACCGCGATCTGGGGGTCGGCTGTCTCCATGGCGCTTGCTCCCATCGTGAACGTCGATTGCGGTGCCTGAAAGCCGCCCGCTTCCGGTGATGCCGGGGCCGCACACCGATGACATCGGGCCGGATCCCGGTTCAATCATACACCCTTAGCGGGCATATTTTTGTGATATTTTTCCTATTATATTGCTCCTGTATGCAATATAATTGCGTATATATGCATACAGGAGCAATATCATGAGTTTGAAGGAACTCGACGCGATGGATCGCCGGATTCTCGCCCGCCTCCAGTCCAGCGGCCGCATCAGCAATGCCGACCTCGCCCGTGATGTCGGGCTCTCGGCGTCGGCCTGCCTTCGCCGCATCCGGGAACTCGAGGAATCGGGGGTCATTGACCGGTATGTGGCAGTGCTCGACCAGAAGTCCGTCGATCTGGCGATCAGCGTTTTCGTGCAGGTTACGCTTGAGCGCCAGACAGAGCCTTCACTCGAAATCTTCGAAGAACGGATCACCGCCCGGCCGGAGGTCATGGAATGCTATCTGATGACCGGGGACGCGGACTACCTGCTGCGGGTGGTCGTGGCCGATGTCACGGCCTACGAGCAGTTCCTGAAGAACCATCTGACGCGGGTTCCCGGCGTCAGCAGCATCAAATCAAGCTTCTCTCTCAAGCGCGTCAAGTACGAAACCGCGCTGCCGCTCGCCGCCTGAGAAACCGCACCGCCGGCCGGGGATCTCCACGATGCGCCTACCGGCAGGTCATGGAAAAGGCATGGTCGGGGCGGACGGATTCGAACCGCCGACCCTCTGCTCCCAAAGCAGATGCGCTACCAGACTGCGCTACGCCCCGACATTCCGCGCGACACGACCCGCGCGAGGGGCCGGACAGCCGCCGTCATTCGCACGCGTCCGGCGAGATGCCGGCGGCCGGTCGCGGCACGCCCAGCGTACTCCGATGCTCGCGCGCTGACAATGCATCCGTGTGCCGCGCCGGCAGCGCCCGCGGCGTCCGGTCCCGCGACGCATCGAACGCCCCCGATCGATTCCCGGGAACCCGATCCCGAACATCCGGCATGGATGCAAGAGACCCGCCTAGGCGGAAAACGGCGCATGGCCGCGCTCCGTTCTTGCTTGACCGGAACCGAACCGTGGTGCAAAACCACGCCGCCATGGCCTACGCCAACCTCCGGGAATTCATCGATCAGCTGGAACGGGACGGGCAACTCGTCCGCGTCACCACTCCCGTGTCGACCGTTCTCGAGATGACCGAGATCCAGACCCGCCTGCTTGCCGAGGAGGGTCCGGCGGTGCTCTTCGAACACCCGATTCGCACCGACGGCAGCCGATCGCCGCTGCCCGTGCTCGCCAACCTGTTCGGGACCGTGGAGCGGGTCGCGCGCGGCATGAACACCGCTCCGGACGGGCTCAGGGAACTCGGCGAAACCCTCGCCTTTCTGCGCCAGCCCGAACCGCCCGGCGGCTGGCGGGACGCCGTCGGCATGCTGCCGCTCCTCAAGACGGCAATGGCGATGGCGCCGCGCACGACGACCCGCGCACCCTGCCAGGAAATCGTTCGCGAGGGCGACGAAATCTCTCTCGCCGACCTGCCGATCCAGACCTGCTGGCCCGGGGAGCCGGCACCGCTCCTCACCTGGCCGCTGGTGGTCACGCGCGGCGACGGCGACGCCCAGAATATCGGCATATACCGGATGCAGGTGACCGGCCGCGACACAACGCTGATGCGCTGGCTCGCCCACCGCGGCGGCGCCCGGCATGCCGATGAGGCTGCCCTCGGGGGACAGCGCACCATGCCGGCCGCCGCAGTGATCGGCGCCGATCCGGCAACCATCATCGCCGCCGTCGCTCCGGTCCCGGAGAACATGTCCGAATACCGCTTCGCAGGGCTGCTGCGCCGCGAGCGGCTGACGCTGGTCGATTGCAAGACCGTACCGCTGCAGGTGCCCGCGGAGGCCGAGATCGTGATCGAGGGCCATGTCGCGCTCGATGAGACGGCGCCCGAAGGCCCGTATGGCGACCACACCGGGTACTACAATGCCGTCCAGCCGTTTCCGCTGTTCCGGGTCTCTGCAATCACCATGCGCCGGGACGCCATCTACCTCTCTACCTTCACCGGCCGTCCCCCGGACGAGCCCTCGGTGCTCGGTCAGGCCCTGAACGAAGTGTTCGTGCCGCTTCTGATCCGGCAGTTTCCAGAGATCGTCGATTTCTGGCTGCCGCCCGAGGCCTGTTCCTACCGCGTCGCCGTCGTCGCCATCCGCAAGCAGTATCCCGGCCATGGCAGGCGCATAATGATGGGCATATGGTCGTTCCTCAGGCAGTTCATGTACACGAAGTTCGTGATCGTCGTCGACCATGACATCGATCCGCGGAACTGGTCCGACGTCGTGTGGGCCATATCGACCAACGTCGACGCCGGACGGGACGTCACCGTCATCGAAAACACCCCGGTCGACTATCTCGACTTCGCTTCGCCGGTCGAGGGGCTGGGTGCCAAGATGGGTATCGACGCCACCGCCAAGGTTCCGCCCGAAACGACGCGGCCGTGGGGACGGCGCATCCGCATGTCCGAGGATATCGTCGGCGAGGTCTCGCGCCGGTGGAAGGAGTACGGCCTGCCGGGAACGGGGACGCCCATATGGACGACAACTCCGGAGGACAGGACATGACCCCCTCTCTCGTGCCGCTGCTTGGCGGCCTCCTCGACGACGCCAGGAAGGCGGGCGCCGACGCCGCTGACGCCGTCGCCTTCGATTCGACGTCGGTATCGGTGGCCTGGAGATTGGGCAGGCTCGAGAATCTCGAGCGTTCGGAGAGTTGCGCGCTCGGGTTGCGGGTCCTGATCGGGCGGCGCCAGGCAACGGTGTCGTCGACGGATCTCGCGCCGGAGACCCTGGCGAGCGTTGTCGAGCGTGTCGTGGCCATGGCGCGGGCCGCCCCGGAGGATCCCTATTGCGGCCTCGCGGAACCGGAGCAGCTCGTAACGGAGCCCCCCGAGATCGACATCTGCGACAACAGCGAACCGACTGCGGAAACGCTCATGGACAATGCCGCCGCGGCCGAGGACGAGGCCCGGGCCGTTGCCGGTGTCACCAACTCCGAGGGGTCGGAGACCGGCTGGAGCCGTTCCGAGATCGCGCTGGCGGCAACCAACGGCCTGGCGCGGTCCTACGCGACGTCAAGCTACAGCCTGTCGGTGTCGGTCCTCGCCGGAGAAGGCCTCGGCATGGAACGCGACTACGATTTCGCCAGTGCGGTCCACTACGCGGATCTCGAGGATCCCGCGGCGCTCGGCCGCAACGCCGGAGAACGCGCGGTCCGGCGGCTCGGCGCGAAAAAGGTCGACACGCAGCAGGTGCCGGTCGTCTACGACCCGCGCGTCTCGGGCGGCCTTGTCCGCCATTTCGCACAGGGCATCAACGGTACAGCCATCCGCCGCGGCACGTCCTTCCTGCGCAACGCAATGAACGAGAAGGTCTTCTCCGAGGGTGTGACGATCGTCGATGATCCCCACCGCGTGCGCGGTCTCGGATCAAAACCCTTCGACGGCGAGGGACTGCCCGGCACGCGTCGCGCTCTCGCCGACAAGGGCGTTCTCGCGAGCTGGGTTCTCGACCTCGCCTCGGCCCGCCAGCTGGAACTCCAGAGCACCGGGCACGCGGCGCGAGGCCTCGGGTCGCCACCCTCGCCGGCGACGACAAACCTCTACATGGAGAACGGAACGCAGAGCCCGGAAGATCTCGTTGCCGACATCGACCAGGGGTTCTATGTCACCGAACTGATCGGTATGGGAGTCAACATCGTGACCGGCGACTACAGCCGCGGCGCCAGCGGATTCTGGATCGAGAACGGCGAAATCACGCATCCGGTCAGCGAGTTGACGATCGCCGGAAACCTGAGGGACATGTTTGCAAGACTGGTGCCCGCGAATGACCTCGTCTTCCGCTTCGGCACCAACGCACCCACGATTCGCATCGATGGCATGACCGTCGCCGGCGTCTGACCCGCCATGGCCCCGCCTACCGTCGCTGCGACGGCGACGGGCCGGCCGGTGCACGGGCTAGCCAAGGCTGACGAAGCGCCGCGGATCGTGCTATTCTGAGCGGGACGACGCAGCAGCCGGTTCCGGAGCCGCGGGGCCATGGCGGGCCGGGCGCCGGAGGAGCGCCGCCGAGGCGTCTCCGCCGGCGGAGAGGTGTGCAGCCGGAAACCGGGGCACAGGACACGGATCGTTGACCCACAGCCCATCGGCACCCACGGCGAGCCAAACACTGGAAGACGCGGCGAGCGCTGATTCAAGAGCTCTTGTCAGGCGCCTGATCCGCGACCAGATCCGCCCCCAGGCAGGCCGCATCGTAGCCGCCTTCGCCTGCATGATCGTTGTCGCCGCAGCAGCAGCCGGCATGGTCCTGCTGATCGGCCCCGTCATCGATGACGTGTTGATCGACCGGGACCGGGAGATGCTCTATCTCATCCCGGGCGCGATCATCGTTCTCGCCCTGGTTACCGGCGCCGCCGGCTATGCCGAGGCGGTTCTCATGGACGTGATCGGCCATCGCATGGTCGCCAACCTGCAACGCTCGATGTACGGGCGCATCATCTGCGCCGACCTTCGTTTTTTTCACGACAACGCCGTCGGCCAGCTGATCTCGCGCTTCGTCAACGACGCCGCACTCCTGCGCTCCTCCATCGCACGGGCGCTGACCGGCCTGGTCAAGGACTCGCTGACCGTCGTCTTCCTGGCGGCGGTCATGTTCTATGACAGCTGGCAGCTCGCGCTCGTGACCGTGGTCACGTTCCCGCTGGCCCTCTACCCGATACGGGCAATCGGCCGGCGAATGCGCAAGTTCTCCCGCCGCACCCAGGTCGAAACCGGCGATCTGACGACAATGCTCGACGAGACCTTCAGGGGCATCCGCCATGTCAAGGCCTATACGATGGAAGCCAGGGAGGCCGACCGCGCCGGTATGATCCTCGAGAAGATATTCCAGCTCTGGCGCAAGTCGGCGCGCGTCAATGCGCTGAGCCGGCCGCTGATGGAGATGCTGGGCGGCGTCGCGCTTGCCCTTGCGGCCTTCTTCGGCGGCATCCTGGTCATCGAGGAAACATTGACGGCCGGCGCGCTCGCCTCGTTCATGGCGGCAGTGCTCGCCGCCTACAAGCCCATGAAGAGCATTGCGACCCTGCATGCAAGCCTGCAGCAGGGGCTCGCCGCAGCCCAGCGCATCTTTCAGCTCGAGGATCTCCGGCCATCCATTGCGGACCGTCCCGGCGCCCGATCCGTGCCGCGCCTTGCCGGCAATATCCGCTTCGACGGCGTCCGCTTCGGCTATGGCGACGGCGTCACCGCGCTTGATGGCGTCGACCTCGAGATCCCGGCGGGAAAGACGGTCGCGCTGGTGGGCTCCTCGGGGGCCGGCAAGACGACGATGCTCAACCTCATACCCCGGTTCTTCGATGTCGAGAACGGCGCCGTACGGATCGACGGGCATGACGTCCGCGACCTGACCCTCGAGAGCCTGCGCGGCGCCATCGCCCTTGTGAGCCAGGAAATATCGCTGTTCGACGACACCATCCGCGCCAACATCGCCTATGGCAAACCCGGCGTCGACGAGGATGCCGTCGCCGCCGCGGCCAGGGACGCCGGCGCCAGCGAATTCATCGAGGCGCTGCCGGAGGGCTACGAAACCCGGGTCGGAGGGGACGGCGTCAAACTGTCCGGCGGACAGCGCCAGCGGATCGCCATCGCCCGCGCGATCATCAAGGACGCTCCCATTCTGCTTCTCGACGAGGCGACGTCGGCGCTCGACACCCAAACCGAACGGCTCGTGCAGACCGCGATCGCGCGCCTGAAGGCCGGCCGAACGACAGTCGTGGTCGCCCATCGCCTGTCGACGGTCGTCGATGCCGACGTGATTGTCGTGATGGCCAGCGGCAGAATCGTGGAGACCGGCGGCTACCGCGAACTGCTGGCCCGCGGCGGCGCCTTCGCGCGCCTGCATGCCCTGCAGTTCAGCACCGAGGAAGAGCCGGACATGCCGGTCGGCATGCTCGCCTGACGCCATGGCCGCGACCAAACAGCTCCTGCGGCATCCGATCGTCGTCGACCTCGTAGGCCGTTTCGCGGCGCGCTATGTCCGCATCGTCTGGGCCTGGAGCCGCTGGCGGATCGACGATCCGAAGCAGCTTGCCGAACTGACGGCCGCCGGCCGGCCGGCGATCATCTGCTTCTGGCACGGCCGCATGCTGATCGCCCTCAAGCTGGCCTTCGGACTCCGCGCAGCCCCGATCACCGCGGTGACATCGCGTCACCGCGACGGCATGCTGATCGCACGCATGCTGCGCTATCTGGGCATTGCTTCGATTGCCGGATCGACCGGCCGCGGCGGGGCTGGCGCGCTTATCGGCACGGTACGCCTGCTCAGGCGCGGCGAGAGCGTCATCTTCACGCCCGACGGGCCGCGCGGGCCGCGCATGCGCGCCGCCCCCGGCGCCGTGGTCGCGGCCAAGCTTTCGGGCATTCCGCTGCTGCCGGTCGCCGGCGGCCTGAAGCCATGCCGGATACTCAAGACATGGGACCGTTTCCTGCTGCCACTGCCGCTGCCGCTTTCGCGCGGCATGTTGCGGATCGGAAAGCCGATCGAGGTTCCGGCGGACGCCGGACGCGAGGACATTGACCGCCTGCGGCGGCGCCTCGAGGACGAGATGATCCGCCTCTGCCGAGATGTCGATACCGCGCTCGGACTGCCGGTGACGGAACCCGCCACGGACATAGAACCCTCCAGGCACGGGGTGTCCTGAATGAGCATTGCCGCCTATCGCGCCGCGACATGGATCGGCGCTCCCTTCATCGACGGCTATCTTCGGCGGCGCCTCAGGAGAGGCCGCGAGGACGGCAACCGCTTTGGCGAGAGGATGGGCATGGCATCGACGGCCCGGCCCCGCGGACCGCTCGTCTGGATCCATGCCGCCAGCGTCGGCGAAGCGACCTCTGTACTGGCCGTCATCGAGCGCCTGCAGCGGGATCGGCCGGCGCTGTCGCTGCTGATGACGTCGGCGACCGTCACCTCGGCGCAGGTTCTGGCCGACCGGCTGCCCGACACGGTCATTCACCAATATGCTCCGGTCGACCGGGTTGCCTGGGTCCGACGCTTTCTCGACCACTGGAGACCGGATCTGGTGCTGTGGGTCGAATCCGAATTCTGGCCGGCGATGCTGTCGGAGATCGGCCGCCGGAAGGTACCGGCCATCCTGATCAACGCCCGTCTTTCGACGCGCTCGTGGCGGCGGTGGCGGCTTGGGCGCCGGATGATCCGGACCCTTCTTCGGATGTTCGAACTGTGCTTGGCGCAGACCGAAACCGACGCCGAGCGACTCCGCGATCTCGGCGCCCCGCACGTCGTTTGCCCCGGCAATCTCAAGCTTGCCGCCGCCCCGCTGCCGGCACCCGCGGATACCCTCGCGGCACTCGGCACGGCGATCGGCAAGCGCCCGACCTGGCTCGCCTTCAGCACCCATCCCGGCGAAGAGGAGATCCTGCTCGACGCCCATGCGCAGATGGCCGGCCGCCATCCCGATCTTCTCACGATGATCGTGCCGCGGCACCCGGGACGCGGGCCCGAGGTTGCGGAACTGGCGCGCGGGCGCGGCCTCGGGGCGGCGCTGCGAAGCCGCGGCGAGACGGTGACCGGCGACACCAACATCCTTGTCGCGGACACGATAGGCGAGCTGGGGCTGTTCTTCAGCCTTGGCGACATCGCCCTGGTCGGAGGCTCCCTCGCGCCGCACGGCGGGCACAACCCGATCGAGGCCGCACTGCTCGGCTGTGCGATCCTGCACGGGCCATACATGGAGAACTTCCGCGCCATCGAGAACGAACTGCGCACCGCCGGCGCGGCGACGGTGGTGCGGACGGCGGAAGACATCGCGCGCGATGTCGGCGCGCTCATGACGGATGCCGCACTCCGCGCACACCGCATCGACGCGGCCCGGCGCCTCGCCATGGACCGGCGGCACATACTCGACTCCGTGTTTTCGCATCTGGATGGCGCGCTCGACAGCATTCCGGCGGAATCGGCGGCCCCCGCCGCGGGCAATGCAGGCGCCTGAATTCTGGCAACGGGACGGGTATGTCCCGCGACTCCTCTCCCCTGCCGGCGCGCTGTGGCATGCCGGGGCGGTAACCCGCAGGGCGTGGACGACTCCGCAAGGCGCGGGCGCGCCCGTGGTGTGTGTCGGCAACATCGTCGCCGGCGGCGCCGGCAAGACACCGGTCGCGAGCGCGGTCGGCGCGGCGCTGGCCCGACGCGGCGCGGCGCCACATTTTCTCTCGCGCGGCTACGGCGGTTCTGTCCGGGGTCCGATACGGGTCGACCGTTCGCGCCATGGTTTCCGCGATGTCGGAGACGAACCACTGCTGCTCGACGGAATCGCGCCGGTCTGGATCGCCCGCGATCGGCTGGCGGGCGCACGGGCTGCCGTTGCCGCCGGCGCGGGCATCCTGGTGATGGATGACGGCTTCCAGAACTTCTCTCTGCAGAAGGACTTTTCGCTGCTCGTCGTTGATGGACCGTATGGCATGGGCAACGGGCGCCTCATCCCCGCCGGCCCGCTGCGCGAACCGCCTCGCGCCGCGCTTGCGCGCGCCGACGCGGTCGTACTCGTCGGCGAGGACCGCTTCGGGATCGAGCGGAACCTCGACGTGCCCGTGCTGGCGGCCCGGTTCCGGCCGACCGTCGGATCGGATAGGCTGGCGGGCATGCCGGTCGTCGCCTTTGCGGGACTCGGCCGGCCGGAGAAATTCTTCGAGACGCTCTCAGGCATGGGTTGCAAGCTCGTGGCCACTCACAGGTTTCCCGATCACCATCCCTATGCGGCCGACGAGGTGATGCGGCTGGTCGAATCCGCCGCCGCCGCCGAGGCCACCGCAGTGACCACAGAAAAGGATCTGGTGCGCCTTCCGCCAGAGGCCCAGCCCATGGTTGAATGCCTCCGTGTCGAACTCGAATGGCGCGATCCCGACATCTTTGATCATGCGGTCGCCACGATGCTCGGTGCGGGAACCTGACCGATGGCACGCCGCGAGCGGGGGCGCCCGACGCTTCTCCACTACATCGAGTATTTCATCGCCTGCACGGCAAGAGACCTCACGCGTCTGCTTCCCCTCGATACCGCGTCCAACACCGTCGCCGCTCTTGCCCGAACTGTCGGGCCGCGGCTCGGCTGGAGCCACCGCGTACGGGCCAATCTGCGATTCATATGGCCTGACATGCCCGCGAGCGAACGCGAAAGACTGGTCGCCGGCGTTTGCGAGTTTTCGTGCCGGGTCCTCTGCGACTACTGGAACCTCCACAGGATCCGCGCGGAGCAGGAGGAGCGCGTCGAACTCGTGGGCGGCGAGCATCTTGAGACACTGCGCCGGAGCGGGAAGCCCGGAATTCTGTTCACCGCCCACACCGGCAACTGGGAGATGATCCCGCTCGCGGCCCGGAGGCACGGCCTGAACGTCACCGTGGTCAACCGCACGATCAACAATCCGCTCGTCGGCGCCGAGGTGAAGCGCGTACAAAACCGGAACGGCACCAAGGTCATCTTCAAGGGGCGCGAAGGCGCGCGCCAGCTCACGGCGCTTGTCGCCGGCGGCGGCCACGCCCTGCTGCTGGTCGACGTGCGCCTCGGTTCCGGCGTAGCGGTCCCGTTCCTGGGCCGGACGGCGATGACGCCGTCAGCACCCGCCAGCCTCGCGCTCAGGCATGGCGCGCTGCTGGTTCCGGTACGGACAGAACGCACCGGAGCGGCGCATTTCAGGGTGACGATCGAGCAGCCCCGGCCTCCGGTCGACACCGGTGACAGGATTGCCGACATCCACGCCACCATGACCTGGGCGAACGACCGCATGAGCGAATGGATCCGCGCACGGCCGGAACAGTGGTTCTGGTTCCACTGGCGGTGGGGCAAGAACCCGGAACGCAAGGAAACCGCGGCCGGCAAACACGCCTGATGTCGCGGCGGTCACTATGGCATCGGACCTGCGACAAGGACCGGATCGAGGCGTTCCTGAAACCAGTTGATCCGCCAGTCAAGATGCGGCCCGGTCGAGCGGCCGGTCGATCCGACGGCAGCGACCACGTCGCCTTGCGCCACGCGGTCCCCAGCCTCCACAAACAGCTCGCGCAAGTGCGAATACACGGTTGATATTCCGAGCCCGTGATCGATGATCACCGTTCCGCCGGTAAAATAGAGGTCGTGTTCGGCAAGCGTGACCGCACCGGCGGCGGCGGCCCTGACCGATGTGCCCGCCGGAACGGCAATATCGACGCCGAGATGCGGGCGGCGCGGCTTGCCGTTCAGAATCCGCCGGCTGCCATAGACGCCGGAGACCACACCTTTCACCGGCCACATGAACCTTCCGGCGAAGTGCGGCAGCGCCGACAGCGTCGCCCGCGCCGATGCGATCTTCCTGCCCTCGGAACGGATGCGCGCGAGCTGTCGCGCCGACGGGGTAACCATGCGTTGCGGAAGGCCGTCGATGCGCTGGACACGGTACTGGCGCTGCCTGATCGACAGCTTGCGGCTCTTGCGGCCACCGTTGGCGAAGGTGACGTCGAGGATGGCCGACTCGCCGGCGTCATGGCCGAATCCGAAGACGAAACGGCCATCCCGATGGACGGCGAGCGCCCGACCGTCGAACTCGACCCTGCTGCCAGGTTCCGTCTTGCCGACGATCATTCCGCCCTGGACAAGCGCGCCGCGCAGCGTCAGGGCGTCCGCCTGCGGGGCCGCGAACGGAAGCGCGGCGATGCCGAGCGTCAGCCACCAGCGCGGCATGCGGAGAGCCCGCACGGGAATCAGAACAGGGACCGCTGCAGGGACACCGCGCTCTGCGCCTTCTTGCCGCGCCCGCGGCCGGCCGTCCCGCGCTTTTTCGTTCCGGACGGGCCGGCAATCACCGCGGCCACGGCGCCGTCACTGAACTGAAGCGCCACTTCCTGGCCAGCGTGGGTGGCCGCAGCGGCGGTCACCGGATTCTCTGCCGCATCGCGCACCAGCGCAAAGCCCCGCTCCAGCACGCGCTCGTGGGAGAGAGATTCGAGCAGCTTGTCCATGGCCTCGAGCCGGTTCGCGGCTCCCGACAGGATATTTCCGACGCTTCTTTCAAGGCGCACCGCCGGCGTGAGCCCGCGAAACCGGGTTTCGCGCTCGCGGACCAAGGCCGCCACGGCAGCGTCGAGCCGGCGCTCGAATTCGGCGATTTCCCGTCCGCTTCGTTCCAGCAGGTGGCGCGGATCCCGCAGCACCGCCGAAGCGGTACCGAGACGCGAAGCGGCGTGGTCCAGCCGCCGCGTCATGGCCGCGGACAGGCGTTCGATCTCATGATCCAGAGACTGCATCGCACCCTCGAAGAGGCGCTCGGGACGCGGGAGGCCGCGCCCCAAGCCCTCGACGCGGATGCGGCGCTCCTCGAGCAGGCGCGAGGCTGCGGCGCCAAGCCGGCGTCCGGTCTCCGTGATCGCGGCATGAAGCTCGGCGCGGACAGGAACGGCAATCTCGGCGGCAGCCGTCGGCGTCGGTGCACGGCGGTCAGCGGCAAAATCGATCAGCGTCGTGTCAGTCTCGTGCCCGATGGCCGAAATCAGCGGTATCGAGGAGGCCGCGGCGGCGTACACCACGGCCTCCTCGTTGAACTGCCAGAGATCCTCGAGGCTACCGCCGCCGCGGGCGACGATCAGCAGGTCGGGGCGCGGCACCTCGCCGTCTTCGGGAAACGCGTTGAATCCGTCGATGGCCGCCGCAATCTTCGCGGCGGCGCCGTCGCCCTGGACCGGCACCGGCCACAACAGGACGCGGGTGGGGAAGCGATCCTCAAGGCGGTGCAGGATATCGTGGATCACGGCGCCCGTCGGAGACGTCACGACGCCGATCGTTGCCGGCAGATATGGCAATTCCTGCTTGCCTTCCGGGTCGAACAGGCCTTCGGCGGCAAGCTTGCGGCGGCGATCCTCGAACAGCTTCAGCAGCGCGCCTTCGCCGGCCAACTCCACCGCCTCGACGACGATCTGGTAGCGGGAAGTCTTGGCATAGGATGAGATGCGGCCTGTGCAGATGACCTCCATGCCCTCCTCGAGACGCAGCGACAGGCGGCCCGCCGCAGCCCGCCAGGCAACGGCGTCCATCGCGGCATCCGCATCCTTGAGCGTAAAATAGAGGTGGCCGGAACCGTGATAGTTGGTGCGCCCGACCTCTCCGCGCACGCGAATCCGGTCGAATCGGGTCTCCAGGGTCCGCTTGATGGCGTTCGAGATCTCGCCGACGGTGAATTCCGCAGCGTTGCTCGCTACCTCGGAACCGCCGGAGGGTTCGGGGTATTGATCGGTCATGACGATTCGCATCTTATATGCTCGATTGCATCCTTGCCACAGATCGCGGCCGCTCCGAACGGACCGCAAGAGGCCTGCCCATGAAGATACTGGTCGTCGGAAGCGGCGGAAGGGAACATGCGCTGTGCTGGGCGATCGCGGCCTCGCCGCTGGTCGACAGGCTCTGGTGCGCGCCCGGCAATGCCGGCATAGCCGCAAACGCGGAATGCGTCGGCATCGCCGCCGGCGATGTCGACGGGCTCGCCGGCTTTGCGCGGGAGCAGGCGATCGATCTCGTGGTCATCGGCCCGGAAGCGCCGCTGGCGGCCGGGTTGGCCGACCGGCTCGCAGCGCTCGGCATACGCGCCTTCGGGCCCAGCGCGGACGCAGCGATGCTCGAGGCCTCCAAGGGTTTCATGAAGGACCTGTGCGCCCGCCACCGAGTTCCCACCGCAGCCTATGGACGATTTTCCGAACCGGAAGCGGCGAAAGCCCATATCGCGGCCGCCGGCGCGCCGATCGTCGTCAAGGCCGACGGACTCGCCGCAGGCAAAGGCGTGATCATCTGCGACACCGCCAGTGAGGCGACGCGGGCCGTGGACGACATGCTCACGGAAGGAACCTTCGGGGCGGCCGGCCGGGAGATCGTCATCGAGGAATTCCTCGAAGGCGAGGAGCTGAGCTTCTTCGCGCTGGTCGACGGCGAACATGCCCTGCCGCTGGCGTCGGCACAGGACCACAAGCGCGTCGGCGACGGCGACACCGGTCCCAATACCGGCGGCATGGGCGCCTATTCGCCGGCGCCCGCCTGCACCGACGAGATCGCCGGTGCGGTCATGGACACGATCATCCACCCGACGGTCAGGGCCATGAAGGCAGAGGGTCGGCCGTACAGGGGCATTCTCTATGCGGGGCTGATCCTCACCGCGGACGGACCAAAGCTTCTCGAGTTCAACGTCCGTTTCGGCGACCCCGAATGCCAGGTCCTGATGCCCCGGCTGGTGTCTGATATCGTGCCTGCCCTGGTTGCGGCCTGCGACGGCGAGCTGGGAAACTTCGACCTCCGCTGGCGCGACGAGGCGGCACTGACCGTGGTCATGGCCACACAAGGCTATCCGGGTCCGGTCGACGCCGGATCCGTGATCGGGGGTCTCGACGAGGCCGCGGAAACCGAGGGGGTGACCATATTTCACGCGGCGACAGCTCGGAGCGAAACCGGCGAGTTCGTGTCCTCCGGCGGCCGCGTTCTCGGCGTCACCGCCGTGGCGGCAACGGTGGCGGAGGCGCAGCAGCGTGCCTACGGCGCGATTGACCGGATCGACTGGCCCGACGGATTCTGCAGGCGTGACATTGGATGGCGCGCCGTCCGCCAGGGCGGTCAGTCCGACTGATCGCGGACCGCCGCCGTCAGGATTGCCGCCCGACGCGCTGCCGGCGCGTTTCCGAGCGTGCGAGCAGTATCGAGGCGACGCCGATCAGCACGGCGCCTCCCCATATCCACACCCCCGGGAACTCGCCGAAAAGGATCCAGCCGACAAGGGCGGCCCAGCCGAGCCGGGCAAACACTGCAGGTTCGACTGCCGAGATATCGGCGATCTTGTAGGCAGTCGTCAGCAGCATGTGCCCCGTACTGCCGAGGAATCCGATCAGGGCCAGGATCGCAAACTGCTCGAGCGTTGGTGTCTGCCATACAAAGACGGCCGCCACACCTGAAGGAATCATCATCATGAGCGACAGATAGGCGACGATGGTTGCCGGCTCGTCGGTGCGCGCAAGGGACTTGGCCATGAGCTTGGACGCGGAGACCAGGAAAATGGAAACCAGGACCAGAATCATGCCGTAATCGATGGTCTGGAACCCGGGACGGACAATGACCAGCCCGCCTGCGACCCCGAGGACGATTGCGAGCCAGCGGGCGCGGTGGGCTCGTTCTCTGAGGAACAACATGGCGCCTAGGGTGACGACAACAGGCCCGCCGAGGGAAAGCGCCGTGGCATCTCCGAGCGGAACCAGGCTCAGCGCCGTAAACCAGCACAGCAGCGAGCCGCCATTGAACACGCCCCGCATGAGATGAAGCCCAGGCCGGCGCGTCCTCAGGATCAACAGTCGCGAGCGCAGGAGCGCCGGGGCGAAGAAGAGAAAACCGAACAGCGCCCTGAAAAAGGCGATCTCCAACGCATCCAGTTCGCGCGAAAGCAGGCGGACGGAACCATGCATCGAGGCAAAGAACACGCCGGAAAACAGCGCCAGCAGGATCCCGCGCACCGCTGGCGGGAGGCTGTCCATTTCCTCGACCAGTTGCAGGGGATTCGTCAATCTCATCGGCGTCCGCTTTCAGAACAACAGACCGACAGCTCGATCACGGGGACTCATGTCCGATCGAACGGCCGATCCGGGCTTGCGCCAGCCACGAGGGCGAGCACGCCGTCGGTCACGGTCCGACAGGCAATGCGGCAGCCAACATCGCCATCGACATGGGAGAAACCGCAGTATACGGAAATCCCGACGCGAACCGAAACCTGTGGCGGGCGCGCTGGCCGGGGCAGCGGGTCGCCAATACGAACGCATCTGGCGCCGGGTTCGGACAACCCGTATTATGACGGCGGCGACGGGAGTGGGCGCAATGCCCGCACCTCGGGGCAGGCACCGGGGTTGCAGGCCGTCGACACAAGCGAGCTGCGAGACGAGGGACGAATCCTGCGATGAATGAAGGAATCGGCGCGCAGCCTTCCATGAATGATGAATTCCTGCCTACCCGGCCATCGAGGCCGGCGTTCGGCGAGACGGCGACGTACGCCAAATCCTATCCGTTTCCCCTGCCGGGACGTTCGTACCTCTTTCGTTCGGGGGTTGCGCATCCCCTGGAAGATCACGATTTCGATCGGACCGGGCGTGTACCCGTTCTCGGCGCAGGATCGAACCAGTCCCACGAGCAGATCGCCCGGAAGTATGCCGCTTCCGGCGACGATGCCGAAATACCGGTGCAGCACGCCAGATTCCACGGCTTCGACGCCGTCTATGCCGCGCAACTGGCGTCCTACGGCTCGATTCCCGCGACTTTCTGCCCGTCTCCGGGAACCGTCGTTTCGACCTACGTCCTGTGGCTGGACGAGGTGCAGCTTGCACGCATGCACGAGACCGAGCCGACCTACAGCTTCGACCGACTCGACAATGCACATGTCGAAATATGCGAGACCGGCGAGGAACTGTCCTGCGTCCACGTCTACACGGCGGCTGTCGGCTGCGTGAACGTCAGCGGCAATCCGGTGGCGCTTTCCGAGATCAAGGCCGACGGCCGGATCTTCGGGCACATGACGCAAACCGAAATGCTTGCCTTCGCGCGGGATCGTCTTGATCCGGGAGCGGATCTCGACACGTTCATCATGGGACATATTTCCGACGCCGCTCTCCGGCGCCGGCGCCGGTCGCTTCTTTCGGCCGATTCAATCAGGCCGAACTTTCCGCGAACGACAATCGCCGTGCTCTGATCGCCAACGGCGCACCGCCGGGCATCAGCCGGCGGAAGCCCGCGACGGCCCGCCGGACGCCTTCTTTCCTGTTCCGGCAGCAGTGAGGCGCGCTGCGCAATACTTGAATTCCGGGATCTTGCCGACCGGATCCAGGGCCGGGTTGGTAAGCAGGTTGGCGGCAGCCTCGACATAGCAGAACGGTATGAAAATCATACCCTTAGGAACGTTCCCGTCGGCTCGCACCTTAAGCTCGATGGCACCGCGCCGCGTCTCGACGCAGACCGGATCGCCAGCCTGCAGCCCGTGCTCGGCAAGTTCAGCCGGCGCCAGGGCCGCCGTCGCTTCCGGCTCGATGCGGTCCAGCACCTGCGAACGCCGGGTCATTGCGCCGGTGTGCCAGTGTTCGAGCAACCGCCCGGTCGTCAATATGAGGGGATAGTCGTCATCGGGGATCTCATCCGGCTGGGTCAGCTCTGCCGGCACGAACCGCCCGCGCCCGCTCGCGGTCGGGAACCCGTCCGTGAAGATGATCTCCTGCCCGGGTTCGTCCTCGCGTTCGACGGGGTAGGTCACGGAGTGCTCGCGCACCAGCCGTTCCCAAGATATCCCCCGGATGGACGGCATGCATTGCCTCATTTCCTCGAACACGTCGGAAGGGCCGCCATAGCTCCAGTCGAGCCCGAGGCGGCGGGCTATCTCCTGAATGATCCACAGGTCCTGGCGCGCTTCGCCCGGCAACGGCAGCGCCTTGCGGCCGATCTGAACCTGGCGATTGGTATTGGTGAAGCTGCCGTCCTTCTCGGGAAACGCGCTGGCGGGCAGGACGACGTCGGCATAGGCCGCGGTCTCGGTCAGGAACAGGTCCTGCACGACGAGATGTTCAAGCGATGCCAGCGCCGCGCGCGCATGGTGGAGGTCGGGATCCGACATCGCCGGATTCTCGCCCATGACGTATATGGCGCGAATCTCGCCGTGGCGTATGGCATTCATGATCTCGACGACAGTCAGGCCGGGCTCCGGCCTCAGCTCCGATTGCCACAGCCTCTCGAACTCGGCCCGCGTCGCATCGTCATCGACGGCCCGGTAGTCCGGATAGACCATGGGAATGAGGCCGGCATCCGACGCACCCTGCACATTGTTCTGACCGCGAAGCGGATGAAGCCCGGTTCCGGGGCGGCCGATCTGTCCGGTCAGCAGCGCGAGCGATATCAGGCAACGCGCATTGTCGGTGCCGTGAACATGCTGGGAGATACCCATTCCCCAGAAAATGATGCTGCTCCGGGCTGTCGCGTAGAGGCGCGCGACACGCCGAATCTCTGCCGCGTCGATTCCGACGAGATCCGCGATTTTCTCTGGCGGAAACGCCTTCACCTGAGCTTCAAGAGCGGCAAAGCCCTCCGTGTGGCGATCGACGAATTCACGGTCGACCAGGTCCTCGTCCATGATCGTGTGCAGCATCGCGTTGAGAAGCGCGACGTCGGTGCCGGGCTTGAAGGCGAGCACATGGGCCGCGTGCCTTGCCAGTGACTGGCCTTGCGGGTCCATGACGATCAGCGTGGAACCCTTCCTGACGGCATTCTTGAAGAAGGTCGCCGCCACCGGGTGGTTCACCGCGGGATTGGCCCCTATGACGATGATCACCTCAGCGTTTTCGCACTCGCCGAAGGGCGCGGACACGGCGCCGGAATTGACGGTTTCCATCAGGGCGGCCACCGACGACGCATGGCAGAGCCGCGTGCAGTGATCGACGTTATTGGTACCGAACCCGGTACGCACCAGCTTCTGGAAGAGGTAGGCCTCCTCGTTGGATCCCTTGGCGGAGCCAAAGCCGGCAAGCGCCGAACCGCCTCGCTCTGCGATCACCTTCTGAAGGCCGGCGGCGGCCGCATCGAGGGCTTCGTCCCAACTCGCCTCGCGGAACACATCCGACACGCTGTCCGGGCCGACCGGCAGCCGGACATCCTTCGGCGCGCCGGCGCGCCGTATCAGCGGCGTGACCAGCCTGTCCGGATGATGGACGTAGTCGAAACCGAACCGGCCCTTGACGCAGAGCCGGTTGCGGTTTGACGGGCCGTCCCTGCCGTCGACGAAGAGCAGCCGGTCATCCTTGACATGAAAGGTCAGCTGGCAGCCGACACCGCAATACGGACACAGCGATTCGACCGACCGGTCGGCAGCGACGCGTCCTTCCGCGGACGCCACCGCGGCCGGCAATAGCGCCCCCGTGGGACAGGCCTGGACACATTCACCGCAGCCGACACAACTGCTCGCCGCCATCGGATCGTCGAAATCGAAGACGATCTGCGCCTCCGCGCCACGTCGGGCCATTCCTATGACGTCGTTGACCTGCACCTCGCGGCAGGCCCGGACACACAACGTGCAGTTTATGCAGGCATCGAGATTGACCGCCATCGCGGGATGCGAGAGGTCCGGTTCGATCGGCTCCCTCGCGGCAAACCGGCTGTCCCGCACGCCGATCCTGTCCGCCCAGTCCCAGAACCTCGATCCCGCGTCATGCGCGCGCTCGCGCGGCGGCTGGTCGGCGACGAGGAGTTCGAACACCATCCGACGGGAGAACGACGCGCGCGCGCTCTCGGCGCTCACGACCATGCCTTCCGCCGGGCGTCGGATACAGGACGCGGCGAGGACGCGCTCGCCCTCGATCTCGACCATGCAGGCGCGGCAGTTGCCGTCCGGTCGGTAACCGGGCTCGGGCGCGTGGCAGAGATGCGGTATCTCGACCCCGTTGCGCCGCGCCGCCTCCCAGATTGTCTCGTCGGGCCCGGCGAGGATCTCGTGCCCGTCCAGCGTGAACGCCACCGTGTTCGCGCTGCCGGCGGAGTCCGGTTCCCGGGTCATCTGCAACGTCATTCCGACACCCGCGGCACGTCCTCGGGAAAGTCCCGGAAGACCGACAGCATGCCGTTGGGCGCCGCCTGCCCGAGACCGCAGATCGAGGCATCGGTCATCACCCGGCCAAGTTCTTCGAGGAGCGGCCGGTCCCAGTCGGCACTTTCCATCAGATCGACCGCCTTCTCGCAACCTGCGCGACACGGCGTGCACTGCCCGCAGGATTCGTCTGCAAAGAAACGCATCAGGTTGAGTGCGGCGTCGGCGGCGCTGTCCTGGTCCGACAGCACCACGACGGCCGCGGATCCGATCAGGCAACCATGTTCTTCGAGCGTTCCGAAATCAAGCGGGACATCGGCCTTGGCGGCCGACATGATGCCGCCCGACGCGCCACCCGGCAGATAGCCCTTGAATCTGTGCCCGTCGGCCATGCCGCCGCAATGTTCCTCGATCAGTTCGGCGGCCGTAATCCCGGCCTCGGCGATCTTGACGCCGGGCTCGCGCACCCGTCCCGACACGGAAAACGTCCTGATCCCGCTGCGGCCGTGGCGGCCGTGGCCGGCGAACCATCCCGTCCCCTTTTCCAGTATGTCCCGCACCCAGAACAGGGTCTCGACATTGTTGACGAGCGTCGGACGGCCGAAGAGTCCGACCTCGGCCGCAAAGGGCGGTCTGTGCCGCGGCAGGCCGCGCTTGCCCTCGATGCTCTCGAGCATCGCCGATTCCTCGCCGCAGATATAGGCGCCGGCGCCCCGGCGGAGATGAAGCGTATCCGGGGCGCACAGCCCTGCGCGCTCCAGCTCCATCATCGCGCCGAGCAGGATCTCGCGCACCGCCGGATATTCGTCGCGCAGATAGATGTAACAGGCCTCGGCCTCGACTGCCCACATGCCGACGAGGACGCCCTCGAGAAAGCGGTGCGGATCGGTCTCCATGAAATAGCGATCCTTGAAAGTCCCCGGCTCTCCTTCGTCCGCGTTGACGGCCATCATCCTCGGTCCGGGAAAGCCGGCAACGATCTGCCACTTGCGGCCGGTCGGGAAACCGGCCCCTCCGAGGCCGCGCAGACCCGACTCGGCAAGCGCACCCATCACGTCCTCGCGGGTGCGGCGTCCGTCGAGGCAGTCCCTGGCGAGGCGGTAGCCCCCTTCGGAGACGTAGGCGGCGTATCCCCTGCTCTCGGGAAGAACCGGGGCCGTGGCGCCGGCCCGGACGGCCTCGCCGATGCTTGCGACATCTGCATTGGCCACCTGGTTGCGTCCGACGGCCGCGACAGGCGCGCGGTCGCAGGCCCCCATGCAGGGCGCAGGCAGGACGCGGACAGCGGTGCCGAAGCGATCCCGCAGCCCGGCAAGCAGACTCGCGGATCCCGCGAGTTCGCAGGCGATCGAATCGCAGACGCGTACCGTGATCTCAGGAGGCGGATCCTCGCCGTCGGCGAGAACGTCGAAGTGGTGATAGAAGGTCGCGGTCTCGTAGACTTCGGCCAGCGAGAGCCGGAACTCCTGCGCAAGCGCGGCCAAGTGATCGGGCGGCAGGCAGCGGAGCGCGTCCTGCACGAGATGCATCGCCTCGATCAGCATGTCGCGGCTGCGCGGCATGGCGCCTAGCAGCTTCCGGACGTCTTCGAGCACCGCCGGGTCGGTCCGGCGACCCTTCGGAAGGCGCCCACCCTTCCCGCTCCTGCTGCCGGCGGAAGCCGATGGCATGCGGTTCGATCCGCTCCGGTCAGCCATCTTGATCCGCAGCGTCCACGGTCTCGAGTTCAATGATCTCGCCGTTGATCAGCTGTTTTCCGGCGTTGGTGAAGTTCACCGTGATCCGGAAGCCGTCGACCGACTGGATCTGGCCAAGGCCCCAGTCCGGACGGCCGGAATGGCGCACAAACATGCCTGGCAGAAGATGATGGAACATGTCACCGCATCCCGCTTCATCCGCAATGTAGCGAAATACGGCGCTTCGTCCAGATCAGCGGCCACTGTAGTTCGGCCGACGTTTCTCGCGGAATGCCCGCACGCCCTCCTTGTGGTCGTCGGACCTGATCAGCACCGACTGGCCGATGCGCTCGAGAATCCGCCCCGAGGCGCCGTCGATATTCTGGCAGGTGTTGAGAATCGCCTTGGCGAGACCAAGAGCGCCAGGCGCCTTGGCCACCAGCTTCTCGGCGAGCGCCTGCGCTTCGGACTGCAGCTCCTCGCGCGATACGATACGTGTCACGAGACCGATCTGTTGCGCCCTCTCCGCATCGATGAACTCGCCGGCCAGAACCAGTTCCTTGGCCCAGCCCGGCCCGATCATTCCGACGAGCCGCGAGCAGCCGCCCGATCCAGGTATGAGATTGATGTTGCCCTCGGTGAAGCCAAAACGGGCGTCGGAGGTCGCGATCCGGAAGTCGCACGACATCGCAAGCTCCAGCCCGCCGCAGGCGCAGATGCCCTGAATCGCGGCGATGACCGGTATCTCTATGCGCTCGAGCCGGTCGAAGAAGTCGTGAATCCACCGATATTCGATGCGAAACCGCTCGGTAAGGAAATCCTGCTCGAACCAGGAGACGTCGGCGCCAGCGCCGAACGCCTTTTCCCCCTCGGCATTGATGATCATGACCCGAATGTCGTCATTGGCCTCGATGCGGCGCTCGAGCCAGCGGAAGTCCTCCTTCATGTCCTCGTTGAAGGTATTCAGGCGCTCGGGCCGGTTGAGGGTCATCGTCAGTATCTGCCCGGCGATCCCGACTTTCACGGCCTTGAAATCGTGGTCGAGGATCACGTCGTTCGACTCGGTAATCATCTTCGGTGCTCCGTGGGGATTTTCCAGAAAGGGCAGCAGGCGCCGCGGCTGCGCGGGCCAGGGCGCTCCGCGCCGTCAGCCCGCGGCCATGGCCGGTCGGAAAGACTGCGTACGCATGCGGACGGCCTGGGACGCATGCGTACGGGGACTGGAACGGGATTCAGCGCTGCAGCGACAGAAGGATGTCCCGGGTGCTGCCGGCAAGCTCGCACTTGATGGCGTCGAATGCGGCCAGCGGCGGAAATGTCAGGCCGGTTCCGTCCATATGACCGCGCATTTCCTCGAGATACCGGTTGACGATGGCCTCGGTCTTGTTGCGCTTGAGGCCGTGTTCGAGGCAGAAATCGTTGTCAGGCCCTTCAAGGCGGCCGAAGGCACGCTTGATGCAGTTCGGCAGCACGCGGTCGAACACCGTCTGGAATTCGGCCAGCTTCTCGGGGTCCTTGGCGAACTCCTTGAGGTTCTCGACGCCGTTGTCGTAGTGGTCTTCCTCGTCCGCCAGCACCTCTTCCTGGCTGTCGGCCCAGGGAACATAGCTCGACTCGCGGTATTCCATGATCTGATGGCTTCCGGCGCGGTCCACGGTGAAATTGAACACCGCGATGTCCAGCCAGTTGTCGAGATCGATGCCCCAGAATTCGCCGGCATCCGGCCGTCCTGCGATGATTGCCTCGGGATCTTCGTCGAGATCGGTCAGCAGATTGAACAATCCGCGGCTGTGGCGCGCCTCTTCGGCTGCAAACTCGGCGGCCAGTTCCTTCTCGCGCCAGTTCGGCGCCGAGGAGATGGCCCGTCCGAAGACTTCGGCGGTCGCTGTCTCAGCATAGATCTGGCGGGTCATCAGGCGGACAAGCATCTCCTTGTAGTCGCCCGATACCTCATTCGGATTCCGGTATTCCACGTATAATCTCCCTGGAAAAGGCGTCAGTTATCGTCGGGCGAACATATTCCGTTCAGGGGCGGCATGCAACCGTGAAGCGGGGTTTGGAGCCGTCGGAAACCGGCCGACGCGGCGCGTCCGACACGTCCCGGGCGGCGGGAGTGTCTGTGGAACACTGTGCCGGGCGCCGGCTTTCACCGGGACCAACAACCGGCTAAGCTGTGGCACGGCTTCAAGGACAGGGAACGAACACATGGCAGGACTCACGCTCGATCAGGCGGACACGATCGTCAGGCAGGCACTGGCAAGGGGCAGGGAAATGGGCCTCAAGCCGCTGACTGTCGCTGTCGTCGATGACGGTGGCAACCTCAAGGCGTTCGCCCGCGAAGACGGGCCGGGGGCCGCTTTGCGGCCACAGATTGCGACCGGCAAGGCGTTTGGCGCCGTCGGCATGGGGATATCCTCTCGCGCCCTCAACGAGCGGGTCCTGGAGCGACCGCATTTCGGTGTGGCGCTGGTAGGCGCATCCAACGGACGTCTTGTGCCGGTGCCCGGCGGGGTCCTGATCAAGAACGGAGACGAGGTGATCGGCGCCGTTGGAATCAGCGGCGACACTTCGGACAACGACGAGGAAGCGGCCGTGGCCGGAATCGAGGCCGCCGGTCTGCAGGCCGGCATCTGAAGCGAATTTGCGCCTCGGTCCTGCCCGCGTCAGGGAGAACTTCCGACTGTCAACACGCTGTTATAAGAAACGGCCCGTTCGGGCAAGAAAAGGGCGGAGCCAACGCCCACGCTAGCTATTGCGGCTCCGCCAAACACAGAGGGGTACAGGGAGGCATGATGGGACAACCAAATGGACCCCCTCTGTGGCGTGACGGCCCTGCGACAAGGGACAAACGCAGGATCGTTAGACACTATATATAGTGCCCGTTGGAGCCATTATAACCGTTGGCAGTGATTTTTTTCGGCTTTGAGCGAATCACCCCGGATTTATTGGCAGCTGCCCACGCGCACTCCCCGGAACCGTGGCGGCCCGACCCCGGGGGAATCGCAATAGAAGGCGCCTCTCCCGTCACGCCCTTGCCGGGAACGGAACCGTACGGCATCCGCTCTTCCCGATTCTCCGGCAGGCTGCACATCGACCGGTTCTGCAAAAGACCTTGATTTTCACGGCAGTTCGGGACCATCGACTGAACGCCGTCCGCTGCGGTCAGGAAACGAGAAACGCCGGCTCCCTTGAGTCCTGCCCTGCCCGCAGGAGTCAGATCCGCTTGCCACAACCCCGCCGCTCCACGACGAACCGAACTTCAGGACAGTAAGGCTTGCCTACTTGCGCCGGTCGGCGAAACGCGGTGCCTTTACGCTGTTCTCGAATTCCGCCGCAAGCACCCCTGGAGCCAAGACGTTGATTTCCGGGGTCACCTCGAAAGTCATCTTGGTCTGCTGTGCGACCCTTGCGGCTATGGCCTCGCGATCAACGCCGGGCCGGACCTCGACCGACAGGGCAAAACTGTCGGTTCCATCAGTTGCCGTGACAAGCTCGGCCTTGAAGTCGTTGACTTCCTCGACCTCGAACAGGAAATCCTCGAATTCCTGGTGATTGATGTTCACCCCCCGGATCTTGAAGAACCCCGCCGTGCGATGGGTATGGCGGATCACGGGGAAGACCGCGAAATCGGATCCGGTCGCACCCTCGCGTTTCCATGTCACCACGTCACCGGAATTCCAGCGCAGGAATGCGGCACCGTTGTTGCTGAACAGCGGCGTCATCACCAGAAGACCAGGTTTGCCTTCGTCCACCGGTTTCAGCGTCTTCTCGTCGAGTATCTCGATCAGAGCCAGATCGGTCCAGACATGGAATCCGTCGCGCTTGTCGCTCTCGGCTCCAAGCATGCTGCATTCGGTCATCCCGAAGCAGTCGAAGACATCAGCGCCCCAGTCCCGTTCCAGCTTGGCGCGCTTGGCCGCCGAGACAGGCTCCGCGGTGCACATTATCCGGCTTACCGAACTGTCCTGGAGGCCGGCGCCTTCGGCGGCCGCAAGGTTGGCGAGATGGAGTCCGTAGCTCGACATGCCCATCCACAGGGTCGGTTTCATGCTGCGAATCAGCTCCAGCTGCGTGGCCGACGGCAGGGAGACTCCGGAACCGGCCCAGACCGCCCCGATACCCATTATGCGCGCAGCCCGCGCCCACATGTGGCCCGCTGGATGAATGCCGAGCGGAAACGAAACATGGGCGAGATTGCCCGCACCGGTTCCGCTGCACTCGAACGTTCGCGTGAACCCGACCATGTTGTAGCGGATATCCTCGTACGTCTTGGGATAGAAGAGGGGCCTGCCCGTGCTGCCGCCCGAACGCCAGTATTCGCAGATCTCGTTCTGCGGGGCGGTGCAGAATTCGCTATAGAACCGCTCCGTCGACAGGCCACGCAACTGATCCTTGTCGAGGATCGGGATCTTGGCCCATTCCTCGGGATCGTCGAGCTTGGCCGGATTGATTCCGTCGAGCCTGCCCTTCCAGAAAACGGAACGCCTGGCGTTCTCGAAGGCGACAGGCTTGCGCGCCCTCTGGATCTCCTCGATCTCCCGGTGCGAGCGCGGCAACCCGAGAGGAAGTTCGGGTCTGCCCGCAGTCATTCTGCCGGCCCGCCGGCCTTCAGGCCGAGCCAGCGACGCTGGGCGTCATGGGCGGGCGGCATATCGCCTGCAGCTTCGGCCCGGCACATCGCGGCGAGACGGGTCGCCTTTTCCGGTGTGTCTTCCGGGATTTCTTCGAGAGCGTCCTGCAGGAAACGCGCGTAGTCCTCGCCAACCGGACACACATCCTGACAGCGGCGGCAGCCGGTTATGACGCCTGCGCCGCGCAATATGCTCTGCCACAGGTTGAACGAATGTTCGGAGCGAAGGAGCTCAAGTTTGCGCCCCGAATCGGGTTCGTCGAAGATGTTCTGAAGGTGGTCGGTCAGCTGGGCGAAACCGTGAGGAGAGCGATAGCGGTCGCACGCCGGCCAGTCGCGTTCCCAATGGCCGACGACGTCGCCCGGACAGGCGCTGAGGCAGCGCCCGCATTCCGGACCCCGGCACAGCCTGTCGGGAACAATGCCGTCGACCTCACAATCGACGCTGGACATGACCGCCGAAAGCATGACCCTGGGGCCGAATTCGGGGGTGAGGAGCTGCAGGTTCAGGCCCAGGGAACCGAGGCCGGCCTCGACCGCGGCATGATTCAGCGACAGCAGGGTCGTGAGATGTTCGTCGGGATCGTTCTGATAGGCCCAGGGGTCGGTGTGGGTGGGCGGCACGATAATTGCCGGATACCCCTTGTCTTCAAGCCAGTAGACGAGATTGAGCGACGCCTCTTCCAGCATCGTCAGCGTTAGCTCGTCATTGTAATACTTGTGGCGCTCGTCCCAGCGGGCGATCCTTGTCGTTCCACTCCCGTAATGTTTGGCCAGGACGATGATGCGCCCGTTGTCGTGCTCGGTGATGTCCGAGGGTCGGTTGGCGAACCCGGGCGCAGGGTTTTCATCCAGCGCCGCTCCGTCGGCGATGCCGACAAGGTCGGCGCCGAAATCCCGCGCCTGCTGCTTGATCTCTTCCGCGGAAACCGGTTCCCGGAATACGGCTACCATGTCGAACTACTCTCCGCTTGTCTCGAGCTGCCGGCGCTGCTCCGCCTCGTGTTCCTTTTCCTGCTGCGTTCGCTTGAACGCCTGCAACTGACGGGCAACAATTCCCTTGTACCCGTCGGGCCCCACCCACCTGACATTCCAATCGTTCAGCCCGTCGACCGGATCGCCGCTCCTGCGCGCCTCCTTGAAGGCCTTGGCCTTGACAACCTTTTCCGGCGTCTTTTCGGGAATCTGCTTCTGGATATCGGCAAGATGCGCGTGATAATCGTTGCCGACAGGACACACGGCCAAGCATCTCGGGCAGTCGCCGAAGGAACCGACGACGCGCAACAGGCCCTGCCAGAAACCGAAAATTTCCCGGTCCCGGAGGAGTTTCCGGCGACGTTCCGGCGGCTCTCCGATGAAGTGCTGCCAGAATTTCATGATCGTCGAAAACCCGAATTCCTGGGCCTCGGTGGCGCAGCCCCGCTTGTCAATCCCGAAATGGCGCACTGCGTCGGGCGGACAGGAATACAGGCAGCGGCTGCAGGACTCGCCAATGCAGACCTGTTCGGTGATGCGTTCGTCAGCCGCGATGCGCGCCTCCGTCAGTATGCCGGTGAGATAGATGCGGGGGCCGAATTCAGGGGTAAGGATGTTGACTTCAAGCCCGAAGGTTCCGAGACCGGCCTCGATTCCGAGATGCCTGGTGCTAAGGCGACCGTAACTCGCCTTCTTGTAGCTCCAGTCGGTCTCCTGCGCAGCCGTCACGAATGACGGAAACCCCTGGTCCTCCATCCAGCACGAGAGCCGGTAGGCGGCTCTGTCCATGGCGCGCAGGACAAGCATGTCGATATACTGGACCGGAACGTTGGTCTTCGCCCTGAAAGCACCGACCGGAATCCTCTTTGCAACCACGACGACGCTCCGGGCGAAGGGCGAAATTCGCTCCGGAGTCTGGGGCCATTTGGGGTCGGGCGGGAACTCGTTCAGCGTGTCGGCGCCGACGATGCCGACAAGATCGGCGCCTAGGTCCTTCGCCTTTGCCTTTACCAGATCTGCTTCGAGGTCGAACTGCATGGCGATTCCAATCTGTCACAGGCGCCGAACGGTTGCAATCCGCGGCTGCCGAGGCCGAAAGGAACCGAACACCGACGCGGATCAGGCGTCGGCGACGTCGAGCACGATCGGCACGTGGTCGCTCAAGCGCGAATCGATCCAGTCTTCGCGGGAGCCGACATCAAGCCCGAAACACCCCTCCGTCCAGGCACGGGGCGCGAAGATGTAGTCGATGTGATACGGCGCTTGGTTCTGCGGGGCATGGTAGTGCGTGTAGGCACGCTCCTTTCCGAACTCTTCGCCGGTCGACGCGTGATAGGCGCTGACCAGTCCCAGGCCCTTGAGGATCCCCGCCGTTTCCCGGAAATTGCTGGCCCAGCCGGGCTTGTCCCATCGCACGTTGTGGTTGAAATCGCCGGCAAGCACCGCCTCTCCGCGGGTCAGGAAATCCCGGTAGACGTCGAGCGACCGGCAGACCGGCCCGGGATCCGCCTTGCAAAGGCCGGTGGGCGCCCAGATGGCGAGCAGATTGAAACGCCGCGGCGCCGTGACCTCGACCGGCAGTATGCCCGGCAGGTCGGAAGCGATCACATTGTGGATGCTGCCCTCGGCATCGCCGAAAAAGAAAACCGCCAGCCCCCTCTGCGGGTCCCTACCGGTCCAGACCGGCGGGGCGGAGAAGGCCCTGAAGCCGCTCTTCTGCATCAGCACTTCCGGCTGCGCGCATTCGGAAATGATAGCAATGTCGGGTTTGAGATCCAGCAGACGATCGAGCTTCCCATGAAACCCGCCACGGCAGTTCCAGGCGACGATGCGCATGCGCGATCTCCATCTCGTCCAGGTTCCCGCTTCCGGACTTCCGGCGGCCGGCCGCCGGAAGTCTCGGCTGGCACGATTCTGTCTTTCGGCGGGCCACACGAGACAGCGCGGGAGGGCATCCCGCCTTCGCGGGACGCCCGATCTGCCGCGAGGGGCCCATCATAACATGAGCCCGCAGCCTCGTCCCCGCGCTGGGTGCATTCAGGCGACATGCCGCGAGAATCGGCCCGGGCCGACGCTCGATATTGCACCCGCGCGGAGGGTGCCGTAAGATCGGGCCTCTCGATCTACCGTCATGTCTGCCGATTTTCACCGAATAGACCTCGTCATCGTCGGCTAGGATTTGGCGAAGAGACGTTCAATACCGGAAACGGAACGCTTCCAGGCTTCGCCCCGGCGCCTCGCCCATGATCCACGATGCAAATCCCGATCGCACCTTGCACGAACAGGGATCGTCTGTCGTACAGGTCGAACGCGCCGTCTTCGAGCTTCGGTGCGGCCGGATCGTCCGCATCGGTGACGCCGAAGGCCGGACCGTGCTTGTCCTGGCAAGCGAGCTCGCGACCCAGGATCGCATTGATGCGCTCCGCTCTCTCGGGGACGAGTCCGATCCGCGGGTTCTGCTGACCCATCACCGGGCGGAGACGCTCAAGATACGGCTCTACACGGAGGGGGCGGTCTCCCTGCCCTATCCCGACTGGTTGACTGCAGGCCAGATCCGCCAACTCGCCGACCCGCAGTTCGATCTCGCGGATCCGATGCGTGGGCCGTTCCTTGCGGAACGCGAACTGCTTTCCGACGCCGCTCTCTCCAGCATCCGGCTGGCGAAGATTGCGCGCCTCCTGCCGTCCACGTTGTGCGTAAGCCTCGATTCCGAAAGCCAGGAACCAGAGGCGACAGCCGGCTTCCTCAGCGTCGCCGCAGCCGATATCGACCGTTACGACGCCGATACGGCAACCACCCTCAAACGCATCGCGGCAGCACAGGTGCCTCTTTCCTGTTCCGAGAACACCCGTATCATGGTCTTCCGTCCCGGAGACGGCGGCGTCGAGCACTTGGCCATCATCGTCGGCAACCCGTCGCCACCCGACGAGGTGCTGGTACGCCTTCACTCGCAATGCTTCACCGGCGATCTGCTGGGCTCGCTCAAGTGCGATTGCGGCGACCAGCTTCGCGGCGCGCTCGAACTGTTCGCGAAGGAAGGCTCCGGCATCCTCCTCTACCTGGCGCAGGAAGGCCGCGGGATCGGGCTGACCAACAAGCTCCGAGCCTATGCGCTGCAGAGCCAGGGATTCGATACCGTCGAAGCCAATCAGCGGCTCGGCTTCGAGGACGACGAAAGGGAGTTCGCTGCCGCCGCGGAGATGTTGCGCCAACTCGGGTTCGGCAGGGTCAGGCTGCTGACCAACAACCCGCGCAAGGTCGCCCAACTCGAGCAATGCGGCGTCGAAATCGCCGAACGCGTAAGCCACACCTTTCCTTCGAACACGCACAATGAACGTTATCTGGCCGTCAAGGCAGAAAAGAGCGGGCATCTGCTTTTCTGATCGCCGGCGCGCCGGGTTACGCGGCCATTACGCCCGACGTAGGCCGCAGACGCCCGTTCCCGCCCGTACCCCATCGCGTGTCTTGTGGCCACAAACGGCAACATCCGCTGACCGAATACCGGAGGAACGAACATGAGCGACAATGCCTTTTCACCCGGCGAGGCACTGGCCGATGACGAGATCCGTGTCACCCTCCTCGGCACCGGCACACCGTTTCCGCGGCGCGGCCAAGCTTGCGCCGGCGTGTTCGTCGAAGCCGGACGCGAGAAATTCCTGCTCGATTGCGGCCCCGGTGTTCCGCAGAACTTCACCTCCCTGGAAACTCCGTTCACGGCGGTCGACAAGGTCTTCGTGACCCATCACCATGTCGACCATATCGGCGGTCTGGATCACTTCTGGATCGGCGGCTGGACCTACGGCCGCCGCACGCCGCTCAAGGTATGGGGACCGCCGGGTACGGCAGACATCGTCGACGGGCTGCGCCGTATCTATGCCTGGGACATCGAAACGCGCCTCGACGCGCTGCCACCCGGCGGCCACGAGGTCACCTGTGTCGAATTCGACCGCGACGGGGTGATCTACGACAGCTTCGACCAAGGGGGCGTTCGCATCACCGCCTTCAAGGTCGTCCATACCGAACCGCAGAACACCTACGGCATGAAGATCGAATACGGAGAGCGCGTCTTCGTCTTTTCCGGCGACACCAAGAAGTGCGACGCGCTGATCGAACATGCCGCCGGCTGCGACCTCCTCATCCACGAGGCCTTTCCACCGGCCGAACTCTACGCCGAGAAATCGAACCGTCCGATCGAGATCGCCAAGAAGATTTCCGAGATCTATCACACCTCGCCACGCGAGGTCGGAGAAGTCTTCGCCGCGACCCGTCCGCGCCTGGGCGTCATCTACCACATGTACAACAACAATGACGTCGTCGGCCCGGCACTCGACCAGATCCGGGAAGGCTACCGGGGCGCTGTCGAAATCGGCTACGACCTGATGGTGATCAATGTCGGCAAGGAGGTCACGACCCGTCCGGCAATCCACGACGACAAGCCGTGGCCGGTCGGCAGAACCGCCTGAATTCGCGCCGGTAACGGACTGCGCTGGAGGGTCTTCCGGGACTGCACCCCCGCGCCGAAAGCCCTATCCGGGCGGCGCGAGCTTCCAAACCTGCCGGTCCCGCGCCGCATTTTCGCAGGGTTCGAGACCAAGCGAGCGCGCAACATGCCGCGACGGCAGACGTCGGCCGCCCGGCGTGAGTTCGGAAGCCTCCGGCCCGACCGTGATGCAGAGCCCGGGTTCGGCGCCGAGGCGCAGAAGCCCGCCCGAGAATTTCCACGCCTGGAGCTTCGAACTGCCGCATTCCGCCAGCATGACGCGGGCACCCGCGGCCGCTTCCGCCGCACCGGCGCAGAGGCCGTATTCGGGCATGCGAAGACGCCCTCGCTCCAGAGCGGCTCTGTCGAACCGTTCGTCGAAATTCCACATCCCCCACTTGCAGGTATGGACCACGAGGGCCGCCCTGACACTGACGCGGTCCCGATGACCCGGAATGTCGATACAAAGGCCGCGCAGTTCATCAAGCGGCGCCACGGTGCGGACCAGAACGGACCCGCTTTCCGCCGCAAGGGACGGCGTGGCGGCGAGCACCGCGCCCGCAGCCAGGAGGATCGCCACCCGGCACACGCTGAGACCGGCACGAAACGCAGAAACGGATTTGGACATGGCGCAAGCCTTCCCACACGATCCACCGGTCTCCGGGCCCGAGGAAGGGACGGTCCTGCCCCTTCCGTTCCCCTATCGCCGCCCCGGCATCAGAACATGTTGAGTGCCGGGATCGTCCGCAATACGGGATAGATGTCGCCCAGTACCGTCTGCGGCCAGGGAATGATCAGCAGCTTGTGGAACAGCAGATAGCTGATCACCCAGATCGGCACCGAGATGACAAACGTCGTCAGCCAGCGCTCGCGGCCCTCGAAGCGGATATAGCCGACGAGAAACAGCATCATCGCGGGCAGCAGCCCGACAAGCGAGGCCGATCCGAAAAAGAACAGTAGCCAGGCAAAGTACCGGATGACCCGTCGCGTAATCTCGGCCGGCGGCAGATCGCCGTAATCGGCGCTGATGTCGAAATGCACATCGCTTTGTACCGGCGCCGTGCCGCCCTCGCCACGTCCGGGAATGCCTTCCTGCTCGACCGGAACCGGTTCGCCCGGCGCGATGAACAGTGCTGAGAGGATAAGCCAGACAAGGAAGATCATCGCCGCAATCGATACGACAAAGGGAATCAACCGCGCGCCGAATTCCCAACCCGAGGCGATCCCGAACGCCGTTGCAAACAGCACGAACAGCAGCACGGCGAAGGCCAGATCGGGATTGAGCGCTTCGCGCTGTAACCCGAATCTCCGACCGCCGCGGGTGACCTTGGCTCGCGCCCGGTAGCCGCGGACGATCGGCATCAGGACGCCGTACAGCGTGACTGCGAATATGATCGGCACATAGGGCGTGAAGATCACGTCGCCATTGCCCATGTCGCGCCATATCCAGAGCCATTCCGCGCCATAGCGCTCGATCGAGATGAACATGTAGCGTTCGATAAGGGCGCCAAGCACGAATCCGAGGATCAGCGGCGGGCGCGGCCAGCGCAAGCGCTTCATCACCCATCCGAGCAGGCCGAAGAGGAGGAGCGCGTAGATGTCGCCCCATTGCCGGGATCCCTGGAAAGCGCCTACATAGGTGATCGCAAGCACAACCGGAGCAAGAATTCCGATGCGCACCAGAGCCACCTTCGCGAGCTGATTGGCGAAGGTGAAGCAGATTCCGGCGCCGATGATGTTGGCGATCGCCACCGACCAGACCAGCGTGTAGGTCACGTCGAGATTCTTGGTCAGCATGTCGGGGCCGGGTACGAGGCCATGGATGAGGAAGGCGCCGAGAATGAGCGCCATCGAAGCCGAGCCCGGAACGCCGAAGGCGATCGTCGGCACAAGTGCACCGCCTTCCTTGGCGTTGTTGGAGGATTCGGACGCGATGACGCCGCGCACGTCACCCTTGCCGAAGTTCTCCGCCGCCCCCTTCTCCGAGCGCGCCGCGTGGCCGTAGGCGATCCAGTCGATCACCGAGGCGCCGATGCCGGGGACCGCGCCAAGCGAGGAGCCGATGGACGAACAACGGATCACCAGGAACCAGTTGCGCAGCGTGTCCCGGATTCCCCGCATCTGTCCGAAGCGGGCATCCTGCGTCTTGCCGTCGACGGCGATCGACTGCTTGGTGATCGCCATGTCGGCGAGCTCGGGAATGGCGAACAGCCCGAGGGCCAGCGGCACCACCGGCAACCCGTCCCAGAGATAGAGCGAATCGAATGTCCATCTGAGGGTGCCGGTTTGCGGATCGTCCCCCGCCGTGGCGACCATCAGGCCTATGCAGGCGCCGGCAAGTCCCTTGAGCGGCGAACCGCCGGACAGCACGGCGACGAGCGACAGCCCGAAAACGCAGATCGCGAGCAGTTCCGGGGAGCCGATGGCAAGGACGATCGGCCGCAGTACGGGCACGCTTATCGCGAGCAGGAACGCGCCGAAGAGGCCGCCGATGACGGATGCGGAAAACGCCGCCCCGAAGGCGCGGCCCGCCTCGCCCTTGCGCGCCATGGGGTAGCCGTCGAGAATCGTTGCCGCCGACCCGACCGTCCCTGGTACGCCGAACAGCACCGCCGGTATGGTGTCGGATGTCACCACCACCGCCTGCAGCCCCATCATGAAGGCAAGCGCGGTGTAGGGGTCCATGTTGAAGGTGAAGGGCAACAGAAGTGACAGGCCGACAAGGCCGCCGAGGCCGGGAATCACGCCCAGCACCAGGCCGATAAGCACTCCGAATGCAAGAAAACCCAGCCGTTCGAGGCTGGCCATATTCTGGGCCGCCTGAATGGCATTGGCCAGCATGTCGAATTCCATGAATTACCCCCGTCAGACCCGTTTGTCCCGGCTGTTCCTCTCAAC
>JAJEBT010000026.1 GCA_022822405.1 Alphaproteobacteria bacterium
CCGGAGAACCGCGCGCGGCACGCTGCCCACCGCGCTTCCGATCGAATACCCGGAAACCGGCGTCTACCATCCCCGGCTCAAGAGCAAGCTCGGGACCGCAGCGAGCGACCTGCCGGGACCCGCGACTCCTGTGCGCGGGACAGTAGGGCTGCTGCTGATGCGTTCGTATCTCCTGGCCGGCGATACGGCGCACTACGACGGAGTAATCGCAGCCCTCGAAGCGCGCGGCTTGAAGGTCGTCCCGGCCTTTGCCAGCGGCCTGGACGCCCGGCCGGCGGTGGATAAATATTTCTTCAGGAACGGCAAACCGTGCATCGACGCCCTGTTGTCCTTGACCGGGTTTTCTCTGGTCGGAGGGCCGGCATACAACGACGCGCGGGCCGCCGAAGCCGAACTGTCGCGGCTCGATGTCCCGTATTTCGCGGCGCAGGCGGTCGAGTTCCAGAGCATCGACCAGTGGCAGGCCGGCGACCACGGCCTGCTGCCGATCGAAGCGACCATGATGGTCGCCATACCCGAGCTCGACGGCTCGATCGGGCATATGGTGTTCGGCGGGCGCGGCGCCGATATCGACGGGAACCGGGCGATGCGGCCGCATCCGGAACGGATCGACGCGCTGGCCTCCCGGATCGCGCGGATGGTGGTGCTTCGGCAGCGCAAAAAGTCGAAGCGGAAGCTTGCAATTGTTCTCTTCAACTTCCCGCCGAACGGCGGCAGCGCCGGCACTGCGGCCCACCTCTCGGTCTTCGAATCGCTGTTCAACACGCTCCGGGCGCTCAAGGCGGACGGCTACGACGTCGAACTGCCGGAGTCCGTCGACAGCCTCAAGAGACACCTGCTTTGCGGCAATGCCGCCCGGTTCGGGACCGATGCCAACGTTTACGCGCGGGTCGGCGCCGACGACCATGTCCGGCAGGAGCCCTGGCTCGAAGAAATCGAAGCGCAATGGGGGCCGGCGCCGGGCCGGCAGCTAAGCGACGGCCGGTCAATTTTCATAATGGGCGCGACGTTCGGCAATATATTCGTCGGGCTCCAGCCGGGCCTCGGCTATGAAGGCGATCCGATGCGCCTCCTGTTCGAACGGGGCTTCGCGCCGACCCACGCCTTCAGCGCTTTCTACACCTTTCTTCGCTCGACATTCGGCGCCGACGCCATCCTCCATTTCGGGACACACGGCGCCCTGGAGTTCATGCCCGGGAAACAGACCGGGCTTTCCGGCAAATGCTGGCCGGATAGACTCCTCCGGGACGTCCCGAATTTCTATCTCTACGCTGCCAACAATCCGTCCGAAGCGACGATCGCCAAGCGGCGGTCGATGGCCACGACGATCAGCTATCTCACGCCGCCGATCGCGCAAGCCGGCCTGTACAAGGGCCTTCGACAACTCCAGGACACCATCGAGCGCTGGCGCGGCCTGCGACCGCATTCGCCGGCCGAAGAGCGTGAACGACTCTCCGAACTGATCCGGAACCAAGCCACAGCCCTCGATCTGCTTGGAGACTCCCCGGCCTCAAACCGCCTCGCCGAAATCGAGGTCGGCAAGTTGTGGGAAAAGCTGGTCGAATACGAGGCGACCCTGGTCCCGCATGGTCTCCATATTGTTGGGCAAGCGCCGACCGCCGAGCAGCGCGCCGCCTATATCGCAGCCGTGGCAAAAGCGGGGCACGGCCTGGACCTGTCGGCCGGTGCGGCACAGGCAATTGCGGACGGCGCCTCGGCGGAGACCGCCCTGCACGCCGGCGGGCAAACAGCGACTCCCGAAGAGACCGCCGCGGTGCAGCAGCTTCGGCGCGTCGGCGAATTGTTGCGGGAGGACCATGAAATTCCCGCGCTGCTGCATGCCCTGAACGGCCGCTATGTTCCTCCGGTTGCCGGCGGCGACCTGTTGCGCTCGACCGACATGCTGCCGACCGGCCGGAACATTCACGGTTTCGATCCATTCAAGATCCCCAGTGTCTTTGCAGTCGAGGACGGCGCCCGGCAGGCGGACCGGCTCATCGAGCGCCACATGGCCGAGGGCAACAGCCTACCGGAATCGATCGCGATCGTGCTCTGGGGTGCGGACAACCTGAAGAGCGAAGGGGCGCAGATTTCCCAGGCGCTGGCGCTGATCGGCGCCGAACCGCGCTTCGACAGCTACGGGCGGGTCGCCGGCGCCGCTCTGCTGCCGCTCGATACGCTCGGGCGCCCGCGTATCGACGTGTCCGTCACGCTCTCCGGGATTTTCCGCGATCTGCTTCCGCTGCAGACCCGCATGCTGGCCGAAGCCGCTTATCTTGCCGCGGTCGCCGACGAGTCGGTGGAACGGAACTTTGTACGCAAGCACGCGCTTGCCTACCAGGCAGCGACGGGGTGCGATCTGCAAACCGCAGCACTGCGCGTCTTCAGCAACTCACACGGGGACTACGGTTCCAACGTCAACCATCTTGTCGAAGGCGGCTGCTGGCAGGACGAGGACGAACTGGCCAGCGCATTCACGGCACGAAAGAGTTTCGCCTACGGTTGCGACGGAACCGTCTCCGCCAATCCGGACCTGCTTCAGCATATTCTCGGCGGCATCGACCTGACCTACCAGAACCTGGAATCGGTCGAACTCGGCGTTACGACGATCGATCACTATTTCGATACGCTCGGCGGCATAGGACGCGCGGCCCAGCGCGCCAAGGGCGAAGCCATTCCCGTCTACATCGGCGATCAGACACAGTCCGACGGCAAAGTGCGCACCCTGGCCGAACAGGTCGCGCTCGAGACCAGGACGCGGACCCTCAACCCGGCCTGGTACGAGGCCATGCTCGATCACGGACACGAAGGAGTCCGCCAGATCGAAGCGCAGGTCACCAACACCTTGGGCTGGTCGGCGACCACCGGGCAGGTCGAGCCGTGGGTCTATCGCCATCTTTCCGAGACATTCGTGATCGACCGCACGATGCGCGAAAGGATTGCGGCGCTCAATCCGGCTGCGTCGGTAAAGATGGCCAACCGGCTGCTGGAAGCTCACGCCCGCAACTACTGGACACCCGATCGCGAAACGCTTCGGGCTTTGCAAAACGCCGGCGAAGACTTGGAAGACCGCCTGGAAGGCGTCGGGGTAGCGGCATGATCGACAAGGAACGACAGATATGACTCCATTGGATGGTGGCATCCTGCCTTCCCGGCAGGACGGCGAAGGAAGCGTTCAGGTCCAGCTCGATTCGTCGGTGTCGATCGATACCGCGAAGGTCTTTGCCGTCTACGGCAAGGGCGGCATCGGCAAGAGCACGACCTCTTCGAACCTGTCGGTTGCATTCTCGAAACTGGGCAAGCGCGTGCTCCAGATCGGCTGCGATCCAAAGCACGATTCGACCTTCACGCTGACCAAGCAGCTTCTTCCGACCGTGATCGACGTTCTGGATTCCGTCGACTTCCATACAGAGGAGCTGCGCGCTGAGGATTTCGTTTTCGAGGGCTACAACGGCGTCATGTGCGTCGAGGCGGGCGGTCCGCCGGCCGGCACCGGATGCGGCGGTTATGTGGTCGGTCAGACCGTCAAGCTTCTCAAGGAACATCACCTGCTGGAAGACACCGACGTCGTCATCTTCGACGTCCTCGGCGACGTCGTTTGCGGCGGCTTCGCATCGCCGCTGCAACATGCGCAACGCGCCTTGATCGTCGCGGCGAACGATTTCGACTCGATTTTTGCGATGAACCGCATCGTTGCCGCCATCACGGCGAAAGCCCGCAACTACGAAGTCCGCCTCGGCGGGGTGCTGGCCAACCGCAGCGCGGCGACCGACGAAATCGACCGGTTCTGCGAAGCAACCGGCCTACAGCGGTTGGCGCATTTTCCGGACCTGGACGTCATTCGGCGGAGCCGCCTCAAGAAATCCACACTGTTCGAAATGGAACCGTCGCCGGAGCTTGAGGCCGTGCAACAGGAATATCTGCGCTTGGCCGCCCTGTTGTGGAATGGAACGGAGCCGCTTGAGGCAACACCGATGAAGGATCGCGATCTTTTCGACTTTCTGGGATACGACTAGTGGAACAGGCGACCTACCTCGACCGGCGACAGGAGATCGAGACCTATTTCGCCCGGACGGCCGCGGAAACCTGGTCGCAGTTGACCTCGGATGCGCCGGTCGGCCGGATTCGCGCCACCGTTCGCGCCGGCCGCGAGGCGATGCGCGCGCAACTGCTGGAGTGGCTGTCTCGCGATCTCAACGGCGCGCGCGTGCTGGATGCCGGGTGCGGAACGGGAGCACTGGCAGTGGAAGCGGCGCGGCGCGGCGCCGAGGTCGTCGCCATCGACCTGTCCGAGCCGATGGTCGACATTGCCCGGGCGCGGCTGCCATCGGACATCGACCCGATGTCCGTTCGCTTCCTCGTCGGCGACATGCTCGATGAGGAACTGGGCCGGTTCGATCACGTTGTCGCCATGGATTCGCTGATCCATTACGACGCCCGGGACATGGCCTGGGCCTTGTCCGGTCTCGCAAGCAGGACGGACGTCTCCATCCTGTTCACCTTCGCCCCGCGGACTCCGGCGCTATCGCTGATGCACGGCCTCGGCAAATTGTTCCCGAAGGCAAACAGATCGCCTTCGATCCAGCCGGTCGGCGAACGGAAGCTGAGACGCCTCGTCGCCGCCCAGCAGGGATGCGAAGGCTGGGCGCTGTCGCGAACCCGGCGAATCAAGTCCGGCTTCTACATTTCCCACGCGATGGAACTGCGCATCGCATGAGGCAAATTTCGACCCGGCTGGCAAATGGTTGGATGCGGCTTGCGCCGCGCTTCCTGCCGTTCGCGGATGTGGCCACGGCCGAGCTTCCATTGTCGCGGCTGTTGCGGCTGTCGCTATTCCAGATTTCGGTCGGCATGGCGATCGTGCTGCTCAACGGTACGCTGAACCGGGTGATGATCGTCGAACTGGAAATCGACGCTTGGTTCGTCGCGCTCCTGGTCGCGCTGCC
>JAJEBT010000155.1 GCA_022822405.1 Alphaproteobacteria bacterium
CGCAAGCTCAGCCGGAAGACACGGCTCTCGATCTCGGAGAACAACTCAGGCGTTGCCGCAAGGAAGCAAAGCTCACGATGCAGTACGTGGCCGACAATGCAGGCCTTTCGGTCGGGTTCATTTCGCAAGTGGAACGCGGACTGGCAGCGCCGTCGCTGTCTTCGCTGCGTTCTATCGCGCGGGTGCTGGAGCGTCCGATTTCGGAGTTTCTGGAGCAGCCCGGCAGCGGCACCGGTACGACCCGCAAGAGCCGACGCGTCAGCTATCGTGTCGCGGACGGGTCGATTTCCTACGAGCGGCTGTCGGCGAATTTCCCGGGCAGTACGCTGCGCGCAGTCATCCTGCACGAGCCGCCCGGACACCGGAGCGAGCCGATCAGCCACGAGGGTGAAGAACTGTTCTACATGCTGCAGGGCGAAATCACCGTCGAGATCGATGGCGAGCGCAAGATCCTGCGGCAGGGGGACTCGATGCATTTCGCGTCCCGCAGGAAGCACGCCACCTGGAACCACACCGACCAGACGGTCTCCATTCTCTGGAGCGGCACCTTGGATGTCTTCGGCGAAGACGCCAATGACCCCATCCAAAAGAACAATGCGCAAGGCACGAGCACCCATTCTGAAAAAAAGGGAGACGAAGAATGACACTGTGGAAAACAACCCTGGCTGCCGGACTGTTGGCAGCGACTGCGCTGGCCGCCCCTGCAATTGCCGGAGGCACGCTGCGGCTCGACGAGGTTGCGGTCGGCGAACTCGACCCGGCCAAGGCGTCGGACTACGCCGACAGCATCCTGATGTTCAACGTCTATGACACGTTGGTGCTGCCGGTGCAGGGCGGTCCGGGCCATGCGCCGCACCTGGCCGAAAGCTGGGAAAGCGACGGCAACGCGTTCACATTCACGCTGAGAGGCGACGTGAACTTCCAGAGCGGCAACCCGCTGACCGCCGATGACGTCGTCTTCTCGGTCGCGCGGATGAAGGCGCTGGGCGCCGGCCTGTCCTACCTCCTAGGCGTGGTCGAAAGCGCCGAGGCGGTCGATTCCTCGACCGTCCGCTTCAACCTTTCCTCCTCCTATGCTCCGTTCGTGGCATCGCTGGTGCGACTGCCTATCGTCGACAAGAAACTGGTCATGGAGAACCTCGGCGAGGGCGACGGAGAGATGAAGGACTGGGGACAGGCCTTCCTGTCGGCGAACGGTGCCGGCACCGGGGCCTACCGGGTCGTCTCGCACAACCCGCAGGAAGAGACCGTCATGGAGAAGAACGGCGATTATTTCCTCGACATTGCCGAGGCGGCGCCTGACACCGTGCGGCTGCGCTACGGGCTGGAGGCGTCGACGGTGCGCACGCTTATCGCGACGGGCGAGCACGACATCTCGTCGCAATGGCTGCCGCCCGAGGTGATGGGCGCGCTGGCCAAGGAAGGCGCACAGCTCTTCACCGAAAGCGGAACCGGGGCGTTCTACCTGAAGATGAACACGACCAAGCCGCCGCTGGACGACGTGAACTGTCGCCGGGCACTGAGTGCCGCCTTCGACTACCAGACCGCGATCCGCATGATCGCGATCACCGAGGACATCTCTGCCGGCAGCCCCTCGACGGGCGCGATTCCGGTCGGCATGTTCGGGGCCAACGACAGCTCGATGGTCCAGGCTCAGGACCTCGACAAGGCGCGTGAGTATCTCGCGGCCTGCAGCCATGATTCGGCCGGAATGGACATCGAGGTCAGCTGGATTGCCGAAGTGCCGCTGGAGGAGAGGTTCGCGCTGCTCTTCCAGTCGAACCTCGCGGACATCGGCGTGAAATCGCACATCCGGAAGCTGCCTTGGGCGCTTTTTGCCGAACAGGTCAGCAAGCCCGAGAACACGCCGCATATCAGCCAGCTCTTCGTGAACGCGGTCACGGGCGACCCGGACACGCTGCTCTACGGCATGTACCATTCGTCGACCCCCGGCACCTGGCAGTCGCCGGAATACCTCAACGATGCGATGGTGGACGAACACCTGGAAGCCGGCCGCAACGCTCCGACGCCCGAAGCGCGCCAGGAAGCCTATTCGATGCTGAATGCGCGCCTGATGGAGATCGCGCCGACGATCTACAGCTATGATCGGCAGTCGGTCTTTGCCGCCAGCGACCGGGTTAAGGCGCCTGCACTTTCGGATCCGGCTCACGCGTTCGGGCTCGACGGCATGGGCTTCAGTTTCCGCCTGATGGAAGTGGCCGACGACTGAGTCCATTCCCGTTCCGCCGGGCCCTTCGGGGCCCGGCGGCGAAACTCCGGATCCGCGGCCATGTCTGCTGTCCTTCGTCTGCTTTCGCGGCGGCTCGGCATCTCCCTGATCGTGCTCGTCGGCGTCTCGATGCTGATCTTCGGCATCGCGCGGGTGATTCCCGGCGATCCGGCGCGAATCGCGCTGGGACCGAACGCGACCGAGGAACAGGTGGCCAACCTGCGCGCGGCATTGCATCTCGACGACCCGGTCGTGGTTCAATACGGACATTTCGTGGCCGACCTGCTGCAGGGTGATCTCGGCGTCTCGCTCTACACCAACCGCCCGGTGACGCTGGACATCGCGCAGTTCCTGCCCGCGACGCTGGAGCTTGTGCTCTTTGCCGGGGTACTGATGGTCGCCATCGGCCTGCCGCTCGGCATGTGGTCGGCACGCTACCGCGGGCGCTGGCCCGACCATCTGATCCGCGTTGTCTCGCTTCTTGGCGTTTCGGCGCCGAGCTTCGTCTGGGCGGTGATCCTGATGCTGCTCTTCGCGTTCTTCCTGCCCATCTTTCCGATCGCCGGACGGATCACCGACAGCTTCGAGATTGCGCGCGTTACCGGTTTCCTGCTGATAGACACGCTGCTCGCCAGGAACGGCGCGGCCTTTTTCGATGTCCTCTGGCACATCTTCCTGCCTGCCTTCGCGCTGGCGGTTTCCGGCATCGGGCAAGCGGCGCGGCTGACGCGCGCGAACATGGTCGAAACCTACGACAGGCCCTATGTCGAGATGGCCCAGGCCTATGGTTTCTCGGCGCGGCGCATCGCGGCAAAATACGCGTTCAAGCCATCGCTAATTCCCTCGCTTACCATCATCGGGCTCGATTTCGCGGCCATGCTGGGGAATGCCTTCCTGGTCGAAGCCGTCTTCGCATGGCCGGGCCTCAGCCGCTATGGCGTTGCCGTGATCCTCAGGAAGGACCTCAACGCGATCATCGGGACCGTGCTGATCATCTCCGCCACCTTCCTGATCGTGAACCTGATCGTCGACCTGCTGATCGCGTTCCTCAATCCGCGCATCCGTCATTCGGAGCGGGGCACCTCATGAGACGCACGATCATCATCCTGCTTCGCAACCCGCTTTCGCTGCTCGGCGCCATCCTGGTGGCGGCGGTCGTGCTTTCGGCAGTTCTGGCCGACTACATTGCGCCCTTTCCCGAGCATCGGGGGTCTGTGGTCGACTTCGTCTACTTCAACAAGGGCCCCACCGCTCGAAACCTCATGGGCACCGATCTCGTGGGCCGCGACCTCTTCAGCCGGATCCTCTACGCCTTTCGCATCTCGCTGATCCTCGGCGTGGTGGTGCTGGCCATCGCTCCGCCGATCGGCACGCTGGTCGGGCTCTTCGCCGGCTATCTTGGCGGCCGTACCGAGTTCGTGCTCATGCGCCTGACGGATGTCTTTCTGTCGATTCCGCCGCTGGTGCTGGCGATCGCCATGATGGGCGTGCTCGAGCCGACGCTCATGAATGCCATGCTGGCGGTCACCGCGATGTGGTGGCCCTGGTACGCGCGGCTTGTCTACAACATTGCACGCTCCGAGCGCGAAGAGGGCTACGTGCTAGCGGCGGAGGTCATAGGCGCGTCGACGCTGCACGTCACGCTCAGGGAAATACTGCCGAACTGCCTGCCCGCCATCATAACCAAGATGACGCTCGACATGGGTTTCGTCATCATTATCGCCTCGTCGCTGTCGTTCCTCGGTCTGGGCGTGCAGCCGCCAACGCCCGATCTCGGCAGCATGGTGGCCGAAGGCGCGCGCTACCTGCCGGACAGCTGGTGGCTGACGGTGTTCCCGGGCCTCGCGATCCTGATTGCAGTCTTCGGCTTCAACCTGATCGGCGATGCGCTGCGCGAAATCCTGGGGGCGGATCAGTGAGCGAGGTTCTGGCAATTCGCGACCTTTGCCTGCGCTTTCGCGGCTATTCCGGCGTGTCCGAGGTGCTGCACGGCATCTCGCTCGACATCCGCGCCGGCGAGCGGGTGGCGCTGGTCGGCGAGAGCGGATCGGGCAAGTCGGTGACCGCGCGGATCGTGCTGGGTCTCCTGCAGGAACTGCCTTCGGCGCAGGTCGAGGGCGGGCTCTTCTTCGAAGGCGAGGACCTGAACCGGCTGAGCCGCCGCCAGTGGCAAGCACTTCGCGGAACGTCGATCTCGATGATCTTCCAGGACCCGACCTCGTCGCTGAACCCGGTCTTCACCATCGGGACCCAGTTCGCCGAGGTGCTGCGCCGACGCGACCCGGGCCTCTCGCGCGAGGCTGCGGACGAGAGGGCGGGCACGCTCTTGCAGTCGGTCTCGATCCACGACCACGCCCGGGTGCTCGGTGCCTATCCGTTCCAGCTCTCTGGCGGCATGAACCAGCGGGTCGTCATCGCAATGGCGCTTGCCAACCACCCGTCGCTGCTGATTGCCGACGAGCCCGGAACGGCGCTCGACGTGACCGTGCAGGCAAAGACGCTGAAACTGATGCACGAACTGGTCGAGCAAAGCGGCACCGCGGTCTTCTTCATTTCGCACAACCTGGGGGTGGTGCGGGAGTTTGCCGACCGGGTCTTCGTGATCTATCGCGGGCGCATCGTCGAGCAGGGACCCACCCCGGCGATCTTCGAAGACCCTGGTCATGCCTATACACGTGCCTTGATGGCGGCGGTGCCGCGCATCACCGGTGGCGGCCTTCCGGATCTCAACGACAGCGAGACAGCTTTCCTCGAACCGATGGTGGTGCATGAAGGAGGCGACGCATGACCCCGCTCCTTTCGCTCAGGCAAGTCAGCAAGACCTTCGGCACTGGACCCCGCGCAGTGGATGCCGTTCGCAATGTCAGCTTTGACGTGACGCATGGGGAATGCCTGGCCGTGGTGGGCGAGAGCGGGTCGGGCAAGACCACGCTCGCCAACATGATCCTTGGCGTCTTCGGCCAGTCCTCGGGCGAGATCTGGTTCGATGGCAAGGGTCTGCCCACCCGACGGACGCTGGAACATCGCAGCGCGATCCAGCTGGTCCAGCAGAACCCGCTGTCGTCGCTGAACCCCAAGCGGTCCGTTGGGGCGTCAATCCGGCTTGGCCTTGATGTCTTCGGCATCGGCACGCGTTCGGATCGCTGGCGCCTCGTCGAAGACGCGCTGGAAGAAGTTGGCCTGCCGGGGGACTTCCGGCGGCGCTCGCCCGCGGCCTTGTCGGGTGGCCAGTGCCAGCGTGTCGCCATTGCCCGCGCGCTTGCCTGCCAGTCCCGGCTGGTGATCCTCGACGAGCCGACGTCTGCACTCGATGTTCTTGTTCAGGCGCGCGTGCTTCGCCTCCTTGAGGACCTGAGGCGCGACAAGGGCCTCAGCTACGTCTTCATAACGCATGACCTCTCCGTCGTGCGCAACGTGGCCGACCGCGTCGCCGTGTTCCGGGAGGGGGAGCTGGTCGAGTGCGCGGAGACCCGGGCGATCTTCGAAGATCCGAAGGTGGACTATACCCGCCAGCTGATCGGTGCGGTGCCGGTGATTTCCGATGACGAGCTGAAGTTGAGAGAGTCGCTGTCCGGAGGATTGCCCGCATGATCGAGATCGCCGAAGCCGTTGCAATCACGCAAGACCAGCCGGGCACGACCTACCGGGCACTGGAGCGACAGGTCGACCGGACGATCGGCGTCAAGCTCTTCACGCTGATGGAGATCGATCATGATCGAGATGTCGCCTGGCGGAGCTACACCAACATGCCGGACGCCTATCCGCTGCAGGGGGAAAAGCCTCGCTTGCAAAACCGCTGGTCCGAAGTCGTGGTCGACCGGCATGAGACCTTCGTCGCCAACTGCTTCGAAGAGATCGCGGAAGTCTTCGCGGACCATGCGCTCATCCGTTCACTCGGATGCGAAAGCTGCCTGAACCTGCCCGTCGTGATACGAGGCAGGCTGCGCGGCACGTTGAACTGCCTGCACGAGGCGGGACATTATACGCCAGACCGCGTTGCAGCGGCACAATCGCTGAAACCCGCCGGGGCCTTGGCCTTCCTGATGGCGGAAAGCACCCGTAGAGAAGGAGGCGCCAATGGATAGGATCACCCGCCGCGTGGCCACAGATGTCGGTGGCACGTTCACCGATCTTGTCTGTTTCGAGACCGATCAGGACACCGGTGCCAGCCGGATCGTGACGGCCAAGTCCGACACCACGCCACCGGATTTCGAGAAGGGCGTGCTGGACGTGTTGGAAAGGGGCGGGATCGATCCTTCGGGAGTCGATTTCCTGGCGCATGGCACCACCGTCGTCATCAATGCGCTGACCGAGCGCAAGGGCGTGAAGGTGGGGCTCGTCACCACTGAGGGATTTCGGGACACGCTGGAAATAGCGCGCGGCAACCGGCCGGACTTCTTCAACCTGCACTATGAAAAGCCCGTGCCCTTCGTGCCGCGGCACTTGCGGGCGGAGTTGCCGGGCAGGATGACCTATACCGGCGAGGAGCGCACGCCGCTCGATCTCTCGGGCCTGCCTGCGATCCTCGACGCATTCCGTGCGGAGGGGGTCGAGGCCGTGGCGATCAGCTTCCTTCATTCCTACGCAAACACCGCCCACGAAGAGGCCGCGCTGGCCGAGGTGCAGCGTCTCTGGCCCGAGGTCTCGGTCGTTTCCTCGCACCAGATCACCCGCGAATGGCGGGAATATGAGCGAACGAACACGGCCGTTCTGTCGGCCTATGTCCAGCCCGTGGCGGCGCGCTACCTCCACAGGCTCGATGAAGGGCTCGCCTCGCGGGGCTTCGGCGGTCGGCCCTACATCATGCAATCGAACTGCGGCATCGACTCGCTCGATGCCACCTCGCGCACGCCGATCTCCATGGTCGAGAGCGGACCGGCCTCGGGCATCTGGGGTGCGGCGGAGCTGGGCCGGCTGATCGGCGAGCCGAACGTGCTGGCACTCGACATCGGCGGAACCACCGCCAAGTGCTCGCTGATCGAGAACGGCGAGGTCCGGATCATGACGGACTACTGGATCGAGCGGAGCCGCAAGTCAGCCGGCTACCCGATCATGGTGCCGGTGGTGGACCTGGTCGAGATCGGCAATGGCGGTGGCTCGATCGCCTGGGTTGACGATTTCGGCAAGCTGCATGTCGGGCCGCAATCGGCCGGCGCATTGCCTGGTCCGGCAGCCTACGGCAAGGGCGGAACCGAGGCGACGACGACCGACACCAACCTCTGGCTCGGACGGATCAACCGCGACTACTTTTGCGGTGGTGACATACAGGCGGACATGGCCGCCGTCGAAAGGTCGATCAGGTCACTTGGCGCAAGACTCGATGTCGGGCCCGATCAGGCAGCCGAAGGCATCATCCGAATTGCCAACAACAACATGGTCAACGCGCTGAAGCTTGTATCGCTGAACCGGGGCTTTGACACGCGGGACTTCACGCTTCTGGCTTTCGGCGGCGGCGGCGCGATGCATGCCGTGGCGTTGGGCCAGGAATTGCAGGTCAAGAAGGTTGTTGTGCCTGCCGCCGCCAGCGTCTTCTCGGCCTGGGGCATGATGATGTCGGACCTGCGCCGGGACTATTTCGTGACGCATCTTGTTGAACTGGCCGAAGGTGCCGGCAACAGGATCGAGAGCACCTTTGCCGAAACGGAAGCCAAGGCACTCGCAACCTTTGCCGAAGAGAGTGTCGGTGCGGACCAGATCACCTTTCTGCGCTACGGCAAGTTCCGTTACCAGAACCAGGAGCACACAACCGAGGTGCTGCTCCCGGGGGGCGCGATCACCGACGCGAGCCTCGCGCGCATTGCCGAGGATTTCCACAAGACCTACGAGCGCGAATATACCTATCGTCTGGACGCTCCCGTCGAGATGGTGGGCATCCATCTCGTGGCCAAGGCCGAGGTCGGCAAGCTCGAGATGCGCCCCGAGCAGTCCGGCGGCTCCGACGCCTCGGATGCGGTCAAGGGGCGGCGCATGGTCGACTACGCACTGGAAGGCAAGCACGAGGCCACGATCTACGACGGCGAGGCGTTGCGCGCCGGCATGACATTCAAGGGCCCGGCCATTGTCGAGGACAGTGGTGCCACCGCGGTGATCCATCCAGGCAATGCAGTCGAAGTCGACGCCTATCGCAACATCCACATCACGCTCGAAGGCTGAGGGCACGGCGATGACCAAAGCAAACGACCCGATCACGCTCGAGATCATCCAGAATTCGCTGCAGGCCGCCGCCGACGAAATGTTCGCGGCGATGCGCAAGACGGCGATGTCCAGCATCATCTACGAGGTGCTCGACATGGGGACCGGCATCACCGATGCCGAAGGACGCATCGCCTCGTCGGGCGCCGGCATCCCTGCTTTCATCGGCGTGCTCGACAAGTCCGTCCAGACACTGCTCCGAAAATTCGACAAGCCCGGTGACATCCAGCCGGGCGACGTGTTCATCACCAACGATCCCTATCATGGCGGCGTCACCCACCTGAACGACCTCGTGCTGGCCATGCCGGTCTTTGCCGGGGGCGACCTGATCGCATGGACCGCGAACATCGCGCACAATTCCGACGTCGGCGGAATGGCTCCCGGTTCGCTGAGCGGCGAGGCGACCGAGATTTTCCAGGAAGGACTGCGGCTGCCTTGCGTCAAGCTGATCAGCGGCGGCGAGACCGACGAGGCGGTGATGGACATCATCACCGTCAATTCGCGCATGCCCGACTTTCTCTTGGGCGACGTTTGGGCTGCCATTGCCTCGGTTCGCATCGGCGCACGGCGGCTGGAGGACCTGGCCTTGAAGTACGGCGTGCCGACGTTCAACGCCGCGATGGAGAGTTTCGCGGCCTTCGGAGAAGCCACCGCCAGGGCCGAACTCGGCAAGCTCCCGAAGGGCACGTTCGAACTCAGCGAGGAGCAGGACGACGGGAGGGTCTTCAACGTCAAGATCTCGATCTCGGATGACGCGTTCACTGTCGACCTGCGCGACAACCCCGATCAGGACCCGGGCCCGACCAACACCAGCCGCGACGGCACCGTGGTCTGCGCCCAGATGGTCTTCAAGTCGCTCACGGATCCGGACACGCCTGCCAACGACGGATCGTTTCGGCCGCTCAAAGTACTTACCCGCGAAGGCTCGGTGTTCCACGCAAGGGAACCCTCCGCCATCGGGTTCTATTTCGAGACCGAGGTCAGGGTCTACGACCTGATCTGGCGCTGCCTGGCGCCGCACGTGCCTGAACGCCTGCCGGCAGGACACTTCTCTTCCATCTGCGGCACCTTTGTCGGCGGCATTCACCCCGATACCGGGCGGCAATACACGATCATCGAGCCGCAGCTCGGCGGTTGGGGCGCTTGGGAGGGGCGCGACGGCAATCCGTGCATCTTCTCGGGCTTTCATGGCGAGACCTACAACACGCCGGCCGAGATTTCCGAGAGCCGCAACGGACTCTTCGTCGACCGAATGGAACTGAACACCGAACCGGGTGGCGAAGGGAAGTTCACCGGGGGCAGGGGGCTCCGGCTCGAATACCGGATCCGCACAAATGACGGCTTCCTGACGGCCGGCTATACGCGGTCGCGCATCAAGCCTTGGCCGCTCGAAGGCGGGGCGGAAGGGTCGGGAAACTATGTCGAGGTGCTCAAGACCGACGGCAGCCAGGAGAAATACTCCTTCGTGTCGGGGCTGCCGGTCAACACCGACGACGTGATCCGCATCGTGACCGCCAGCGGCGGTGGCTACGGCGACCCGAAAGAGCGGGATGCCGCGAGCGTGCGTGAGGATGTCAAGAACGGCTTGCTGTCGGCCGAAAGGGCGGCAGAGGTCTATGGCGTAACGATCTGAAGGAGGGAAGGATGGTACGGATCATGTATCTCAGCCCCGTCGCGCATAGAGCGGGGCATGACGAACTGTTTGCCGATATGGCGCGGGACTACAAGCTGGAAGGAACGGAGGTTCATGTCACGTCGCTTCCCGACGATGTAGGCAATTTCAGTCATATCGAGTACCGGAGCTACGAGGGAATGGTCACCGGCGGCATCATCCGGGCCACGCGGCAGGCCGCGCAAGAGGGCTTCGATGCCTTGGCCATCGGCTGCTTCTATGACACCGGTCTGGCCGAGGCTCGCGAGATTTCGGACGAGATGATGGTGACTGCACCCTGTGCCGCGTCCTGCGAGATCGCTGCAAGCCTGTGCAACCGTTTCGGCGTGATCGTCGGACGGCGAAAGTGGGTGGACCAGATGCAGGCGACCGTCCATGCGCACGGCCATCGTGACCGTCTGGCCGGATTCTACCATGTCGAGCTGGGCGTGACGGAGTTCCAGGAGGATCATGCCCGCACCGAGCGCTTGCTGATCGATGTTGGGCGAAGGGCGGTTGAAGAGGACTATGCCGAAGCGCTGATCCTCGGCTGTACCATGGAGGTCGGGTTTTTCGCGGAGTTGGAGCGGAAGCTTGGTGTTCCGGTCATCGATCCGTCCATCGCTGCGCTGAAGCGGGCCGAATACGGCGCCCTCCTGAAACGCGATTGCGGCTGGCGCCCCGCGCGTCGCTGGTCCTGCGAGGCGCCGCCCGAAGCCGAGATTGCCGCCATTGGCAGTTTCGACCGAGGCGAGGCTTTCGGTGGACGCATCGTGGTACCGGCAGGATAGGGGGAAGGCATGTTGCAGACGGCAGAACGGATCTCGGCGCTTCGCGCACGGATGAAGCGGGTAGGCGTCGACCTGGTCGCGTTGGCGCCGGGGGCGCACATGCAATGGCTTCTCGGATTCATGCCCCACGCAGACGAGCGCCCTTGCCTGCTTTGTGTCAGCGCGTCGAAAGCTGCGCTGCTGATGCCCGAGCTCAACGCGGAAGGGTCGCGCCGCAGCACCGATCTGCCGTTCCACGAATGGTCCGACGCCGACGGGCCGGAAGGGGCGTTCCACAGGCTGGTTGCCGAGCTGGGCGTGGGTGGTGCAGGGCGAATCGTGCTGGACGAGACCATGCGGGCCGACTTTGCGGCGCTGGTGCAGGACGCGCTGCCTGGAGCGGAGCGGCAGTTCACGGCTTCCACCGTCGGCCTGTTGCGCATGCAGAAGGATGATGACGAGTACGCAGTGCTCAAGCGAAACGCGCTGCTTGCCGATCAGGCGATGCAGGCGGGCTGGGCCGCGATGAAGCCGGGCATGACGGAAATGGATGTCGCCGAAGTCATTCGTGCGCGCTTTTCCGAGCTTGGCGCTTCGCCGCTCTTCACCATCGTCGGCGCAGGCGGCAATGGCGCCATGCCGCATCACCACACCGGCGACGCCGCGCTGCGGTCCGGGGACGCGGTGGTCATGGACATCGGTGCGGGAATGGACGGTCTTGCCAGCGACATCACCCGCATGGCCGTGCTTGGTGCGCCGCCCGAGGGCTATCTCGAAGTGCACGCAATCGTCGAAGCCGCGGTGGAGGCCGCCATGGCGGCCGCGCGACCCGGCGTGCAGGCGAAGAATGTCGACGCGGCGGCACGCGGAGTGATCACGGAGGCCGGATACGGTCCCGATTTCCTGCACCGCACCGGCCACGGCCTGGGCGTCGAGGTGCACGAGCCGCCCTACCTGACCTCGGTTTCGGAGACGGTGCTGATGCCGGGCATGGTCTTTTCCATCGAGCCCGGCATCTACCTTCCGGGCCGTTTCGGCATCCGCCTGGAGGAAATCGTGATCCTGCGCGAGGACGGGCCGGAAATCCTGTCGGAACTGCCGCGTGATCCGAAGATGATCTGATGCCCGACCCGTTCACGCTGTCGGTCATCCAGGCGGGCTTGGAGAATGCGGCGGAAGAGATGTTTGCCGTCCTTCGCAAGACGGCGATGAGCCCGATCATCTACGAGGTGCTGGATGTCGGCACGGGCGTGACCGATGCCGCCGGCAATCTTGTCAGTTCGGGCGCGGGGATTCCAACCTTTGTCGGCGTGCTGGACAAGGCCGTGAAGGTCCTGGTCGCACGGCACGGCGATGCCATCGGGGAAGGCGACGTCTTCGTCACCAACGACCCGAACTACGGTGGCGTGACGCACCTAAGCGACGTGGTGATCGCCAAGCCGGTGTTCTTCGGAGGTGCGCGCGTTGCCTGGTCGGCCTCGATAGCCCATTGGGGCGATATCGGCGGCAAGGTGCCCGGATCGATGGCGACCGATGTATCCGAGATCTTCGCAGAAGGGTTGCGCCTGCCTGCGGTCCGGCTCTTCAAGCGCGGGCAACCGGTCCAGGCGGTCTTCGACATCATCGAGACAAATTCGCGCCTGCCGGAATTCGTGCACGGCGATCTCTGGGCGCAGGTTGCCGCCAGCAACACGGCGGAGAGCCAGATCCTCGCGCTCTTCGCGAAGTTCGGGCGTGAGGCCGTCGAGAGGGCGATAGCCGGGTCGTTCGAGACCGGGCGTGCCCGTGCGCTTGCCGGTCTGCGTACGCTTCCCAAGGGGCGGTTCGAGGTCGAGGAAGAGCAGGATGACGGCGCAACCTGGCGCGCAGCCATCTTGATCACCGGCGATCGCTTTACGGTGGATCTTCGCGGCAATCCTTCCGAGCGCGCCGCGCCCTACAATACCAGCCGGGATGGTGCGGTCATCTCGTCCCAGATGATCTTCAAGGCACTCTGCGACCCGGATCGCTTTGCAAATGCGGGATCCTTTGCCCTGCTTGAGGTCATTACCGAAGAAGGCACCATCTTCCATGCCGGCCCGACTGCACCGCAGGGCTACTATTTCGAGACCCGGATCCGGCTCTTCGACCTGCTCTGCCAGTGCATGGCGAAGGCCATGCCAGGCAAGCTGCCCGCCGGGTCGTTTTCGTCGATTTTCGGCACCGTCATCGCCGGACGGCATCCTGACACCGGGCGCCGCTACACGATGGTCGAACCGCAGATGGGGGGCTGGGGCGCCACCGGTGAGCGCGGGGGCATGGACGCGATGTTCTCGATCAGCCACGGCGACACGTTCAACTGCCCGGTCGAGGTCGCCGAGGCGCGGTACGGCCTGACGGTCGTGCAGAAGGCGCTGGGCGAACGGCCCCGCCTGGAGGGCATTCATGCCGGGGGGCGCGGCGTAACGCTCGAATACGAACTCAGGGGACCGGCAAACCTCTCGGTTGGCTACACCCGGGCCAGGGTCCCGGTCTGGTCGGCGCCGGGCCTGCCGCCGGGAGGACGGAACTCCATGCACATTCTGCGGGCCTCGGGCGAGCGCGAACACCATCGCTTCGTCAGCGGCGCGGTGCTCGATGCGGGTGACCGGGTACTTGTCGAGACCGCCTCGGGCGGGAATGCGCCGACCTGAAATCTGGAGGACGGCATCGTTGGGCAATGGACGAACACGCCTGGCATTTTCCAGGACCTTTTATCCGAGGTTCGTGAGAGACTTCCGGAATTCTGCAAAGACCAGCCAGCTGACCAGTTCCTGGCGCAGAATCCGGGCTTGAGAATCTTCAGGTCCTGTATCGTAAGAGTCATTTTTATCCCATACCGGGATCGGGTTGACGACAGGCCGGATTCGGGATCCGGGCTGAAGGCCGAGGTCAGTGATTCCCGGCGTCGGTCCCGGTGCCGAAGTTCCAGGGCAGAAGCTCATGGATACTCGACATCGGGTGGCCGGCGGCGATCCTCTCCAGCGCGTCCCTGAGCCAGGCGTACGGCTCGACGCCGTTCATCTTGCAGGTCTCGATGAGCGTCGCGAAGCGGGGCCACGAGACGGCACCTGCGTCGTGGCCGGCGAACAACGCGTTTTTCTTCGTCAGCTTCAGCGGGCGGATTCGATTCTCGACGAAGTTGGTGTCCGTCTCGACGCGGCCGTCGTGCAGGAACACCAGCAGGACGTCCCAATGGTTGGCGATGTAGGCAAGCTTCTCGCCGAGACGGGAGCGCGGCGACACCCGCGAGCGCTGTTCGTCGAGCCAGACCCCGAAGGCGTTGACCAGCGGCGCGGACTCCGTCCACCGCACGAATTGGCGCGTTGCCGGATGCTCGCCACGGATCCTGTCCGCGATCGCGTAGAGCCGCGCGATCCGGTCCAGGCCCGCCTTGGCGATCGGCGAGCCGGTCGAAACATGGATCTCCTTGAGCCCGCGCCTGGCGTGTACCCAAAAATTGGCGAGGGTGACCGCCCCGCCGGGCCGGTCATGCCGACGCAGCCGGTTGTAGCAGGCATAGCCGTCAACCTGGAGCGTCCCGGAGAACCCTTCGAGCAGAGCCTCGCCATGCCTGCCGCCGCGACCCGGCGCATAGGCATGGACCACGCCCGGAGGATCGTAACCCGACCATGGCCGCTCGTCGCGCACCATCGCCCACATGTACCCCTGCCTGGTCTTGTCACGGCCCGGCTCGAGAACCGGAACCGGCGTCTCGTCCATGCCGAGCTTGCCCGACGCCTTCAGATTGTCCGCCAGGCAGTCCACGGGCGGGCGGAGATGGAACGACGCCTTGCTGACCCAGGCGGCAAGCGTCGCCCGGTTGATCTCGATCACCTGGCGCGCGGATCTGGTGTGCCAGGCGAACTGGCAGAAGGTAGGAGGTGAAAGTCCTCTGGAACGAAGGAGTAACCAATTCACGTTTCTCCGCGAGTCGTGCGTCGGCTCCCGTGAGGGGGCAGGCGAAGCGTCGGCAGCGGTACGGATGGGCAAGGGCCATTGAGCACCGAAAAGGCGATGGTCCGGGGTGCCGAGGCTTTCAGATCGGTCGAAGGCAACATCGCAGGCGTCGTTTTGGTGAGATGTCGGCGAGCCCCGCGGTGTCAGAGAACCCATGCACGTCCGCACGCCTTCTGTCGGGACCCTGGGAGGTCTTCAGGCCGTCCTGCCTGTCGTGGCGGGACCGTGTAGGGAAAGGAGAAAGCCGAAGCCTATGATGAACGGTTTGAAGAAGTCGGATGAGGCCGTACGACCTGCGATGGCGGCGAACAAGGGAGCGCACGCTCCTGCGGAGCCGCCGGAGGAAAGGGCCTCAACCAAGGGGAATCCGGGAGGCCAAAGCACGCACCGGACGCAGTGCCGGGCAAGCGTGACACAGGCGGCCGACCGGATACGGCAAGCTGCAGAGAGAAACCCGAAGGAGCGTCTCACGGCGCTCTTCCACCATGTCACGCCGGAGGCGCTCGCCGCGTCC
>JAJEBT010000144.1 GCA_022822405.1 Alphaproteobacteria bacterium
CGCCCGCGGCGGCTCGGGATCCTCCCCCAAGGGAAAGGACCCGCCCCCGGAAGCGCCCCCGCTACCAGCGAACGAGCGACCGCAGCATCACCGCGTGCTCGGCGTCGTTGTCGTTGCCGGCCTCGCGGCGGGTCGCGTCGAGACTGACCTCGAAGCCGGGATCGCCGCGCACGGCGGAAGTCAGCCGCCAGCCCATGCGGTACTCGCGCGCCGTATCGGAGAGCCCGAAGCCGACGTTCGGCGTGCCGGTGAAGCCGCCGCCGAACAAGGCCATGCCGTAGCCGACCTCGGCGTCGAACCGGCTCGACGGCTCCGCGTCGCCGTTCGCCGTCAGCCCCGCCGACGCCGGCAGCGCCCACAGCCGCTCGGAGCCCGACGGGTCCACCCCGTAGGACGGCGTGAGCGACATCGAGAGGCCGCGCCCTGCGTCGCCCGGCACCAGCCGCAGCTGCCCGGACACGCCCCACTCGTCGTAGCCGTCCTCGGCATGCACCGCCAGACCGTGCACCTTCAGCGCCATGTCGAGGCCCCGCGACGGGTCCGCGTAGCCTAGACCGGCCCCGACCTCCAGGCCCGTCCCGGTCTCCGCGTCGCCCGCGTCATGGCGCACGCCGAGCTCCACCGAAGGCGTCAGCGCCGCGCCGCTGGCGAACGAGAAGGTGCGCGAGCCGTCGAGCATCGCACGCACCCGGCTCGACTCGCCCCGCGCGCCCATCAGGCTGCCGAACGCGGATTCCGTCACCCGGTCGGACTCCGTGCGCACCCAGAACGCGTCCGCCTTGAGCGCCAGCGCGAAGCCGCCCGGCTCGGCGGGCGTCATGAGATCGCCACGCACCCCCGTCGCCGCGAGCGTCATCGCGAGGTCCGTGCGGTAGCTCTGCGGCACGCTGCCGTCGAGATCGAGCGAGAGGGTGCCCGAGCCCGTGCCCGCCATACCCCACACCGACACCCGGTCGGAGAGCGCGAGACGCGCATAGGGCAGCGCCATCGTCGCGGTGCTGCCGAGCGCGTAGCGCCAGCCCGCATCCTTTGCCGTGCCCTCGCCGACGCTGTGCGTCATCGCGAAGCCCATCAGCAGCCGGCCCGACTCGTAGTCCATGCCCATCGAGCCGGTCGCCGCCTCGCCGCTGAGCCCGAGACCCGCGCCGACGCCCGAGAACCGCGACACCGACGCCCCCTGGCCCCAGCTCGTCCACTGCGACCCGGCGCCTTGGCCCAGCACCGCCCGGAACGACGTCCCGAGCAGCAGCTCGCGCCCCGTCACAGGCCGCGCGCCGGCGACGGTGGCGGAGTCGTTCCAGGGGTTCGTCAGGCCGTGGCGGAGGAACGGATCGTCGTCGTCCTTCGCCGCCGGCGCGCTGGGCGCGCCGAAGGTCCGCGCGAGCCCCGTCAGCACGGTCGCGAGCGCGGCCGCGCCGCCGCCCTCGTCCTCGCCGAAGTTCATGCGCTGGCCCGCGAAGGTCACGTGCGAGCCCGCATCGCGCGGCGTCTCCAGCCGCGCCGTCACCGACGCCACCGCGTCCGAGGCCACCATGCGCCCGAAGCGCGCCAGCCACATCGCCTGCAGCGGATCCGAGTTGCGGATCAGCCCCTGCGTCTCGCGCTCCCCGGCCGCCAGCGTCGCCCCCTGCGGGTTCGAGAAGCGCAGCAGAAAATACTCCGTCCCCTCGTCGATCGCGTCGTCGAGGATCGGCACCGAGACCGACTTCGAGGTCTCGCCCGCCGCAAAGGTGAGCGTGCCCGAGGTGGCGGTGTAGTCCGCGCCGGCCCGCGCCGGCGCCGTGCTTGCCCACGAGCCCGCGCCGTCGGCGGTCGCGTAGTCGACCGTCACCGTCCCGGACGCCGCGCGGTCGAGGCTCACCGTGAACACCACCGCCGCGTCCGAGCCCTCGCGGGCGATGCCCCGATCCGTCTCGAGCGCCGCGAGCGGGGTCGGCCTGCCGCCCGCGATCTGCCACAGCGCCTTCGCGACCTCCACCCAGCGGGCCCAGCCGCGGTCGGCGAAGACTTGCGCCTCCGCCGCGCTCATCGCCGTCAGCGTGCCGTCGGCCACCGTCTCCCCGAACGCCAGCAGCGCCCGGTCCCAGCGGTCGGTGTGCGACTTGTGGCTCACGTACCGCGGGTCGTTGCGCCACTCGTACATCTGCGCAATCAGCGCGGCGTACGGCCCGCCGCCGGTGCCTACCACCTGGTTCTGGGTCCCGTCGTCGTCGGCGACCGCCACGCTCGCGCTTGACGCATCGCCCACCGTGTAGCCCGTGCCGGTCCCGAGAGTCGCCGTCACCGAGCCGTCCGGCTCGTCCGCCGCGTCGTCCACCGTCAGCACCGTGAACGACGCCGACTCGAAGCCGGCCGGTATCGTCACCGTGTGCGCCCCGAGCGTGGAGGAATGCAGGAACGCGCCCTCCTGCCCGACCGTCACCGTGACGTCGAGGTCCGAAGCCGGCGCGGGCGCGGCGGCGAGCGTGAAGCCCGCGGCCGTGCCTTCGGTCACCGCCTCGCCGGCGGTGATCGTCACCACCGGGAGCTCCGGGATGCGCCCGAGGCCGCTCTCGATCTGCTGCAGCGCCTCGGCAACCTCCACCCAGCGCTCCCAGCCCTTGTCGGCGAACGCCTGCGCCTCCGCCGCGGTCATCGCCGTGAGCGTCGCATCGGCCACCGTCTCGCCGAACGCCTTGAGCGCCCGGTCCCAGCGGTCCGTGTGGCTCTTGTGGCTCACGTACCGCGGGTCGTTGCGCCACTCGTACATCTTCGCAATCAGCGCGGCGTAGCCATCGCCGCCGCTGCCGCGCACCGTCTGCGGGCTGGTGCCGCTGCCGCCCGACACCGGGCAGGACTCCCCGATGCTGAGCGAGACCGTGTCGCCCACGGACCAAGGGGTACTGGGGGAAATGAGCATGCGGTGGTCCGTGCCTAAGCTCGACAGCGAGTACCCGACCGAACCGATGCAGAAATTGAGCGCCTTCAGCGCATCGTTCGAAGTCGAAAACTGAAGAGAATATCTGGAAAGGCCGGAAAGCCACTGGATGCGTGTAACCGAAACATCAGTACCATCGACTTGAAAGTCATCGTCCGTCAGAATTGAAGTTGAACTGCAGAGCCAGCCGCCACTGTCGTTGGAGCAGCCGGAGTTGCCCCCCCCTCCTATGTCTTGCACCGTCAGCGTCGCCGTCCAGACCGGGGGCCCGGGCGGCGCGCCCTCCGGCGTGGCGTACGCGTTGCGCCAGGCGCTCTTGCCGGAGGCGGTCACCGCGCGCACCCGCACGGCGTGCTTCACGCCGTTGGTCAGGCCCGTTATCTCGTGCGTGGCCGTGGTGCCCGTGTGGCTCGCGTCCGTCCAGCCGTCCTGGCCCAGCGGAACGTCCCACCAGCCCTGCCGCTGGTGGGTCCACCCGACGTTGTAGTGCACGTCGTAGCCCGTCACCGTCACCCCCGACGGCGCGGTCCACGACAGGTCGAGCTTCGCGTCGCCCTCGGTGACGGTGAGCCCCGTCGGGCGCGCGATGCCGTTGTCGGTGATGGTGACGGTGGCCCCCGCGGGGCTGCCCAGCGCGATGCCGAGCGGCAGGGCGTCCACCGTCGTGCCCACCCCGAACCGCTCGTCGTCGCTGTCGGCGTCGATCGTCGTGGTGAGCGTCTTCGTCTTGCTCGTCTCGCCGGCGGCAAACACGAAGGCGCCCGAGCGGGCCAGCTCGTCCCGGCCGAGGATGTCCTCGTACTCCGCCGTGTAGCCCGTGATGTTCCACCCTACCGTCACGGCGCTCGTGTGCGCCTTCGAGAGCCGCGCCGTCACCGTGAACGTCCCGCCCTCGGGCACCGTCGTCGGCGAGACCGTCAGCGACACCTGCGGCACCGTCGCCTGCGCCGCGTCCCCGGCGTCGTCGTTGTCGTCGATGGTGACCGTGAGGGACGTCGTCGCGCCCGCCGTCAGGGTGTGGTCGAGGTCCTGGCGCCGGGTCGGGAAGTTGGCCGTGTCGAGCGCGACCGAGACGGTCTCGTCGTCCTCGTCCTCGTCCTCGGTCGCGCGCAGCATCACGTAGCCCGACGTGTCGCCGCGCCGGACCATGACGCTCGGCACGCGGATGTACCAGTCCTCGCTCTCGGCGGTGCCGTTGGCGACGGTGAGCGGAAAGATGTGGTCCTCGGGCGAGGGCTGCGAGAGGGTGACCGTCACCTGCGTGCGGGTCCCCTCCTGGTGCGCATTGCCCTCGCGCACCGTGCTCGGCGTGGCCGAGAGCGAGACCTCGATGGGGCCGCCGCGCACGACCTCGATCTGGCCGCCGCCGCCCACCCTCGAGCCGTTGGTGCGCTCGGCCTCCAGCCGGATGTCGACGACGGTGTCGCGGTAGAGCAGGTTGCCGTTGTACCCGCCCGACCCGTCCGGGTCGGAGGCGAGGTCCACGGTGACCGTGTCGCCCGAGCTCGCGACGGTCTGCGAGGAGATGTGCGTAGTCAAATGGGGCCGGCGGGAGGACACGGTCGCGCTGCGCATCGTCGCCCCGCCCTTGGTGGTGTAGTAGGGGGTGACCTCCACCCGGGTCGTGTCCCAGGGGACGACCGCCTTGTAGAGCTTCGTCGTCGCATCCACCGCCCTGACCGTGACGGACTCCTTCGACCCGTCGGACTTGACGGCCATCAGCGGCGCGCGGTTGAAGACGGGCGCCTGGTCGCCCAGGGGGGCGGCCTCCGCGGGCGGCGCTTCCGTACAGGAACTCCCTCGCCCGATCTTCAGCGAGACCCCGGTTCCCTCGGTCCAGGACAGCGCGGGGCTGACGGAGGTCCATCGGGCAGTGGCGCCTCCACCGATATAATTGGCCGAAGAGAACGCGAACACCCGCGACCCGACGCACAGGTTGAGCGCCTTCAGCGCTGCGCTGGGCGCTGGTGCGAAAACGACACCAAGCACCGTGCCGTTGTCTCTGTTTTGAATGCTGCTTACGTCGTAACTCGTTCCGTCGACGGTGAAGTCGTCGTCCGTGAGCGCGCCCGACGGCTCACAGACGTTGTCGTCGAGAACTCCTGCCAGGATGTCGTCACAACCCAGAACACCGCTTTCGATGACCTGCGGAGTCAGCGTGGCGGACCACTCGGCTTGCGCCTGGGCGGGCGCGGTATCGAACAGCGAGAGCGCGCCGAGCAGCAGCGCGAGCGCGGGGAGGAGACGGGAGAGGCGGGCGCGGCGGCGCCCGGGACGCGGGTCAGGCGGGCAGGAGTCTAGCCGGGAATGCCGGACGCAGCTCGGGCCGCTGGGCCGCTGGGCCGCTGGGCCATTATACGGGGCTGAGGCGGCCCCGATGTCAAGCGCCGGTTCATGACCGGTGCAGCCTCGGCGGTCCTTGCCCGTTCACTGTCCGTGGCACCGGACGTCCGGCTTTCCCACACTCCGAACATCGCAAACCCTCCTCAGTCAGCGCGGGGCACCCCGACGCTCAACACTTCCCCGATCCGAACGAACCCGCCGTCGCCGCACGATGCAGAGCGCCGAGCGCGGACGAATCCACACTACATATAATCTACGACAGGAATGTGGAATTTGACAATCCCGATTAGATAAAGACCGGCCTCAACTCGTAAAGCGCCGCGGGGCTGCACCCCGGCGTCATGCGGAACATCCCGTGCGGAGGCCGGCCGGGCGCGGCCGTCACCGACCGCACAAGCATGCGCCCGAGGCGAGCCGTCGCCGCGCCGACCCCCGGATGCCGCCGACCCGTCCGCCGCCGGACAGCCGTCCAGCGCGTGCGGAAACCCCGGCCGGTGTGAGACGAACGTCACGCGATTGGGGGTCACCTCACGCCGAAGCCGCCCGCATATCGAGCGACGACAGGCCGGGACATATTTCTCACGGGTGAATTCAGCCCACACCTGTCGGTGACGGGATCGGACGATGCGCCCGGTCAGGGGCCGGCGGGAGGGTTGTGCGCTCCGTACCGTGGCAACAGGTCCGCCGCGATGCTGTCCGCGACCCGCGCCGCCGACGCCGCCACCGAATCCTCCGCCAGATGCGCGTACCGCGCGGTCGTCTCCACCTGGGTGTGGCCAAGCAGGCGCCCGATCATCGGCAGGCTCTCGCCGAGCGCGAGCGCCCTGGAGGCGTAGCTGTGCCGGCAGTCGTGGAGCCGCATGTCCACGAGTCCGGCCCGCTCGCAGACGATCTCCCAGGGGTCGTTCAGGTTGCGCATCGGCCGCCCCCTGATCTTCCCCGGGATCACATGCGGATTGTCCGCCAGCCGGGGAATCCGCCGCAGCACCGACGCAGCTTCCGGCGACAGCACGATCGTGCGCGGCCCCGTCTTGGTCTCGGGCAGGTTCAGCTCCCCGGCCTCAAGGTCGACCTGGTCCCACCGGAGGTTGAGGATTTCGCCCTTGCGGCAGCCGGTCAGCAGCAGCAGCCGGATCGCCGCCACCGCATGCACCGAAACCCCCTTGCTCCTCTCCGCCTCGTCCAGCACCCGTCCGAGGCGCCGGAACTCCTCCTCCGTCAGGAACCGCTCGCGGCTGCGCTCGCGGTTCTTGACGACGAGGCGGCAGGGATTGCTCATCTCCGGGATATCGCCCCGGTCCTCCGCCAGGTTGTAGATCCGCGACAGGAGATCGACGACGTGGTTCGCCATCACCGGCGTCGCGCGCAGTGCGTGATGCAGCTCCGTGACCTCCCGGTGCCCGACGGCCAGCGCCGGGAGCTTGCCGAGCCGGGGCAGGATGTGCTTCCCGACCACCAGCCGGTAGGTCGCCTCGGTCTTCGCCTTGCAGCGCACCGCGACATGCTCCTCGAGATACCGCCGGGCCAGATCGCCCACGGTCGGTCCCGCGGCCAGCCTGACCGCCGTCGGCTCCGGCACCGGGTCCTCGCCCGCCTTGATCCGCGCGATGATCTGCGCCGCGCGCCGGCGGGCCTCCTCGGCCGTGATGACGCCATGCCGGCCGACCGTCACCCGCTTCGCCGCCTCGCCGCCCGCCCGGGTCTGCACCACGTAGACCTTCCGCCCCGAGGGGTGCACCCGGACCCCGAAGCCCGCGAGCTCGCTGTCCCAGAAGAACGTGTCCTTCTCGACCTTCAGCGCGTCGACCGTGCGCTTCGAAATGGTCTTCGTCCTGAACCGCGCCATGCCCGACCTCCGTTCCCCTCCGCGCCGCCCGTCAGGCCGCGCGGTCTTCCTCCGTGCCCAGAATGTCCGCGCCGATGCTGCGCCCGACCTTGCATGCCGAGGCCTTCTCCGTGTCCCGCACCAGATGGGCATAGCGCGCCGTCGTCGTCACCTTGCGGTGCCCGAGCAGCTTGCCGATCATCGGCAGGCCCTCGCCGATCGCCAGCGCGCGGGACGCGTAAGAGTGTCGGCAATCGTGAATGCGCACGCCGTCGAGCCCGGCGCGCGGGCGCAGCCTGAGCCAGATCTGGTCGAGGTTCTTCAGGTGCTCGCCCGGCAGCTTCCCCGTAATCACCCAGGGGTTGCCCTCGATGCGCGGAATGCCGGCCAGCACGAACTCCACCGCCCGCGTCAGCGGGACGCGCCGCGCGCCGGTCTTCGCGTCGCGAATCCGGATCTCGCCCGCCGTGCGGTCGATGTCGTCCCACCGGAGCGTGACGATCTCGTTCTTGCGGCAGCCGGTCAGCAGCAGCAGCCGGATCGCCGCGACGCCCGACGGCAGGAACCCGCCCGCCGCCGCCGCCTCGTCGAGCACGCGGCCGAGACGGCGATACTCCTCCGGGGTCAGGAACCGCTCCCGGCGAACCCTCTTGTAGGCCCGTATCCGCCGGCACGGGCTGCGGCGCGGCGGCGTCATGCCCCACGTCTCGGCGAGCCGGAACATCTTGGAGAGCACCTCCACCGCCTGGTTCGCCTGGGCGGGTATCTCCCGCATCCTGAAATGGAGCTCGGCAACATGGGAGCGCTCGACCGACGCCACCGGCAGGTGCCCCAGCGCGGGCAGGATGTGGAGATCGAGCACCCGCCGGCACGTCTTTACCGTGTTCGGCCGGCAGTTCACTTCGAGGTGGCCCTTGACGTAGCGCTCCGCCAGATCGGCCATCGTCGGGGGCGTGGCGGGGGCCGGCGGGAACGGCTCCTCGCCGCGCCCGAGCCGGTCGATGACCGCCGCCGCCGTGCCGCGCGCCTCGTCCGGCGCGACGTCGCCATGCACGCCGATGGGCACGCGTTTGGACTGGCCCGTCGGTCCCCGCGTCTGGGCCACGTAGACCTTGCGGCCGGTCGCATAGACCCTGACGCCGAAGCCTGTGAGGTCGCGGTCCCAGAACAGCGCGTCGCCGCGCTCGACCGCCAGGCGTTCCACCGACCGCTTGGCAATCCGAATGGCATTCCGTCTCGGCATGGTTCGGCACTCGCGTTTCTCGCCGGTTGGAAATCCGTAAGCAAAGAGGAACCGACCGGCCTCAAGAACGATGGCTCATTAGCGCATCTCAGTCGCCGATGCAAGCCACTCGGAGGCGGAGTGAGGCTTACTAACAGACTGTTCTAAAGGGATGAATGATACCTCAGCGCACCTCAGACGCCAGGAGCCGCAAAACGGCAAATCATTACATGATTTCTGCCACTCCCATGCGAGCGTCGCGCTCAGGCAGGGCGAGACCGTGCTCGCCATCGGCCGGCTGCTCGGGCACCGAAGCGCGGAGACGACGCTCAAATACACCCACCCCGCTGACGCGATGGTGATCGACGCCGCCGAGACGGTCGGCGCGGTTCTGGAGGGCTGAGCGATGGCGGGGAGGGAACGGAGCCGGCTCAGCGACGCCGCGATCGCCCGGCTACGGCCTCGCGAACGGGAATACACCGTCTGGGACAAAAGCGTGCCCGGGCTTGGCGTCCGGGTCCGGCCCACAGGCGGACGGAGCTACGTATTGCTGGTGGAACATCGCGGGCGCTCGAAGCGCGTCTCGCTCGGACCGGTGTCTCTGAAGGGCATCGCGGAGGTGCGCCGGGAATGCCATGGGCGACGGGCGCGGGCTGAGCCGGAAAGGAAAGCGAAAGAGCCCGAGGCACCCGCACGGACGGCTCCGCTGTTCCGCGAATTCGTCGAGGGCGCTTGGAAGGAAGCGCATTTCGCCAGCTACAAGCCATCGACGCAACGAAGCGCGGGATACGCGCTCACGGGACGCCTGCTGCCGGCGTTCGGATCGAAGCCGCTCGACCGCATTACCCCGGTAGAGGTCAGACGCTGGTTCGACGCGTTCAGCCGGACCGCCCCGGGCAACGCCAACAACGCACTCAAGCTGCTGCGGCAGATCCTCAACTTCGCGGTGGCAAGTGGCTGCATCGATACCAACCCGACACGGGGCATTCAAAGAAACCGGCGCCCGGCGCTCACCCGTTTCCTGTCGCGCGAGGAGATCGCCCGCCTCCACGAGGTTCTGGATGAGGAGGCAGGACGGGGCGAGCTGTTCCGGCAACAGGCCGAGATCGTCCGGCTCCTGCTGCTAACCGGGTGCCGCAGGGGCGAGATCGTTCGGCTGCGTTGGTCCGAGGTCCAGGACGGCATGCTTGTGCTGGCCGACAGCAAGACGGGACCGAGAAAGGTTCCGCTCAATTCGCAGGCTCGGCGAATCCTTGGCAGACAGCCGCGAGGCGAAAGCCCGTTCGTCTTTCCGTCGCCGCTCGACCCGTCGCGGCCACGCGGCATGAACCTTTCCCTCCGGTACCGGGTCCGGCGGAAGGCCGGTATCGAGGACTGCCGCCTTCACGACCTTCGGCACACGCATGCGAGCCACGCGGTAATGAACGGCGTGCCGGTGCCGGTCGTCTCGCGCCTGCTGGGACACGCCAACGCGCGCATGACGCTGCGCTACGCCCATCTCGGGGACCGCGAGATCGAACAAGCCGCCGAGCGGGTCGGGCAGGCGATTGGAGATATCCTCGGCTTGTGAGTGGGAGCACCGGCCCTGCACTCAAAGAAGGCCGGGGCCTAACCCGGATTTCTCACCAGTTTATTTTGGCCGTTCATCTGGGTTGTGGTTTGGGCGGGCTGCCTCTCATGGCGGTGTCGCCTGAGTGAGCGCGCAGGGATAGGGCTGGCGCCGGTGGCCCGGCGGATCGGCGTGGTGCTCCACCGGATGTGGCGGGACGGCACCGAGTTCCGCTTCACGCGCGAGGCGGCGATGGCGCTCCAGACGGCATAGGCGCGCCGTAGTCCCACTGGCCGTTAATGGAAAGAGGAGGAAAGCGCCGCGCCTGAAGATGGCGATCACCGGTGTCCCCTTCGCCGGGACGCGGTTCCCGATGATGCATGTAGTTAGCCTCGTCTGCCGCACCGTCTCATCGCGGTCGAGTACGCAAGTCAGATCGGCACTCGGGAATCGTTTTGGACTTGGCATGACGTTGGCGGCCGTCGGGCCGACCACGGACGGAAGAGAGAACCCGACGACGGACACATCCCGGATCGTTCATTCTCAGAACCGCAAGACGTTCAAATTAGTCAACCCCGAACCGGAGGCCGGATGCCCTCCGGAGGATCCTGGTTCGTACATCGAAGACGTGTAGCTCTTAAACGACGCCGAGGCTCGTGGACAAAAAACCGAGCCCGGACCGTCGCCCATTCAGAACCGTGCTTGACCGCAAGTGCCCCATTACGGAAGGCTACCTTGACAGCCGCCGAGATATCGACTGAACTATCTCAAATCAAGAAGAATCCTATTACTAGGGTTGGACTCGCCGTATCAGTCACAAGTGAAGGGACGTTTTCTTGGCACCTGTCTAAGACCCAAGAAGCACTCAACAGAAAGGCAACGCCATGACACATGCTATGAAAGTCGCTGGGTTCGTCATCGCTGCGGCCATGGTCACGCCCGCTGCGGCACAACATACCATTGGACAGGTCGAGCTCATTGTACCAACTACTGCTAAACACATGAATGTCCTAGCGAAGGTTGTTGCAAAAAAAATGTCAATGACAAGAACAAACAAAGTGGTCGTCAAGACCATGACTCCTGCTGTCTTTGGCAATAGTATAAAGGATCATTTTCGCAAGACTGACGGATCACAATTGGCATTTATATCGACAAACACCATACTGTTGACACCCTTATTGATAAGCAAATTAGAGCCCGTTGCTATGCTTGGGCGGACCAATTTGTCTCTGCTTGTACCAGACTCCACAAAAATACGCAATATAGCAGATTTCAAAACTGTAAAATCAATGCCTCTCAAAATTGCTGTGCACTCTGCTGGAGCACGACTGGCAGCGCTTACGGTATTGGGTCCTTTGGGCGTATCAGTACATCCCACATTCTCACCCCAATTCTCCAAAAGTCTACGTCAGCTCAGGCAAGGAACGATCGATGCGCTTGTGAGCCCTACAGCCTTTGTACCGCATAATCTGGGGGTAAAAGCGTTACGGTTGCCCGTTTTGGCATCTATCAACTACGGCATTGTCGGCCCATCTAACTTGTCTCAGGATAAAGCACGTCAGACCAGTAAACAGTTTGAAGAACTGCTAAAGGACAAGGAATTCCGGAAAATGCTACGGGAATTTGGCGTGCAACCGCATTATCAGAATAGTGATGAATATCGAAAATACCAGCAGCAAGTTCAAAATGACTACTGCACGTATTGCAACTGTAAGACCGATGATCGGTGCAAACGAATATGTGACAAATGTAACTAAAACAAATTCTCAAGTATCGGGCGAAAATGATGTTTTTGACAATCATATGGAGTTTGCTCGTCCTATTCACAATCATTTGCTTGCTGATACTGTTTCACGTAGGGCCGTCTACGGCTCTGGCGTTTGTCAAACAAAATGCCGAAGCAATAAAAATTTTGCTCGCCTTGATAGCTGCGGTTTATGCGGCGGGAGTTTTTCACATTGAAGTTCGCGACAATCGTATCGCTAATGCTTTGGCCTTTCAAGATAGGGCTAACGAACCCCACTTAAGAAGTGCATTCAAAACAATCAACATGTTTTGGATGCGAGAAGAAGGTCACAAAATTCTTAGAAAATACCGCGACAAGAAGACGGCGGCCAAGAATAACGAACAAATTAGCGCAGCCAATAATTTGTGGGCAAACCAGGCTAAAATCGCTGCTTTAATCCACAAGCACGAGGATGAAATATTTCTCATATTTGAATATTACCGCGATATTGTAGTATGCGTAAAACAAGGAAGATGCCACAAACCTACAGCTTGCGATTTATATTCGAACGACATCAACAATTTTAGGATAACCTATAGTGAATTCTTGTTTTATTGGGAACAGTTGTGGCAGAATACGATAGAAGGAGCCTTAAAACACTTTCGCAGCGGATGTGTTCGCAAAAAGAACAAGGATCTGGATTTTTTGAATTATGCAATGCCATGATAGAACGGTTTGCAGCCTGGCTCACGCTCAAACCCTTGAGAACAAATGCCCACAAGGGCTTAGGTTCCGAGAATCATAAGGTTCCCATATCCCGTACCGTTGAACGTTTGCCTGCAATAACGGGCTGTTGAAAAGCCGACAATTTATGGCCGCTTCGGTTGGTTCTACCGAGCTATTGACTGCGCGGATTTGATTTCGCGGCCCGCTGGGGGCGGGTTCTGTGTATGGCGGGCATCACGTCGGCGCCTAAGCGATGAGTTTGGGCAGCCGGAGCAGGTTGTAGGCCGCCGCGGTGAGGGTGAGCGTTCAGCCGATTCCTGGCCGCTCAACCCAGGCCGATCATGACCGTCAGCACATTCCCGTTTACGCCGGCGGCGTCGGCGGTTGGGGAAGGGCGATCGTTCATCTTTCCGACCAGATCAGCTTCTCGGTCCCACATGCCTCGCATTCGCGGAAATACTTCGAGGCGTCCTTGCGAATTTTCACGATTGGATTTTCGCGCCGCCTCTCGGCTCCGCATGCCGAGCACACCACGGGCATCTTGGTGTTCTTGCCGCACCCGGCGCACCGCCAGTGGTATCCGTACCTTCCCCAGCGCGCCGCGAGTTCCTCGCCACCGCAATGACCGCAACGTGCCTCGATGCCCGGCTTGCCCCGATCGGGACCGAGGTCGGATCAATTCCGCGAGCGGTCGAGAGGCTTCCGTTTCGACGCGCGGTCCGAATGCCGCTCCGCATGAAACTCGGCGACTGTTTCTGGCTCCCCGGGCTCCATGTACCACAGGCCGTATTCGCCCGCGGACCGCTTGCGCAGCAGATTGGCGCCCTCGCGGTGCCGCCCCAGCTCCCGCTCGATCTTCTCGGTGACCGCATCGGCCTTCGCCACGAATACCCGAAATGGTTTCCGGGGCTCCTTCCAACCGTCGTGTCTTCGAATCGTGCCGCCATCGTATATCGCGATCACCAACTGGATCGGTGCCTGCATGAATCCACGCTGGTCGGTTCCATGCGCGACTCTCGCGATGGTGCGGAACCCGAACGAGTGTCTCCCGACCAGTTCTGTCCGGTGGCGTTGCAGGTAGTTTCGCAGAAAGTCCCTCTGCCGCGCCGCCTGCTGTATCGGTGAAGCCATTCCGGTTTCCTTGTCCCGATACACGCGGGTCCATTCGTCTCCGCCCGTGCCGTCGGGGCGCACATGCACTTCCTCCGTCACCGACTTGCTCTCGACAATGAACATTCCCCAGCGATGCACGATCAGGTGGTCGATCTGGCATACGCCGGCCGAGCCGTCATGATCCGGCTGTTGCGGGTCCACGATCCGCAGGCCGTGCAACACCTGCACCTCCGGATCGTCCCCGAGCGCGCGGTGAAGGTAATGCGCCATTTGCTTTTCCGCGGAATCTCCGGCCCGCTGGCGGGGATCCGCGGCATGCGTCTTGTGCGTGTAGGGCTTCACGATCATTTCTTTGAATTATATATGAGCCTTGCAGCCCATGCCGGCCTCTTTCATCGCGGCGAGCTTCAGGTCATCGGCGAAGCGCCGCATTTGCTTCGTCGGTGGAACCCCGCATTTCAGTTGCCAGGCAATGTAGAGATAGTCGTGGACGATCGTCGCTTCGAGGTGCGGCCCGACGCGGCCGACATACCACCGGAACAGCCGCGGCGACGAGGAGAGGTCGGTGAGCATTCCTTTCGGAACGATGACCGATTTCATCTTCTGTTTACCGCGCAGCCGATAGCGAACCTCGTAATCCTTGGCGACGATATACTGCTGCTCCGGGCCGATTCCCGGCAGACGCTCCTTCAGGCGCACGAGGTGCAGATCGGAACGGTACGCGAATTGGACGATGGAATTTTTCTGGTATCCTTCCGGATAAGGATCCGGGATGGCGGCGCGTTTCGCACGACACTCCGCGGATCCGCAAGACGCTTCCCCGGCGCCCTTGTACACCGGGCGCCAGCAGCAGACGAGCACCGCTAGGGCAAGGGCCACAACGATCGCCGAAAGGACGATGTCCATCGATTCGAGCAGGCGGCGGTAGACCGGCGCGAGGATGTCCGGCTCCCAGATCGCGATCAGCGCAACGGCCGCTGTCGCTGCGACTGCCAGGGAGCAGGCAATGCGCCGTGCGATCATGGCGCGGCAGCGCCCGGAATTCTTGCTGCCGCCGAACCGGCCGCCGGAAGAAACCTGTCGAACAACGCATTCCATCCCTGTGCCGTAGCGATCCAAAATCGATCTTCGGACGCCGATGTGTTTCCGCGGGTTCGCTTGAGTACCGTCGAGTGCGCCTCGGGGTGCGTTCCCACGCTTGCATGACCGTTAACTTCGAAAAGCAGGACGAAGACGGTCGACATCGGTTTCAACGATAGTCCCCGGCCTCCATGACCCCTTACTCGAACCCGCAGTCTCGGGCGGACGTCCCGACTACAGCCCAAGGTCCGTGCCTTGTTCCGAAGCAGCCGTTCGACCAATTGCCCTGAACGAATCTGCCATCTTTCATGGTGTACTTACCGTAGCCGTGCGCTCTGCCGTCCCGCCACATGCCTTCGTAACGGCTGCCGTGGGCCCAACGGTAGGCGCCGCGACCATGCCACTTGCCGCCGCGTATTTCGCCTGTGTAGATGTCTTGCCCATCGCTTCTATGCCAAACCTGCCTGCCTTGCCCCGAGGCCTTGCCGTCCAGGCATCCCCCGGACCATGTAACCGTCGAGCCCGGTTCCGGAAACTGGTTCCACACCTTGCAGGGCCGGTTCCGCAGCGCCTGCCAGATCGAACCAGAATGCTTGGGCGCTGCGGCGCGCAATGTCCTTGCCGAAGCGGTGTCCAAAAACCCCGTCGCCGGCCTGTTTCGGGAGTCCTGCCACTCGCGGATCGCCTCGCGCGTGCGTTCGCCGAACGCGCCGTCCGGTACGCCGGGATCGAACCCCAGGACCCACAGGCCGGTCTGGACTTTCTTCCGGTCCCCCGCCGTCAGTTTCAGGGCGGCCTCCGCCGCTTCGGACGCGACGGCGTTCCGGGCGTCGGTCAGGTCCTTCAGCCGGTTGCGCGCCAGCCCGGCAAACGTGCCCTGCGGGTAAAGGTCGAGGTAGGCCTTCAGATCCGCCGGCCTGTCCCGGTCCTTGACGGATTCCCAGAACAAGCGTTCCACTGCAAGCTGTTCCGCGCTCAACCGGCCCGAGCCTCCGCCGCCGGGCTTCGCCGCCGGCGCCGCCGGCCCCGGCCGCGGGCCGAGCCAGACGCCCTCGCTCGACAGGGAGCCGTAGACGAAGGGCTCCTGCCGGCCGCCGGTCGACCGGAGCACCGCGTCGCGCACTTTGCGGAACATCAGGCCGACTTCGAGGCCCGGCTCTTCCAGATGGGCCAGCAGGGCCGTGCTGTAGGGGCTGTTGCGGCCTTCGCCGTCCGCCGCCACCGAGCCACCCCTGGCGGCATACGCGACCAGGGTCTCGCCCGCCGGCTCGACCCGCGCCAGGCCGCGGCCGATCGAGCGCGTCGCACCGGAGCGCGTCATCGCCTTGGCGAACGGATTGTCCCGGCAGGCGTCGAGCACGATCAGGCGGAACTCCGAGGCCCGGTCGACCGACCGGGAGACCAGGTCGAGGGGCACCGCTTCGTATTCCACGTCCTGGTCGCTCGCGAGGCGGGCATCGACCGGGATCAGGAAGTTGCGCCCGTCGACCTCGATGCCGTGGCCGGCATAGAACACCACGGCGATCTCCGACGTTGCCGCTGCCCGGGTGAACGCCCGCAGGCCCCGGCGCATGGCGTCGTAGCCGGCGTTGTCGAGCCGGGCGACCTCGAAGCCGAGCCGGCCCAGCGCGGCGCCGATGTCGGCCGCGTCGTTGAGCGGGTTGGCGAGCCGGGAGGCATGCCTGTATTCGGCGTTGCCGATCACCAGCGCCACCCGCTTCGCGGCCTGGGCCGGGAGGGCAAGGGCCAGCAGCACCAGAAGGGAGATCGCGCACAGTCCGGCGGCTGCCTTGCGGATGTTCATTTCCTCCTCCTCTCCGCGGCCCCGGCGCCCGTTTTCCGGCAGGCGTTCTTCATACTGCGCTGTCCGGTTCCGCGCCAGACCCGCCGGCCGTCACGGCGTCTGCGTGACGTTGCGGATTTCGACCCGCCAGTTGATGCCCGCTTCGGGATTGTCCGGGTAGGCACTGTGGCGGGCGCGGCTGATCTCGACGTAGAAGCTCTTCTGGGTCGACAGTTTCGGGTGTTTCGCCTCCATCACCGCGATCACGTTGTCGACGGTGCGCCCCTGAAACGCGTGCACGGTCGACGCCCAGGCATGGTCGAGATGGCGCATCTGCGGGTCGCTCTTGCCGAATTCGAGCGTCCGGCCGTCGCCGAGCCGGAAGGCGCCGGCGGTTGCCAACCTGGAGGCCGGCTGCGAAGGCTTCAGGATCGACGAGGTCATGGGGCTCCTGCGCTGCGTGCGCGGCAAGAATGTGATCGGCGGCGACAGCGTATGCCTCATGCCGACCAAGGATCAGCCGAACCGGATCACGGCGCACACGGCGGCCGCCATCGTATTCGAGATCGTCAGCCTGATCGCGGACCGCTTTGAGGGATAGCGTGGGGCCGGACTAACGCCCGGGCTGCTGGCGCGCGGTCGAGCGCTTGTAGTGCCCCTGGACGATGCGGTCGATCACCATCGCGCAGAACAGGATGGCGAGGCCGGCCAGCATCCCCTGGCCCTTGGCCGCGTACTGGAGCGCGATGAGCACGTCCTGGCCCAGGCCCTTGGCGCCGATGAGCGACGCGATTACGACCATCGACAGGCACATCAGGATGGTCTGGTTAACCCCGGTCATGATCGACGGCATGGCGAGCGGAATCTCGATGTCCTTGAGCAGGGTCCACCGGGTACAGCCGAATGCGGTTGCGCCTTCCTTGATGTTTTCCGGCACGCCGCGGATCCCGAGCGCCGTGAGGCGTATGACCGGCGGCATCCCGAACACGAGCGTCGCCAGCACGCCCGGCGGCTTGCCGGTGCCGAAGAAGGCGATGATCGGGATCAGGTAGACGAACGCCGGCATCGTCTGCATGAAATCCAGCACCGGCAACGCCGCGTTGTAGGCCCTCTGGTTCTTGCCGAACCAGATCCCGAGCGGAATCCCGAACAGCACGCACAGGAAGGCGGCGGCGCCGAGCAGGGACACCGTCACCATGCTGGTTTCCCACAGGCCGAACAGGGCCAGGTAGGCGAGCGCGGCGCCGGTGAACACCGCGACCCGGGGCCCGGCGAGGCGCCATGCAACAACGATAATCACGGTCATGACGACCGGCCACGGCGCCTCGACCAGCACCGTTTCCAGTCCGTCCAGAATCGTCCTGATTGCCGTGACGACTCCGTTGAAGACGCCCGCGCCCTCAACCGACAGCCAGTCGAAACCGGCATCCAGCCACTCCGACACGGGCGCGTAGTAGAGCTTTTTCCGGATCGGAAGGCCGGCAATGAAGGGTTCGAGCGTCGGATCGATCCTGCCGACCGTGAAGCGGTAGAGCGTGAGCGGCACGATGGCCAGCCACAGCAGGCCGGCAAGACCGGCCCTCGTCCAGCTTGTGCCCGAGACCGTTCCTGCGGGGTTCGCGCGCCAGCTCAGATACTGCTTCTCGTAGCGCGTGTTCGCGTAAAAGCCCTGCACAAGGCGCAGGCCGGCCAGCAGAACAAGGCCGACGAGCAGAATCGTCGTCGCGCCCTGGGCCGCAAGCGCCGCCTCCTCGGCGACGCGGGCGGCGATCTTCTTGAGGTTCTCCGCGCGGTTCAGGAATGACGCCGCGTCCGGATCGCCCGCCAGCTTCGCCGCCTCGTACTTGGCCATGAATTCGTCGGACTTGAGGGTGAGCCTTTCCAGCCGGGCAAGCTTGTCTGCGCCCAGATCGCCCCACCAGCCCCGGCCGATCTGGACGAAGGCGAGCACCTCGAGGATCAGAAAGGTCCAGAAAAATCCCCACAAGCCGCGGTATGCGCCCCAGAAGGGACCGGCCAGGGCGGCCATCGTATTCCATGACCGGGGGAACCGGGTGGCCGCCTGAATCTTCTCGAATTCCCGGCCGTAATACTCTTTCCGGGTGCCGGCAAATTCGCCGACCGAACTGGCGAGCCGGTCCGGCGCTTCGCGATTTTCGGTCTGTTGCATCAGTTGTCCCCGCCCTTGATTCCCTTGAGCAGCGTGGCCTTGTCGATCACGCCGACATCCCTGCCGCCGTCCTCGATGACGATCGGCTGATCGGTCGCGGCCGCGATGTCGATGAGTCCGCTCAGGTCGGTATCGTGCGCCGCCCGGGGCGACAGGCTCAGATCCTCGCCCGGCCGCGGCCGGTAGTCGTCGATCCGCTCCATGATGGTATGGGCGAAGATCAGTTTCAGCGTGGAAATGCCTTCCACGAAGTCCCGCACATAGTCGTCGATCGGGTTGGTGACGATCGCTTCGGGGGTGCCGATCTGGACGATCCGGCCGTCCTTCATGATCGCGATCCGGCTGCCGAGGCGGATCGCCTCGTCCAGGTCGTGGGTGATGAAGACCGTGGTCTTGTTCAGCTCGGCCGACAGCATCATGAACTGGTCCTGAAGCTGCCGCCGGATCAGCGGGTCGAGGGCCGAGAACGGCTCGTCCATCAGCAGGATCTCCGGGTCCGAGGCGAGCGCCCGGGCGAGACCGACCCGCTGCTGCATGCCGCCCGACAGTTCGCTCGGAAAGCGGTCCTCGTAGCCGTCCAGATTGACGAGGTCGAGGCAGCGCTGGGAGACCTCCCACCGCGTCGATTTCGGCTCGCCCTGAACCTGGAGCGGGAACGCGACGTTGTCGCGGACCGTGCGATGCGGAAACAGCGCCATGTGCTGGAACACCATGCCGATCTGGGCGGCGCGCAGCTTGCGCAATTCGCCTTCTCCGAGCGCCAGCACATCCCTTCCGAGCACCTCGATGCGGCCGGACGTCGGCTCGATCAGCCGGTTGATATGGCGAACCATCGTCGACTTTCCCGAGCCCGACAGCCCCATGACGCAGAAGATCTCGCCCCGGGGAACGTCGAATGAGCAATCCGCGATTCCGACGACGCATCCGAACTCGTCGAGCGTCTGCGCCTTGGTGAGGCCATGCTCCGCGATGGCCTGCATCGCTTCTTCGGCGCGCGCGCCGAAAATCTTCCACACGCCGTCCAGTCTGATTACCGCTTCATTCAACGGGCAATGCTCCGGTAGAGTGGGACTGCGCGTTGCGGCGCCGCCGCCCGCGTCTTCCGCCGGCCATCAGGCCGGTTTCTCTCGCCCGGCTTGATCGCCCGGATGGCGGCAAGCTCAAGGTTCCAGGCGAAACCGGGACAAGACACCTATGACCTCGACTGCATCCGAGCCGCGCCGATGGGGCATCTCCAACGACTACGGACCGCTGAAGGACGTGCTCCTCGGCATCCCCGAATACTACCGCTGGATCGACGCCGGCCCGATCGTAATGCGGACGCTGAACAACCAGCAGTATACGGGCGTCGAATTCAACCTTCAGACGGCGATGTCCCAGCACGCCGAGATGGTCTCGATCTTCGAGTCGAACGATGTCACCTGCCACTATCTGGATGCCGACGAGGCGCTGCATCGCAATTTCTTCGCGCGCGACTCGAGCGCCATGACGCCCTGGGGAGCCATTATCTGCCACATGCAGCTCAAGAGCCGGCGCGCCGATTATGTGACCGCCATCCGCTTCTATCAGGACAACGACATTCCGATCTGGCGCTACGCCACCGCGGGCCATTTCGAGGGCGGCGACTTCAACATCCTGGAGCCGGGTTTCGTACTGATCGGCTACAGCGGCGAGCGGTCCGAGCGCGAAGGCTCGGAGCAGGTCGCGCAGTGGATGCGGGAGCAGGGATGGGAGGCGGTCGTCGCGCCGATCTCGCGGGAGTTCGTCCATATGGACGGCCTGGTGGTGCCGCTGGCGCCGAAACTGCTCGTGGCCTGCGTCGACGCGCTGGAGGACTGGCTGGTGGCGCTGCTGCGCGGCCGCGGCTTCGAGTTCGTCGAAGTCGGCTATGCGGAAGCGAAAGACCTCGGCGTCAATCTGGTCGCGCTCGGCAACGACCGCGTGCT
>JAJEBT010000184.1 GCA_022822405.1 Alphaproteobacteria bacterium
GACGGGCTCGGCGAAAGGGACGGTTGAAAGTCCGGGCGTGAATGTTGCGGTGAAGTCTGGCCTGAATCGTTCGATACTGGAGCAAACCTGGGGGCTTTTGCTGTCGCAGCTTCGCTACAAGGCAGAATGGGCCGGTCGCGAAGTGGTGGAGGTCCCCGCGAGGAACACGTCGCGTGACTGTTCGCGTTGCGGCGCGAGGAATGACCCTGGCGCAAGCGAGCTGTGTAGTTGTGCGTCGTGCGGAGTGAGTGTTGATCGTGACTTGAATGCCGTGCTCAACATTCTGAGGACTGGGAATCTTGTCCTCGCCGGTCGTGAACCGGCGGAAAGATGCGGTGAGTCGCTTCGGCACTCTCCTGCATAATTCCCAAAATATGACACGCGCACTGTGGAGTTTTCCCCGGGCACGGTTTCGTCGATCACGCGTGATCGCGAGCGTCCGTAGGTTTCAGCAAATGCTTATGGATCAAGAATGGCGGATGGGGTGGGATTCGAACCCACGAGACGCGCAAACGCCTGCTGGTTTTCAAGACCAGTGCCTTCAACCGCTCGGCCACCCATCCTGCGGAGGACGACTCCTAGCAGATGTCGGGCGGCGGCGGAACCCAAGAATACTCGGTAGAGACAGGCTTGTCTTGCTGATCACGGGCCCCGTTCATGACGTTCTGGCACGACGATTCCGCCGTCGACGGTCGTCACTCGACGGTCACCGGAGCAGCACCTTCATCCCATCGTCCCCGGGAGCCAAGTCGCAAGCCCGGGAAACGCGACCAGAGTCGCGATCAACAGCACCTCGGCCATGACGAAGGGCAGAACGCCGGAGTAGATCCGCGACAACGGCACGTCGGGCGCCATGCCCTTGATGATGAAGACGTTCATTCCGACCGGCGGGGTGATCAGTCCAAGCTCGACCACCATGACGACGATGACGCCGAACCAGATCGGATCGAACCCGAGCTGCAGCACGATCGGGAAGAAAATCGGGATCGTCAGCAGGATCATCGCGAGCGAGTCGAGCGCACAGCCCAGCACCAGGTAGATCAGCAGTATCACCGCGATCGTCACGAGCGGTCCGGCACCCAGACCGTCCACCCAGCCGCCCAGCGCGTCGGCGAGTCCGCCCAGCGTGAAAAACTTGTTCAGGAGAATCGCGCCGATCAGGATCGTGAAGATCATCGCCGTGGTCCGGGTCGTCTCCAGCAGACAGGAGCCCAGACGCTTCCCGGCGAAGAAACCGAGCCAGAGATAGATTGCATGGGCGGCGAGGATTCCGGCATAGGCGAGATATCCGACCCACCCGGGCCAGCCCGCGGGCTCGGCGCCCGTCGATAGGTTGATGACAACGGCGACGAGCAACACCATCAGTGAGGTTACGAGCAGCAGGTTCGCGATCCGCAACAGCCGTTTGCGGTGCGCCGGGGCATCGCGGGTCCAGGTGTTGACCGCGAGATCGAACGCTCCCATCGCACCGATCCCGGCGGCTTCGGTCGGCGTGAACGCGCCGGTATAGATGCCGCCGATCACCAGGATGAACAGCACGATGGTCGCCCATACGTCCTTGATCGCGGCCAGCTTCCTGCGCGTCGAGGCCCGTTCGCCCGGCGGACCCATCTCCGGGTTGCGGTGCGCGATGATCGATACTGTCGCCATGAAGACGATCACGGTCAGAATGCCGGGGATGATGCCCGCGGCGAAAAGCTGGCCGATATCCGACTCGGTCAGGATGCCGTAGAGGACCAGGATGACGCTCGGCGGGATCAGGATCCCGATGGTGCCGCCGGCGGCGATCGCGCCCGTCGCCAGCCGTTCGTCGTAGCGGTACCGGCGCATCTCAGGCAGCGCCACCTGGCTCATCGTCGCGGCCGTGGCGAGACTGGATCCGCAGATCGCGGCGAACGCCCCGCAGCCGCCGATCGTCGCAAGCGCCAGACCGCCGCGCCGGTGCCCGAGCCACGTGTTGCACGACCTGTAGAGGTCCTCCGATAGCCCCGAGCCGGTGGCGAAGAAACCCATCAGGACGAATAGCGGGACCACACTCAGCTCGTTGGTGATTACCGTCTCATAGACGGTGAGCCCGAGCAGCGACAACGACGGTTCCACGCCGATCAGCAGGACCGCGCCAGCGGCGCCGACCGCGCCCATCGCGAAGCCGATCGGCATGCCCATGGCGAGCAGCACGAACATCGCGGCAAGGCCGACCAAGTTCAGGACGATGGGATCCATCGCGGGCGGGCGGAGTCCGGATCAGCCGGCGCCGACGCCGGCCGGAGGATCGGGCTCGGCCGGGACCTCCAGCCCGGCGGCGATACGGATCGCTCGGAGCCACTGGATCGCGAGCGCGGCAAGCATGACCAGCGAGCACAGCACCATGACCGTGGTCACGGGCCATAGCGGTATTTCCCAGATCTGGGTCAGGTCGCCCTTGCCACGCTGGGCCGCCGCCTGTTCGCCCAGACGCCAGCAGATCAACGCCACGAAAACGAGCGACACCGCATAGGTGACCCCGTCGAACGCCGCCTGCCAGCGTGGCGGGAGGTGGGAGATGACGATGTCGACCCGGGTGTGGCCGCGCAGGAAGGTGGTCAGGCCGATCGCCAGAAAGACCGTCAGCCCCATGACAAGCTCGGTCACCTCGACCTTGGCAGAAATCGGCGCGGACAGCAGCTCCCGGCCCAGCACGTCGACGAACGTGAGCAGCGTCATCAGTGCGAGCGTTGCCGCACCGAGCCAGGCGAGCCGGGACGAGGCCCGCCCGGTCAACGCGGTAAACCGGCCCGGCGAGGGCCCGGTCACGAAACAGGAGCCATTGCGGACGGCAGCTAGCGGATGGACTTCACCGTCGCCTTCAGATCCGCCAGCAGCGCCTCGCCGTCATAGCCGGCCTTCTTCATCTTGACGAGATACTCGGCGACGATCTTGTCGGTCCTCACCGACCACTTCTTGAACTCTGCGGGCGTGATCTGTTCGATCGTGTTTCCGTTATCCTGGGCGATCTTCTTCCCGATCTTGTCGCCCGCGTCCCAGTGCTTCCCGATCAGCTTGGCACCAGCGCGGCCTCCCGCCTTATTAAGCGCGTCCTGCGCGTTCTTGCTCAGCGAATCCCATTTCTTCTTGTTCATTGTCAGGAAGAAGGGAACCGTGTACAGCCCGCCGGGTACCTGGAGGTGATGCGTGACAAGCTTCTCCAGGCGGAACCCCCTGATCGCCTCGAACGGGAAGAACGCGCCCGCGGTGATTCCGCGGAGCAGGCTTTCATGTGCCTTGGTCGCCGGCATCGCGACCGGAACCGCGCCCAGCTGCTTGGCGAGAAAGACGCCACCCCCGCCAACCCGGAGCTTCACCCCCTGGAGGTCTTCGAGCGTGGCGATCCTCTTCTTGGTGTGGAGTATGCCCGGCCCGTGGACCCATACCGTGAGCAGGTGGGTGTCCGCGAACTCCTTCGCCGCCAGGCCGTTCTTCTCGTACCACATCCAGGCGGCCTGGCTGCCCAGTTCGGCGCTCGGCGACAGGAAGGGCATCTCCCACAGGCGCAGCGCGACGAAACGGCCCGGGGTATAGGCGGGCACGCCCCAGGTGACGTCGCGTATGCCGTTGACCGCGAGGTCGTACTGCCCGGGCGGCTTGGCGAGCGCCGTCTTGTCGACCGTCAGCTTCAGCTTCCCGCCGGACGCCTTTTCTGCCGAGGCAGCCCAGTCGGCGAGCGTGTTGGTCATGTGATGTACCGACGGCACCCAGTTGGCGATCCGAACGGTTTCCGCCTGGGCGGTAACCGGTCCGAAGGCAGCCGCGGCGACGACGGTCGCAGCAGCGAGATATTTGAGCGTTCCAGACATGACGACTCCCTTCATTCGTTGAGATTTGATTTGCGCGTCCCCCTCACGACAGCCGGATGTGTTCGGCCGTGTTCGAAAGCCTGACGCCGCGGCGCCAATGCAGCGCGTGGGCGGTAGGCGGCCTCAACTCGTCATCAGCGAGCCACAGGCGCCACAGCAGCCGCTTCCGTTCCTGCTCCGGCCAGTCCTCGTATTCGTTTCGCGTGTGCAGCATGACGAAGTTGTTCAGGAACTGGATGTCACCGACCTCGAAATCGAGTTCGTAACGATTTTCCTCCGCGAGATCCTCGGTCACGCGCAAGGCCTCGAGCTGCGCCTCGGTCAGAGGCGGCGTTCCGGGCAGGTCGTGGCCCTTCAGAATATGTGCCGGCCCGAACGAGGTGCACAGATAGCCGTCCAGAAAATTGAACACGGGGCTCTCGTAGTAGGCCGCTTCCCCAGCGTCGACCTCGCCGTGCTTGGACCAGCAAAGGGGCTTCATCAACATCGGTACGAGATCAGGCCGGCGCGCGAGCAGGTCGTTGTAGACCGCGACCGAGCTCGCGATCTTGGAGGTGCCTCCCGACTTCGAGGTACGCAGGCACAACAGCCCGACGATGGTGCATTGGTCGCAGTGGTAGTCCATCGTCGCGCGCGTCTGGTAGCCCCGCACTTCCGGGTCATGGTAGTCCTTGCCCAGATCCGTCACATGCCCGATCAGATCGCCCTGCGGGTTGTTCGACAGTGGTTTGCCAAGTTGCCGTCCGATCGCCCAATAGGCGATCGCCGCATCGATCGGCTCCATGTCTCCGACCGGCAGGCCGCGCAGCATGACCACGCCGGCGCCGTCTTTGAGCTCCCGGCGGATGTGGGGGAGCCTGTCCGCGAAGCGGCCGAGGTCGAAGGCATCCGGGGAAAAGTCGATGAGCTTGTCAGGGTCTTCGCCGACAACTGCCCTGACCGCGCGGCACATCGCGAACAGGTCCCCGATCTCGCCGTCCTCCAGGCGCAGGAACCACCCGGTGCGCTCGGCCAGATCGCTGCCCCGCCACTCGGACGGGTCCGAGACCGACTGTCCGGGCCGGGCGACGCCGCGCCGCGTTTCGATCTGGCCCTGCATGATTTCCGCGTCTCCGGGCATGTGTATTTAGGAGGATATCTTACGCTATTCCGTTGTACGGGCCGAGTCAAATTCGTAAGATATCTTACGACAAATCTTCAAGGACAACCATTTCCACTATGGATCTGGAAGACATCAGCTGTGAGGAACGCGCCGGCCTCTGGGACCGGCCCGGCTTCCTGTTGCGGCTCTGTCTTCAGGAAACCGGACAGGCGTTCGAGGAGGGTTGCGCCGAGGTAGGCCTGACACCGCGCCAGTTCGATTTTCTGTTCGTGCTGAACGGAATAGAGGAAACGACGCAAGACCGTCTGGCCAGAATCCTGGTTCTCGACCGTTCGACCACCGGCCTCGTGCTCGGCATTCTCGAACGAAAGGGCTTCGTTGAACGACGTGTGGCCCCCTTGGACAAACGCAAGCGGCTGGTAAGGAGTACGGACAAGGGCCGCGCGGCCTTTGCCAGGGCGAGCCCGGCCGCCGAAGCAGCCAGGGCCCGGCTGTTCGAGAGATTGAGCGAGGGTGAGCGAGGGCAGTTGATGTACCTGCTGCGCAAGATTTCCGAACCGAAGCCCCGGGCGAGCGATCACCAGCCCGAATCGAGCGCAGCAAGCTGAGGATCGGCAAACGCCCTGCCAATCCCGACATCGGGGTTGATCCCGATCGCCGTTTTCCGGTCGATCCTGATGCTGCCGCCGGTAATCTCCACGGAACCGATAAGGGCTTTGAGAATTGCCGACTCTGCCTGTTTTTCGCGCGGTCTGGTGCAGAAGCTCCTGGTCGAAGCGGGCATGTCATCGGTTGACTTGTGCAAGCGGAAGGGCTTGCGCTTTTCGTCGGCGGTATCGATGTAGTCGACGAAGATCTGGTCGGTTCGCCGGTGGACCGGCACATACCAGGCCGCAGTTGTCTCTCGGTCATCAACTCGATGAAGGGTTGGAGCCGGTTCAGCCAGGAGGTGCCGCTGTGTCCTTGGCTTCGACCTTTTCCGCCTCGCGCGCTGCACGCTGCTGTTCGCGCCACATCGCGGCATAGATGCCGTCATCGGCAAGAAGGCGGGCGTGACGGCCGGATTCAACAATGCGTCCGTCGACAACGACCAGGATTCGGTCCGCATCGATGACCGTCGACAGGCGATGGGCGATGACCAGTGTGGTCTTCTCCTTCGACACGAGACGGAGGGCCGAGAGTATCTCCCGTTCGGTATGGGTATCGAGGGACGAGGTGGCTTCGTCGAAGAGCAGGATTTGCGGCTGCTTCAGAATCGTCCGCGCTATTGCAACCCGCTGCTTCTCGCCGCCAGAGAGCTTCAACCCGCGTTCACCGACCGTGGTCTCGTAGCCGTCCGGCGAGGACATGACGAAACCGTGGATTGCGGCGAGACGAGCGGCTTCCTCGACCTCTTCCGGCAAGGCATCGGGACGCCCGTAGGCGATGTTGTACCGGATCGTGTCGTTGAACAGCACCGCGTCCTGGGGAACGACCCCTAACGCCCGGCGCAGGCTCTGTTGGGTAACGTCGCGGATGTCCTGTCCGTCGATCAGGATGGCTCCGGCGCCAACGTCGTAGAAGCGGTACAGGAGGCGTCCGATCGTTGACTTGCCTGCTCCGCTGGGTCCGACCAGTGCCAGCGTCTGTCCGGGTTCGACCCTGAAACTCACGTCGTGGAGCACCTCGCGCCGCGAATCGTAGGCGAACGAGACGTTCCGGAACTCCACGGCGCCGTCTCCCGGTACAAGTGCCCCGGCTCCTGGACGGTCCCGGACCTCGGCGTTGACATCGAGAAGATGGAACATCGCCTCCATGTCGGTCAGCGCCTGCTTGATCTCGCGGTACACGAAGCCGAGGAAGTTCAGGGGCATGTAGAGCTGGATCAGATAGGTGTTGACCATGACGAACTCGCCGATCGTCATGGTCCCGTCAGTGACATCACCTGCGGCCATCAGCACCAGGACGGTGATCGCGATGCCGACGATGGCCGCCTGGCCGATATTCAGGAGAGACAGGCTCGTCTTGCTGATCACCGCCGCCCGTTCATAGCGTTTGAGCGCGCGGTCATACCGGCTCGCCTCATACTCCTCGTTTCCGAAGTACTTGACCGTCTCGTAATTGAGAAGGCTGTCAATCGCCCGCGTGTTCGCTCTCTGATCGGTCTCGTTCATCTCACGGCGCCATTTCAGGCGCCATTCGGTGACGATCATCGTGTAGGCGATATAGGCCGCGATCGATGTGAGGGTTATGAGCGCGTACCAGACATTGAAGAGAGTCCAGAGAATGCCGCAAACCAGGAGGATCTCGAGAAGGGTGGGCAGGATGTTGAAGAGCATGAACCGCAGGATGAAGTCGATGGCCTTGGTTCCGCGCTCGATGGCGTGCGAGAGGCCCCCCGTCTGCCGTTCGAGATGGTAGCGCAGGGCGAGCCCGTGGAGATGGCGGAAGGTCTGAAGTGCGGCCTCGCGAATGGCGCGCTGCGCCACCTTGGTGAAGACGGCATCCCGGAGTTCCGCGAAGGCGATCGACAGGATCCGCAGCGTTCCGAAGGCAATAATCAGGGCGACTGGAATGACAATCGCCGATGGCTCTTCAGGACTCAGGCGATCGACAATCTGACCATAGACTACGGGGATATAGACGGTCGCGCCCTTCGCGGCGGCAAGGAACAGGAGCGCGACGAGCACCCGCACTTTGGCCTGCAGGCCGCCGTAGGTCCACAGGTAGGGGGCGAGGGTGCGGAGCGCCTGCCATTCAAAGCCGGAATCGACGCGGCGTCCGGACAATGTCCTGTCGGGCTCGGCCATCGCGGCAGGGTTTCCTAAGCGGGGCGGGCTCGGCCGGCGGTGTTGCCGGCCGCGCAAGACGAATTCCGTTCGCCTTCGGCGGTAGAGGATCGGTCCGCGAGCGATGACCCGATCCGGTCCTGGACGGAGGAGGCTGGCGGTTCGACGGAACCGGCAGGGCGTTCCGTCGTCGGCGTGCACCTGTGCCTGCGGTCCATTTCGTGGGCCCTGTCGTTCACGAAGACCGCATGCGACCCTGTCGGGTGCAGTCAACATCGTGCAATGAACGGTCGTCCGGAGAGTATAAGGGAAGCCGGGACCGACAAGAAGAGTTCCTCTTCGGCTTTCCGATGCCATTCCTGGTCGGCTGCCCGAATCGGATAGGTAGGAGGCCTTTCACTTGGCCGGCAAACTCGCACCGGTGGACTTGGCCTTTACGCAGCTTGCGGCAGGTGCCGATTGCTAGAAGACGTTCTGGAAGAGACGCCTTTTCTTCTGAATTTTTTGATGAAAACCTGTATCAGGTGTTCGCTGCGTCATGCTGTCAACGCAGTTCCGGAAATACCATGGATACGCCCGACGGAGCCCTGCCGTGCGCCGTGACAGCCCATTCGAAAGCGCCCGGGGTTGCTGGCGAGTCTCATGCAATTGTGCCAGATTCTTCCCATGTACAGGATGTTGATTGTCTTCGCCCTTGTGCTCGTGTTCGCCCAGGGCCCAGTTGTCCGGGCATCGACCGACGACAAGGCTAAATTCGAAGCCTGGTTGGAGGGCGTGCGTACGGAAGCGGCATCGCGCGGTCTGAAGGCGTCGACCATTAGCGGGGCGCTGTCGGAAATCGAACCGATAGCACGGGTGATCGAACTCGACCGCCGACAGCCGGAGTTCACTTTGACCTTCAATGAATATGTCAGGCGCGTCGTCCCCGACAGGCGGGTGCGCAAGGGCCGGGCGCTCCTGAAGGAAAATGCCGGGCTCCTGGCCAAGGTTTCTGCCAGGTATCGGGTGCAGCCGCGCTTCATCGTTGCCCTGTGGGGAATTGAGACCGATTTCGGACGGATCACCGGCGGTTTTCCGGTCATAGCGGCGCTCGCTACCCTCGCCTATGACGGCCGGAGATCGGCTTATTTCCGGCGCGAACTCTTTGACGCGTTGCGGATCCTCGACGAGGGCCACATCACGCCACAGAAGATGATGGGATCATGGGCAGGCGCAATGGGCCAGAGTCAGTTCATGCCGTCATCGTTCAGGCGTTTTGCGGTCGACCATGACGGCGACGGCCGGCGCGACATCTGGACGACACGTGCCGACGTGTTTGCTTCGGCGGCGAACTATCTCTCGCAAGTCGGATGGAAAAACGACAGGACCTGGGGGCGGCAGATCCGCTTACCGAAAGGGTTCGATGAAAAACTGGTCAATGGCAAGACCCGCAAACGCCTCTCGGCCTGGCAGGCTCTCGGCGTCCGCAAGGCGGACGGCGGAAATCTGCCGAAACGCGACCTTCCCGCCGTTCTGGTCAGACCGAGCGCCGGGATGAGTCCGGTCTTCGCTGTCTACAGCAACTATGAATCTCTCCTGCGCTGGAACAGGTCCAGCTATTTCGCGATAAGCGTCGGCATACTGTCCGACCGCATCGCCGGCCGGTAGCGGGCGGAATGTCTCCCGGGCTTCCCGACCACACCGGGCTATGGCCCATGCCGGGAAGAACACTGGCCGTCGCGGCCTGTTTCGTCCTGCTTGCCAGCGGCTGCGCCGACAGAAGGGTGGTAAGCGAGGAACCCCAGCCGAGCCGGGATCCGCTGCCTCACACGAGCGCAAAGGCGCACTACAAGATCGGCAATCCCTACGAGATCGCCGGAATCCGCTATTTCCCCGAGGAAGACTACACCTACGCGGAAACCGGCATAGCCTCCTGGTACGGCCCCAAATTCCATGGCCGGCCCACGGCCAACGGCGAGATATTCGACATGAACACGGTATCCGCGGCACACAAGACGCTGCCGATGCCGAGTGTCGTTCGCGTTACCAATCTCCAGAACGGCAGGTCGCTGGTAGTCCGAATCAACGACCGCGGGCCGTTCGTTGCCGGCCGGATCATCGACCTCTCGCGGCGCACCGCCGATCTCCTCGACATGCGCCGCCAGGGAACTGGTCCGGTGAGGGTCGAGATCCTTCCCAAGGAGAGCAGGCATCTCAAGGAGCTTGCCCTCAAGAAAAACCTGCCGCCGGTGCCCGATACCGTGGAGGTCGCCCGGTCGGACGCGCTTGTCTCCAATTCCACGATCCCGGTGCGGGAGACCGCAGACGGCGACCGGCCGGCTCCCGAGAGGAACCCGCGGATATTCGTCCAGGCCGGCGCCTTCACCGAACATGGCTACGCGGCGCGTGCCCTGGCCCGTCTGCAGGGCCATGGCGCGGCCCGGATCGCGGAGGGCAGGGTAGGGAACAGGCAGTATTTCCGCGTCCGCTTCGGACCGCTCCGAGACTTTGCCAGCGCCGAGTCCGCCCTGCGGACCGTCGTCTCGGCCGGTTTTCCGGAGGCCATCATCGTTGTAGACTGAATCCGATCCGATCGGCAGACGCGCAGGTGGACCCGGCGCACAGGCCGTGACTGCCGCACAGTCGCTTGCGGCATGGACGGCAGGAGAGACGAGCAATGGGAAATTCGGCCCGGGTTGCCGCGCTTGCAGTCCTGCTTTCCCTTCTTGCCGTCTCGGGCGGCGCGGCCCAGGGTATCAGTACGCCTGCGAAACATGCCTTCATGGTCGACGTCTCCACCGACACGGTGCTTCTGGATAAGGCGTCTGATGTGCCCATGGCGCCAGCATCGATGAGCAAGCTCATGACCATCTACATGGTCTTCGATGCGATACGGCGTGGCACCCTCAAGATGGAGGATGAGCTTCTCGTCAGCACGAAGGCCGCGAAAAAGGGCGGGTCCAGAATGTTCATGCGGCCCGGCGAAAGGATCCGCGTTGACGATCTTCTGCGCGGTATCATCGTGCAGTCGGGCAATGACGCCTGCATAGTGGTGGCAGAGGCTCTGGCAGGCTCGGAAGAGGAGTTTGCCAAGCTGATGACCGAACGGGGCAGGATGCTTGGCCTGAAGCACAGCACCTTCACGAATTCGACCGGCTGGCCGCATCCCGGGCACTTGATGTCGGCGCGCGATCTTGCACGCCTTTCCATGATCCTGATCGAGCAATTCCCCGACCTGTATGCGATCTTCAAGGAAAAAACATTCACGTACAACGGCATAAAGCAAGGCAACCGCAATCCGTTGCTCTATAACGATCCGAGCGCGGACGGGCTGAAGACGGGCTTCACCCAGGCCTCGTTGTACGGACTCACCGCGTCGGCGATACGGGAAGGACGGCGAATCATCCTGGTTCTGAATGGGTTGAAGAATTCCAGGATTCGGAGGGAGGAGTCCGCCCGTCTCATGGAATGGGCCTTTCGCTCGCATCGCGTATACACGCTGTTCAAGCCCGGCGAAGGGGTGGTGAGCGCCGGCGTATGGCTGGGCGCCGAACCCGCGGTGCCGCTCGTGGTTGCCGGTGGTCTTCGGCTTTCGCTCACCCTCCCGCACTTTACGAGGATGGAAGTAAAGGTCCGGACGATGGAACCGGTGGCTGCGCCGATCCGGAAGAATGACAGGATCGGGACCCTGTTTGTCTCGGTTCCCGACCGCAAGATCCAGGAAATACCGCTGCTCGCTGGCAGGGATGTGGAGCGCATGAGCGTGTTCGGCCGCTTGGGAGCCACTCTGTCCTATCTTTTGTGGGGCGGGGTGTAGGGACGAGCCGCCCTGGTTGATGGCCACGGGAAAGTTCATAACGCTTGAAGGCGGCGAAGGCGTCGGCAAGACGACACAGGTGGAATTGCTGGCAGGGACCTTGCGCGAACGCGGACTTGGCGTAACGACAACCAGGGAGCCCGGAGGTTCGCCTGGCGCCGAGGAAATCCGAGAAATGCTGCTTGATCCTTCGGCGGACTGGACACCGGCAAGCGAGACGCTGCTCCATTTTGCTGCCCGGGCAAACCACTATACGACGCTGATCGCGCCGGCCCTCAAGCGAGGTGAATGGGTCATAAGCGACCGGTTTGCGGATTCGACCCGAGCCTATCAGGGCTATGGCATGGGGCTGGAGTTGTCGGCCATAGAGACGCTCTACCAGCTTGCGCTCGGGGATTTCGAACCGGATCTGACACTGATCCTCGACATTCCCGCCGAGTTAGCGGTGGAACGGCGTCGGAATAGGGCGGCGGCCCCGGATCGTTACGAGCAGATGGACATGGCTTTTCACCGCCGTCTTCGCGACGGGTTCCTGGAGATAGCGGCGCACCGGCCGGATCGCTGCACGGTGATTTCCGCGGACGGTTCCCCGGATTGCGTTGCCGCACGGATACGGGCCGCGGTGATGGAGAGGTTGTGGGAAGAGGGTGCACAATGACCGCGAATCCCGAGCCCTGGCAGAATTCAGGCCTGCTTGGCCATGCGGAGGCCGAGAGACACCTGCTTGACGCCTGGGCAGGCGGAAAGCTCGCGCATGGCTGGCTCCTCACGGGACCAAGAGGAATCGGCAAGATGACGCTTGCGTGCCGGTTCGCCCGCTTTCTCCTCGCCAATCCGGAGCGGGCGGGCGATGACGACCTCTTCGCTGCAGAGCCGCTACCGCCGCCCGATTCACTGGAAATCTCCGAGGAACACCCCGTCTTCCGGAGGATTGCCTCCGGTGGCCATGCCGACCTTCACATCGTCGAGCGCGGCTTCGCGGACGGTGATGCGGACGCCGAGCGCGCAAACCGGAAACGCCACACCGTGATTTCAGTCGACGATATCCGGGCGGCCTGCCGATCGATGGCGCTTACGGCGTCGGAAGGCGGATGGCGCATCGTCATAGTCGACGGTGCCGACGAGATGAACACGAATGCTGCCAATGCCTTGCTCAAGCTTCTTGAGGAACCGCCGGCCAGGTCCGTACTGATTCTGGTTGCTCATTCGGGAGGCAGGCTTCCCCCGACCATTGCGTCGCGGTGCTGCCGCCTGCGTCTCAGGCCCCTGGACCCCGACACGCTTTCGGAACTGATGACCATGTACAGGCCGCAACTTGACGGCGATGCGCGCCGCCGCCTGATCGGTCTCGCGGACGGAAGCATCGGACGCGCGCTTGCGCTGGCGGACGGCGAGGGGCTCGCCGTCCACGATGATCTGATGGCGCTGCTCGCCGGCCTTCCCGACCTCGATACTTCAGCGGCACATGAATTCACCAGACGTTTCGGACGCCGGGAGACAGATCTTGCATGGCAAACGGCCACCGACCTCATTACCCGCTGCCTGAACCGCATGGTCAGCGCCGGAGCACGCCAGACCGGGATGGTTGCGATGGGCTTCGATCCGAAGGACGCCGAATGCCTCACACGCCTTCGCGGCATGGCCAGCCTTGATTGCTGGTTGAGTGTGTGGGAAAAGACATCCGGCCTGTTCGCCCAAGCACATTCTGTCCATCTGGACAGAAGGCAGGTCATGCTGGACGTCCTCGGCATTCTTCAAACTGCAGCGCGGTCGGGTACAAGGCCCTGAACCGGCGTCCCGACGCTGGCGGAAGACCGTTCGGGAAGGGAACGAACATGCCCGATCAGAGGAATTTCTACCTCACCACGCCGATATACTATGTCAATGATTCGCCGCACATCGGCCATGCCTACACGACATTGTCCTGTGACGTTCTTGCCCGGTTCAAGCGCCTCGACGGTTTTGACGTGTTTTTCCTCACGGGAACCGATGAACACGGCCAGAAGGTCGAGAAATCGGCAACCGCCGCGGGCAAGACTCCGCAGGCCTTCACAGACGAGGTATCGGAGAATTTTCGCGATCTCGCGGGGCTCATGAATTTCAGCAATGACGCCTTCATCCGTACCACCGAGCCGCGCCATGCCCGCGCCAGCCAGGCGATCTGGAGCGCGCTCATGGAAAACGGCCACATCTATCTCGGATCTTATGCCGGCTGGTACGCCGTTCGCGATGAGGCGTTCTACGCCGAAAGCGAACTTCAGACGGATGATCGAGGACACAAGATTGCCCCGTCCGGTGCTGAATGCGAGTGGGTGGAAGAGCCGAGCTACTTCTTCGACCTCTCCAAATGGCAGGACCGGTTGCTCGAGTTTTATGAGCAGAATCCCGATTTCATAGCCCCGCAATCGCGTCGCAACGAAGTCATCAGTTTCGTGAAGGGCGGGCTCCAGGACCTGTCCATCTCGCGCACCAGCTTCGGTTGGGGTGTTCCGGTCCCCGATGACGATGGTCACATCATGTATGTCTGGCTCGACGCGTTAACCAACTACATCACAGGGATCGATTATCCCGACACCGACGCACCCGCCTACCGGCAGTATTGGCCTGCGGATCTGCACATGGTCGGAAAGGACATCCTGCGTTTCCATGCGGTGTACTGGCCCGCGTTCCTGATGGGCGCCGGGCTGGAGCCGCCGAAGCGAGTATTCGCACATGGATGGTGGACCAATGAAGGCCAGAAAATCTCGAAATCTCTGGGCAATATCATTGATCCTTACGAGATTGTGGAAACCTACGGTCTCGATCAGATCAGGTATTTCCTGCTGCGTGAAGTGCCGTTCGGCAACGATGGAGATTTTTCCCGAAAATCCGTCCTGAACCGGATCAATGGCGATCTTGCGAATGATCTCGGCAATCTCGTCCAGCGTGTCCTTTCCATGGTCGGACGCTATTGTGACGGCCGGGTGCCGGCCCCGGCAATGCCGACGGATGATGACCGGGTACTCCTGGAACAAGCCGCCAGCGCCATCGAGGCCATAAGAAGGAGCATGGATGCGCAGGCCTTCAATGAAGCGCTCGATACCATATGGTCGCTGGTCAGGGCTGCCAACGGGTATGTCGATCACCAGGCACCGTGGCGCCTTCACAAGGAGGATACGGAACGGCGGGATACCGTCCTCTATAACCTTGCCGAAACGATCCGCCATCTTGGTCTGTATCTCCAGCCGTTCGTGCCCGATGCCGCCGCATCGATCCTCGACCAGCTCGAGATCGCCGACGATCAGAGGGATTTTTCTCGCATTGGCGGCGGGCATGCGATGAAACCCGGTACGCCGCTCCGGAAACCTTCTGCAATCTTTCCGCGCATCGCGGCTGAATAGCCGGGCAAATCTGGCGATGCCGGCGAGGCATGGACAAGATTTTGAGAACAGCAGGTTATGCGGTTAATCTTCAAGGATATGCTCAAGCAGCGCCAGGCAGCGTGGGGGACAGGGCAACCGGCCCTGCTACTTGCCTGATGCCTCGCTATCTAGTCGTCCCAAAGGCCTGCTATCTCCCTAAGATTTGCGATAACGGCACCTATATCGCCTGCAATGACGATCTGGTGGACGACAACGAGAAGCCCGTCGACCTGAGCGACGTGGCGGTGCGCAAGAATTGTCGGCCATGCGCACCGTGGACCAGATAGAAAAGTCGGTCGGCGGATAGGAGCGGCGTGGTGGGGGCGGTCAGGAACATACTATTCATCATGTGCGACCAGCTTCGCTGGGATTACCTGTCCTGCTACGGCCACCCAAAACTGGATACCCCGAACATCGACGGACTCGCCTATCGCGGCATGCGGTTCGACAGCGCCTATTGTCAGTCCCCGGTGTGCGGTGCGTCGCGCATGAGCTTTTATACCGGCCGGTACGTGAATTCTCATGGCGCCAGTTGGAATTTCGTCCCGCTCAGGATTGGCGAACAGACCATCGGCGACCATCTGCGACCCCGCGGTATCCGCACCGCGCTGGTCGGCAAGACTCATATGCGTGCCGACTATGCCGGGATGGCGCGCCTGGGGATCGATCTTCATTCCGACGAAGGCGTGCTGGCGGCCGAATGCGGTTTCGAGCCCTTTGAGCGGGACGACGGCGTCCACCCCAGCTCAAGTCACGATCCCAACCCCAGATACAATCAGTATCTCCGCGATCACGGCTTCGAGGCCGACAACCCGTGGGAGGATTGGGCAAACTCGGCGGAAGGTCCGGACGGAGAACTGTTGTCCGGCTGGTATCTGGAACACTCGAACAAACCGGCGCGGGTTCCGGCCGAACATTCCGAAACCGCGTACATGACCGGACGCGCCATCGACTTCCTGGACGATGCGGGGGACGAGCCCTTCTGCCTCCACCTCTCCTACATCAAGCCGCATTGGCCCTACATGGCACCGGCCCCCTATGCGGCCATGTACAGCCCCGAAGACACCTACCCGGTCGTCCGCGGCGACGAGGAGAAGCAGGACCCGCATCCGGTCTTCGGCGCGTTCATCGACCAGCGCGTGTCACGGACCATGTCGCGGGATGAGGTCCGCGATGCGGTACTTCCTGGCTACATGGGCATGATCAAACAGATCGATGACGAAATCGGCCGCCTGCTTGGAGCACTCGAGGAACGCGGGCGGATGGACGATACGATGATCGTCTTTACCTCGGATCACGGCGACTACCTCGGCGATCACTGGATGGGCGAAAAGGACCTGTTCCACCAACCCAGCGTCCGAATTCCGCTCATCGTCCATGACCCGTCGCCGGAGGCCGACGCGACCCGCGGGTCGGCAAGCGATGCGTTGGTTGAAGCAATCGACCTTGCGCCGACTTTCGTCGAAGCCATCGGCGGGTATCCCCAACCTCATATTTTCGACGGCCGCTCCCTGACCCCGCTGCTGCACGGCGAAACGCCGGACGGCTGGCGGAGCTACGTCATCAGCGAATACGACTACGCGTTCATGGACCCCCGGCGCGCGCTGGGTACAAAACCGAGGGATTGCTGGCTACGCATGGTGTTTGACGGCCGGTTCAAATATATCGACTGTGGCGAATACCGGCCGATGCTGTTCGACCTGAAAGAAGATCCCCGGGAACTGGGAGATCTGGGCGCCGACCCGGCCTACGAGGCCGAGCTCGCGCGGCTGAAGGGCCTGCTCTTTGACTGGGCGATGAAACCCCGGCATCGGGTGACCGTAACCGACGGCATGCTGGAAACCGTCGATGTCCAGCGAAACATCACTGAAGCCGGCATTCTAATCGGCTACTATGACCAGGATGATTTGGAGAAAGCCACCGCGGCGTGGCAGGATCGCCCCATATTTGCGGCGTTCAACCCGGTTTGGGCCAAAGCGCAGAAGAAACTACGCGGAGAAAATTCATCATGAGTGTCAGTGCGCGGGACATCGATCGGATCGTCAACGGGGCGAAGCCCGTCGGCGGGATGGTGTGGAACGTGATGGGACAGATCTACATTCCCAAACAGGTAGATGAAAAGGCGATCTGGTGGGAAGCCATCATGCCCGAGGAGAGCTACATTCCACCCCATTCCCATTCCACCCAGGATGAATTTCTTTACATCACCGAGGGCGAGCTTCAGATGATCCTCGATGGCAAGGAGTTTGCCGCAGGCGCGGGCGAGGTGCTTCCATTTCCCAAATACTCGACCCACGCCCTGTTCAACAATAGCGGCGAGACGGTGAAAGGGGTTTTCTGGGCCGAGCCGACGAACAAGCTGTTTGATCTCTTCAAGGCGCTCCACAATGTTGCCGACGCACACGAAGTCATCCGTATCTCGGATGCCCACGACATCCATTTTCAGCTGCCGGGTCAAGAGCCCCGCACCGGACCCCTGGCGGCCGCGCAATAGCCCGGCCGCGAAATTATCCCGGGTGACCATGTCGAGGGCTTGATGGTCTTGGTTGAAAACGACGACAGAACCATGCGAAAGGCACAAGGCGCAGATTTGGTTGAGACAAATCGCCAATATCCGGGCTGGCTCGGAGACAGGTATCCGACGGCCCCCGAAGCCCGAACGGAGCTGAGTCGTGCAATCTTCCTGTCAAGCTCATAACTTGCTTTCTCAACTCTTTTACCCCGACCCACAGGTGGGACCGCGACCTTGCTGGGCCTTCTGCATGCGGGCCATCACGGCCCCATGTCCCGGAAGGCCGCAATCCCGGTTGGGCGATTAGGAAGTGCCCCATGCTCGTTGACAGCCATTGCCACCTTGATTTCGAGGTCTTCGACGACGACCGCGATGTCGTGATCGACCGGGCGCGGCAGGCGGGAGTAGGGGCCCTGCTTACCATTTGCACCAGGGTGAGCCAGTTCGATGGCATACTTGCGATCGCGGCAGGCGGAGAAGACATTTGGTGCTCCGTCGGCATACACCCGCACCACACGGAAGAAGAGCCTGACATCACCGCCAACGAACTTGTCTCTCTAAGCCGCCATCCGAAGATAGTTGGCATCGGTGAGACCGGACTGGACTATCACTATGACAACAGCCCGAGAGATGTCCAGAAAAGGAGCTTTCGCGCTCACATAGCGGCGGCCCGCGAAAGCGGACTGCCGCTGATCGTTCACAATCGTGAATCCGACGAGGACATGGCGCAGATCCTCGAAGAGGAGATGGCGGCTGGACAATTCTCTGCCGTGCTGCATTGCTTTTCCTCGGGCCGCAAGCTCGCCGAGGCTGCGGCCGATCTCGGTTTCTATGTCTCGTTCTCAGGGATATTGACTTTCAAGAATGCGGAGGAGCTGCGCGATATCGCTGCAGATCTTCCGCTCGATCGTCTTCTCGTGGAAACTGATTCGCCGTTCCTGGCGCCGGTACCCAACCGCGGGCGGCGCAACGAGCCGTCTTTCGTTGTACATACGGCAGCGGAACTGGCGCGGGTACGAGATATGAAAATGGATGAGATAAGTAGACTAACTACAGATAATTTCTATCGATTATTCGATAAAATCCCACGGTTGACGGCAGCCTGAGCCTGGCGAAATCGGAAACATCCTTCGATAATTCATAATATGCATTATGCGACAATCTGATTGGGTGGTCTATCAGGCGTCGTGGTGATTCGCCCCGCCGTCTTGCGTCGGGTCATGTTTTCAGGCAAGAGATTCGTTAGCGCTTGGCCGACCAGCTACCAGGCCTTCCAGCTCACCAGCGAACGGTTTTCAGATGTCATGTCGTGATATTTCCGCTCTCGACGACCTTCTGGACGTGATGGCGCGTCTCCGCGATCCCGAGAGCGGATGTCCATGGGATTGCGAACAGACCCTGGAGACTCTCCTCCCCTACACGATCGAGGAAGCCTATGAGGTCGCGGATGCGATCGAACAACGCGATACCGAACAACTCGTGGCCGAACTCGGCGATCTTCTCTTCCACATCGTGTTCTATGCCCAGATACTGAGCGAGCGTGGTGACGCGGATTTCCAGAAAATCGCCGGCAGAATCACGCAAAAAATGCGCAAGCGGCATCCTCATGTCTTTGGAGACGTGAATCATGCTGATGCCGCAGGCGTAGCTGGTGCATGGGAAGCAGGTAAATCCGACGAGCGAAGGGAACGGGCGCGCCGCGAAGGCCGCCGCGCAAGCGCACTGGACGATGTGGCACGGGCCCTTCCCGCCCTGCTCCGGGCACAGAAAATTCAGCAAAGAGCCGCCAGGGCAGGCTTCGACTGGACAGACATCAAGCCGGTAATCGGCAAGGTCCGTGAAGAATTGGAGGAACTGGAAGCGGAGTTAGAAGGGGGTGCCAGCTCGGCGAATACTGCTCTCGAGGCCGGTGATTTGCTCTTCGCCTGCGTCAATCTTGCGCGTCACGCCGGCGTGGATGCTGAAGGCGCGCTACGAAACGCTACTGAGAAATTCGAGAACAGGTTCAGGGCGATCGAGAACATCCTGGCCGACGGTGGAAAGACGGTAGCCCAGAGCAATCTTGAAGAAATGGATGCCCTCTGGTGCGAGATTAAGGCCGAAGAAAGCTAGCTGATCGCCCTGCGGGGCGGAATAAGAAAGTGTTACTTTCATACACAAATAACGGAACTTTCTGTATTTCGATCCTGCCAGCCATTTTAGGTCTCGTCCTGAGAAATATCGGAATCCGCAGCTAGATTGAGTATCAAGCTCGACGTGTCAAAACGATTGCCTCCCTTCTCCTGCACGTCCGCATAGAACCGATCCACCATTTCCGCTACCGGCAGGCGCGCTCCGTTGCGCTCTGCCTCATCCAGACAGATTCCGAGATCCTTTCGCATCCAGTCGACAGCAAAGCCGAAATCGAACTTTCCATCGACCATGGTCGCAGCACGGTTATCCATCTGCCAGGACTGTGCAGCGCCGCCTGACATCACCTCCGCCGCGCGTTTGGCGTCGAGGCCGGCCTTCATCGCAAAGTTCAGCCCCTCTGCAAGCCCCTGCACGAGTCCGGCAATGCAAATCTGGTTGACCATCTTAGTGAGCTGGCCCGACCCGGCCTCGCCCATTCGTACGATGGTCCTGCCGTAACTTCGAAGAACCGGCTCCACAGAGTTGAAAACCTCCTCGTCGCCGCCTGCCATGATGGTCAGCACCCCATTCTCCGCGCCCGCCTGGCCGCCGGAGACCGGCGCGTCGATAAACCCGAAGCCATGCCGTGCGGCTTCTGCCGCAAGCTCCCGGGCGACTATCGCCGAGGTCGTGGTGTGGTCGACCAGCGTCGCCCCCACCTTCATGCCAGCGAACACACCCTCTTCGCCAAGAACAACGGCGCGAAGATCGTCATCATTGCCTACGCAGGTCATGACCCAGTCGGCCCCCCGGGCTGCGTCAGCAGGGCTCGGCTGCGCTTTTCCACCGTACTCCCGCGCCCAGCGGTCAGCCTTCTCCTGCGTGCGGTTATAGACCTTCATCCGGAAGCCGGCGTTCGCCAGGTGGCCCGCCATCGGATACCCCATCACACCGAGACCCACGAATGCTGCCACACCTCGATCAGTCATGATTCTTCACTCCACAAGCCTGTACATTCACGCTCTCCAGAAACCCTGGTCTGGCCGGTTGCCGCAATCATGCCGCCGGACGCTGTGCAAGGGCCTCGGCAATGGGACGCCGAAGATTTTCCCATGTTGCCGGGTCGGGCGCCAGCAGAATTCCGCCTTCGCCTGGTGCGCCGACCCGGTAGGGCGTGCGGTCGAGGGAGCGACAGAAACCTCCCGCCTCGGCGTGGATCAACACTCCTGCGGCGTGATCCCAGGCCGACACCCCGCGGTAATGCGCAAAATGAATCTCGCCATCCGCAAGCGCACAGTAATCGACACCGATACACCGGCTCGCGGTGATACGCGCGAACCGGCCGGGGAGATCCGTCCGCCTGCGGAGGAAGCCGCCCAGCGAGCCCGCGAGTGCGCCAAGGCCGCCGTCGACCGAGGCAACCCGGAGCCGAACGCCGTCGCGAAAGGCCCCCGCGCCCGCCTCGGCGACATACATGGCATCCTCTACAGGCCTGTAGATCCATCCGGCGACCGCCTGGCGCTGAACGACAAGCGCGACCATGACGGCAAAACCCTCTCTTCCATCGACGAAATTCCTGGTCCCGTCCACCGGATCAATGAGCCATACCGGCGCATCCCCGTCGAGGGTATCAAGAAGGCTTGGGCGGTTTTCACTCATCTCCTCGCCCACCACCACAGACGACGCGACCAGATCCGGTAACCGGCGTGAAAGGAACTCCTCGGCCGCGACATCGGCTGCCGTCACCACGGACCCGTGGCGCTTCTGCCAGCGGTCGGCCGCCTTGAGCCTGCCGAAGCGGGGCATGATTTCGGCGGTGGAGACTTCGCGAATGAGACTGCTGACTTTGTCGAGGGCGGGCATGGAGATCAGCATGGCGGCAGAGTAGCAGGAAACCGGTGCAGAATCCCGCTGCCTGAACCTGCTGGCATCGGGGAACGGACTCTAGCTGACGTAACAACTTGCAAGAAGTGCTTGAACCAGCCGGTCCGGTCCAGACGATCTGTGCGGCAGCGCAACGCTTACAAAGAAAAGGAGCCGCCACAATTCCTTGCGGCGGCTCCCCGAATTTCCGGGACTGAACCGGGCGGCTACATCATGCCGCCCATGTCCGGCATCGGAGGTGCCGGCGGAGCCTTGTCCTCGGGTTTTTCGGCGACCATGGCTTCAGTCGTGATCAGGAGACCGGCCACCGACGCGGCATCCTGCAGCGCCGTGCGCACGACCTTCATCGGATCGATGACGCCGGCCTTGACCAGATCCTCGTACTTGTCGGTCTGGGCATTGTAGCCGAACGCCTGTTCCCTGCTCTCGAGGAGCTTGCCGACGACGATCGAACCCTCGACACCGGCGTTCTCGGCGATCTGGCGCACCGGAGCCTGAAGCGCCTTGCGGACGATCTCGACGCCGACGCGCTGGTCGTCATTCGCGGTCTCCACCTTGTCGAGCACCCTGGTCGCCCGCAGCAGCGCGACGCCGCCGCCAGGAACGATGCCCTCCTCGACCGCCGCACGTGTCGCGTTCATCGCATCCTCGACGCGATCCCGCATCTCCTTGACCTCGACCTCAGTCGCTCCACCAACACGGATGACGGCAACGCCGCCGGCGAGCTTCGCCAGCCGCTCCTGCAGCTTCTCGCGGTCATAGTCGGAGCTGGTCTCGTCGATCTGCTGACGGATCTGGTTGCAGCGGCCCTGGATTTCCGACTTCTTGCCGGCACCCTCGACGATGGTGGTCTCCTCCTTGGTGATGGAGATCTTCTTCGCCCGTCCGAGCATGTTCAGCGTCACGTTCTCGAGCTTGATCCCGAGATCCTCGGACACGACCTGGCCGCCGGTCAGGATCGCGATATCCTCGAGCATCGCCTTGCGGCGGTCGCCGAAGCCCGGAGCCTTGACGGACGCGACCTTGAGGCCGCCGCGCAACTTGTTGACGACCAGCGTGGCCAGCGCTTCACCCTCGACATCCTCAGCGATGATGAGCAGAGGCCTCGTCGACTGGACGATCTTCTCCAGGAGCGGGAGCATGGCCTGGAGGCTGGAGAGCTTCTTCTCGTGCAAGAGAATGTAGGGATCCTCAAGCTCGGCGAACATCTTCTCGGCGTTGGTCACGAAGTACGGCGAGACGTAGCCACGGTCGAACTGCATGCCCTCGACCACCTCGAGTTCGGTAGCGAGCGACTTGGCTTCCTCGACGGTGATCACGCCTTCCTTGCCGACCTTCTGCATGGCGTCGGAAATCATGTCGCCGATGTCGGTTTGGCCGTTGGCCGAAATCGTCCCAACCTGCGCGATCTCTTCGTCGGACGACACCTTCTTGGAGCGCTTGCGCAACTCCTGGACCACGGCGTCCACGGCGGCGTCGACGCCGCGCTTGAGATCCATCGGATTCATGCCCGCGGCAACCGCCTTGCAGCCCTCGCGCACGATCGACTGGGCGAGGACGGTTGCGGTCGTCGTGCCGTCGCCGGCCTCGTCGTTGGTCTTCGAGGCGACCTCGCGGACCATCTGCGCGCCCATGTTCTCGAACTTGTCCTCAAGTTCGATCTCCTTGGCGACGGTGACACCGTCCTTGGTGATGCGCGGGGCACCGAACGCCTTGTCAAGGACCACGTTGCGACCCTTGGGCCCCAGCGTCACCTTGACGGCGTCGGTCAGGATGTCGACGCCCTTCTGCATCCGGGTGCGGGCATCGGTTTCGAATTTTACGTCTTTTGCTGCCATCTCTGATGCTCCCGATTAGTCGATTATGGCCATGATGTCGGACTCCTTCATGATCAGGAGATCCTTGCCATCGAGTTTCACTTCTGTACCGGACCACTTGCCGTACAGGATCTTGTCGCCCTTCTTGACGTCCATTGCCTGTGTCGTGCCGTCATCGTTGCGGGCTCCGTTGCCTACTGCGATGATCTTGCCTTCCTGCGGCTTTTCCTGGGCAGTGTCAGGGATGATGATGCCACCGGCCGTCTTTTCTTCGGCGGTAAGCGGTTCGACCAACACGCGATCGTGCAGGGGTCTGATTGCCATCAGCGCTCCTCCTAGTGAGTCTGTCGTTGTACAAAGAAGGTGGGGTTGCTAGCACTCAAGACTAGCGAGTGATAACAATGTAAGCCCCGTTTTCGAAATCTTCAAGGGGCCGCAACGATTTTTTTGCGCCGCGTCCGGCTGGTACAGCCCGCGGCCTCAGTTGGCTACGTGTCGTCGTTCCGATCTAGTCCCATCGCGGCGACATAGGCGGCGCGAACGGCGGCAGGCTGGCCGGCCTGAAACACGAAGTCCAGCATTGAGCGCATGCGCTGGTGATTCGGGTTCCGCAATTCCTCCCGGGTCGGACCGTTGCAGAAGAACTCGCGGTCAAAGATCGGGAGCGTAACGCAGTTGTTGACCAACGGATCGCGTACCAGGCCCTTCGGGTCCCCGCCCGCGGCAACGACTTCGATGTCGTCGAGAAATCTCCGGCGCATCATGATCACGCCGCGGTCGCTGCGCCCGAGATGTTCCCGGGACCGGTCGGCAAGCGCCCCCTGCCCGACCCAAGCGGCAAAATCCTGGTTCATGACATGGCTCGTGATCCACTCGCCCGTGTCGGCGGCGCGAACCGGGCCGCGCCAGGCCGGAATGTCATTCTGGCGGAAGGGCCTCATGTCTTGCGGTACCGGATTGAAAAACCAGCCGACGCTCAGCGTGTTGCCGTCGTCGATCGGGACCCGCCATTCGAAATGGTCTCCGGTGAACAGCGCGTTGGGCCACAAGCAATTGCGACCGACCGTCCACAGCGGATGCTCCTCGTCCGTATTTTCACGGACGCGCTTGTAGGAGATCCCGAACTCGAACTCGTCGAACCCAAGCTTGAGATGCTTCGGCGCGTAGGGGCCAAAGGCGCCGGACGCCCGCACCCGCCAGTTGTCGTGCTGCCATTCGAAATGCACCGGGTCGATCGAATTCTCCTGGCACTGGAACCAGTTGCAGGGAACTTCAGAGATCACGATCTGACAGAAACCGTTCTCCCAGGTGAAGGGCTCCCACGTGGGCACCAGCGGCGCCGGTTCGGGACCGAGATAGGCCCACAGGAGACCCGCCTTCGCCTCGACGGGATAGGCGGTGATCCGGATCTTGTCGCGAAAACGCGAATCCGGGTCGGCAGTGTCCTCGAACGGCTGCTCGAGGCAGGCCCCAGTGCGATCGAAGTACCAGCCGTGATAGCTGCAGCGCAGCCCGCATTCCTCGACATAGCCGAAGCCAAGATCGGCGCGCCGGTGCGGACAGTGGCGCTCGAGCAGGCCGTAACCGCCCGAAAGATCGCGATAGAGGACGAGATCCTCGCCCATGATCCTGATCCGCCTCGTCGGCTCCTTCTCCATCTCGGACACGGCGCCGACCGGATGCCAATACCTCCTGAGAAGCTCTCCCATCGGCGTGCCGGGTCCGGTTTCACACAACTGGCGGTTGGTCGCGTGGTCAAGCATTGTCCTGACTTGTCTCCGTGCAGGCGCGGGAACCGGCTCCAGCGGGCTCCTCGCCACAACAACCGAACCGTGCCACAATGGCCCCGGCTCGACAAACGGGAGAGGGTTCATGACACGGTTTGTCATCCAGTCCCACGGCAGACTCCAGGAATGGGTTGCCGAGGAGCATGGCTACTTCGCTGCGGAAGGCCTTGAGTACGATCTGGCGCTGGGCCGGCCGGCGCGATGGTCGACCAGCGTGGCCAGTGCGGCGGAGGCGCCGCCGGAAGTCCGCCACGGCGCATTTGAATCCTACGAACAAGGGCGCGCCTGCAATATCTCGGCAGCATGTCACTGGACCGTAAACATGGCCGCGTCCGCCGGACATGGCAGGATGTGGGGCGATGCCTATTCGGTCACGCCCTCCGCGATCTTCGTGCCACCCGATTCGTCGGTTGCGAGGCCCGAGGACCTCGCGGGCATTCCCGTCGAGGTCGGCTACCATTCGGGAAGCCACTACTCCACGCTCCAGGCACTCCGCCGGTTCCTCGACCCCGGCGATATCAGACTCAACTTTGGCGGCGTGCTCTGGGACCGGCTCGCGCTGCTCGTCGAAGGCCGGGCCCAGGCCGGCAATGCTTTCGGTGCGCCCTACTACATTCTCGAACAGCTCGGCTTCCGCAAGATCGTCGATACGACCTTCATGATCGGCTCTCTCGTTACCAGCGATGCCGACCTTGATGACGTGCGCCGCTATTTCCGCGCGCTGCGCCGGGCTCAGCGAGACATCGATGCCGAGCCCGAGCGCTACACCCACTACTTCCTGCGCGAACTCCCTGAGCGCTACCACGCGATGGTCGATGTCCGGCGCATGGGCCCCGGGGAACGCCTCGTTTTCGAGCCCTACACGCAGGAACTGTTCGAGCGGACCCACAGATGGATGACCGATCTCGACCTGTTCCCCGACGACCAGAAAGGCTCCGGCAGCTATCACGAAGCGGTGCTGACGGGAATCGCGGCAGCTCCTATTTCCAGCTGATCCTGCCCATCTGCGCGCCGAAGGGATTGATGATCCCCTTTTCGATCACCAGGTCCTTGTTGTGGACGAACACAGATGACAGGCTTGCGATCGGAATGATGTAGGCCTGTTCGTTGATGCGGTTGAAGACCTGCCGGTAGAGCTTTTCGCGCTCGCCGGTATCGAAGGTCGCGCCCGCCTTCTTCATCCAGCCCTTGATCTGCTGGTCTCCGTAATAGTCCCGGGCCTTGCTGCCGAAATAAAAGGTGACCAGCGCATCGGCATCTGGAACGCCGCCTGAACTGAACTGGTGAACCAGGGTCTGGATCTTGCCGCCCCTCTGCAGCTTGCGGTAGGCGCCGAAGGTCACGCTCTTGATCGAGGCCTTGACGCCGACCGCGCGGAGATATCCGGCGATCGCCTCGGCAACCTTGCGGCTCTCCCCGAGCGTGGTGATCTGCAGCGCGAGGTTCGATTTGCCCGCCTCGGCCAGCAATTTCTTCGCAGCCGCCGGATCGTAGGGCGGCGGCTTCAGATCGAACACGCATCCGATCTGGAGAGGCTTGCAGATCGAATCCATGCGCGCCACAGCATCGCCGCCAGCGAAGATGTTGCGGCGGATCGATTCTCTGTCGATGGCATGGATCAGGGCCCGGCGCACGCGGACATCCTTGAGATCGTCCTTGCCGCTCCGTCCCAGCGCGTCGAAGGCGATGTAGCGGAACAGGATGCCGTTGCTGACCGTCATGCCGAGCACCGGATTGAGCGCCAGATTGTCGGCCTGGTCCTTCGGCACGTTATGGATCATGTCGAGTCCCCCCGTGATCAGCTGTGCCACTTGGGTCTGGACGTCGGGGATCGGCAGGACATGCACGTTCGCGATCTTTCCGGCGGGCTTCGATGGCGCGCCGTGGGCATAGGCCTCGTTACGCACCATCCGGACGCCCTTGTCCGGACTGTAGGCGACGACCTTGTAGGGGCCTGTGCCGATAGGCTTCTTGCCGAACGTCACCTTTTTCTCGAGCTTGCCGTGAGCGTCGGAAGGCAGGATCGGAATGCTGACGGCGAATCTCGCCATGGCAACCGCGCGCGGCCCCTTGGTCGTCACGCGGACCGTGTAGCGGTCCACCTTGGTGGCCTTCTTGATCCACAGGAAGCGTGTCTTGATGCGGAACTTGACCTTGGGATCGCTGATCCAGTTCAGGGTATAGACCACGTCGTCGGCATCCATCGGCGATCCGTCATGGAACCGGACATCGTCGCGCAGCACGAATTCGTAGGTCGTCGGATCGATCTGCTTCCAGCTCTTCGCGAGCAGCGGTTCGAAGGCCTTTGTTTTCTCGTTGTAGGTGATCAACGTGTCGAATACCGCGCGCGCGGTGAACGATGTCTCTCCCTTGGGGTCATAGATCAAGTCGACGCCCGGGATGGGATCGTAGAACCCGACCCTGAGCGTATCTGCAGACTTTTGCGCCGCTGCTGGCGCCATCGCCAGTACTCCGGCCGCTGTCGCGGCGATGAAGAGTTTGCGCGTCATAACCTGCCTCCCTATTCTTGGTGCGGATCGCAACGGGACCTGCGCACCCGCCGCTTCGCCCTGACTGTAGCAGACTTCTGGGGAGACGAGGAAATGATCATCGACTGCCATGCCCATGTCAGCGCGCCAGCCGAACTGTGGGCCTACAAGGCGAGTCTTGTTTCGCACCGCGGCTCCCACGGCCGCGGCCGCGTCAACGTCAGCGACGACGACATCCGCCATGCCGTCGAGAAACAGCATTTTCCCGGTTCTGGCCACAGCCACATGGACTATATCGACACGCTCGGCACCGACATGCAACTGCTCTCGCCGCGCCCCTTCCAGCTCATGCATTCCGAAAAACCCTCAAAGCTCGTGCAGTGGTTCCACGAGGAATGCAACAACATGATCCACCGCCAGATGGGAATCTATCCGGATCGCTTCGTCGGCGTCGCCGGCCTGCCCCAGCCCTGCGGCGAACCTCTTGACATGGCGATCGCCGAACTCGGGCGCTGCGTCAGCGAACTCGGCTTCAGGGGTTGTCTGCTTAACCCCGACCCCTACGAGAACACCGGTATCCACCCGCCGCCGCTCGGCGACCGCTATTGGTATCCGCTCTATGAGAAGCTGTGCGAACTCGATGTGCCGGCTCACATCCACGGTACCGGGTCGAGATCGGAGCGTGAGCCCTACTCGCTGCGCTTCATCAACGAGGAGACGACAGCGGTATACGGCCTCGTCAATTCAACGGTGCTCGACGACTTCCCCGATCTCAGGATCGTTGTCAGCCACGGCGGCGGCGCTGTTCCCTATCAGCTGGGACGCTTCGAATCAGGGACTCTCCGCCGCCCTGGCGCCGAGCGGTTCAGCCAACGCATGCGGCGGCTGTTCTACGACACGGTGCTCTACACCAGAGAGGCGGTGGAACTCCTGATCAAGGTTGCCGGTGTCGACCAGTGCCTCTTTGGCGCCGAGTGTCCGGGCGTCGGCTCGTCCGTCAATCCCGACACCGGACGGCACATGGACGATGTCGCGTACCACATTCGGGAAATCGACTGGCTGTCGGACAGCGACAGGGAGAAAATCTTCGCCGGCAACGCAAGGCGCGTGTTCGGGCTCGCGCCGTAGAGCCGGGCGGCGCGGAACGAGGAAGGCCGCCATGGGGCGCTTCCTGCTGCAGCGGGCCGGCGTAGCGCTGCTCGTCGCGGTCACCGTCTCTATCATCGGCTTTGCGCTGCTGCGCATTTCAGGCGATCTCGCAGCCGACCTCGCCGGCGAGGACGCGACGCCGGAAGAAATTGCCGAGATCGCGAAGCTCTATGGCCTCGATCTTCCGATTCACGAGCAGTATCTCGAGTGGGCGGGACGCGCGCTCGGCGGCGATCTTGGCCAGTCCCTGTTCACCAGCGAGCCGGTTCTCGAACTCATCCTCGACCGCGTCGGAGTCACCGTCAGCCTGTCGGTCTACTCCCTTCTCCTTGCCCTTGCCCTCGCCATCCCGCTTGGCGTTGCCGCGGCGATCAGGGTGAACAGTTGGATCGACCGGGCGGCACTCGCGGTTGCGGTTTTCGGCCAGGCGATCCCGAATTTCTGGTTCGGACTGATACTGATCTACCTGTTCGGCGTTGTGCTGGGCTGGTTGCCGATCTCCGGCTCGGACAGTTTCGCGCATTTCGTGCTGCCCACGGTGGCGCTCGGGACTGCGGTCATGCCGGCCTTGATGCGGCTGACCCGAGCCGGCATGCTCGAGGTGCTCGATTCCGACTATGTCCGCACCGCCTGGGCCAAGGGCCTCCGCTCCCCGACGGTATTCTTCAAGCACGCACTGCGCAACGCGGTTCTGCCCGTCGTGTCACTGTCCGCGGTTTCTCTTGGTTTCCTTCTCGGCGGTTCCGTCATCGTCGAGACCGTGTTCGCGCTCAACGGGATCGGCCTCCTCGCCTACCAATCGATCCTGCGTAGCGACTTTCCGGTGGTGCAGTCGATCCTGGTCTTCGTCTCGTTCGCCTACATCCTGCTCACGCTTGCCTCCGACCTGATCAACGCGCGGCTGGATCCTCGCATCCGCCTGGATTGAACGATGGCAACCGACATGTTCCAGGACGAGTTTGCGACCGCGACGCCAACGCCGGGCGAGATCATGAGGCGGCGGGCCCGCTCGCATCTCGGCTTCCTCGCCGGCGGAGGCTTCGTAGCGCTGGTCGTGCTGCTTGCCGTGCTTGCGCCCTACGTGACGCCCTACGACCCCTACAGCCAGAACCTCGAGGCGCGGCTGGTCGGCCCGGTCTGGGCGGCAGACGGAAGCTGGGCCCATCTTCTCGGAACCGATTCGCTGGGCCGGGACTATCTCACCCGCATCCTCTACGGCGCTCGGGTCTCGCTGATCGTCGGCCTCGGGGCGGCACTGATATCGGGCACCGTCGGCTCCTTGATCGGCGTTGTAGGGGGGTATTTCGGCGGACGGATCGACGCCGTCGTGATGTACCTGATCAACGTGAAGCTTGCCCTGCCCGGCATTCTCGTGGCGCTATCGCTGGTGTCGATCTTCGGCGGTTCGCTGCTTGCGCTCGTCTGCATCCTCGGTTTCCTGTTCTGGGATCGTTTCGCCGTCGTCGTCCGCAGCGTTACCCAGCAGGTCAGGAGTCACGATTTCATCACCGCGGCCGAAGCTGTAGGCGCCTCCCGGCCACGCATCATCTTCCGCGAGGTGCTGCCCAACGTGACCAGCCAGATCATCGTCATCGCCAGCCTCGAGATGGCGATCGCAATCCTCGTCGAGGCCGTTCTCTCCTTCCTCGGTCTCGGCATCCAGCCGCCGACACCCTCCTGGGGTCTGCTGGTTTCCGAAGGGCGCAACTTCATGTTCTTCAAACCCTATCTGATCACCCTGCCCGGCCTCGCCATCTTCTTGCTGGTGATCGCGATAAACCTGATGGGCGACGGCATTCGCGACATCACAGCGCCTGAAGGCCGCAACCGATGAGTGCCGCCGACACTCCGGTTCTTGCCGTCCAGGGCCTCAGCGTCGACATTGCGGTGCCCTCGGGTGTCCTCCATGCCGTCGACGACGTCGATTTCTCGGTGCGCCGGGGCGAGACACTCGCCATCGTCGGCGAATCCGGATGCGGCAAGACGATGACCGCGCTTGCAGTCATGCGCCTGCTGCCCCGCGAAGCAAGGCTGCGCGCGCGCCGCCTCCTGCTCGACGGCGAGGAACTGCGCAACATTCCGGATCGCGATTTTGCCGACCTCCGCGGCAGCCGCATGGGGATGATCTTTCAGGATCCGATGACCTCCCTCAACCCGGTATATACGATCGGCAACCAGATCGAGGAGATATTCCTTCGCCACCAGCGTGGCAGCCGCGCGGAGGCCCGCGACCGCGCTTCCTACCTGCTCCACCGCGTCGGAATTCCCAACGCCACCGTCCGGCTCGGCCAGTTCCCGCATCATCTCTCCGGCGGCCTCCGCCAGCGCGCGATGATCGCCATGGCGCTCATGTGCGAGCCCTCGCTGATCATCGCTGATGAACCGACGACGGCGCTCGACGTTACCGTTCAGGCCCAGATTTTGCGCCTGCTCGCCGAATTGCAATCTGAGTTCAACATGGCGTTGATCCTAATCACGCACGACCTCGGCGTGGTCGCCCGAACTGCCGACCGGGTCGCGGTCATGTATGCGGGCAGGATCGTCGAAAGCGGCAGTTCGGAGCAGATCTTCGCCTCTCCCACCCATCCCTACACGCGCGGACTGATCGAGTGCATACCGCATCCCGACGGGTCCGGAACCAGGCTCGGTGCAATTCCCGGCATCGTTCCCTCCCTGATCGGCGACCTGACGGGCTGCATGTTCCGCAATCGTTGTGCTCTTGTCGAAGACCGCTGCCGACAGGAAGGAAACTCGCAGCGTGAGCTCGCGGACGGCCACTATTACCGCTGCATCCATCCCCTGCACCGTCTCCTGCCCGGCGCGGTAGCGCCATGATGGAGCCGCGGCATGCTGGCGGCCCGGATCCGGAGCCTCCGGTGCTTGAATGCACCGGCGTCACGCGCGCGTTCAGGGTCAAGGGACGCCTGTTCAACCCCGCCCGTACCCTCTGCGCCGTCGATGCCGTCTCGTTCTCGGTGAGGCGTGGAGAAGTCTTTGCCATCGTCGGCGAAAGCGGTGCCGGCAAGACGACGCTGGCGAAGATGCTCCTCGGGCTCCAGGCGCCGTCGTCCGGCGTCATCCGGTTTGCCGGACGGCCGCTCGGCGAGGTCGGGAGGGTTGCGATCGCGCGCCGGGTTCAACCGGTGTTCCAGGATCCCTATTCCTCGCTCAACCCGAGAAAGACCCTGGGCCAGATCATCAGCCTGCCGCTCGCCGTGCACCGCATCGGTACCGAAGCCGACAGGCGGGCACGGGTCGACGAGATCATGGCGATGGTCGGTCTTCCCGAGCACCTGCTCCACGCCTATCCCAACCAGCTTTCCGGAGGTCAGCGCCAGCGTGTTGCGATCGCGCGCGCCCTGGCGATGAAGCCCGACATCCTCGTCTGCGACGAACCGACTTCCGCCCTCGACGTTTCGGTACAGGCCCAGATCATCAATCTTCTCAGGGAACTGCAACAGGAGCTTGGCCTGACATACGTGCTGGTGAGCCACGATCTTGGCGTCATCCGGCACATGGCGGATCGCGTCGCAGTGATGTATCTTGGACGTATGGTGGAAATCGGACGCACCGCGCAGATTTTTCGGGCACCGAGGCATCCCTATACCGAAATGCTCCTCGGTGCCATCCTCACGCCTGAACCCGAACTCGGACTACCGCCGGGCCCAGCGGAGGACAGCTTTCCCGACCCGCTCGATCCACCGGACGGCTGCCGCTTTCATCCGCGATGCCCGAGTGTGCAGAATCCCTGCCGCCACACCTCCCCGGAAACCCGTCACGACGCCCACGGCAGCGTGGAGTGTCACCTCCATCCGGCGGAACAGGAGACACGATATGGCTGAAGCTGCTCTCGGCCTGTGGACCACCCACGGCCCTACACTCAATACGTCCCCCGACCAGTGGGTGAACCGGGTCAAGGCCGACGTCGCACAGAAACACTGGTTCAAGGGCGAGGAGTTATCCTTCGACGAGCTGATCGAACGCCGCGCCGACGAGCGGATCGACGAAAAATTCACAGACGCCGAGCGGCGGCGGCGCCACGAAGCCTGCCAGAAGGCGATCGCGGAGCTCGCCGGTCGCTGGGAGGCGGAAGCGCCGGACGCCTGCATCATTCTCGGTAATGACCAGCGCGAGCTGTTCCTTCCCGAGATCCAGCCGACCTTCACGATCTATTACGGCGAAAACTTTTACAACCTGCCGCTCACCGATGCGCAGCGAAAGATGCTGCCTCCCGGAATCGAGGAGGCCGACTGGGCCTACCGACCCGAAGAGCGGACCGTCTACCCGGGATTGCCCGAACTTGCCGAACATGTATTCGAACAGGCGACGGAAGACGGGTTCGATACGGCGGCGTCAGCGGCATGGCCATGCCACGAGAATCACCGTCATACGGGAACGCCGCACGCCTTCAGCTTTGTGCTCCGGCGCATCATGCGCGACCGTGCGGTTCCCACCCTGCCGGTCATCGCCAACACCTTCTATCCGCCCAACCAGCCGACGCCGCGGCGCTGTTACGAATTCGGCCGCATGATTGGCCGTGCCGTCCGACGCTGGGACTCGAATGCCCGTATTGCCGTCGTCGGATCAGGCGGCATGTCCCATTTCTGCATCGATGAGGAGCTCGACCAGCGCGTTCTCGAGGCGCTCTCCGCGCGCGACAGCCAGGCCCTGTGCGCTATCGAACCCGAGTTGCTGCGCTCCGGGTCCTCGGAATTGCTCAACTGGATCGTCGCGTCCGGGATCTTGTTCGAGACCGAACTGTCGGGCGATGTCATCGACTACGTGCCGTGCTACCGATCGGATGCAGGGACCGGCACGGCCAACGGCTTCGTCTGCTGGAACTGATCCGGCGCAAGCAGCGCCGGCTGCCCAAATCGAATCCGATAGCGCCATTTCGGGGGTTGCCGGGATCACGCCCCGTCCGCTGGATCCTGTCCGACAGAAAACCGGTTGCGGAAGCGTGCCAGTTCCGCGGCAGCGATGGCAACGTCGAAACGGATGAAATCGCCATCGACAGCGCGATTGAGCACCTGTGAGTGGCGATACAGCCATGAGGCCGCCGCCCCGTCAGAGTGGCGGACCCTGAGGCAGACCACGTCCCTGTTGCCGCCGAGCGCATCCTCAAGGAGTTCGAGCAGCCGGTCGCAGTTTTCGCCGGTCAGCGCCGAGACCGCAACTGCACGTTCATCTCGGGCCGTGAGATTTTCAACTCGATCCCGGCCCTCGTCATCCAGCAGATCGATCTTGTTCAGGACCTCGACGACCTTGTCCTGACCGGCCGGGCCGATGCCGAGCTCACCGAGCACGCGGCCGACATCCTCCTTTTGAGCCTCGGTGTCGCCGTGGGAGACGTCGCGGACATGCACGATGACATCTGCTTCCATGACCTCCTCGAGGGTTGCCCGAAAGGCGGCAACAAGCGTTGTCGGCAGGTCCGATACGAAGCCGACCGTATCCGAAACAATGACGGTGCGTCCCGACGGCAATTGAGCGGCGCGCATTGCGGGATCCAGCGTTGCAAACAACTGGTCCTTTGCCGCCGCTTGGGTGTGGGTAAGGCGACCGAAGAGCTCCGTCTTGCCAGCATTGGTGTAGCCTACCAGCGCAACAACGCCATAGGGTACCCGCCGCCGCGCAGAGCGGTGCAGCGTCCTTGTCTTCCGCACGTTCTCAAGGTCGCGCCGGATCCTCGCGATCCGTTCCGATATCATCCGCCGATCAGCCTCGATCTGGGTTTCGCCCGGGCCGCCGAGGAACCCGAAACCGCCGCGCTGGCGTTCAAGATGGGTCCAGCTGCGGACCAGACGGCTGCGTTGATAGGTCAGATGGGCAAGCTCGACCTGGAGCGCGCCTTCGCGCGTGTGTGCACGGGCTCCGAAGATCTCCAGGATAAGGCCGGTGCGGTCGATGACCTTGGCCTTCCAAGCGGTCTCAAGGGTACGCTGCTGGACCGGCGTCAGCGCAGTGTCGATGCTTACGATGTCGGCTTCGGCATTTGCGATCAGTTCCGCGATTCGCTCGATGGTGCCCCGGCCGAAGAAGCTGCCGGCGCGAATCTCGGACACCGGTACCGATTCCTGCGCCACGACGCGGAGGTCGATCGCTAGTGCAAGCCCCACCGCCTCCTCGAGGCGGGCGCCGCTGCTTCGTCCCGTCTTCACCTTCGATCTGGACCGCGGACACAGGACGACGGCGCGGGCACGACCTTGCCCGCTGCCGTTACGGGCGCCGGCTGCCGTGTTCAATAGCCGGACCCATCTGCGGATTCTCCGGATTCCGGCTCCGTCACCTGCGCAGGCTCGTCGTCCAGGTCTTCGAGCGACAGTGGCACGCTCGGCATTACCGTCGAGATTACATGCTTGAAGACCAGCTGAGACTGGGTGTCGCGCTGCAGGAGAATCGAGAATCTGTCAAACGAGGTGATCACGCCCTGCAGCCTGACGCCATTTACCAGAAACACCGTCACCGGCACCTTGCCCCTGCGCATGTGATTGAGAAAGGTTTCCTGAAGATTCCGGTGCTTCTCTTTTCCGTTGTCTGTCACCTTTTCCTCCCCGCCTGTTCCCGGCGATGGCCGGGAGCCGTCGGCCGGGTTGGCCAACAGCCAATCATATGGTGCGTTGCGGGCTCCTGACAACGTCCAACAGCCCTCGCGACGACAAAAAATGCACATCCGGAGGGTGGTCCCGGAATTCCTGACCCCCGGGATCAATGTCGCCGACCAGGATTGTCCGGCAACCGGCCGCGTGTCCGCAGGCAATGTCGACCCAGGTGTCACCCACGAACCAGACGGCTTTGGAAGGCGCGATGCCGCTGCCCTCCAGGGCAAGCAGCACGGGTTCGGGCGCCGGCTTGTCGCGCTCGGCATCGCCAGCGCCCACCAGCCGGCCTTCGAAGAACCTGTCCCAGCCCAGATGGGCGGATTCGGCACGGAGATGCCGCCCCGACTTGTTGCTGACCACGCCGAGGCAGCAGCCTATTCCGTGAAGGGCATCGATCAATTCCTCGGCCCCGTCGATGGTTTTGAGGCATTCGAGATGGAGCTTTCGGTATTCGAGATAGAAGGTTTCCTGAGCCTCATGCCACTGTTCACCGAAGATCCCGGGGAACGCGTCCCTGAGCGACCGGCGCGCCTTTCGCTTCGTCTCCTCGAATGTCCAGGACGGATAGCCCATCGCCTCCAGGGTCCGGTTCATGCTCTGGTGAATAACCGGCCAGCTGTCGACGAGCGTCCCGTCCCAGTCGAACAGCACGGCCGGTGGAGTTCCTCTCATGGCTGCGGTTGTCCCCAGAAATGGTTGCTGTAAAGCTCAAGCAGTTTGCGGCTGCACGGTCCGGGCGTGCCCTTGCCCACCGGGTTTCCGTCGATGCGCACGACCGGGATCACGAATGCA
>JAJEBT010000015.1 GCA_022822405.1 Alphaproteobacteria bacterium
TGCTCGACGTACTCGGCATCGGCTGACCGCCGGCGCCCGAAGGCGCCGCCGACAGGGCCTGTTCGCGCCCGATCAGCGCCAGCTTGCGTTCCGTTCCCCACCTGTAGCCGGTGCCGAACAGTCCCGTCGCCCGGATCACGCGGTGACACGGGATGAGGACGGCGATCGGGTTCGCAGCCACCGCATTACCGACGGCGCGCGCAGCAGACGGCGCACCGACGACGCGCGCGACATCACTGTAGGTAGCGAGCGCGCCCGGCGGGATCGAGAGGAGCGCGGCCCACACCCTGACCTGGAAGTTGGTGCCGCGGCACCACAGCTGCGGGGAACGGCGCGACCCGCCGCGCGGGCCATCGAACAGCGCGCGGCACAACGGCCCGGTGCGCTGCGGCCGATGCTTCAGCTCCGCACCCGGGTACCGTCGCGAGATGGCCGCGATCGCCGCCTCGGGCCCGCCGCGGTCGAGGAATTCCAGCGCGCAGATGCCGCGGTCGGTCGCAGCGGCGGTGAATTCCCCGAACGGTCCGGCATGCACGCCATAGAATATCTCGAGGCCGTCGCACCCAGTCCTGTGCTCGCCCGGCGTGATCGCCTCGAAGGTCACGAACAGGTCATGCAGGCGCGACGGGGCCGAGAGTCCGGCCTCCACGGAAGCCTCGAGCACGCCGGCGCCCCGCTCGAGCGCAAGCTTGGCGTGTTCGAGAGTGAGGTAGCCGAGAAACCGTTTCGGGCTGACGCCCGCCCAGCGGGTGAACAGGCGCTGGAAATGGAACGGACTTAGCGCCGCCGCGTCCGCTATGTCCTCGAGGTGCGGCTGCGCCTCGACATTTTCCATCACGAACCGCAACGCGCGTTCGATCCGGGCATAGTCGAAAGCCTCGCGGTCCGGGGACCGCTCCGGCGGCGCTTCGCCGCCATCCGGCCGATGACGGCCGTGTTCGGACTCCACCTGTTCGATGTCCTGGCGCATGCTGACTTTCCTCCACCTCCGCCGTCCAGCCACGATGGCCCCCAACAGGACCGGATCATGGGCCGCCGGGGAGGCGCGGCCAACCCGAAACTTGCTGTTCTGCGGATTCAGCCGGCGTGGGACAGGTGGCCGGAGCCGCGCAGACGCGCCAGTGCGTCGTTCAGCGCCTGCGCCAGGTCCTCGCGTTCCCCGGGCGTGAGAAACGCCCCGATCGTCAGCGACCGGCCGTGGCTCGTCAGGACGAGCTCCGTCCTGTGGGGAGACAGCGTCCGGCATTCGACCCGCAGCCACGACGGCTGAAACCGCCAGCGCGTCGACGCGCCCGAAGGCACGACCCGTTCCACGGTCAGCGCCCGCTCGCTGAGCTGCACGATCTCGTGCGTCCTGGCCCACCTGTAGTTCAGCCGGAACAGCATATAGATAAGCGCGACATCAAGACCGAAGAACCCCATGATCGGCCATGCGCCCATGAAGGTGAAGGTCAAGCCGACGCCGAAGCTGATAACGCCGATCACCGACATCAGGATCACGAATCCGCGGCGGTCAAGGCTCGTATTGGGGCGCAGGATGGCGTCGAACAGGTAGCGGTCGCCATCTCTTCGCGAGCGTTCGACGGAACGGGTGTCGTTCATGCCCCAGATCATAGGAAGGCCCGACTGCAAGTCAAACCCGGGAGGCTCCGTCGGTCCCGTTCTCTCCGTCGCCAGCCCGGCGACGCAACACACACCACGACGCGGGGACCTGGCAGTGCGAAACGCCCGTGGCATCCTTCCGGCAGGAATGGGGCGGTTATGCTGTCTGGGGGACCGAAATGACCGGCATTTTGGGTGAACCGGAGCCCGTCGCCCCAGGACTGGAACCGCGAGCCCTGGGGCGAGCGCATCGACATCGGACCGGAATCAACCGGCGAACACCGCCACCGCCACCGCCTCGCGATCGCCCCGAACAGCGGTTGAAAAGTCAGGAATAATGATTATGTTTTCTGACAGAAACGAGTGTCTGGAGGGCCGTCCGATGACCGGCGTGGCCGATGCAATCATGAAGCGGGTGAACGCGCACGGCCGGGGCCGGTGGGTGTGCACACCGAAGGACTTCCTGGACCTCGGGAGCCGGGAGGCCGTCGATCAGGCGCTCTCGCGCCTCGTCGGGGCCGGCCGGTTGCGCCGCGCCGGCAGGGGCCTCTACGACCTGCCCCGGATCAGCGCCGTGCTCAAGCGGCCCGCGCCGGTCGACCTCGACGCCGCCGTCGCCGCGCTGGCGCGGCGCGACGGCATCCGGATCATGCCCGACGGCGCGACCGCCGCGCACCGGCTCGGGCTGACCAACGCGGTGCCGGCCAGGGCCGGTTACGTGACCGACGGCGCCACGCGCACGGTCGGGATCGACGGCGGGACCATCCGCTTCCGCCACGCGGGCCCCCGCGTCATGCGCTGGGCCGGCCGCCCGGCAGCATCGGTGGTGCAGGCGCTGCGATGGCTCGGTCCCGACGCAGCCCGGGACGCCCGGGTTGTCGCGGCCCTGAAGCACCGCCTTCCCGAGGCGGCAAAGCGCGATCTCGCCCGCAACGGGCGGGACCTGCCCGGCTGGGCGCTGCCGCTCGTGCGCGACATCGCAGCCGAAGGCGCAACGGCGCCATGACGGCGGACGCCTTCGCGCCCTTTCTCGCCCTGCCGGAACAGGACAGGCGGGATGCGTTTGCCGCCGCGGCACACCGTCTGGACACCCTGCCGGGTTATGTCGAGAAGGACTTCTGGGTCTGCCTCGTCCTCAATGCACTCTTCAACCAGCTGCCCGCCGGCCACCCGAAGCTGCTGTTCAAGGGCGGGACTTCGCTCTCCAAGGCCTTTGGGCTGATCCGGCGGTTCTCGGAGGACATCGATATCGTCGTCCATCGAGACGGCCTTGGCTTCGCCGCAGACCGCGACCCGACGACCGCGACCGGCCTGTCGAACAAGAGGAGGAGCGCACTGTTCGACGAACTGGCTGAGGCCTGCAGCGCCTACGTGCTCGGTGATCTGAAGGCCGCCCTGACGGAGATTATCGGCGAGCTGACGGAGGGATGCGCCATGGAGCCCGACCCGGAAGACGGCAGTGGACAAACGCTCCTGGTCGCCTATCCCACCCTCTATCCCGGCGTCGACGCCGCCTATGTGCCCCCGCGCGTCAAGATCGAGGCCGGGGCGCGGTCAGCGCTCGATCCCGGCGTCACCCGCGCCGTCTCTCCCTACGTCGCCGGCGACCTGCCGGACTGGACGCTCGACATCGGGAACGTCGCGGTGCTCGCACCGGAGAGGACCTTCTGGGAGAAGCTGCTGATCCTGCATGGTCTTCATTGCGGTTACCGGGACGCCGGTCGGCTTCCCGCAGACAAGGACCGGATATCGCGCCACTACTACGACACCGCGTCGATCGTAGCGACTGCTACCGGCGAGTCGGCCCTGTCCGACACCTCTCTGCTCGACGCGGTCCGGAACCACAATATCGTTGCCTTCCGGCAGGCCTGGAAACGGTTCGAGGAGGCGGTTCCCGGATCGCTCCGGCTGGTCCCGCAGCCAGAGTTGCGTACATCAGTCGAGCGCGACTACCGAGCCATGCGCGATATGATCCTCGGCGACGCGCCGACGTTCGGATGGATACTGGAGCGGTTGCGACACGCGGAAAACGAGGCGAACCGGATCTAGCCCAGACACCATAGTCGACGGCGACGGCCCGGCGCCACCCTGACGCTCGGGCCAATTACGCGGGTCGTCCCGCCGCTTGCGTATCGTTTCCCTGCGTACCTGATCCATACCGCTTCGCGTCTGCTTCTGTCTCCCTTTGAAGCCTGTCGACCAGCCTCAAGGTGATTTATGGACGGGCCATCCCCGTGAGCCGCGGCGCCCGTCATCTCCTCCGGGCGCGATCGTTTCAGAAAACTTGCCGCCGCCCCTTGCCTCGGTTGCACGGTTCCGTATATTGGCGGCTTGCCGGATGCGGGCGTAGCTCAGGGGTAGAGCGCAACCTTGCCAAGGTTGAAGTCGTGAGTTCGAATCTCATCGCCCGCTCCATCTTTCTTCCGAAATCGCCATCCATGATCTGACCGCACGTCGGGCCCGTGGCGCCCGCCGGGCGGAGCGGCCGGTTTCGCGACCCCGCGGTCACGGCGCGCGGCCATGGTCCGCCTCCTGCAGATCCTCGCCGGTCGGGGCCGCTTCGATCTCGCTGTACAGCGTCCGCGCCTCGGCGGGAGGGCCGCGGCGCACGCCAAGCGAGTCGACGCGGACGACGCGAATTCGGTGGCCGGACGGAATCGTGAGCACGTCCCCGACGCGCACCGCGTAATGCGCCTTCCGCACGACGTTGCCGCCGACGCGCACACGCCCGAGAGCGCACGTCTTGGCGGCAAGGCTGCGGCTCTTGAAAAACCGCGCCCGCCACAGCCACTTGTCGAGCCGGACCGCGTCCGCCGGGCGGCTGCCGTCGTCCGTCACCGTACGCAGCCCCGTCCCGTCTGCCAGCTATAGGCCTGAAGGAAGGTCATGACAGGTTGAGTTCACGCAGCCTGGCAAACGGGGAATCCTCGTCGGGGCGGCGGCGCTTTCGCCGGTTGCCGGCCTCCCTGCGCGGGCCCGGCCGTCCCGCCCACGCCCACACCAGGGTCCCGTCCTCCTCGCGCGCGGCATAGCCCATGGCCTCGAAGACGGGGCGCGCCTCGGCCAGCGACAGGCCGAGCAGATTGAGTTCGGCGGCGCCGATGTCGAGCGCTCCTGCCCGCGACCGGCGCCGCAGATCCACGGCGAGGCGCTCGAGCACGTCGATCCTGACCGCCCGCCCGCCGAGCGTTCGGTAGCCGCAAGCCTCGAGGAAGCCCTCGGGGAGACCGTCCTCGGCGGGCACGGTGACGCGGCCGGGGGGCGGCGGCTCGGCCGGGGCCCTGTCCGCGTGCAGGCTCCACAACAGGGCCCGCCACGCCACGGCTGCCGGCTTGACCAGCGCCGGCACGAACAGCGACTCGGCGCCGATGACGATCCCGCAGGACCTGAGACCCACACGGTCCGCGGACCCCAGATCCCGGATCTCGCGACGCGCCGTGGCCCGCGGAATCGACCCCAGACCCTCGACCACCCGGTAGGCCAGGCCGCGAGCCACGCCCCGAAGCCCGTTCTCGCGCAGCGCAAGGAGCGGCCCGAGATCGGCGGCGAGCCGGGCCTGCAGCCAGTCGGACAGGCGCCGCTCGATCCTGTCGCGCTGGCCGGAGGTCAGGTGCTCGCCGGTCCGC
>JAJEBT010000001.1 GCA_022822405.1 Alphaproteobacteria bacterium
TTCAACCAGGAGATCAAGCGGCGCACCCAGGTGGTGCGGATTTTCCCCAACGAGGAGAGCTGCCTGCGTCTGGTGCGGGCGCTGGCGATCGAGATCCACGAGGACTGGCTGGAGGCCAGCCGCTACCTGAACATGATCCACCTGAAGGAGCATCAGCGCGAACGCATGCGAAAGGCCGCGTGACGACGGGATTTCTGGCCGTCCTGGCGGGCCCGCGGGCCCCCCCGGACGGCAGCCGCAACATCGGAGACCCATGCCACGACCGAAATTGCAGACAATTCTTGACACAACTGTCATCGCGGGAAATCGCGGAACCGGCACCGCCCCGCGGCCGCCGCAACGGGCGAGTTTTCGTCCGGCTGCCAATTCGGGACAACGGGCGGGGCTCCGTCGAATCCCGGACCGTGGCATCCCCACCACAATGAACGCTCCTCCCGTCCCAGCAGGTTCTTTCCGGAATCGCCCGGCATCATTTTCTGCAAGGGTCAGCCAGCCGCCGGTAAGGTTTCGCCGTCCGTTGCCCGTTGTGCTAGAAACGGGGCGAACCTACATGGAGGACGACGGGTATGATCAAGAGTCACCATCCTTTCATGGCACCTATTCTCGCAGCAGCGGCGATCGGCCTTGCCGCACCAGCCAGCGCAGATGCGGTTGCCGATTTCTACAAGGGCAAGACGGTCACGGTCATGGTGCCATCGAGTCTTGGCGCCACTCTCGGCCTGTACGGGCGCCTGACTGTCGAGCATCTCGGCCGCCACATTCCGGGCAATCCGGAAGTCATCATCCAGTCGCGGCCGGGCGGCGGCGGAACGAAGGGCGCCGCCTACGCCTACAACGCCGCGCCCAAGGACGGCACCTTCATCGCCGAGGTTCTCGCGCCGTCGGCCATTGCTCCGCTTCTCCGGAACCTGAAATTCGATCCCGCGAAGTTCCAGTGGCTGGGATCGATCACGCCCCGTCCGGCGGTCATTTCGGTCTGGCATACCGCGCCGGTTTCCGACCTCGCCAGCGCGCTGAAGAAGGAAGCCATCGTGGGCTCTACCGGTCTCGGTTCGGAGACCTTCATGGCCCCGACCCTGCTCAACCACATCGCCGGCACGAAATTCAAGGTCGTCAAGGGTTACAAGGGCGGCGCCCAGATCAACAAGGCGATCGAGTCCGGCGAGGTCCACGGGCGCATGAACTACTGGTCCGGCTGGACCGCCGGAAAGCCCCAGTGGGTTTCCGGAAACAAGCTCCGCCACATCGTGAGTTATGGCGGCAAGATCCCCGAACTTCCCAACCTGCCATCGATGCAGAGCGTCGCCAAAACGCAAGAGCAGAAGGACATGGTGACGTTCCTCGAGACCGCGCCGCGCCTCGGCATGGGATTCTGGGTCGCGCCGGGCGTTCCGAAGGACCGCGTGGCGGCGCTGCGCAAGGCGTTCCTCGACATGTGCAAGGATCCCGCTTTCCTTGCTGATGCCAAAAAACGCAAGGCGCCAGTCAACCCGGTAGCCGGCGAGGACATTCAGGCCATGGTGGCCAAGGCATACAAGACGCCACCCGCCACCATCGCCAAGCTGAAGAGCGTATTCGGCTTCAAGTAGGCCTCATCTCGCGCCGGTGGCCGAATTCGGCCACCGGCGCAACGAGGACCAATCTGGTGCGCCCACCAGGACTCGAACCTGGGACCCACTGATTAAAAGTCAGTTGCTCTACCACCTGAGCTATGGGCGCGGCAACTCCGGAGCGTCCGGCACCACTTCGGGCGGCGGACGATCCAACATAGGAACGCGCCGAGGGACGGTCAAGCAATACCGGTCCCGCGGCAGCGCCGCTATTTCGACGCGAGTTTCTCCACCAGGCTTCTCGAAATGCGCGGCGATACGAACGGCGCGACGTCGCCGTTGAGCCGTGCGATTTCCTTCACGAGGCTTGAGGCAATGAACTGATGCTTGTCGGAGGCCATCAGGCACACCGTCTCGATCTCCGGCGCCATCTTCGCGTTCATGCTCGCGAGCTGGAACTCGTAGTCGAAGTCTGACACCGCCCGCAGGCCGCGCACGATGAAACGGGCTCCGACGGAGCGCGCGAACTCGATGAGGAGGCCGTCCACCTCCATCACGTCGACCCGGTCGGCGTAGTCGCCGCCCGCCAGATCGATTTCCTGCCGGACCAGATCCTTGCGCTCGGCCGCAGTGAAGATCGGCTGCTTGCCGGTATTCACCGCGATGGCGACTATCAGCCTGTCGAACAGCTTCGCCGCCCGGCAGATGATGTCGACATGCCCGTTGGTGATCGGATCGAAGGTTCCGGGATATATTCCTGTCTTCTCTTCAGCCATCTTCCCGCTCCGGTGGCGCCGCAGCGCCTACGCCTGTCCCGGTCGCTTCCGCGGCGCCGGGCTCTTCAGCCTCTCCGTTGTCGTCCAGATGCGCCACGGAAACGACCTTCTGGCTTTCCGACGTGTCGAAGAGTGTCACGCCCTGCGTTCCACGGCCCGCAATCCGTATGTCTTCGACCGGGCTGCGGATGATCTGCCCGCCGTCGGTAACCAGCATTATCTGGTCGGCGTCGGCGACCGGGAATGACGCGACGACCGCTCCGTTGCGTCCTTCCGTGACGATGTCTGTGACGCCCTGGCCGCCGCGCCGCGTGATCCGGTATTCATAGGCCGACGTCCGCTTTCCGAAGCCGTTCTCTGTAACGGTCAGTATGAACTGTTCCGAAGCCTCAAGGCGCGCGAAGGTTTCCGCGTCGAGCACGACCGCCGGCGCCTGCTCACCGCCTTCCGGATCCCCGTTGCCGTTGCCCGAAACCCCGTTCTTACCGTCGGCGCGGCGCTGTGACTTCGACATGCGGAGATAGCTGTCCCGCACCGCGGTCTCGATCTCGATGTGGTCCAGTATCGTCATCGAGACCACGCGGTCGCTGGCGCCGAGCCTGATGCCGCGCACCCCGGTCGACGCGCGGCCGCTGAAAACGCGCACGTCGGTGACGGGGAAGCGGATGCACTTGCCGCTGCTGGCGGCGAGCATCACGTCCTGATCCTCGCGGCAGATGCGGACGCCGATCAGCCGGTCGCCCTGATCGAGCTTCATCGCGATCTTGCCCCGAGCCATGATTCTCGCGAAATCCGACAGCCGATTGCGGCGCACCTGCCCGCTTTCCGTTGCGAACACCATGAACAGCCTGTCCTCGTCCGCATCCTCGGGCTTCGGCATCACGGTTGCGATGGTCTCGCCCTTCTCGAGCGGCAGCAGGTTGACCAGCGCCTTGCCGCGCGCTTGCGGATTGCCCTCCGGCAGCCGGTAGACCTTCATCTGGTAGACGATTCCGCGCGTCGAGAAGAACAGCACGAGCGTGTGGGTGTTGCAGACCGATACTTGGGTAACAAAATCCTCGTCGCGGGTGGACATGCCCGCCCGACCCTTGCCGCCACGGTGCTGCGCCCGATAGCGCGAGAGCGGCACCCGCTTGATGTAGCCGGCATGGCTTACCGTGACAACCATGTCCTCGCGCTGGATCAGATCCTCGATGTCGGTGTCGAAACCGGCGTCCTCTATCGTCGTCAGGCGCGGTGTGGCAAACCGCTCGCGCACCGCCGCAAGCTCTTCGCGGACGATCGCGCGGACCCGCTCCCGGGAACCCAGAATCGACAGGAACTCCCTGATCTCGTCCGCGAGCTGGCCAAGTTCCTCTGCTATCTTCTCACGCTCGAGGCCCGTCAGGCGCTGCAGGCGCAACTCGAGGATGGCCCGCGCCTGCGCCTCCGACAGCCGGTACCACCCGTCGACAACCCGGTGTGAGGGATCGTCGATCAGCGCGATCAGCGATTCGACGTCGCCGGCCCCCCAGGTCTCGGCCATCAGCTTCTCGCGCGCCTCGCCGGGATCGCCAGCGCCGCGGATGATGGCAATGACGGCATCGATATTGGCCACCGCGATCGCCAGCCCGACCAGGACATGGGCGCGGTCGCGCGCCTTGCCTAGGCGGTGGGCAGTGCGGCGCCGAACCACGTCCTCACGGAACTCGAGAAAGGCGTCGAGAATGCGCCGGAGGCCGAGCTGCACCGGCCGCCCGCCGTCGAGCGCCAGCATGTTGACGCCGAAGCTGGTCTGCAGCGGCGAGTAGCGGTAGAGTTGGTTGAGCACGACTTCGGCCGCAGCGTCGCGCCGGAGTTCGATGACAACGCGGACGCCGTCGCGGTCCGATTCGTCGCGCAAGTCGGATATGCCCTCGACTCTTTTCTCGCGCACGAGCTCGGCGATGCGCTCGATCATTCTCGCCTTGTTCACCTGGTAGGGGACTTCGGTGACGACAATGGCCTCGCGGCCCTGGGCGCGCTCCTCGATCGCAGCGCGGCCGCGCATGACCACCGAGCCGCGGCCGCCCTGATAGGCCTCGAGGATTCCGGCGCGCCCCATGATGATGCCTCCGGTCGGAAAGTCCGGGCCCGACACGATCTCGGCCAGCTCCGCGAGCGTGATATCAGGGTTGTCGATCATCGCGCGGCAGGCGTCGATGATCTCGCCCAGGTTGTGGGGTGGAATGTTGGTCGCCATGCCGACGGCTATGCCGCCAGCGCCGTTGACCAGAAGATTGGGAAATTTAGCGGGAAGGACCACCGGCTCCTTCGCCGTCTCGTCGTAATTGGGCTGGAAGTCGACGGTGTCCTCGTCGATGTCGTCGAGGAGTTCTCGGGCGACGCGAAGGAGCCGCACCTCGGTGTAGCGCATCGCGGCCGGCGGATCGCCGTCCATCGAGCCGAAATTGCCCTGGCCGTCGATCAGCGGCAGGCGCATCGAGAAGTCCTGGGCCATGCGGACCATGGCGTCGTAAATTGCCTGATCGCCGTGGGGATGGTAGCGGCCCATCACGTCGCCGACGACGCGCGCCGACTTCCGGTACGGCCGGTTCCAGTCGTAGTTCAGCTCGTTCATGGCGTGGAGGATGCGCCGGTGAACCGGCTTGAGGCCGTCGCGGACGTCGGGCAGCGCCCTGCTCACAATCACGCTCATCGCGTAATCGAGATAGGACTTCCGCATCTCGTCTTCGATCGAGACCGGTTCGATGTCCGGATTCAGAGGCGGCTCCAGCGCCTGACCGTTTGTCAAGGGAACGCCTTTCTTCTCTGATGGAAAGGCCGTTCAGGCCCTGAAGCGAAGATCCTCCGAGGCTAGCGCAAACGCGCGCTCCGGGCAAGAATCGAACCCGTACGCCGCTGTCCCGCCGCACCGCGCACGGTGGGCCTCGACATGCCGCGCGCAAGCGTCAGGCGCCGGCTTCCTGGGCGTATTTCGGGTCGGTGTAGCGCGCACTCGCGGCCCTGACATGCTCGAGCATCGCGAGGTCGATGCCGCTCCCGGGCGCCGGATCGGGATCCCAGTGTCCGTGGCGGTCCTTGCCCCGCGCAAGGAAGGCCGTACGCCGCCCGATGACCGATCTCACATGGGCCGGGATGTAAAAGATCGCGAGCCCGATTCTCGGGGAGTCGGTAGCGTTGGGCAGCGAACCGTGGACTATGCGCTCGTGGTGGCAGGAAAATTGGCCGGCACGAAGCTCAAGGTCTACCGCGCCGGAGTCGTCGATTCCCTCGATCGACTGTCCGCGCGCCAGGAGGTTGTCCTCGTGGAAGGTCTCGACATGGGAATGGGACTCGCCGCGGTGCGTGCCCGGAAGAACGCGCACGCAGCCGTTGGCGCTGTTGCTGTCGGTAAGCGCGAGCCAGACGGTAACAAGCTCATGAGGATCGAGCCCGAAATACGCCGAATCCTGGTGCCAGGACACGTAGGCACCGTCATTGCCGCCCTTGATCCAGAAACGTGCGGCGAAGACCAGGATGTCGGCGCCGATCAGCGTCTCGACGACATCCAGGATCCGCGGCTCGAAGCAGAATTCGTAGGACCGGCGGAAGCACAGATGCGCCTTCATGTTGACGTCGCCGGCCGACATACCGGCCTTGCGGCGGAAACGCTCGAGATCACGGCACATCGCTTCGGCGTCGGCCGGATCGATTCCGTCGAACGGCGCCAGATATCCGTGCTCGCGGTAGAAGGCCGCATCGGCGCGACCGGACAAGGGTGTCATTGCGAAAGGCCCGTGTAGTTCGCCCCGATCCTACTGGCCTGGATACGGCGATCAACGCCGTCGCCGGCGCGCTGGCTGTCCGGCCCCAGGCCCGATTTCCCGGCCCGGCGGGAACATCCGCCGGCCGCCGGCCGCCGGCCGCACGGATCAGCGAATGCGTCGGCCGTCCGCGTCGAACAGGAAGAGGTGGTCGGGCGTGAATCCGATCGCAACCTCGGTATTCGTCCGATGGGCCGAGACACCGTTGACGACGGCAATCAGATCCTGTTCACCGCCATAATCGAAATAGAGCAGCGTGTCCTTGCCCAGGGGCTCGACAAGATGGATCTTCTGGGTCAGTTCTCCCGACCCTCCGACAGAGAGATGTTCAGGGCGGATGCCGACGGTCACGTCGCCAGGCTCCAGCCCGGCAAACCCTTCCGGAAGCGTCAGCGAGATCCGCTGGCCTTCGAAGACCGCGCGATCCCCGTCCCTTCTCAGGGTTCCCGGTATGAGGTTCATGGACGGGCTGCCGAAGAAATCGGCAACGAAATAGGAGACCGGGTCGCTGTAGATTTCGAGCGGCGTGCCCACCTGTTCGACCTCGCCGCCACGCATCACGACGATGCGGTCGGCGAGCGTCATCGCCTCTTCCTGGTCGTGGGTCACATAGACAAAGGTCTTGCCGAGTTCCTGGTGCAGGCGGTCGATCTCGGCGCGCATCTCGCGGCGCAGCTTCGCATCAAGGCTCGAGAGCGGCTCGTCGAGCAGGAAGGTGTCCGGATTGTTGATCAATGTTCGCGCCAGCGCGACACGCTGCGACTCGCCGCCTGAACACTGTCCCGGCATCTTGTCCAGAAGATGGGTGATGCGCACCATTTCCGCGACTTCGCGCACCCGCCGCCGCCGCTCGTCGGCCGCGATCTTCTGCATGCGCGGCCCGAACTCGATGTTCTGGGCGACCGTCTTGTGCGGAAACAGCGCATGGCTCTGGAACACCATGCCGAGATCGCGCTCGCTGGGCTCGAGGTCATTGACCACCGTGCCGTTCATGAGGATGTCGCCAGCCGTGGGATCTTCGAAACCCGCGATCATGCGGAGCGTAGTGGTCTTGCCGCACCCTGATGGTCCGACCATGACCAGGAACTCGCCATCCTCGATCGTGAGCTCGAGGTCCCTTACCGCAACCACCGAACGGCCGAATTCCTTGCGCAAGCTGTTGAGTTCTATGCGGGCCATGACCGGCTACCTTCTTACCATTCCGAAACTGAAACCGCGCGCGAGATGCTTGCGGATGAAGACGCCGATAATGACGAGCGGGATCGTGACGCCCACGGCCAGGGCCGCCTGGCGTCCGTATACGCGTCCCTCCGTCGAGCCCTCGTACTTGCTCAACTCGACCGGAAGCGTGACGACCTCGGTTTTCGACAGGATCAGGGCAAGCAGATACTCGCTCCACGTGAGAATCAGTATGAACAGGAAGGTCGCGACCAGTCCCGAACGCACCAGCGGCAGGACGACCTCCCAGATCGTGCGCCAACGGCTGGCGCCGAGAATCATGGCGGCCTGTTCGACTTCTCGTGGAACTTCGTCGATGAAACTCTTTGTCATCCAGACCGCGTAGGGGAGCGTGGTGAGGAAATAGACCACCACCAGCCCGACCACGGTATCGAGAAGGCCGAGTGTCGCATAATACAGCGACAGCGGCGCGACGATCACGATGGGCGGGACCATGCGCAGCATCAGGAGCTGGAACATGCGCATTTCCGAAATAATCTGGTAACGCGAGACCCCGTAGGCGATGATTGCTCCGAATCCGACCGCGAGGATGGTGGAGGTAAGCGAAATTACCAGGCTGTTGCGAAGTGCGATCCAGGGCTTCTGGAGGGACTTGATGTACTGGGTGTCCTCGTAGTCGGAATAGTCGGTCCACACGTTGAGGTAGTTCTTGAGCGTGGGTTCCTCCGACCAGTAGACCGGTGGCCATGCGAACCATTCATGGTCCGGCTTGAAGGACGTGCTGATGACCCAGAAGATCGGAAACGCGACGATTGCAAGCCAGAGCAGAAGGACTACGTAACGGCCCGCCTCCGCAAGCTTCTTCTTTCCGCCCCTGGTCACCGGCCCTGCTCCGCCTGGGCCGCCGGATCGCCGTACATCTGGTCAAGCGCCCTCTTCTCGCGCCGCAGCAGATAGATCGCCGCCAGCACGATCCCGATCATCACCATCATGACGACGTAGGACATCGCGGCGCCGCGTGACACCTCGAAATACTGCCAGGTGGTGATGTAGAGATAGATCGGAATGGTCTCCGTCGCCGAGCCGGGACCGCCCTGGAACAGCGACCACGTCTTGGGGAACTCCGCCATCGCCTCCAGAAAGCGCAGCACGATGGCGAGCACAATGACCGGGCGCAGCAGCGGCAGCTGGATCTCGAGGAATATCCGCCACTTGGAAGCGCCGAGGATCCGGGCCGCTTCCTGGGGTTCCTGGGGCAGCGACGCGAGGCCGGCAATCATGATGATGAAGGAGAACGGAACCCAGTTCCAGATCTCGAGGATCATGACGGTGGTCAGCGCCAGGCGCGCGTTCGCGAGCCAGATGACGTTGACGTCCTGTCCCGAGATCCAGCTCAACACGTCGTTTATCGGCCCCTTCTGGTAAAGGAGCATCTCGCCCGTATAGGCGATCACGATCGGCACCGTGAGCATCGGCAGGATGAAGGCGATGTAGAAGAACGCCTGCCCCCGGAACGGCCGGTACATCAGAAGCGCGAGGCCGAACCCGATGACGAAGCAGCCGAGGGTCGAGCCAGCGGCGAACAGCAGCGACCGCACGATCGCGATGCCGAGCCGGGGATCGGTGACGACCTCCCGGAACACGTCGAGCCCCGCGAATTCGGCATCCCACCAGCTGCCAAGATAGATGGAATATTCGTGAAACGAGAAATAGAGCTGCAGGAACAGGACCGGACCGAGGACGACGACCATCAGGCCGATGAACACGCTGAGGACCGACCACTTGAACCTGCGGACGGCCCGAGCCTGGGTCATTGCCCGACCGGGCCGGGCCGGACGCGGTCGCGAACTGGTTGTTGTCATGCCCGCCCGGTCCGACAAATCCGGAGGCGCCCGAGGGCGCCTCCGGAGCCGATTCCTGCGTACCGGTACTTAGGTCGGCACATCGATCTTGGGGAACACCGCCTTGTAGCTCTCCAGCTCCTGCTTGAGCTTGCGCTTGCCGATCCGGCGAACGATCTTCGTCCAGGCCGCCTCGGTGTCCTTGAGCACGGCGTCGGCTTTCTTCTGCCCGACATAGGCTTCGGAGAGGTTCTTCGCGAGCTGGTCCTGGAACTCGAGATAGCCCGTGAGGTAGATCGGCGGAGACGCGACCTTGAGGCAGGTCTCGATCGCGCTGATGCCGCCCGGCGTGTAGGCCGTCTTCACGACGTCGCTGGTCATGTGGCCCGTGTGCCAAGGATCGTGGAATGTGTTGACGCGGTCACCCACGATCTCCTCGGAATTCTTGAGCGTGCTCCACCACAGCGCAAGATAGGCTGCCTTTTCCTTGTTCTTCGAGTGGCGGTTGACGAGAATCGCCCCGAGCGGCGAGGAAATCGAGCGGTGCATCAGCTTGCCCGAGAACTTCGAGCCCGGCGCAAGCCCGTAGTGCCACTTGCCCGCGGTCTTCGACTTCTTCGGATTCTCGTTCAGCGCGATGATGCCGTCCCAATACTGGCAGGCGTAGGCCTTGCCGCCGGTGATCCTGGGAATCATCTGTGGCGTGCCCCAGCCAGGCGCTTCGGGGTGGGAGACCTTCTTGACGTTGAGATAGGTCTCGACCGCGTAGCGGCCGGCCGGCGTGTCCAACGTCGGGTTCATGTCGTCGTCGAACGGGAAACCGCCGGCGGAATAGAAGTACATGTACCACCAGGTGACGCCGTTGGCGCGGTTGCGCAGGTTGGCGGAGCCGTAGAGGTCCTGGTCCGGCCGGTGGAAGAATTCCATCAGTTGCTGGTCGTCTTCCCAGGTCACCGGATAGTCGAGCTTCTTGCCGTGCTTGTCAGCGAACCGCTTCTGCTCGTCGGGATTCTCCATCAGGTCCTTGCGCGTGAACTGGACGTGCACGTTGCCGTCGGTCGGCATCCCGTAGGTCTTGCCCTTGTAGCGCATGAAGTTCCCGTAGGTGCCCACGGCGTTGATGTTGAAATTCGCCTTCTTCATGTAGTCGTCGAGAGGCTCGAGCAGGCCCGCGGACGCAAGCGACGGGATCATGTTCGAATCGACGTGGAAGAAGTCGAACTCCGGCGAACGCGACAGCGCCTCGGCCATCGCCCGCTGGGGAATGACGAAGATCGAAATGTCCTGGATACTGCCAACGCCGATGCCCGTCGCTTCCTTGAAGCGGTTCATCGCCGGCGTCATCGCGACGTAGTAGTTGGACCAGATCATTCCCTTGAGGTTGCCGCCGCCGGCCTTCTTGGCCGCGGCGACAATCGCGGCGTTCTCGTCGGCCGCATGCGCGAGCCCTGGCAGGCTCAAGGGCAAGGCGCTCAGCGAGGCGATGCTCAACCCGCCCTTGACAACGCTTCTCCTGGTAAACTCAGTCATCCCTTTGTCCTCCATCGTTTGCGCTGCTTCAGCATCCGGTTACAATACAGGGGAATCTGCCGACTGCAAACCAAATTCCACTATCAGAAAAATCTTGCGGTTTGGGAAAATCGCTGATCCGGGGGCGCATCCATGAAGGCGGCACCGTTTTCCTATCACTGTCCGTCGTCGATCGACGAGTTGTGCGCCCTCGTGGCGAAGCTTGAGAACGCCAAGCTCCTCGCGGGCGGGCAATCGTTGGTGCCCATGCTCAACATGCGCTACGTGATGCCGGACCATGTCGTCGACCTGAACGAGATTTCGGAACTCGCCGGGATAGATGATGCCGGCGAACGCATCCGGATCGGCGCCATGACCCGCCAGAAAACGCTCATGGGCTCGGCGCCGCTTGCCGAGCACTTTCCCCTCCTCGCCGAGGCGCTTGCCCTCGTCGGCCATTTCCAGACCCGCAACCGCGGCACGATCGGCGGCAGCCTGTGCCACCTCGACCCGTCGGCCGAACTTCCCTGCGTCGCTGCCGCCGTCGACGCGACGATGGTCGTCAGGGGCCCGGCCGGCGAACGCCGCGTGGCGATGGCCGACTGGTCGCTTGCCTACATGACCCCCGACCTGGGACCCGACGATATCCTGATCGCCGTGGAGTTTCCGAAAGCGGCCGCTCTCGACGGGCAAGCCTATCTCGAGTTCGCCCGGCGCCATGGCGACTTCGCCATCGTCGGCGTCGCCGCGCTGGTGTCGCTCGAAGATGGAAAGATAGGGCGCGCCTCTCTCGCCGTGGCCGGCGCCGGTGCGAAGCCGCTGCGCCTGCAAGACATCGAAGCCGCGCTCGCGGGCGAGGCGCCGACACCCGAAACCCTGGCCGCCGCGGCCGCGGACGCCGCCGGGATCGAAGCCGTCGACGATGCCTATGTCAGCGCCGCCTATCGCCGGCGCCTGACGCGGGTGCTGGTCGAACGGGCATTGCACAAGGCCGTTGACCGGGCAAGGAGGACAAGCTGACATGGCAAGCACCCGCCGCATCACCGTCGATGTCAACGGCCGGCGCCACGAGACCGAGATCGAGTCCCGGCTGCATCTCGGCGATCTGCTCCGGAACGTTCTCGGACTGACGGGAACCCATCTCGGCTGCGAACATGGCGCCTGCGGCGCCTGCACTGTCCTGGTCGACGGCGAGGCCGTCCGCTCCTGCCTGATGCTGGCGGCACAGGCGGACGGCGCCGAGGTGACGACGGTCGAGGGCCTGGCTGCGGATGACGGAACGCTGTCCCCCCTCCAGGAGGCATTCAGCGCACATCACGCCCTGCAGTGCGGCTTCTGCACGCCCGGTGTCCTCACATCGCTGACCGCCTTCCTGCGCGACAATCCCGATCCTTCGGAACGCGATGTCCGCGAAGCGCTGTCGGGAAACATCTGCCGTTGCACCGGCTATCAGCCAATCGTGGACGCGGCCCTCGACGCGGCGCGGGCGGTCCGGTCGGAACAAGGGAACGCAAACGATGGGTGTTAGATATTTCGGGGCCGAAGTGCAGCGGCTGGAAGATCCTGCCCTGCTGACCGGACGCGGACGCTATGTCGACGACATCGTCCTGCCGGGCATGCTCGAAGCCTACTTCGTCCGCTCGACGCAGGCGCACGCACGCATCCGTGGCGTCAACGTCGCGGCAGCGGCAGCGGTGGACGGAGTGCACGGCGTGTTCACGCTTGCCGATCTCGGCCCACCGTTCAGCGAAAGACCGATGCTGCAGCCCTATCCGGCGCCGGTGCTCAAACAGTCGATCACGCAGTACCCGCTGGCGGCAGACGAGGTCTGCCATGTCGGCCAGGCTATCGCCGTCGTGGTTGCGGACTCCAGGCACATAGCCGAGGACGCGGCCGCCCTTGTCGACGTCGACTACGAGCCGCTGCCGGCAATCGTCGACTGTCGCGAGGCGGCCGCGCCGGGGGCAGCGCTCGCGCATTCCGGCGCGCCGGACAATGTCGTCGCCAGCCTTCGCGTGGCCTTCGGCGATGTCGACAAGGCCTTCGCCGACGCGGCTCATGTCTTCACGGAGCGCTTTCTCCAGCATCGCGGCGGCTGCCATGCCATGGAATGCAGGGGCGTGATCGCGGAAGACCGTCCCCACCAGGACGGGCTGACGATCATCTCGGCGACGCAGTGCCCCTACCTGGTGCGCCGCAACGTCGCCGCGTATCTCGACCGGGATGAAGGCCGGGTGCGGGTGGTGGCTCCGGACGTCGGCGGCGGCTTCGGCCCCAAGGCCGGCGTCTATGCCGAAGAGATCGTGATCCCGCTGATCGCCTCGCGTCTCGGACGGCCGGTGAAATGGATAGAAGACCGACGCGAGCACTTCGTGACGACCAACACGCAGCGCGACCAGGCGTGGGAGCTCGAGGCCGCGGTCGATGGCGACGGCAGGCTGCTCGGCGCACGCGGCCGGGTGATCCACGACAACGGAGCCTACGTTCCCTACGGCCTGCTGCTCCCCATGACGTCGCTCTCTCCCCTGCCCGGCCCCTACGCGATGCCGGCGCTCGATGTCGCCATGGAGGTGGTGTTCACGAACACGACACCCAACTCGCCGATCCGCGGCGCCGGGCGGCCCAACGCGGCCTTTGCCATGGAACGGCTGATCAGCCGGATCAGCCGCGAACTCGGCATCGATCAGGCCGAGATTCGTCGGCGCAACTACGTCAGGCCGGACCAGTTCCCCTACGACACCGGCCAGAAGTTCCGCGACGGATCATCGATCAAGTATGACAGCGGCGACTTCGGCGGTTGCCTCGACAAGGCGCTGGCGCTCGCTGAATATGACGGTTTCCGGGCACGCCAGGAGGCCGCGCGCGCGGAGGGGCGCTATCTCGGCATCGGCGTCTCGAGCTGCATCGAGGATACCGGCGTCGGCCCCTACGAGGGCGGTACGGTCCGCATCCAGCCTGACGGAAAGGTGCTCATCCAGACCAGTGCCGCCAGCCAGGGACAGGGCCACGCGACGATGTTGGCACAGGTGTGCGCGGACAGCCTCGATGTCGGCATCGACGACATCTACGTGCTATCGGCCGACACCGGAGCCTTTCCGCAGGGCGTGGGCACCATCGGAAGCCGCGTCGCGGTCAATGCCAGCACCGCCATATTCACGGCCGCCAACGAAGTCAGGGACAAGGCCCTCAAACTCGCCGCTGAGGTTCTCGAGGCTTCGATCGAAGACCTCGTCGTCGAGGACGGCGTCATCAGCGTCGCCGGTGTCCCTGACGTCAACACTACCTACGGCGCTCTCGCCAAACAGCTGGCGCCGCTGGTCGCAGGCAAGGTTCCGGACGGCTTCTCGCCCAGCCTCGAAGCAACCTCATACCAGAGTCCGGAGGGCATGCCGACCGCCTCGGGTTCGAACGTGGCCGAGGTCGAGGTCGATATCGGAACCGGCGAGGTGCGGCTACTCGCATACTCGGTCGGACATGACTGCGGACGGATCATCAATCCGAAGATGGTGGATGGCCAGATCGTCGGCGGCGTCGTGCACGGCATCGGCAATGCACTGTTCGAACGCATGCACTACGACGGGTCGGGGCAACCGCTCAACACCAACTACGGCGAATACCTGCTGCCGCTGGCTTCAGAGATGCCGAGGATAGCGATCGCCCACCAGGAGACTCCGTCACCGTTCAACCCGCTGGGCGTCAAGGGGGCTGGCGAAGGGGGCACGATCCCGGCCGCGTCGGCCATCGTCGCCGCGATCGAGAACGCGCTGGAGCCTTTCGGCGTAGTCATCGATTCCTACCCCGTCAGTCCCGAAGAACTCTGCGGGCTCGTCGACGCCGCGACCGAAGCATCCTGACTTGCTGCGCCGCCGCTGCGGCCCGGATTTGGCGCCGCGAACTACACCTTTCGCGCCAGCAGCGCTTCGGCCATTTCGAGGTTGTCGCGGCTCGACTGCGCCGGCGGGCTTAGCCAGATCATCAGGATTTCGGCCTCGTCGTCGCTGACCGTCGTATAGGTATGCGCCATGCGGCTGTCGAGATAGATCGAGTCGCCGACGCCGAGGCGGACAGGCTCGTAATGCTGCGTATGGACCTCGATCTCGCCCCTGAGGACATAGACGAATTCCTCCCCTGAATGGCTGAGCAGGCCGTCGCCGCTGGTCGGATCGCGGTTTCGGACCCGCTCGACCATCGGCGTCATGCGCTTGTGCTGGATGTCACCACAGAGCGGCCATATGTCGTAGCTGGGCGTCGACCGGTACCGCGCATCTCCGGCACGCGTGACTGTCATCCTAGCCTCGGTCGAACGGTCGTGACTGTCCAGCGACACGAGGTCGCCGAGAGACAGCCCTAGGCCTTCGACGAGTCTCATCAGGCTGGAAAAGGTCGGGGAAATCTGGTCGTTCTCGATCTTGGAAAGCGCCGAGACCGAGAGTCCGGTCGCCGCCGACACCTCCGCAAGAGTCATGCCGAAAAGCTTGCGCACTTGCCGTATCCGGGAACCGATCGAGTTTTCCGACCACGGCTCCGGCAGGCTTCGTCGCGTCCGCTTCGCTTCTGTTTCCAACGTTGCGTCCTTCACGCAGTGCAAGCCGGTCAGGCCTTCGTCCTCCGGGACGGTCCGCGAACCTGCATAAACTTGGGCCGCAACCCCAGCGGTGTGGCCAACGTCGAATGTTCAAAGTCTGCATTGCCGCGCGGGAATTGCAAGACTCGCGCCCACGGGACGGGCACGGGCTGCGAGCATGCCGCGCCGATTGCGCCGTCAGTTGTTGGACTTGCGGCCCTCCTCGACTTTTTCGCGGAACTGTTCGTTGTCCAGCACCCATCCAAGGCAGCGCATGACATTCTGCAGGCCGAACTCGTGAAGGTCGTCGCCATACATGCTGGCAACGCAATCCGAGAGAACGACCGTTGCATAGTTCTTGTTGTGGGCCGTGAACGCCGTGTTGAGGACGCAGGTGTTGGTGTTGATTCCCATCAGGCAGACATTCTCGGCCCCGACATTCTCAAGCAGCATCTCGAGATCGGTACCCATGAAGCAGTCCAGCCGCTTCTTGTTGTCGATGACGTAATCGGTATCGCGATAGAGCTCCGGAATGATCTCGGTGCCCGGGCTCCCTTCGATGTTGTGGTCATTGACGGTGCTCTTGCGGCCGAGCGTCAGCCGGTTTTCCTCGTCCGTGATCTCGGACATCGCGGCCCAGAAAGGCGCCGTCATGCCTTCGCTGCCGAGACCCGGTATCTTGCGGTAGACGAGAACGACGTGAATAACCGCCATGCCGTGGCCGCGCGCGATGTCCAGCACCTCCCGCGCGTTGGCGATGACGCGTTCGCAGTCTTCCGCCGCCGCCGGCATGGTGGCCACCTCCGGATCCAGGTGGCCGCGATGCATGTCGACAGTAACGATGGCCGTCGCCCCCGGCCTGAGCGTGAGCATTCCGGTCATCTTCCCGACCATGTCGGAGCGATCGAGCACTTCTACAGTCCTGGGTGCCATGACTCCCTCGCCGCTTGAAGGTTTCCTATTGTCAAATTATTATACAATCCGAGAATCTTGGGCAAATCAAACCGGCACCACCGAACGGGAAACCCCCGTTGCGGTGCCGTGGCTAAGACGGGTCGATGCGGGAGATGACGATGAGCGATTTCAGGACCGAGGTGCGGGATGGTATGAATATTGACTGGGATGTTCCGATTGTCATGGACGACGGCATCGCGTTGCGCTGCGATGTGTATCGGCCCCTCGACGATGGCCGCTACCCGGTGATCATCTCCTACGGACCGTATGGCAAGCTTCTCCATTTCGAGGATCTCTACACCGACCAGTGGCGCCGCATGGCAGAGGACCATCCCGATGTCGTTGCCGGATCGACCAATCAGTATCAGAACTGGGAAGTGGTCGATCCCGAGAAGTGGGTGCCGGACGGCTATGCCGTGGTCCGCATCGATTCCCGCGGCGCTGGCCGCTCGCCGGGCTTGCTGGACATCTGGTCAGCCCGCGAGGCAAGGGATTTCCACGACTGCATCGAATGGGCCGGCGTGCAGCCATGGTCCAACGGAAAGGTCGGCATCAACGGTATATCCTATTACGCGATGAACCAGTGGCAGGTCGCGGCTCTGCAGCCTCCGCATCTCGCGGCGATCTGCATCTGGGAAGGCGCGGCGGATTTCTACCGCGATCTCTCGCATCACGGCGGCATCCTCTGCAGCTTCGGCCGGACCTGGTTTCCGTCGCAGGTGATTTCGGTCCAGCACGGCAAGGGCAAGAAAGGCTATCGCAGCCGCATGAACGGCGACTGGGTAGCCGGACCGCCAACGCTCACCGACGAGGAACTCGGCAGCAACCGGCGCGATTTCTGGAAGGACTGCCAGGACAATCCGCTCGACAGTGCCGAATACTGGCGGTCGCGCATGCCCGACTGGTCGAAGGTCGAGGTGCCGCTGTTCTCATCCGGAAACTGGGGCGGCCAAGGGCTGCACCCACGTGGCAATTTCGAGGGTTTCGTGCGTTCTGCCTCGAGCCAGAAGTGGCTTGAGGTGCATGGCATCGAGCACTGGACCGAGTTCTACACCGACTACGGCGTCGCGCTGCAGAAGAAGTTCTTCGGGCATTTTCTCAAGGGTGAGGACACCGGCTGGGAGAACCAGCCCAAGGTGCAGTTGCTGGTCCGCCATCCGGGCGAGAAATTCGTCGAAAGGCACGAGGAAGACTGGCCGATTCCGCGCACCGACTGGACCAGGCTCTATCTCGATCCCCGCGACCACTCGCTGGGCGAATCGCCGATGTCCGAATCCGCTTCCGTCACCTATGCGGGACTCGGCGACGGCGTGACCTTCCTGACCGCACCCGTCGAGGAAGCAACCGAGATCACGGGCCCGATAGCGGCCAAGCTCTGGGTGTCTTCGGAAACCGAGGACGCGGACCTGTTTCTTGTCGTCAGGGTCTTCACGCCCGACATGAAGGAGGTCACCTTCCAGGGCGCGCTCGACCCCAACACACCGATCGCCCAGGGATGGCTCAGGGCATCGCACCGCAAGCTCGACGAAACGCTGAGCCTGCCCTATCGGCCCTACCATACCCACGACGAGAAGCAGCCGCTGGTGCCGGGGGAGATCTACGAACTCGACGTCGAGGTCTGGCCGACGAGCATCGTGGTGCCGAGCGGACACAGGATCGGCCTGACCGTGCGCGGGCGCGACTATGAATGGCCGGGCGGCTCGGGCGTCGGACTCGGCACCCTTGGCGCGGTGTTCACAGGCGTCGGGCCGTTCAAGCACGACGACCCGGGCGATCGCCCGGCTTCGGTCTTCGGGGGCAAGGTCACGCTTCACATGGCGCCCGACAAGCCGGCGCATCTGCTGCTACCCGTGATACCGGACGACGACAACGCGCAACCGTGATCGCCAGCTAAGCCCGCCCCGGAAAAACGGGTGGGCCAAGACGCAGAGCAGATGCCGAGGGCCGCGACCCTGCCGCGGTATCCGGCAAGAGGTCATGATGAACGATCAGAATCCGCCGCACTATCCGACCCTGTTTTCCCCGGGGGCGATCGGCGTGGCAGCCCTGCCCAACCGCGCCGCCGTCGCGCCGATGACGCGCGTCAGCGCCAACCCGGACGGCACCGCAACCGCACAGATGGCAGAGTACTATGCGAGGTACGCCCGCGGCGGTTTCGGCCTCGTCATCACGGAAGGAACCTATATCGACCGGCGCCACAGCCAAGGCTATCTGGGCCAGCCCGGCATCGCGGACGAGGCGCAACGTGATTCATGGTCCGCCGTCGTCGATGCGGTGCACGCAGAGAACGTGCCGATCTTCATGCAACTTCTGCATGCGGGAGCGCTGGTCCAGCACAACGACCATGTCGACGATGCGATCGCTCCGTCCGCGGTGCAGCCGCGCGGGGAGATGGCGCCGCACTACATGGGCCGAGGGAGGTTTCCGGTACCGCGCGAGATAAGCAGGGGAGAAATCCAGAACGTCATGGAAGCGTTTGCGGAAGCGGCCGTCAGAGCTGCCGATGTCGGCTTCGATGGCATCGAACTCCATGGCGCCAACGGCTATCTCGCCGACCAGTTCCTCACCGAACACACGAACCGGCGGACCGACGACTATGGCGGACCGATCGAACAGCGCGTGCGCTTTCATGTCGAACTCGTGACCGCGGTCAGGGAGGCAGTCGCCGACCGCATCCCCTTCGGAATACGGATCTCGGAAAGCAAGGTCAACGACCTCGCCTACAGCTGGCCCGGCGGCGCCCGCGACTCAGAAGCGATCTTTGGCGCGATCGGGCGGGCCGGCCCGACCTACATCCATGTCAACGCCCATCGCGGTTTCGAGGCCGTGTTCGGCACCGGAAAGAGCCTGGCCGCACTGGCGCGGGAGGCGGTCCCCGACAACGTGCAAATCATCGCGTGCGGCAAGCTTCACGATGCCGAACAGTCCGAACGGATGCTCGCCAAGAAGACCGCCGACGCGGTGGCTATCGCAAAGGGCGCCCTCGCCGATCCCGATTGGCCGTGGAAGGTTCGCGGGGGCGATGCGCCCGTCGCGTTCGATCCCGACATGATCCGGCCAACGGCGACGCTGGACAACACGGAACAGTGGCGCCGAGAACAACTGGCCGCCAAGGAATGAGCGCCAGCATCTCCGGCGCGACATCCTCAAGCCGCTGACCGGGCGTTCGCGCTCAGTCCAGCGTGCCGGCCGAGCCCGACCTCAGTCGTCGGCGACCGCCGGCATATCTTCTTTCTGCTCGCCGCCCCGGAGACGGAAAGCGCCCGAATCATGCGCCGGCGACACCTTGCTATCCGTCCGCAACATGTCGGGCGGATCCTCCGGCACCGAACACGACAGCGTACGGCGGGCGGCCATTGTGATCGCACGTCTCAGGATATTCATGTCGATGTACCTCCCGCGATTCGTGCTGCAAGGCTGGACCGGAAGTGGCAACCGCGCCACAGAAGACGATGCCGCCGCCTGGATGCGTCGGCGCCGGCCCGCATGGTGGGTTCTTTAGAACGGAATATCGTCGTCGAGATCGTCAGCGGCCCCGTCAGGAACACCGGAGCCAGAATCCTGTCCGCCGCCGAACTGGTCGGCAGGCGCCGGACCTGGATCGCCATCGTGACCGTACCCCCCGCCCCCACCGGCATCGCGGCTGTTACGCGAATCAAGCATGGTGAGCGTACCGTTGAAGCCGCTGAGCACCACTTCGGTCGTGTAGCGCTCGGCACCCTGTTGATCGGTCCACTTACGGGTCCGGAGCTCGCCCTCGAGGTACACCTTCGACCCCTTGCGCAGATATTGCTGGGCGACCTTGCCCAAACCCTCGGAGAAGATGACGACACGGTGCCATTCGGTTCGTTCGCGGCGCTCGCTGGTATTGCGATCGCGCCAAGTCTCTGTCGTGGCAACGGAAAGGTTCACGACCGGCTTGCCATCGTTCATGTGCCGCACGTCGGGGTCGCGCCCGAGATTGCCGACCAGGATGACCTTGTTCACACTCCCCGACATACGCCTCTCCCGAATCCGGTGGTTTTCGGCATCATAGCCAACGGGAACACCGTGACCGACATCCGGACGATTCGACCCGCAAAAAAAGCCGTGGATAACTCGCCTGCCAAGGGCAATGCCGGCTGCCGTCAGCCCGGAGTCCGCTGACCCGATCCGGTCATTTCATTGATGACGCAGCCGTCGAGCCAGGACCGCAGATTCTCCACCGTGCCGCCGTACCAGTTCCGATAGTTCTCGACCGTCGCATATCCGAGGTGCGGCGTGATCACCGTGTTGGGCATATTGCGAAGCGGGTGATCGGCGGGAAGCGGCTCGATGTCGAAGACGTCGAGGCCGGCGCCCGCTATCCGGCCTTCGCGCAACGCCGAAACCAGGGCTGCCTCGTCGACGATCGGTCCGCGGGACGTGTTGATCAGGTAGGCCGTGGATTTCATCAACCCGAGATCCGCCGCTTGCAGAAGGCCCCGCGTGCGATCGCTGAGAAGAAGGTGAATGGTCAGGAAATCCGATTCACGGAGAATTTGCTCCCTGCCCGCCAAGTGCGCGCCGACCTCATCGCAACGGTCCTGCGTCAGGTTTTCCGACCATGCGATGACCCGCATGCCGAGCGCTATGCCGACCCGCGCGACGTCGCTTCCGATCCGCCCCAGACCCATCACGCCGAGTGTCTTGTCGCGCAACCCGACGCCCACGGTCTTCTGCCAGGCGCCTGCCCGGGTCTCGCGATCCTCGGTCGAGATGTGCCGCGCGAGGTCGTGAATCAACCCCCATGTGAGTTCCGAGGTCGGATATCCGAGCGACGGAGTTCCGGTGCACAGGACGCCGCAGTCGGCGGCGGCGGCAAGATCAATCGAGAGATTGCGCATGCCGCTGCTCACCAGGTGCTCAAGCTTCGGCAGCTTCTCGAACAGCGTGCGCGGAAAGGGCGTGCGCTCGCGCATGACCATCACGATCTCGAATTCACGCAGCCTCTCCACGATCGCCCCTTCGTCGGCGAGATGGTCGCGGAACACCGTTATCTCGATATCACCGTCGAGCGGCGACCAGTCCGCCATCTCGAGGGCAACGCCCTGGTAATCGTCCAGCACAGCAAGTTTCTTCATTCGCTTCCTTTCCGCGAGCGCGAGAGTCGCGTTGATCGGGGCGACGGGGTATTATCAGCTTCTCAGGTTCACGTCACCCGTTCCAGTTTCGGCAGATGCAATCGAAGATCCTCATTCGCGGCGCACGGGAAAACAACCTTCAGAACATCGATGTCGAACTGCCGCGTGACGCCCTCGTGGTGATCACCGGTATTTCCGGGTCCGGCAAGTCGACGCTGGCCTTCGACACCGTTTATGCAGAGGGTCAACGGCGCTACGTCGAAAGTCTGTCGGCCTATGCGCGCCAGTTCCTCGAACTGATGGAAAAGCCGGATGTCGATTCCATCGAGGGCCTGTCGCCAGCGATTTCCATCGAACAGAAGACAACCTCGCGAAACCCGCGGTCGACGGTCGGAACCGTCACCGAGATTTACGACTACATGCGCCTCCTGTTCGCTCGGGCCGGCATCCCCTACTCGCCGGAGACCGGGCTGCCCATCGAGAGCCAGACGGTCTCGCAGATGGTCGATCGCGTGGCCGCCATGGAAGCGGGAACGCGCCTCTATATCCTCGCGCCAATCGTCCGCGGCCGCAAGGGCGAGTACCGCCGGGAATTTGCCGAGCTGCGCAAGAAGGGTTTTGCCCGCGTGCGGGTCGACGGCACGATCCACGACATCGAGGACGTGCCGGCGCTCGACAAGAACATCAGGCACGACATAGAAGTCATCGTCGACCGCATCGTGGTTCGCGACAGCCTTGGCAATCGTGTCGCCGACTCGCTGGAGACCGCGCTCGCGCTAACTGACGGACTCGCGATCGCCGAGAATGCGGACAGCGGCGAGCGCACCATCTTCTCGGCCAAGTTCGCCTGCCCGGTCTCCGGGTTCACCATCGACGAAATCGAACCGCGGCTGTTTTCCTTCAACAACCCACACGGCGCCTGTCCGACCTGTGACGGTCTCGGCACGAAAATGTATTTCGATCCCGACCTGGTGGTTCCCGATCCGGCAAAGTCGCTCCACGACGGCGCCCTGGCACCGTGGGCCGGATCGTCGTCGAGTTACTACGAGCAGACCCTGACATCGCTCGCGCGCGCGTACGCTTTCTCGACGGCGACGCCGTTCGGCAAGCTCTCGAAGAAGAACCGCGATGTCGTGCTTTACGGATCGGGCGACAAGCCGGTCAAGATAGTCTACGCAGACGAAAAGAGATCCTATACCGTCAACCGCCCGTTCGAGGGCGTGCTGCCGAATCTCGAGCGCCGTTTTCGGGAAACCGATTCCAGCTGGGTGCGCGAGGAGCTGCAGAAGTTCCAAACCGTCTCGCAATGCGAGGCCTGCGACGGCACCCGTCTCCGGCCCGAAGCGCTGGCCGTCAAGATCGACGGTCTGCATATCAGCCAGGTAACGGAATTCGCCATCGGCGAGGCCGCCAAGTGGTTCGAGACGCTGGCCGCGCGGCTCAGTGACAAGCAGGCGCAGATCGCCTCGGGCATACTCAAGGAGATCAACGAGCGGCTGGGCTTCCTCAACGACGTCGGGTTGGAATATCTGACGCTCTCGCGCATGTCGGGCTCACTCTCGGGCGGCGAGAGCCAGCGCATTCGGCTCGCCTCGCAGATCGGTTCCGGCCTGACAGGCGTTCTCTACGTTCTCGACGAACCGTCGATAGGGCTCCACCAGCGCGACAATGCCCGTCTTCTTGACACTCTCAGGCGCCTTCGCGACCTCGGCAATACGGTCATCGTCGTCGAGCATGACGAAGAGGCGATTCTGGCAGCCGACTGGCTCGTCGACCTGGGACCCGGCGCCGGCATCCACGGCGGCAACGTGGTCGCCGCGGGCCCTCCGCCAGCGGTCGTGAACGCGCCGGACAGCCTTACCGCCAAATATCTCCGCGGCGACCTCGCGATCGAGGTGCCGTCACAGCGCCGCGCTACCGAACGCGGCCTGGAACTCCGCATCGCCGGCGCCCGCGCCAACAATTTGAAGGGCATCGATATCGATGTCCCGCTCGGCGTGCTGACCTGCGTGACCGGCGTGTCCGGCAGTGGCAAGTCGAGCCTCGTCATCGAGACCCTCTACAAGGCCGCGGCGCGGCGCATCAACGGCGCGCGCGTGGTGCCCGGCGAACATCGCGAACTCCTCGGCCTTGAATTCGTCGACAAGGTCGTCGATATCGACCAGTCGCCGATCGGGCGCACGCCACGGTCCAATCCGGCAACCTATACCGGCGCGTTCACACCGATTCGCGAATGGTTCGCTGGCCTGCCGGAATCGCGCGCCCGCGGCTACAAGGCCGGCCGTTTCTCCTTCAACGTGAAGGGTGGGCGTTGCGAAGCCTGCCAAGGCGACGGCCTCATAAAGATCGAGATGCACTTCCTTCCGGACGTCTACGTCCAGTGCGACGTATGCCATGGCAAACGTTACAATCGCGAGACGCTCGAGGTCGAGTTTCGCGGCAAGTCAATCGCCGATGTCCTCGACATGACGGTCGAGGAAGGCGTCGAGTTCTTTGCCGCCGTTCCCTCGATCCGGGGCAAGCTCGACATGCTGCGCCGCGTCGGTCTCGGCTACATCAAGATCGGGCAGCAGGCCACAACGCTGTCGGGCGGCGAGGCGCAGCGGGTCAAGCTGTCAAAGGAACTCTCGCGCAAGGCGACCGGGCGCACGATCTACATTCTCGACGAGCCCACGACCGGGCTTCATTTCGACGACATCCGCAAGCTCCTCGAAGTGCTGCACGCCCTGGTGGACCAGGGCAACACGGTCATCGTCATCGAGCACAATCTCGACGTCATAAAGACGGCCGACTGGGTTATTGATCTCGGCCCGGAAGGCGGCGACGGCGGCGGCCGCGTCGTGGTTGCCGGAACCCCGGAGGATATCGCCCGCGTCGAGGAGAGCCACACGGGCAGGTACCTCGCACCGTGCCTCGCCGCAAGCGCCTTCACGCCCTCCTCCGAAGCGAAACCCGCCAGAAACCGGGTACCGGCAGCCGGAACCACCGAACGGCCGGCGGCATGAAATGCCGACGGATGCCCCGAGACTCGCACAATCCCAGACTGGAGACACGGGCGCCGTGACCAACGCACCTGCCGAGACCCGAGGCACGCTCCTCACCAAGGAGGATTTCACGGCCGGCCGGCATGTCGACATGCTCGCCGCCACCGGACTGCTCGATCAGATCGAGCTCAATCCGGAGGCATACCGGCTCCGGAAGCGGGACGAGATGATCGCAGCTTCTTGCGGCCCGACGGTATGGGTGTTCGGATATGGGTCGCTGGTCTGGAATCCCGCCTTCGAGTATGACGAACGCCGGGTCGGCACTCTCTACGGCTATCACCGCCAGTTCTGCTTCTGGTCGACAGCGGGACGCGGAACGCCCGATGCGCCCGGAATGATGCTGGGGCTCGACCGCGGCGGATCGTGCCGGGGCATCGTTCTCGGCGTACGGCGGGAGCGGGCCGGGACTGAACTGGCCAGCGTGTTCATGCGCGAACTCACGGGCAAGGCCTACAATGTGCGCCTGCTCAGGGTAGCGACCGACGACGGTCCCGTGCGCGCGATCACCTTCGTCGCCGACCGCCGCGCACGCAACTATGCCGGACGCATACCGGACGTGGAGATCGCCCGCCATATCGCGCAGGGATGCGGACATCTGGGCTCGTGTGCCGACTATCTCTTCAATACCACGCAGCACCTGGAGAGGCTGGGCATTCATGACCGGCAGCTGCACAGGCTCTGCAGGCTTGCCGGGATTGCGGTGCCGTGACCCAGCCCCGCGACCCGGTGCACATCGTCGGCGGCGGGCTTGCCGGATCGGAGGCTGCCTGGCAACTCGCCCGCGCCGGCGTTTCCGCCGTGATACACGAGATGCGCCCCGATCGCATGACAGAGGCCCACCGGACGGACAGGCTGGCCGAGCTGGTGTGCTCGAACTCCTTCCGTTCGGACGATGCGGCCCATAACGCCGTGGGTCTGCTCCATGAGGAACTGCGCCGGGCCGGATCCCTGGTCATGGCTGCGGCAGACCTGCACAGGGTTCCGGCCGGCGGCGCGCTTGCGGTCGACAGGGACGGTTTTGCCGGACACGTCACCAAGGCGGTTGCTGCCGAGCCACTGATCGCGCTTGAACGCGGCGAGGTCCGGGGCTTGCCGCCGGCGGGCTGGAAGAGCGTGATCGTGGCAACCGGCCCCCTCACCTCGCAGCCGCTGGCTGCAGCCGTCCGCGAGCTCACAGGCGAGGATTCGCTTGCCTTTTTCGACGCCATCGCGCCGATCGTGCACGCCGACTCGATCGACCTCGACAAGGCGTGGTTCCAATCGCGCTACGACAAGGCAGGCCCGGGCGGCACTGGCAAGGACTACATCAACTGCCCCCTTGAGCGGGACGAGTATCTGGATTTCATCGCCAGCCTCAGGGCCGCCGATGCCACGGACTTCCGGGAATGGGAGAAGGACACGCCGTATTTCGAGGGCTGCCTGCCGATCGAGGTGATGGCTGCGCGCGGCGACGACACGCTCCGCTTCGGGCCGATGAAACCGGTCGGACTGACGAATCCCCGTACCGGCAGGGGCGCCTATGCCATCGTCCAGCTGCGCCGCGACAACCGTCTCGGCACGCTCTACAACATGGTCGGATTCCAGACCAAGCTGCGCCACGGCGAGCAGAAACGGGTGTTCTCCGTGATTCCAGGACTCGAGAACGCCTCCTTCGCTCGCCTCGGCGGAATTCACCGTAATACGTTTCTCAACGCGCCGCGGCTCCTCGACGGCGAACTCCGCCTCAAGGCCATGACGAGGCTGCGTTTCGCGGGCCAGATCACCGGCGTCGAGGGCTATGTCGAGAGCGCAGCGATCGGTCTGCTCGCGGGATGTTTCGCGGCGGCGGAAGCATGCGGCCGGGCCTTTCGGCCGCCGCCCCGGACGACGGCTCTTGGCGCGTTGCTCGCGCACATCACAGAAGGGGCCGACGCTGGTTCCTACCAGCCGATGAACATCAATTTCGGATTGCTGCCGCCTCTGGGTCAGCGCCTTCGCGGACGCGAGCGGAAGAACGCCTATTGCCGGCGCGCTCTGGGCGAACTCGATGGCTGGTTGCAGTCTGAACATCTCGACGAACCAGGTATCCTCGGAGCGACGAAGGCAACCCTGCACTGAGGGGCTGTTGAACACCGGTGAAAAGCTGGCTCGCGGCTATTCGGTGACGGGTCGAGCGCCGACGCCCGCCTGCGGCCTTGACACTCCGCAACCGGCGGCAGGATAATCCGTACACCGCAGGACGGTGGCCGGAACGCGCCACTCGCGACGGCGCACAATCCGCGCAGGAGGTGCCGATGCGCAGCCAGGAAGTCAACCCGGCCAAGCTCGCGACGCTGTTTCGCAAGGAATTCGAGCTCTGCAAACTGGCGGAAGGCGAAACCGTCGCGCTTCTTTCCGACCTCAACACACGCCGCGAATACGTTCAGGCTTCCTTTGCCGCCGCATCAGAGCTCGGTGCCGACGCCTACGAGCTGTGCGTCAACGCGACGCCGTCCTGGACCAAGGTCGGCGTCGAGACCATCGGTGCCTGCAAGGGGACCCTGGAAGCACTGTGCGCGGCCGACATGCTGATCTGCCTGCACATTCCACTCTTCACGAAGTGGATGAAGACCGTCCGAGATGGCGGCACGCGGGTGTTGCTGGTCATCGACGCTCCCGACGATCTCGAACAGCTGATGGCGCCGCCGGGACTGCGCGAGGCGGTGATCCACGCGGGAAAGCGGCTCGAAGCGACGAACACGGTGAGAGTCACCAGTCCGGCCGGCACGGACCTGACCTATGATTGTGGCGAATACCCGACCATGATCCAGTACGGATTCGCCGATGCGCCGGGGCGTTTCGACCACTGGGGCGGCGGTCATGTGCACACCTTTCCCAACGAGGGGTCCGCAAGCGGCATTGTCGTCATCCAGCCCGGCGACATGGTGGTCCTGCCCTACAACCGCTATGTGCAGGACACGATCCGTCTCGAAGTGGCAGACGGCCACATAACGAGTATCTCGGGCGGAATGGATGCCCGGCTGATGGAGCATTGGCTCGAAGACAACAAGGCAAATCCCGACGATCTCGACGGCCACTACCTGTCGCATCTCGGCTGGGGCCTCAATCCGCAGGCGCGCTGGGATGCGATTGCCCTTTACGGCAATGATCCCGACCGCACCTATGCCGCAGCCCGCACCTTTGCCGGAAACTTTCTTTTTTCCACGGGACCCAACAGCCAGGGCGGCGGCACCCGCACCACCAACGGCCATTACGACGTGCCGATGCGCGACTGCACGGTCATGCTCGACAACGATACGGTCATCGAGAACGGACGCTTGGTCGATGAACGCATGGTCGTCGAGCGCGTGCCACGTTAGGAGCCGAGGCCGACGCCACAGCCGGGAAGCTGTGCGCGTCCCGGACTTCAAATCGTCGAGGCCGGTCCAGACCGGACCGGCAGCCGTCCCGGTGCTGAAACAGGCGGGACGCATCCCTGATCCCGGCAGCATCGGTTCTGTCGACGGAGCGGAGTTCACCACTCTTCAGGTTCTTCAGCGATATCAAGGCCTGCCTGGCCGGGGTGCCCATGCACCGACGATCCCGTGGCGTGCCCTGGTCCGGGATCCGCGATTGGACTGTTTCACGGAACGCGGCATAGCGAAGTTCGTCACTTCGCATCGATCCGCCGGGCAGGCGGTGCCGCCCATTCGCCACGCGGCATATGCCGACAACTGCGTCAGAGCCTGCCAATAACGATGGCCTTCAGCATGCCGAGCTGCCTTGCCGTGCGGCTGGGCTCCAGGTCGGGGGCAAGGATATCGTTTCCCGCCCGTTCGAGGCGTGCCAAGTATTGCCAGGCTACGGGCAAATATCCGATTGCCGCCCGGGAAGGTCGCGCCATCCCTGCCAAATGGTCTCGGACGACAACCAAGGTCTGGCGCGCCCGTTCCGCCATCTCATTGGCCAGGCCGGCCGCAAAGCTTCCGGACGTCACGGAGCTCGTGTCCGGCCCTGAGGGGTCGATGCTCCGTGCCGGACCTCCCGACCCTTCGGAGCTCGTGGCACCAGCGTTGAAGGAAGCCGCCCGCAAGAGGCCGGCAAGGCCCCAAGCCGTGCCGGCCGCCCGGATCTCTGGTGGCGGGACGCTGCCGCAGCATATACGATAGGCGAGCCCAGCCAGCACCCCCGCAGAGCCGCGCGCATAGTCTTCGACTGCGGCCATCGTCTCCATGGAAGAGTCATCGAAATCCCGCGATCTCGCGGCAATCAGCCCATCCATTTCCGCCTGCGGCAGATCGTGCCGCCGCACGACCTCATCCAACTCCGCAACGACGACATGTCGGATCGTCCGCCCCTCGTAGATGGCGGCTACCGCATCGCGCCACCATTCCAGCCGCATTTGGCCGAGCAGCGCCTCGCTTACCAACTCGTTCGTCGACGCGATTTCCAGATTGAAGGCATACAGGGCCATCAGGTCCGAACGCACATCGCGCGGCGCGAATATGCTCGCGAAGTAGCGGTCGTAGTCGTAGATTCGCACTCGCTGCATGCAGTAGTCCCCGCCATCCCGCATGTCAGGATTCCCTACAGGAGATCAGGAGCCCGCATGGCAGGCCGCTCATATGTGAATGCACCAACAACCTTCCACGATGCACATCTGCTCCGTTTTCGGCCAGGACCGAAATACAAACGGGCGGCTTCCGGCGCGAACCAAGAAATTGAGCTGGCATATCCCACGTCAATCGGTCCGATGCACGATCGACAACGACATCCCCGCACGACAGCCTTGGCCGCAAACGTCGGCGACATCGGCTGAACAGAGCCCGAATGACAGCCGGGACGATCAGGCTCCGACAGGCACCTTGCCCCACCATCGATTATGGCGTCATTCGGTCCACGGGCAACGGCTTCATGCGGTCGTTTTGCCAGATCGGCGCCTTCGGTACCAGTTCTTGCGGACGGGACTCGGCTGAGACCCTGTTGACAGGGATTCCACCGATTCAACCTGCCAGGATCATTGGGCTTCATGCGTTATCTCGATGATTTCATGAGAAAACTGTCGACTCGCAATGCTGATTCGATCGTGGATCGTGTCTGCAGATCGGGTAGTGGCAACCTGACGCCAACAGAAGCCCAGCCGAGCGCCATGCGATTCGGACAGCAACGGCGAAACCGCGACTAACTCTCCGTATACCGGGTCGGCGGGGTTCCCAGAATGAGGAGACGATTCGCATCGGCATTGAAGAAGCGGCCGGAAATCGTTATGCTTATGCATAGCAAAATGGGGTCAATGAAAGGAATTTGCTGATGGCCAAAGTTCTCTCCGACCTGACCAACACCGTGATTGCGGGTTTCGTGCTCGCGGTAGTTTTGGTCGTCATTGTCGTGATCTGGCATGATGCCGGTCTCGCGCTTGACAAGTCCTGGTGGGCCTTTCTTTTCAGATGGCTTCATGTCCTCAGTGGCGTGATGTGGATCGGCCTCCTCTGGTATTTCAACTTTGTTCAGATCCCGAATATGGGCAAGATCCCCGACGAGCAGAAGCCTGCCGTTACCGGCGTGATCGCGCCGGCCGCATTGTTCTGGTTCCGCTGGGGCGCGATGTCCACGATCGTTACCGGGTTGATTCTTGCCTGGCTGAACGGCTATCTCGGCGAGGCAATCCTGATCGGCCTCATGGACGGCGTCGACAAGCACTCGATGATCGGCATCGGAATGTGGCTAGGGACGATCATGTGGTTCAATGTCTGGTTCGTTATCTGGCCGAACCAGAAGAAAGCGCTCGGAATAGTTCAGGTTGAAGCCGATGAAAAGGCGAAGGCCGGACGCACCGCAATGCTGTTCTCTCGTACCAACACGATGCTCTCGATCCCGATGCTCTACGCAATGGTATCGGCGCAGAACCTGTTCTGAGCGAACGAACAGAACGATCAAGAAGGGGGCTTTCGGGCCCCCTTTTTTTGCAAGCATTGCCGTTGGTAAATAGGTTCGGGCGTCTGTCCGGCTATCGTAATCCTGGAAGGTGTATCCAGGGCCGCTGCGATTCGGCGCCCTCCGTGTGGCAAATCCGGCAGCCCACGGTAATGCTGCACTTATCAGACCGGTTCAGTATCCAAACCGGAAACTATACCGCGTCGTCTGTACCGAAAGGCCCAGATCCACGCCTCCGAAGCGTCCTCCCGCCAGTCCGCGACGCCCTCGCGGGCCGCACGGTACGGCGCCTATTGCAGCTTCACGGGATCGTGACAGACATTGTCGCCTGGCCGCAACGCCCGCGAATGTGCCGATCGATGGCGGCTGGCCCCACTACGTGCCGGATCGGAAACCGGTCAGATGAGGCGTCGGTCGGCCAACCGCACCGGTGCCGAGAAAATGCCACATCGGCAACAGGCGATCACGGCTCGACGACGGGCACCCGGGTGCGCTGGCTGCCACGATTGGCTTCGGCCCATCGCATCGCAACGACGGTGCCAGCACCACAAACCGCGAAGGCGATGGTAAGAGCGTACATCGTTCCATCGAAGCTTTGCCCCACTATCACACCGAGAGGCACCGCTATGAAGGTCGCAGCCGAGGCGACCACGGCAGCGCCCACACCGGCGATGTGGCCGAGAGGTTCCATGGCGAGCGCATAGAGATTTCCGAACAGGAGTCCGATGCAAAGGAAGACAACGATCAGGTAGGCCATGAACAACCACAACGGAGGAAGCCCGTCGAAGGCGAAGGCCATCGGCAACGCAGCAACCGAAACCAGTGTCAACGCCGCTGCCGCAGTGCCCGAGAGCCGGCGCATCCCGTACTTCATGACGATGCGGCCGTTCGCGAGCGCGGCGCCTCCGATTGCCAGCGACAGCACGCCGAAATAGGCCGGAAACAGGGTGCCGGTCCTGTAGGCCTCCTGAAAGATCTGCTGGGCGGAGCTCAGATAGGCGACGAATGGCGCGTGCGCGCATCCGGAGGCGAGGATGAAGCCGAGCGCGGCCCGGGTCCTGACCACCTCGCGGACGGCGCCGCCGATCACCCGCACGGAAAAAGGCCGCCGCCGCGCCACCGGCAGAGTCTCCGGCTGGCGAAGCCCGAACCAAGCCAGCGCAATCACCGCTATCGCCAGAAAGGTGGAGAATATCGCGCGCCAGCCTCCCAACCACAGGATCACCTGTCCGAGCGCGGGAGCAACGGTGGGAACAAGAATGAACACGGCCATCGCGAACGACATGAGGCGGGCCATCTGACGTCCCTCGTACTGATCGCGCACCAGGGCGATGGTCACGGTATGCGGCGCGGCGATTCCGATGCCCTGCAGCACGCGACCAACGATCATCGCCTCGAAACCAGACGCAAAGATGCTCATGAGGCATCCGCCCATGAACAGGGCGAGGCCGATATAGATCGCGGACTTGCGGCCGATCGCGTCTGAGAGCGGGCCTGAGACGATCTGACCCATGCCAAGCCCCAGGAAAAGGGCCATGATGACGAACTGAAGGTCGTTCGGGCGCTGAGTTCCAAGATCTTGGCCGATTGCGGGCAAAGCCGGCAGCACCGCGTCGATCGCGAGCGCTACAAGCGCCATCAGGAGGGCGACAAGGGGAACGAATTCACCAGTGCGCAGGGGAGGTCCAGCTGCCGTGCGGCTCATGTTTCCTCGCTTCGGAACGACGGATTGCCGGAACGTGGCCAGGACCTTAGCTGCCTTTGGCCGCCGGCCCGGCCGGACTGCGCCCCCGGTCTGGCACAGGTGGGTGCCGGGTTGCCGTGCCTGTCCCGTCAGGTGCCCAAACTGGGGCACCATGGTCGGCAGCTGGACGATTCATTAGGGACTGGTCTCGTTCATTATCGCCCACCGTGTTGATGGTTTCCAGGGTAATGTCGCGGCCGTGCCGGACAGCGCCGACAAGGCAAGCGATCAAGCGCCGAAAGTGCTGTCCTGTCCCCCGCAAGAACTGACCGGACCTTCTGCGAACCCGGGGGAAGCCCCCCGGCGGCAGGCTTCGAACCGGAAGCGGATCGGCGTGACGCCGCTGCCGTACCTGATCGCTTCCCGGACCGGGACTTCCGCCCGGGCAGTATCCAACCGCTATTCGACGTCGCCAACTGTCATCCCCGCTACCCCGCTGCAGGCAGCCCGATCTAGTTTCCCGATACCGTCTTCAGGATCTCTTCGATGTTGTCCGGCACTCTTTCGCCACGCCACGCGACATGGTGGTCAGGCCGAAGGAGCACCAGATTGCACCCGTAGAGGGATCTCGCATGGGCATCCTGAATCGGCACCATCTTCAACGGCAGATCGAGGTTGTCGGCCGCAGTTCTGACGGCGCTCGCACCGACCTCATCGGGCGTGAACTGCAGGAGAGTGAACGCGGGGCCGAAGAGATCGAATATCGGCACGCGGTTCGCAAGATAGACCGCAGGCGGTCGATACCCCGGGGTCGTTGTTGGAACGTAGCTCAGTGGGTCATCCTGATGCCGGTCACCGGGAGCGCCGCAGACAAGCGCCGAACTGGCATAGGAATAGCCGAGTTCTATGCCAAGGCTTTCGTTCTCGGCGTTGCCGATCTCCCGAACCCGCTTGGCCAGCCTGGCGCGGAGGACATCGCCCTCCGGGCCGGCCCTGTCGACATCCTCCGGCCAGATCGCTCCGACAGCCAAACGGGTCTCCGCGTGCCGCTTCGCTCCGTCCCGGTTTCTGATGGCGACGGGACGCCGCTCTTCCTCTACGCCGTCGAGCAACTTCTCGCCGCCCCAGCCGTTGATGATCGCAGCGAGCTTCCAGCCGAGATCGAACGCGTCGCCGACTCCCGTGTTCATCCCGTAACCGCCAGTAGGAATGTATTGATGGGCGGAATCGCCTGCGAGCAGCACCCGTCGGTATCGGTAGCGGTCTGCCACCAGCAGATTGTTTTCCCAGTTGACGGCTTTCAACAACTTGAAATGGAAATCCCTGCCGACAAAGGCGCGGACCTTGTTATAGGGGTTCACGGTCTCTGGCGTTTCCCATTCGCCCAGATAGGAGTGAAGGGTGAAGTGCTCGTCGCCATCCTGGCTGACCAAGGTGCCGTGCACCGGCGACTGGTAATGCCAGGCCGGGCCCCATGGCTCGAGAATTTGCCTGTCGGCAGAACGGAAATGCACGCTGTACCTGGAGCGGATCCCGGCCTCGCCACTCAACCCGATGCCGATATTTTGGCGAACCCGGCTGTTGCCGCCGTCGCAGCCTGCGAGATAGCGCGCGCGAATGGTCAAGCGCTCGCCGGTCTCCGCGTTGTCGACCCAGGCGGAAACCCCCTCGTCGTCCTGTTCCAGCTCCACGAACTCCCGGCCGTAGCAGACGGTAACGCGGGACGATCGCATGGCAGCGTCGCGCAGCAACGGCTCCACGACAATCTGCGAAATCCTGATGGCCGGTTCCATCGGCTGGGTGCCGTCATTGAGCCGCCGGTACCGTTCCCGCGCTTCTGCCGGTCCGGGATAGGCAAACCGGCAGATTTCGTGGCCGCTCAGGCTGGAAACCCAACTGACGTCGTGACAGATATCTTGCGGAACCGCCGCCGCATTGATCTCGTCGGCTACTCCCAGCGCCTTGAAAATCTCCATCGACCGGCCGTTGGTGACGTCCATTTTTGGGTGCTGTGTGGTGGACGAATTTCGTTCGACAACCATGCAGTCGATGCCGGATCTGGCCAGGACCAGAGACAGCGTCAGACCCACCGGCCCGGCGCCCACTATCAAAACCGATGTGTCCACCAGATAGTCCTGCCTGTTGCTGCCGAACCACGCCATCACGGTCGCGGGCGCTGCTATCCTCAGTCGTGACTGAATGCGGACGACCCGTTTCCACGGTGACCTGCGCCAATGCCAAAGGCGTCTAATCCCAGAAACCCGGGGGCGATGGTCCGGCAGTTTAACGAAGTTGGTTCGAACGTCCCGATGACGGAGTACGCTGCCTTGCCCACCGACCCGGGGCAGCGCGAATGGCATCCTGCGCCAAACGAACGCCAGACTCGATCCCCGAAGGCCGGACCAACTGCAGGGGCAGCAGGCAACGGCTCTGCCAACAACGTCGATTCCTTGAGATGCCGCGCCATGCGATGGCCATCTGCATCATGTAGCCGGTGCTGGAACCCCGCGTTCAGCCTGCCGTTCCTCGATCAGCGAGCGCTGCCCTCGCCCGCGGCATCGTCATCTATCTCTCCCACGATCAGGCCGGTTCGGCGAAGATTCATATAGACCAGCAGGGGCACGGCAACGAAGATCGACGAATAGGTTCCCACCAGGACACCCCAGATCATCGCAAAGCTGAATCCCTTGATCACTTCGCCGCCGAACAGGAACAGCACGCCCAGCGCAATCAGCGTCGTAATGCTCGTGAGGAGAGTTCTCGACAGCGTTCCGTTGATCGACAGATTGAACAGCTCATCCTGCGGCATCTGCTTGTACTTGCGCAGATTCTCACGAACCCGGTCATAGATGACGACCGTGTCGTTTATGGAATAGCCGGCGATCGTCAGAATTGCCGCAACTGTCGACAGGTTGAATTCGAGTCCGATCAGCGAAAAGATCCCGATCGTCAGAAAGACATCGTGAAGCAGAGCAATGACCGCCCCGATACCGAACTGCCATTCGAAACGAAACCAGATATAGACCAGCATGGCGGCCAGGGCGACGAGTACCGCCGTTATCCCTGCCTCGATCAACTCGGCGCCAACCTTCGGGCCGACGAATTCCGTCCGCCGGTAGTCGACCTCCGTGCCGAGAGCCTTCTTCGCGATCTCAACAGCCTCAAGCTGCGCTTTCTCCCCGCCCGCCTGACGTTCGATCCTGATCAGCACATCCGTATCGCGGCCGAATTCCTGAAGTTGGACCTCGCCGAGGTCGAGCCCTCCCAGCGTCCGGCGCAGTTCCGACAGATCGGCAGGTCCGGGAGTGCGGACTTCGAGCAGGATGCCGCCCCGGAAGTCGATGCCGTAATTGAGACCCTTGGCAAGAAACAATCCGACCGAGGCAACGCAAAGCACGAGGGAGACCACGCCAGCGAACCGGCGGAACTGCATGAAATCTATCCGCGTGCCAACCGGTACAAGACTAATGAGACGCATCGGAGCTACCCTTCAGATCGGCAGGGCTGCAGGCCGGCGACGGTGCAGCCAGGTTACCACCATCAGGCGCGTGACCATGATGGCCGTGAACATCGAGGTGACAAGCCCAATCGCCAAGGTGACGGCAAATCCCTTCACCGGCCCCGACCCAAAGACGTAGAGCAGTATCGCGGCAATCAATGTCGTGATGTTGGCATCAACAATGGTGGTCAGGGCGCGTTGGTAGCCGGCGCTTACCGCCGACATCGGAGTCCGGCCGTTGCGGGCCTCCTCGCGAATGCGCTCGAAGATGAGAACATTGGCATCGACCGCCATGCCGATGGTCAGCACAATGCCGGCAATGCCCGGCAGCGTGAGCGTCGCCTGCAGCATCGAGAGCACGGCGGCGAGAAGGATCATGTTCAGGATCAGCGCGGTATTGGCCATCAGCCCGAAGAGGCCGTAGGCAAGAGCGATGAAAACGATGACCAGAACGATCGCCAGCACGCTAGCTATCTTGCCTGCCGCTATGGAATCAGCCCCCAGTTCCGCTCCCACAGTGCGCTCCTCAAGCACCGTAAGCGGCGCTGGCAGGGCGCCCGCCCTCAACAGCAATGCCAGATCCTGCGCCGACTGTACCGTGAAGTTGCCCGAAATCACCCCGCTGCCACCAAGGATGGGTTCGCGTATGACTGGAGCGCTGATGACCTTGCGATCGAGCACGATCGCAAACGGATGGCCGACATTCTTTCTCGTGACGTCGCCGAATCGCCTGGCACCGACGGCATCGAAGCGGAAGGACACCACCGGCTGCGCATCCTGGAAGGTGCCCTGTGCGTCGACAAGGGTATCGCCGCTGACCATAACGCGCCGCTTGACGAGATACTGGATCGGGTCGCCATTGACATCACGCTCATCGTCGGAAGCGAGACAGACCGCCCCGGGCGGCGGGCGGCGTCCCTGCCCGCACGCCGTCACAGCGGTTTCGCCCCTTTCCAAGAGATGGAATGTCAGCTTTGCCGTCTTGCCGAGAAGACGCTTGATGCGTTCCGGATCCTTCACCCCCGGCAGCTGAACAAGAACTCGGTCCTTGCCCTGGCGCTGGATCGTCGGCTCCCGGGTTCCGGTTTCGTCAATGCGCCGGCGCACGATTTCGATCGACTGCGAAACAGCTGACGTCTGGATGTCGGCACGTTCTTGATCGGACATGCATATGCGGAAGCTCAGGCCATCAACGACAAGCTCGGACTCGCCAACGACATCCTCCAGCGCGGCACGGGCGCGCTCGGTGTCGCCGGCCGACCGGAGCGTGAAACCGGCGCATCCCTCGCGAACGCCGAGGCGGGTATAGCCTATACCCGGCTTCGCCCGCCTGAGCGCTGTACGGATTGCATCCACAACACTTTCCTGTCGTTCGCGGTAGACCGAAGCGACATCAACTTCCAGCAGGAGATGGGAGCCGCCCTGAAGATCGAGGCCCAGATTTATCTTCTGGTTGGGAAGCCACGAAGGCACATCACGGAGGCTTTCATCGCTGAAGATGTTTGGAGCCGCAAAGGCAAAGCCGAACACGCAGACGACCGCAACGAGGATCTTCTTCCAGTTCGCAAAATAGGTCATGCACCGCGATCCGCTGACAACCCGCGTTGGCGAAGGGGCGGAGGTTCAGTCACGCCCGGACTCGTCGGTAATCTTGTCCTGCTTCCGATTGCCGCTGCCGCCGTCCTCCTCATCGTCATCGTCATAGTCGTCCGGCGGCCGCCTCGCCCCCTTTCCGTCCTGTTCATCCCCGGAAAGGCTCTCCGCGATCATGCCGCGCATTATCCGGACCTTCGTGTCTTCAGCAATCTGCACGATCAGTTCACGCTCGTTCGGAACGCGGGTTATGGTGCCGACCAGCCCGCCATTCGTCACGATCCGGTCACCACGGCGCAGGTTGCCGATCATCTCTCGATGTGCCTTGGCCTTCTTCTGTTGCGGGCGAATCAACAGGAACCAAAAGACGACAAAAATCAGGACAAGCGGCAACAGCTGTTCCATGCCGCCGAAACCACCGCCGTCCTGCGCCCAGGCTGGCGAAATCAACATGCGATTCTCCGCATAAGGTGGTGAAAGGAACTGCGCGGAATATAGCGGCGCCGTTGCAGCTTGCAACCGCTCCTGTGCGCCGTTAGCGTCAGTGCGATCCTGATCCTAGCGCCAGATGTCCTTCCGATGACCGACGAAACCGCACGGCAATTGCTGACGCGAATTGCCGACGCCCTCGACAGACTCTCTCCGCCCGCGGACTCCGAACCGCTCGACGAGATGTGCGAAGCCTTTGTATGGAGGGCCGACAGCGGCCGACTGCTTCCCGTCCAGGAAGTCAGTCGGGTCGACATCAACCTCCTCGTCGGGATAGACAGGGTGCGGGATTCATTACTTGAGAACACACGCTGGTTCGCCACCGGCCTGCCCGCCAACAACGCCCTCCTCTGGGGCGCCCGGGGCATGGGCAAGAGCTCCCTGGTAAAGGCTGTCCACGCGGCAGTGGCCCGGGAGGCCGACGGCACGCTGGCGCTCGTCGAAATTCACCGCGAGGATCTGCCGTCCCTGCCCAACCTGCTGGCCCTGCTGCGGTGCCGGCCGCAGAATTTCATCCTCTTCTGCGACGATCTCTCCTTCGATGCCGACGACACCACCTACAAGTCGCTGAAGGCCATGCTCGAAGGGGGCATCGAGGGCCGACCCCGGAACGTCATCTTCTATGCGACGTCGAATCGGCGTCACCTCATGCCGCGCGAGATGATCGAGAACGAGCGCTCGACCGGAATCAATCCCGGCGAAGCGGTCCAGGAGAAGGTTTCGCTATCCGACCGTTTCGGCCTGTGGCTCGGTTTCCATCACTGCAATCAGGACATCTTCCTCGAGATCATCGACCGCTATGTGGAGCATTTCGGGATCCGGGTCGACCGGGCGACCCTGCATGCGGAAGCAATCGAATGGTCCGTTACCCGCGGCGCTCGCTCGGGACGTGTCGCATGGCAGTTTGTCCAGTACCTGGCTGGCCGGACCGGAACCAAGCTTGAATGATGCGCCCCCCGTCCGGCAGCGCTGCAATCGGCGCTTTGAGATAGCGTTCGGGATCGACCGCCCTGTTTCCCTGCCTGAGCTCGAAATGCAGTTGCGGCCTGCTCACGTTACCGCTGGCGCCGACCCGGGAGACCACCTGGCCCTGGCGTACTTTCTGCCCTTGCTCCACCAGCATCTTGCCGTTGTGCGCGTAGGCCGAAACCCAGCCTTTGGCATGGCGTATGAGGATGAGATTTCCGAAACCGCGGATTTCGTTGCCTGCGTAGGCAACAACGCCGCCGCCAGCCGCCCGCACGGCGGTTCCACGCGGCGCCGCGATGTTGATGCCGTCATTGTAGAGGCCTTTTCCGATGGGGCCGTAGCGCGAGATCACGGTGCCTTTCAGCGGCCAGATGAAGCGAGTACCACCGGAGCCGGGTGACGGTGTTCGGGGTTTGGCCCGGGGCGCAGCCGCCTCGGTTCGCCCGACCTTGCCGTCGCGGCGGCCCTTGGCTTTCGCGTCCCGACCGGCCGGCCGCGCACTCTTCGCGGCGGACTCTGCCGCCTTCCCGGCGCTGTCAGCGCTCCCCTTGCCGGTACCCCCGCGCCCGGCGGCAATCGCGGGAGCGCGGCCACTGCTGCGGCGCGGGCCGTCAGCCGAGGCAGCGCGGGACACTTGCCTCGACGGCAGCCGCAGGGTCTGGCCGGGATGTATCACATAGGGGGGTAGCGCCCGGTTGACGTCGATCAGCGCGCGCAGGCTCACATTGTGGCGCCGGGCTATCTTGTAGAGCGAATCGCCGGGCCGCACGGCGACCGTGCCGCCCTCCCCGCCCTGCACCAGCGGAGCAGGACCGGAGGAGCAGGCAGCAAGCATGACTGCCAACGCGAAGCCGGTTGCAGCGCGTTGCCAGCGGCTCACCAGCCGGAGCACGGAAAATTTCCAACAAGCGTTCACCGGACGTATCAATATCCGCAACGGCATTGGCGCGGCAGCGGCGCGCGTTCTTCCCGGCGAAGCAAATCGGTTGCAACGCCCACCAGGCAGGCGATGCCGCGCCATTTTTCGCCTTGGGTACGCACCATATCCGTGATCCTGCCGACAGTCATCCCCTCTTCCCGACGGAGCCCGGACGGGGTCCGCGGCCGGCAGATCGCGGTCGCCGAGGACGTCAGTAGCTGGGACTGAGCCTCAGCCAGTCGTAACGATCCCTCGACCGAATCGTTATCCGACGCGGGGTATTGCCCTGTAGCAACTGGAGCGGAACCTCCACTCCGGGATCTCCATAGGCCCAGACCTTGCGGTAGAAGTCCGCGAGGCCGCTGACCGGATTATCACCCACGCCCAGGACCATGTCGCCCGGGCGGACCCCCGCCAACCACGCCGGCCCGCTCCGAACAACGCGCGCGACAAACAGCCGTCCGCGCAGAACCTCGGAGTAGAGGCCCAACCAAGGCCGGTTGTTGCGGCTGGAACGGCCCCGCGAAATGAGGTCGCCGAGCACCGCTGTCAGCGCATCGATCGGAACGAACATGTTGCCGGGGACCATGTTGTCACCACGCGTTGCCGCGTTGGGCACCATCAGGGACCCGATTCCGACAAGCTGCGCTTTTTCGTCTATCAGCGCTGCGCCACCAAACTGGGGATAGAGGGGTGAGGTAAAGATCGCGTCTTCAAGCAGATATTCCCAGTAACCCGCAAAATCCCTGCGATCGACGACGGCTGCCGGCATCACCCGGTTCCTGCCTCCAAATCCCGATACGAGGACCTGCTTTCCCACCCGCAAATGCCGCGAAAGACCGAGTTCCATCCGGGGCACGCCGGGCGAGCGTACCGTCCTGACCAGGCCGAATCCCGAATCATGGTCATACGCGACGACGTTGGCCGGAACGGTGCTATGCTCGGTGGTGACCAACACCGATTCGGCCTCGAGGATCAGGTAGCCGATGGTCACGACCAACCCTTCATCGTCGATGACGACGCCGCTGCCACCGCGCACGGTTCCCAGCGTCTGCGCAGTGCGCGCCTCCGCCGGAACCGTCGCGCTGATCTGCACAATCGAGGAAAGTACTTTCTGCGGCACCTGTTGCTCGGCATGCGCAGGTGCGCCTGGCTGGCTGAGGGCTACACTCGCTGCAGCCAGCACGGAGAGGATCCTGAAACGGTTCATGCCTCTGTCTCCTCTGTAAAGGGGAAGACTTTAGCCAACCCTGCCTCGGTGTCGAATCCCGAAACCGGCGGCTCCGCCCGCCCGATTTCCTGCTTTCTCTGAAATTGTGGCCGAAGAAGAAAAATCAAGCGGGATCGGCAGGAAAACTCGCCCCGAACCGTTCCCGGCGGACGATTGCCTGAACGGGTGCCGGCCGCACTGTCGGCAGGGCGCCGCGTTTGCCGCCGCTGGCGGTCAGGATTTGCCCACGACCAACGGCACGAATCTTACCGGCCACAACCGCTCTTCGATCAGTTCGCCGTCCGCATCGAAGCTGTATCTGAAGATGTGCTGGGTCCCGAACGCGTTTCCGACCGGAGCGACCAAGATCCCGTCCGGGCGCAATTGCTCGAACAGGGCAGCCGGCACGACACCGTCGGCTGCCGCAGTGACGAGGATGCGGTCGAAAGGCGCCTGTTCGGGCCAGCCCTTCATGCCGTCGCCGAAACGCGTCGTGACGTTGCCGATCCGCTGCTGTTCGAATATCTGCTGTGCTTCGCGCAGCAGATCCCGGTGGCGTTCCACGGTGTAAACGCGGGCGCAAAGCTTGGCCAGCACCGCGGCCTGATATCCGGATCCAGTCCCGATTTCCAGAACCCGCATACGCGTGTCGAGCTTCAGCGCCTGAGTCATGAAAGCGACAACAGAGGGCTGACTTATCGTCTGGCCGTTACCGATCGGGAGCGCTCGATTGTCATAGGCATCTTTCCGGAAGAGGTCGGGCACGAACTCTTCGCGCCGGACGCGCTCGATGGCAGCAAGCACCCGCCGGTCGGAAATACCGTCACCGCGCAGCTCCATGATCAGCCGCATGCGCCTGTTCTCGGTCGTCGTCAAGGACGGCTGACCTGAACAATGACGGGACCGGAACCGGAGACAGGCAACGGCACAACAGCCTCGGCCGCGGCGCTCCGCTTCTGCCGGTCGTCCGACCGGCGCCGCACGGCCGGTAATTCCCGCGCACCGCCCGCCTCCGGAAACAGCGGCCGCGGTTCGTGGACCGGATGCCCGGCAACCGTCATGTCCCCCGGTCCCCGGCCGGAATGACTTCGAGGCCGCCCATGTAGGGCCTGAGCACATCGGGAACGGCGACGGCGCCGTCGGAACGCTGGTAGTTCTCCAGCACGGCGATCACGGCGCGGCCGACGGCGAGTCCCGAACCGTTGAGTGTGTGCACGAATTCCGTTCCCCGGCCGCCCGACGGGCGAAAGCGCGCGCCCATGCGCCGCGCCTGAAAATCGCCGCAGTTCGAACAGCTCGAAATCTCGCGGTAGCGGTTCTGTCCGGGGAGCCAGACTTCGAGATCGTATGTTTTCCTGGCCGAGAAGCCGAGGTCCCCCGTCGACAGGCTGACAACACGATAGGGAAGCCGGAGCCGTTGCAGGACTTCCTCCGCGCAGTTCGTCATGCGCTCGTGCTCATCCGCCGAAGAATCAGGAAGGCAGACGCTGACGAGCTCGACCTTGTAGAACTGGTGCTGGCGCATCATGCCGCGCGTATCGCGGCCGGCCGCTCCGGCTTCCGAGCGGAAACACGGCGTGTGCGCGGTGAAACGGAGCGGCAGTTCTTCCTCGGAGAGGATATCGCCTGCCACGAGATTGGTCAGCGGCACCTCGGCCGTAGGCACGAGCCAGTGCTCGGTGCCGGTCCGAAAGAGATCCTCCGCGAATTTTGGTAGCTGTCCGGTGCCGAAAACGGCACCGTCCCTGACCAGAAGCGGCGGGCTTATCTCGGTATAACCGAATTCTTCGGTATGAAGATCGAGCATGAACGACGCCAATGCCCGTTCGAGGCGCGCGAGCGGCCCGCGCATCACGGCAAAGCGCGCCCCCGACATCCTGGCGGCATGTTCCATGTCCAGAAGGCCCGCTTCTTCGCCGAGCTCGACATGGTCGCGAACCTCGAAATCGAACACCGAACGCTCGCCCCATTCGCGCAGCGTGACGTTGTCGCTCTCGTCCTCGCCATCGGGAACTTCGGATTCGGGAAGATTGGGGAGGCCTGCGAGGATTTCGGATATCTCTTCCGAAATCCGTTTCAGGCCATCCTCAAGATTCCCCGCCCGGTCCTTGAGCGCGGCGACATCCCGAATCAGGGAAGACGCATCCTCGCCCCTCGACTTCAGGGCGCCAATCTCCTTCGAGTTCTCGTTGCGGCGGGTCTGCAGTTCTTGCAGCTCGGTCGTCATGCGCCGGCTCTCGGCATCGAGCCCGACGATCCTCGCTGCGTGCGGCGCGACGCCGCGGCGCGCCAGACCGTAATCGAGGGCGTCGGCGTTTTCACGAATCCACTTGATGTCGAGCATTGAGGGAATTTCCGCCTGGAAAGTACGCGATTACGCCGCGCCGGTTTCCGGCTCGCCGCCGGTGTCATCGAGGTCAAGATCGTCATATTCCGCCGCCCGCCGGCGCTCGATCATTCGGGCGCCAATGATCGACACCTCGTAGAGAAGAATGATAGGAACTGCGAGGCCGATCTGGCTGATGACGTCGGGCGGCGTCAGGATGGCAGCCAACACGAACACGCCAACGATCGCATAGCGCCGCTTCGCCGCCAGGCCGTCCGCGGTCACGATGCCGACGCGGGCGAGAAGGATGAGAAGGACCGGCAGTTCGAACGCCAGTCCGAACGCGAAGATGAGCCGCAGGACAAGCGACAGGTACTGGTCGACCTTGGGCTCGACTTCGACCGGAAGCGCACCTTCGGAACCGGCGCTCTGGAAATTGAGAAAGAACTCCCATGCCAGCGGCATGATGAAGAAATAGACCAGCGCGCCGCCGAGAAAGAACAGCACCGGCGTCGCGGCGAGAAACGGAAGCAGGGCCCGTTTTTCCTTGCGGTAGAGGCCGGGGGCAACGAACATCCACATCTGGATCGAGACGATCGGAAAGCTCACGAACAGCGCCGTATAGAAGGCAACCTTGATCTGGGCCAGGAACGGCTCGTAGAGCGCCGTGAAGATCAGGCGCGCACCCTCCCGGCCTTCGAGCGCCGTCGCCAGCGGACGGACAAAGAAGTCATAGATGTTCTGTGCGAAAAAGAAGCTGGCCAGGAAGAAAACGATGAAGGCGGCAAACGACCAGATCAGCCGGGTGCGCAACTCGATCAGGTGATCGAGAAGCGACATTCGCTTGTCGTCAATCTCCTCGTCGGTCATATCGCCGGCGCGTCCTTGTCGCCCGCTTTGCCGGCTCCGCCCGCGGGGGCAGGGGCGTCGTCACTGGCCGCAATCCCGTCCTCGGCATCACCGCGGCCGGCTCCGTTGCTCTCGGTCATGGCTTCCGACACCGCTTCTGGTAGCCCGTGATCGCCGTCGTAGCCGGCCTGAATAGCCTCCTCAAGTCCGTCCTCGGCTTCATCCAACCCGTCGCCCAGGGAGTCGCGCATTTCACCGTCGGGGTCGATCGTGTGTTCCAGATCCCGACGCAACTCCTCGCCAATGGCATTCGGGGAAACACCGCCCGTGACCTCGTCCGCGATCTTCTGCAGTTCGGTATCGTGTGCGATTTCCTCGAGGCCCGACTGGAACTCACGTGCCATCTCGCGCGCCTTGCGCACGAACGCCATGACGGTACGGATCGCGCCCGGAAGATCCTTCGGCCCGATCACGATTATTCCAAGCACGACAACCAGGAGGAATTCCCAACCGCCGATGTCCAACATGGCGGCGCCTTCCTTTCATCTCGACGCCACTGCCCGTCTGTCAGCCCTTGGCGGTCTCGTCTTTCTTGACGCTGTCGGAAACGATCTCGTCACTCTTCGCGTCGATTGCTTCGGGCGCCGGCTTGGCCGTCTGCGACTCCTCCTTCAGGCCCTTCTTGAACGCGGTGATGCCGCGCGCGGCATCGCCCATCAGCCGCGACAGCTTGCCACCGCCGCCGAAGAGGACAAGCACGACGACCAGCACAACCAGCCAGTGCCAGATACTGAAGGTTCCCATCGGAGGGCTCCCGAACCGTTCCAACGAATCATGAGGCCGGACAATGGCAGAAAAACACCGCTCTTGCAATTTCATCCGCCCGCCGTTTCCCCGCCGCGAAGAGGTATAACGACCATACGGAAGCGGGATGCGGTTCCTTCGGGGACGGCTCGGGCAGGTGCCTGCCGGGGCATCGGCCCGGATGGCCGACATGACGGCATGGGCGGAAAAGCCGGCGTCAGGCGCGATCCTCTTCGGCCGGAAACACGAAGACATTCTGCCGGTCCAACCGCAAGCCCACGACCGATCCCTCGGGCGGGAGATGGCGTTCGGCAACCCGCGCATGAAGATGCAGGTCCGGCGATCCGTCGCCGGACACCGAAAGATGAAGCAGGCTGGTGCGTCCGAGCAAGCGCGCCGCCAGCACCCTGCCGACAGCAGCGCCGTCATCCGGTGCAATGACCGCAACTGCTTCCGGGCGGATCAGCACCGTCACATCCGTATCGTCGGCGATGTGCCCAGCCTCGACGGGACCCAAGGGAGTCTCGACGCGACCCTGGCCGACTCGCCCCGGGATCTCGTTCAGCTCACCAAACAGGCCTGCGACGAATATGCTTGACGGCCTGAAATAGATCTCCTCGGGCGATCCGCTTTGGACGATCGCGCCGTCGCGCATAACGGCCAGCCTGTCCGCCATGAACATGGCTTCCTCGGCGTTGTGAGTCACCACGAGCGAGGCCGACTGGCTGCGCTTGAGGACGTGAAGGCAGAGATCCCGAAGCTGGTTGCGGCGCTGCGTGTCGAGATTGGAAAACGGCTCATCCAGCAGAATAATTCGGGGACGCGGCGCGCGGGCGCGGGCCAGCGCCACGCGCTGCTGTTCGCCTCCGGACAGGCGGTGCGGATAGGTGTCCGCATAGTCCAGCATTCCAACCTGTTCGAGCACCTCGTGAATCCGTCCGTCGCGTTCGCTCTTGGCCATGTCCACAAGGCCGAACGCAACATTCTGGGCCACCGTCAAATGGGGGAACAGCGCGAAGTCCTGGAAGAGAAGGCTGACGCCACGCTGCTCCGGCGGAACCGCGCCCGTGGCGTCGGCGAGCACAGCGCCATTCCAGGAGATGCGTCCAGCCTGAAGGGTTTCGAGCCCGGCGATCAGGCGAAGCGTTGTCGTCTTGCCGCAACCCGACGGTCCGAGCAGGCACACGATCTCGCCTGGCTCGATGTGCAGTTCGACATCGGCCAGCACGCGTCGGGAACCAAAGCTGTGCCTCAACCCGGAAACGCAGAGGCCCGACGATCCGTTTTCGTCATCACCCGTCATTGCCACCGCAAGCTATTGCGGGAAGCCCCCGGCCGCAAACCGCGCCGTCAGGAGACCGGGGCAGGATCGCCCGGCGCGTCCGCGAGCTGCTGCAATTCGAACGGCGGCTCGATGCCGATTCCGGTGATCGGGAGGCCGGCATCATCCTCCGAGCCGTAATCGCCCGGGTCGCTGCTGCCATTGCCGTTGCGGCCGGGCTCGCCGGCGGATCCGTTGCCACTCGCGGCCAACCCCGCATGCTTGCCGCCCGCGTCCGCAGCATCTGCATTCGCATCGTTCGCAAAGTCGTTGCTTGCCGGGGATTCAGGCATCAACCCGGAGTCTCCGGCGACCACCGCACTTGCCGGGCGCGTGTCCAGAAGGCCAGCGGCCTTGAGTTCCTCGACACCGGGCAGGTCGGCAATCGAATCGAGGCCGAGTTCCTGGAGAAAGGCGGGAGTGGTGCCCCAAGTGGTCGGCCTCCCCGGGGTGCGGCGGCGGCCGATAGGCCGGATCCAGCCCGCCTCCAGCAGGACATCGAAGGATCCCTTGCCCACCGAGACACCGCGTATCTCCTCGACCTCACTCCGGGTGACCGGTTGGTGGTAGGCAATGATCGCCAGGGTCTCGACCGCAGCGTTGGACGGTTTGCGGTGCACCTTGCGTTCGATCGAGAGATACGACGACAGGTCTTCCGCGGTCCGCAAGAACCACTTGCCCGCAGCCCGCGCGAGATTTACGCCCCGCCCCTCGTAGAGCGTCCGTATGTCCTCGAGAACCTGCGCCACATCGCAACCCTCGGGCAGGCGTTCGGCGAGAAATTCCTCGCTCAGCGGTTCCGCCGCCGCAAACAGCAATGCTTCGGCGATACGGATCTCCTGTGTGATTTCAGGCATCTGCAGCCTCCTTGCCGCGAATCATTATGGGACCGAAAGGACGCGTCTGGCGCACCTGGATCGCCCCGGTGCGCGCGAACTCGAGGCTCGCTGCGAACGTGGACGCGACCGCCGAACGCAGCAGCAGTCCTTTCGTCAGCCCGTCGGGAAGGAATGAAGAAAGCATCGTCCAGTCCGCAACCCCGCCCACGAGGCTTGACAGACGCTCGATCGCGTCATCGAGCGAATACAGCTTCGACGCCTCAATGGTGAGACTCGAAGCGGCAGAGATGCGCCGGCGATTGTCGCCATAGGCCTTCAGCAGTTCGAACAGCGTGATCTCGTAGACCGGTGTGCGAGCAACCTTCATCCCTTCAGGCGCGCCGCGTGCGAACACGTCGCGCCCAAGACGCGGCATGGCGAGTAACGTCGCGCCCGCATTGCGCATCGCATCCAAGCGCCTGAGCCGGAATGCCAGCGCCGCCGCGAGTTCGGGCGCGGTCGGTTCGTCCTCGGCCTCCGGCTCCGGCAGCAGAAGGCGGGACTTGAGATAAGTAAGCCAAGCCGCCATGACCAGATAGTCGGCCGCGATTTCCAGCCGCAGCTTCCGGCTGGCGGCAATGAAGGCCAGATACTGTTCCACGAGTTCCAGGATCGAGATCCGTGCCAGATCGACCTTCTGCTGGCGCGCCAAGGTCAGCAGAAGGTCTATAGGACCTTCGAAACCGTCGAGCTCAAGCACAAGATCCTGTGTTTCCCGTGCCGGTTCTTCCTCGAACTGGTCTGCTTCCCGTTCCATGACACCTCTCGCCGAACACTGACCGGAGGCGCACCCCGATCACATCGACTATACCGGTTTCCCCGCCCGTCGGACGAATCACATGGATGGTTTGCCGGCTATCCTGCCGCGGCGAGGAAAGCCCCGACCTGCCGCGCCGCCTCCGCACGGTCATGCCCGCCACGCCGCTGCCGACCAGCGCGACGAGCCCTTTCCAGCCGCGCCATGGCGTCCGCAGTCATCGGCGGACAGGCTTCCGCAACGGCCCGCATATCGGCGAGATTGCCGTCGCAGTGAAGTGCAATATCGCAACCGGCTTCGAGGACGGTCACGACACGTTCCCCTGGCGGGCCCGTCAGGGCCTTCATGCATATGTCGTCCGAAAGGAGAAGGCCATCAAAGCCGATATCCTGCCGGATGGTCTGGGTGATGACGGCCCGGGACGTGCTTGCCGGACCGGAGCCGTCGATAGCCTCGTAGACGACGTGCGCCGTCATTCCGGCCACCGCGTCTGAGAGCACCGCAAAGGGCGCAAAATCGGTGGCCGACAGCAGCCCGACCCGGGTCCGGATGCGCGGCAGGCCGACGTGGCTGTCCACGGTCGCGCGGCCATGGCCCGGCAGGTGCTTGATGACCGGAATGACCCCGCCCGACATCAGCCCCTCGCAGACCGCACCTCCGAGTGCCGCCACCACCGCCGGATCATCGGAAAACGCCCGGTCGCCGATCACGTCGTGACCCTCCGGCAGATCAAGGTCGAGAACAGGGGCGCAATTGACATCGATTCCGAGCGCTCGGAGATCGCCGGCGATCAGTTCCGCATTGAGGCGCGCACACGCGACAGCGCCTTCGGGATCGCGGGCCATGGCCTGGCCGAACAAGCGCATGGCCGGGCGTTGTGGCCAGCCGGGCGGTCCGAGCCGCTGGACACGCCCACCCTCCTGGTCGATCAGGACGGGCGCATCGGGCCTCGAGACCGCGTGGCGCAGGTCCGCGACAAGTTTCCTGACCTGTCCGGCGCTCACGACATTGCGCCCGAACAGGATAAAACCCAGGGGTTGGCTTTCCTCGAAGAACCGCCACTCCTCCGCGCCAAGAACGGTCCCGGAACAGCCGAAGATAACCGCTCTCGGCGCCCGGGCCGACGGCAGCAGGCCGCCCTCCCTGCCACCTGTCGTCAACGGCCCACGACCAGGCAATCGAGCTGGCGTGCCTTGAGGCGCGAACACAGGTCCTTCGCAGCCTTCCGCGTCGACAGCGGCCCGGCACGCATGCGGTAGAAGGCCTGCTTCTCGCCGTCCAGCAGGGCGCGCCGGATATTGAGAGATAACCCACCGAGGAGATCCTGATGACGCCGCTGCAGGTCCAACCATGCCCGGCGAACCGCACCCTCAGAACGCAACGAGGACAACTGGATCATGAAGCGGCCGTCCGGACGGGGGACCGTGGCGGGCCGCGGCTGCAGCGCAGCCTTCTTCGGCGCCTCTTCGGAAACCGACGGACGTGGCGCAGGCTTTTTCGGCATCTCCCGGGAAACCAAAGGATTGGTTGCCGGGACCGCTGCCGGCGTCCGCGCCTCGGGCTTCGACGAAGGCGCTTCCCGGATCGCACCCTCATCAGGCGCCACGGCCGGCGCGCTGGCGCTCTTGGTCCGTTTGCGGACGGGCTCTTCCGGCCGCGGAAGAAGTCGTTCCGCTGGCCGCGGCCCGCGACCATCAAGACGCTCGAAGATCTCCTTGTCGCGATCGGGGATCGCGGCGCCGCCGGGATTGGCCGGCCGGGCCTTGAACGGTCCGGCCGGCGCCGCAATCAGCGGCGGACGGTCGACGGAGCCGCCGTCCCAGATGCGAACCGCAACCACGGCAACGCCGCCGACGGCAAGGACAACCGCAGCGGCGATCAGCGTTCTTGCAAGGCGCGACTGCAGCAGGCGTCCAGGCGGCGGATCGTCACCGCTCGCAGGAAGCCTTTCGTCCTCGCTCACCCGGTCGTTGCGCACCATCAGCGCATCACCTCCGCTGGTCGCACGCCCATGACCGCGAGCCCCGACGCCACGACCACCGCCGTGGCCCGGACAAGCGCCAGACGCGCTCGGGTCAGCGCTTCGTCGTCGGCGACCAGAAAACGCAGTTCCGGGTTGTCGTTGCCCTTGTTCCAAAGGCCGTGGAACGCACCGGCAACATCACGCAGATAATAGGCGACACGGTGCGGTTCGCGCACAGACGCCGCCGTTTCCGCCAGCCGCGGCCATCCCGCGAGCAGCCGAACGAGGGCAAGCTCGGCGTCGTCTTCGAGCAGCGACATGTCCGCGCGGGCAAGATCGGAATCGCCGGTGGCGAGCGCCGGGAACATGTCGTTCGCATTGCGCAGGATCGAACAGGCCCGCGCATGGGCGTACTGGACATAGAACACGGGGTTGTCGCGAGACTGGGCGACGACCTCGGCAAGATCGAAATCCAGCGCCGCCTCGCTCGAACGGGTCAGCATCATGAAGCGCACCGCGTCCGCGCCGACCTCGTCGACCACCTCGCGCAGCGTCACGAACGTGCCGGTGCGCTTCGACATCTTCACCGGCCGGCCGCTTTCGAAGAGGTTCACGAGATTGCAAATGCGCACGTCAAGCGACGCTCCGGCATCGGTGATTGCCTCGACCGCAGCCTGCATCCGTTTCACATATCCCTTGTGATCGGCGCCCCAGACATCGACCATTTCGTCAAAGCCGCGCCGGAACTTGTCTAGATGGTAGGCCATGTCGGCGGCAAAATAGGTCCAGCTGCCGTCGGATTTCCGCAGCGGGCGATCGCTGTCGTCGCCGAACCCCGTGGCCCGGAACAATAGCTGCTCGCGCGCTTCCCAGTCCTCCGAATGCTGGCCCTTGGGCGCATCGATGGTTCCGAGATAGACGAGGCCGCGCCGTTCCAGGTCTTCGGCCACCCGCACGATCGCTCCATCCTCGTGCAACTCCCGTTCCGAGCGGAACACGTCATGGCGGATTCCCAGAGCCGCAAGATCGTCGCGGACCGTTGCCATCATCGCGTCGACGGCGAAGTCGCGAATTTCGGGCAGGGCATCCGCTTCCGGCGCACCGACCCAGCGGTCACCGTCACGCTCGGCCAGCGCCTCCCCGACAGCCACCAGGTAGTCGCCGGGATACAACCCTTCCGGTATTTCGCCGATCTCCTCGCCGAGTGCCTGCCGGTAGCGGAGCAGCACGGACTGTGCAAGCGCGTCGACCTGTGCGCCAGCGTCATTGATGTAGTATTCGCGGGTAACCCTGTATCCGGCCTTGTCGAAGAGCGCAGCGAGCGCATCTCCGATCACCGCACCCCGGGCATGGCCGACATGCATCGGGCCAGTCGGGTTCGCCGATACGTACTCGACGTTGACCGCCCGTCCGGCTCCGATCGTCGAATCGCCGTAGCCAACTCCGGCCTCGAGAATATCCCTCACACAGGACTGCCACACGGACCTCGGGATGCGAAGGTTTATGAAGCCGGGACCGGCGACCTCGGCAGCGTCCACATTGCTCCCGGCCTCAAGCATTGTCGCAAGGCGCACCGCAAGTTCGCGTGGCTTCCACCCGGCGGCACGGGCTAGGACCATCGCCGCGTTCGAGGAAATGTCGCCGTGCGCCGGATCGCGCGGCGGCTCGACCGAAATGCGGTCGAAGGCAAGGTCAGGCGGAAGGTCGCCGGCAGCCGCCATCGCCCGGAGCGAGGCTTCTATCTCGGCGCGGAACAGGCGAAATACGTTCATGGAGCGTCTTCATGCGCGGGATGCGGGCCGGAAACGCACTATACGCCAGTCCCGCCGGGCGATCCCCCGGCAGAGCGAATCGGCTGCCAGCCCGTTCCCGACGCAGCTCCGGTAGGCTCCGGTCAGTTTGCGCGCTGCTCCTCGCGCTGCGCCGCCCGGCGCTCGACGATGTCGTCGGCGAGCCGGCCCGTCAACTCCTGGAGGTGATCAAACTCGGCCGTATAGGTTCCGACCCCCTGGGTCAGCGAACGCAACTTGACGATCAGGTCTATGATTTCGGATTCGGGCAGGTAGCTGTGCAGCGAATCCCAGCCCTTCCAGCCCTCCTTCGCCTCGAATCCCAGAATCTGCCCGCGCTTGCTGCTGACGAGCCCGTGCACCTTGTTGGTGTGTTCGGACGGCACATCGATCGTCACCTTGGCAATCGGCTCGAGCAGCACCGGCGCACACTTGGGCAACCCTTCTGTCATGGCGACGCGGGCGGCAAGCTTGAAGGACATCTCGTTGCTGTCGACCGAATGAAACTGGCCGTCGGTCAGGGTGACGGTGAAATCGACCACCGGGAAACCGAGCGGTCCCTCGACCGAGAATTCCCGGATCCCGGCCTCGACGGCCGGAATGTACTGTCGGGGAATGGCACCGCCGACGATCTTGTCCGAGAACTCGAAACCGCTGCCCCGGGCAAGCGGCGCTATGTCGACGGTGACGTCCCCGAACATGCCGTGCCCGCCGGTCTGACGCTTGAAGCGTCCCTTCTGGGTTACCGGCTTGCGGATGGTCTCCTTGTACGACACGCTCGGCTGCATCGAGTTCGCCGACACGTTGTACTTCGACTGCAGCTTTTCCAGCGCGACCTGCAGATGGATGTCGCCCTGGCCCATGAGGACCAGTTCGTGGGTCTCGTCGTTCTGCACATAGATCAGCGAGGGATCCTCCTCGTTCAGACGCTGGAGCCCGCCGGTCAGCTTGACCTCGTCATTCCTGTTCGCAGGGCTGATGGCCAGCGAATAGACCGGAACCAGAGGATCGCTCCATTGCGAACGGTCGGGCTCCGATGCGGAAGCGGACAGCGAGTCTCCGGTACGCACGGCCTCCATGCGGCCGAGACCGACGACAGCGCCAAAGCCTGCCCGTTCGACCTTCTCGATCTGGCCGCCGAGGAACTTCTGCAGCCCCCCGATGCGACTGCCGGAAAGGGTCTGGCCATCGCTGATCTCGCCGCGCCAGACCCGCCCCAGCGAGATCTTGCCACTGTGTTGGGCATGGTAGGTCTTGAAGACCTGCACCGTCGCATCGCCCTCGCCTTCGAAACCCAGCGCGGCGGCCCGCCGCTCGGGGCCGGGAGTATCGTGGCGCAGCGCCTTGAGCAGGCGCCGGATGCCGAAATTGCGTTCGGCCGATCCGAAATACACCGGCACGAGATGTCCCTCGCTCAGGGCATCGCCGACCTTCTCGTAGATCTCGTCGACGTCCGGCGTCTGGTCCTCGAGCAGCATCTCGAGGATCGCGTCATCGAAGTTGGCGAGGACTTCGAGCATTTCCGTCCGCGCCAGCTCGATCTCGTCGGCAAGGTCTGCAGGAAGATCGATTTCAGCGGATTCCTGGCCCTCGACATAGCTGTAAGCCCGGCGGCTGATGAGATCGACATAGCCGGTGACGGACTCGCCGGTGACGATCGGGTATTCACGGAGCAGAAGCGGACAGTTGGCGACCTCGCGCAACCCGCTCACGACATCCGATACCGATTCGGTGATGGTATCGACCTTGTTGATGAAGACCGTGTGGGGGATGTCGCGGGAATCGAGCGCCTTGAAAAGCGGCGACAAGGTCGCGATCCGGCTTTCGAGCGGCTCGATGACCACCACCGCGATGTCGGCGACATCGAGCGCGTTCAGCGCGTCCTGCATCAGCTCGACAGAGCCCGGACAGTCGAGGAGCGCCCAGTCGTCCTGAAGATAGGTCATGCTGGCCGCGGTCATTTCCGTGCTCATCTGCCGGGCCCTTGCCTCCTCCGAGGAGTCCCCGACCGTGTTGCCGTCCTTGATGGAGCCCTTGCGGTGGATAGCGCCCGCCATAAACAGGAGACTCTCGAGAAGGGTCGTCTTGCCGCTCAGATAGGGGCCGACGATCGCGGCGCAGCGCGTAGCGTCACTCATTTGCCTAGTCCTCCTTGCTTGCCCGCCCGCCACGACGCCCGGCGGCAATGTCTAGCGCAGGCTGCCACAGGCCCGCTGTATCCTTCCGCAGGCATCTTCGAGTTCTTCCATCGACGTCGCGTACGAGATCCGGAAATAGGGCGACAGCCCGAACGCCACACCCGGCACGACGGCCACGCCTTCGCTCTCGAGCAGGTAAGTGCAGAAGGCCGAATCATCCGAAATCGTCACGCCGTCGGGGGCCTTCCTTCCGATCACTCCGGCGCAGGAAGGATAGACGTAGAACGCGCCCTCCGGCGTGCGGCAACTTATCCCGTCGGCTTGGTTGAGCATGGAGACGACGAGATCTCGCCGCTCCTGGAACATCTTCTTGTGCTCCTCGATGAAGTCCTGCGGGCCGTTGAGCGCCTCGACCGCGGCTTCCTGGGTGATCGAGGAAGTGTGCGTCGACGACTGCGACTGGATCACCGTCATCGCCCGCACCAGCTCCTCGGGCCCCGCGCCATAGCCAAGCCGCCATCCGGTCATGGCATAGGCCTTCGAGACGCCGTTGATGGTCAGCGTCCGGTCGGCCAGCGCCGGCTCGACCTGGGCCGGCGTGGTGAACTCGAACCCGTCATAGGTGATGTGTTCGTACATGTCGTCGGTCATGACCCAGACATGCGGGTGCTCCAGGATCACGGCGGTCAGGGCCGCCAGCTCGTCGCGGGTATAGGCGGCGCCCGAAGGGTTGCTCGGAGAGTTGAGGAGCACCCATTTCGTGCGCGGTGTTATCGCTGCCTCGAGATCGGCGGCGGAAATCTTGAAGCCGTTCTCCTCACGCCCGTCGACATATACAGGCGTGCCCTCGGCGAGGAGGATCATGTCCGGATACGAAACCCAGTACGGGGTTGGCACGATGACCTCGTCTCCCGGATCGAGCGTGGCCATGAAGGCGTTGTACAGCACCTGCTTGCCGCCACAGCTGGCGATGACTTGCGCCGGCTTGTAGTCGAGTCCGTTCTCGCGCCTGAACTTGGTGCAGACAGCCTCGCGGAGCGCCATCGTCCCAGGTATCGGCGTGTAGCGCGTGCTGCCGCCCTCGATGGCGCGGATGCCGGCTGCCCCGATGTTCGCGGGCGTGTCGAAGTCTGGTTCTCCGGCACCGAGACTGATGACGTCGCGCCCGGCCGCCTTGAGTTCGGCCACCTTGCCGGTCAGCATGTTCGTAGGCGAGGGCTTGATGCGCGAGAGGCGCCCGGAGATCAGGGTCATGTCGGGAATACCGTTCCGTCAGGTGCTGGTCCGCAGATTATGCCGCCATCCGGCGCCGCGCAACCGCGCCGGCCATGCCTGTCACCCGCCCATCAGATTGGGCAGGTAGAGGGCCAGCCCGGGAATGAAGACCACGAGCAGCAGGCGGACGATGTCGGCGAGGAAGAACGGGCCGATGCCGGCGAAGATGCCCCACAGCGACATCTCCGGCAGCAAGGTCTTGAGCACGAACACGTTCATCCCGATCGGCGGCGTGATCAGGCTGATCTCGGTCACCATGATGACGACGATCCCGAACCAGATCAGGTCGAAGCCGAGGCTCTGGACCACGGGGAAGAAGATCGGGACGGTGAGGAGGATCATGCCGATCCCCTCGAACACGCACCCCAGCACGACGTAGATCAGGCAGATGATGAGGATGACGGCGATCGGCGCGATCTCGAGGGCGTGAACCCAGTCGACGATCTGATTGGGCATGCCCGAGATGTTCATGAAGTTCGAGAGCACGACGGCGCCGAAGGCGACGCTGAACACCATGGTCGTGGTCTGGCCCGCCTCGACCAGCGCGCCGAAGAACTGGCGCCAGCCCATCTTGCGGCGTAGCGCCGCGAACGCCACCGCGCCGACGGCCCCGATTCCCCCTGCCTCGGTGGGCGTGAACACCCCGAAATAGATACCGCCGAGCACGAGGAGGAACAGGGCGACGATGCCCCACACGCCCTTGAGCGCTTTTACGCGGTCGAGCCACGGCGTCCACGGCCCCGGCGGGCCGAGCGCGGGCTTGAAGGTGATCAGGGCCTTGATCACGAAGATGTAGAGGGCGACGGTGAGGATACCGGGAATGATTCCGGCGATGAACAGCTTTCCGACGTCCTCCTCGACGATCACGCCGTAGATCACCAGCGCGATGCTGGGCGGGATCAGGATGCCCATTGTGCCGCCCGCGGCGATGGTGCCGGCAGCGAGGTTCTGATTGTAGCGGTAGCGGCGCATGGACGGCATGGCGACCTTCGCCATGGTTGCCGCGGTCGCCACGGAACTTCCCGAGACGGCGCTGAAGCCACCGCAGGCAGCGACCGTGGCCATCGCCAGCCCGCCCTTGTAGTGGCCCAGCCAGGCGTTCGAGGCGTCATAGAGGTCCTCGGAGAGCGCCGCGCGGTAGATGAACGCCCCCATAAGGACGAACAGCGGCAGCACCGAAAACGAGTAGCTCATCGCGAAGTCGAGAATCAGCTGCCCGACCGTCTCGAGCGCCGGCTCCCACCCCCGGACGATTCCGAACCCGACGAAGCCGACCGCGATCATGGCGAAGCCGAGCGGGAAGCCCATGAAGACCATGCCGAGAAGCACGGCGAAGCCGATCAGCGACGCGATCATGTGCCGCCGCCCTCCGCCGGGGCGCCGCCGAAGAGAACCCGGACATCCCGCACGACCATGATCGCGAGCACGACAACGGTGACGACGCAGAGGATGCTGATGCCATAGGCGGCTGGCGCGATCGGCCATTCGAGATAGCCCGATTCCATCCGCGCCTCGGCGAGGCTCTGGCCCTGCCGCCACAGCCGTTCGGCGATGAAGGCGACAACGGCGAGGCACCCGGCGTCGACGATCAGCCGCCGGACCTCGCCAACGCGCCCGGCGAACCAGCGGTCGAACACGCTGACGACGATATGGGCACGGCGCCGGGTGATGATCGGCATGCCGGCGAAGATCGACAGCGGCATCAGGAACTCGATCAGTTCGAACCCGCCGGGGATCGGCAGGTTGAAGCCGTAGCGGCCGACGACGTCGACGAAGGTGATGACCATCATCAGGAAGATCGTCGTGCCGACGATGGCCATCAGCACGGCCTCGAACCAGCCGTCGGGCCGGGCGTCCTCGGCGCCCGGCACCTCCTGCTCGGCGGACATCGTCCGGCGCGGCGGACTACTTGGCGCGCGCCGCGAATACCCGCTTGGCCTCGGCGCGGTAGAACGCGAGCGCCGCCTTGCCGTCGACTCCGGCCTTGTTCGCACGCGCGATCCAGGCCTCGTCGAGATAGGCCCAGAGCTTCTTCAGCTCGGCGGTGAATTCCGGACTGGCAGTCCGGATCGTGATTCCGTCCTTGCGGTAGATCGCCTCGGCCTCGACGTCGATCTTGCCCCAGTTGTGCGAATCCGCCGCGATCTTCTCCTCGGAGGCCGCCATGATCGCCGCCTTGTCCGCCTTCGGAAGGCGGTCCCAGACGCCCTGGTTCATGTAGACCGAGAACACGGCGCCGTAGACCTTGCCCGGCACCTTGGTCAAGTGCTTGACGTAGGGCTTCATCTTGAGCTTCCAGATGTCGCTGATCGGCATCACGAGGCCGTCGACGATGCCCTTCGAGACGACGTCGAACGCCTTGACACCCGGCGTCGGCACGACCGCCGCTCCGGTCTTGCCCATCGCCTTGGCGACATCGCCGGGTGGCGTCCGCACCTTCATCTTGGCGAGGTCCGCCACCGACGTGATCGGATCGGTGAGGCTGAAGAACTCGCCGCCGCCATGCATGAAGAAGCCGAGCAGCTTGACCCCCTTGTACTGGTTCTTCGATTCGAAAAACTTCTTGTGGGTCCGCCACAGCGCGATCGCCGTCGACGGCGCGTCGGTGATGCTGAAGGGCAGCGTGCCGACCAGGTCGAGGGTCAGGCGATTGCGCTCGAAGTTGTTGAACATGAAGGTCGCGTCGGCGATGCCCGAGGTCACCATCTTCCACTGGCGCGGCGGCGGCGCGAGCGTCTTGGCCGGGTGCCTCACCTTGACCTTGCCGCCGGTCCCCTTGGCGACGCGCGCGGTCCAGGTGTCGACGATGCCGAGCTTGATCGGATGCTTGGGCGGCACGAAATAGTTGAAAAGGATCGTGGTCTCGGCGGACGCCGGAACCGTCGTGGCGAGAAAGCCCGCCGCTCCGAGGGCGGCAGCTGCTGCAGCGAATCTCTTCATCGGATTGACCTCCCGTTGCCGTCGCGGATTCTGTTGTGTTCGGGCCGGACCCACCGGCTCCGGGACAGGCACGGCGACGACTTTCCGGTGCCTTCGCCCCACTCTAGCGAACGGCCATACCGGTCTCAAGGCCGGCGGTGTTGCCCACACGCCGCCGTCAGCGCGGCGCCAGCCGGCCCAGCACCGCCCAGAGCGCCTGATGGCCTTCAAAGCCGATCCCCGGCGTGTCCGGCAGCGACGCGCGGCCGTCGTCGACTGCCGAGCCCGCGGGCAGCCCGCCGATGACGAACCCGGGGTCCGCCGCCACCTCGTGGCCGCCGAGCCCCAGCCCGGCGACAAGGTGGAACGCGAACAGGTGTCCGGCGTGGGGCAGCATCCGCGCCCTCGACCAGCCTTCTGCTCCGGCCATCCGGAGGATGGTCTCGTATTCCGGGAGGCCGTAGGCAAGCGGCGGGTCGATCTGCAGGAGATCGCGGTCGGGGCGCAGCCCGCCGTGACGCAGCAGGTTGCGCGTCTCCTGCCACGAAAACAGGTTCTCTCCCGTGGCGATCGGGGTCGGCCAGCCCGCGGCGAGCATCGCCAGCATCGCGAAATCGTGGGGGTGCCCAGGCTCCTCGATCCAAGCGAGCCCGTAGGGCGCGAACGCCTCGGCCATGACGGCCGCCTCCGCACCATCGCGGCAGCAGCAGTTGACGTCGACCGCGAGGCGGTCGCCGCGGCCGCCAAGGAGCGGCAACACCGCCTCGATGCGCGCCCTGTCGTCGTCGAGGCCGTCGCGGCCGCACTTGATCTTGACCCGCGAGTACCCTTGGTCGAGATAGCCGCGGATCTCGTCGGCGAGCGCCTCGAGATCGCCGTCGCCATGATAGTGCCCGCCCGTCGCATAGACCGGCACCGGCCCGACGCCGCCGCCGCCGCGGTCGGCAACCAGGCGCCACAGCGGCATGTCGGCGATCTTGGCCGCAGCGTCCCAGAGTGCCATGTCGAGAACCCCGACCGCTCCGGCGCGGTCGCCGTCGCCCCCGGGTTTCTCTCCCGCCCTCATCGTTTCCTGCGCACCGGCCGGGTCGAACGTGCCGCCGGCATCCGCCAGATCGGGGCCGGCGAGCAGCCGCGGCGCGAAGCGTTCGGCGATCAGCCCGCTCTGGGCGTAGCGCCCGACCGACGAAAAGCCATATCCGGTCACGACGTCGCGTCCAGTGTCGATGTCGACCGCGACCGCCGACGCGGTCATTTCGTGGAAGTCTATGGCAGCGTTGGACACCGGCCGCGCCAGCGACACGGCCCGTTCGCGAATGGCGGTGATGCGCATGTGGACAGACTATCGGCGCTGGCGCACAATGCCAGCTTCACTCCGCAAGGGGGAGGATCCGAGATGGCCAAGCTGCGCCACATAGCGATGCAGGTGCCAAATCTTCAGGAGGCGGCCGCCTTCTACGAACGGATATTCGAGCTTGACCGGGTACGCGACGTCGAGACCGAATATGGCAACGCCGTCATGCTTTCCGACGGCACCGTAAACCTGACACTGTTGCACTTTCCGGAGGGAACCAAGGGCGGCGTCAACGGGCCGGACTGGGCCGGACTGCACCATTTCGGCTTCATCGTCGATGACAAGGAGGCGTCCGGCGCCATGATCGAGGACCAGGGCGGCTCCTTCTTCATGGAGCTGCCCGACGGCATACCGGGAATTGATGCCGAGACCAAGTACAAGGATCCGAACGGCCTCGTCTTCGACATATCGGACCACGACTGGGCCCAGAGCAAGCGCAAGCAATAGTCGGCGCGGCAGCTACCCGGCCGCCGGGTCAGGCAGGCGGTTGCGCCCGAAATAGTATTCGTTGGGCTGCATGCCGAGGCCGTGCGTCATGCGGTTGGTGTAGTTGAAATAGGCGATGACGTCGGTGAGGTCGAATATCTCCTCGTCCGTGAGTCCGGCGTCCCGCAACCGTGCGCGATCCTCCTCCCCGGCCTCGGACGGGTTTGTCGTCAGCTTCCATGCGTGATCGAGCAGCGCGCGCTGGCGCGGCGTCAGTTCGGCCTCCCGGTAGTTCACTGTCAGGATGTCGCCGAGCACCGGATCGCCCGAGAACTCCCGCACCGCCTGGCCGTGCGAGGTAATGCAGTAGACGCAACGGTTGGCGCAGGAAACGACAACCGCGACCATCTCGCGCTCGAGGCGGGTCAGGCCGGTCTCGCCCGACAGCATCAGTTCGTTGTACTTCGCGATGAATGTCCTGAGCTTGGCCGGCCGAAGCGAAAACACCTTCATGACGTTCGGCACGTGTCCGAGCTTTTCCTGGCACACATCCATGTATTTCTGCAGGTCCTCGTCGAGCGATTCCGGCGCGGGAACTGGAAGTGCGCCAATGCGCGCGAGTTGCTCCGGCACTTCGCCGGTGCGGCCGTCTGATGGCATGACTGTCCTCCGAAAGGATTTGGCTGCCGCGAATATAGGCCCTCGCCCTTCGGCCGCCAACGGCGCCCGCGGCAGTTCCGCGCCGGCGCGGAGCTTCGAGATCCGGGCGCGCCAAGGCTCGCGTCATTCGGGCCCGGTACCCCAGCCGCGGTTTCCCCGCTTAAGAAGCGCCTCGCCAGGGCACGGCTGCTGTCCCGTTCGGGCAGATGGCGTCGCTGGCCGTCGGCGGCAGCCGGACGCGGACGCACCGGCGTTTCGCCGAAACGCCATGTGCTTTGAGGCGTCGCGGCGTTTCTGCTACGGTCGCCACCTGAAGCAGGGCGGATCCGGGCGGATCCGGGAACGCCACAACAGGGAGACAACGGATCATGACACGTGCGACTTTCAGGCTGGCTGCGATTGCGTCAGCATTTGTCGTCGGCGGAGCGGCTGCGGCGACGGCGCAGTCGGCTGCCGACTTCTACAAGGGGAAATCCGTCGAGATCTATATCGGCTACGGCGTCGGCGGCACCTACGGCAAGAGCGCCACCGCAATGGCCAATCATCTCAAGCCGCGCATCGGCGCCGATTCGGTGATCGTGAAGTCGATGCCGGGCTCGGGCGGCCTCAAGATGACCAACTACTACGCCAACGTGGCCCCCAAGAACGGCCTCGCGATCATCCTGCCGCCCGACACGCTGGTGGTCACGCAACTCCTCAAACCGAAGGCCGCCAAGTACAACTCCAGTGATTTCACATGGCTCGGCGCCATCGTCCGCGTCAACTCGCTGGCGGCAATTCGCAGCGATACCGGCGTCAAGTCGTGGAAGGACATGACGACGAAGGCGGTGAATTTCGGATCCTCGGGCGTCGGTTCGCAGACATTCCAGTTGCCGGCGCTCTACAACGGGCTGCTCGGCACCAAGATCAAGATCATCAAGGGCTATCGGGGTTCGCGCAAGATGCTGCTGGCGGTCGAACAGGGCGAAGTGGCCGGCGTCAACCTGAGCTCCCTCGCCTGGGTCACCGACCGCAAGGACTGGTTCGACAAGAAATTCGTCACGCCGCTGATCCAGATGGGCCCCAGCCCCTCGGCCCACTTCCCGAACGTGCCACGCTTCCGGGATCTGGTGAAGGCCGACGACCGGCCGATCGTCGATTTCATGACGTCGCTTGTCACCATCGGCCGCAGTTTCGCCGTACCGAAGGAGACGCCCAAGGATCGCATCGACTTCCTGAGCGCGGCCATGGCCGATGTTGCCAAGGACCCGAAGTTCATTGCCGACATGAAAAAGAGCAAGCTTTCGGTGACCTATTCGTCCGGCCCCTCCATCCAGAAGGTGATTGCCGAGACGCTCAAGACGCCACCTGCCGTCATCAGCAAGGTGCAGGAACTCTTCGACCGGGCGTCCTGATTACCCAGCCCGCTCCGTCCCGTCCGGCTTGGCATCGTCGCCACAGACCCGTCCGGGACGGACGGGCCTTCAAAACACCGGCCCGCGCGCCTTCCGGTTCGCGGGCCGGTACTTCCGTGCGCATCGGATTGCGCCGAAAGCGGCCGGTGTGGCGCCGCCGGCATGCCGCGCCCCTCCCGACAGGACCCGGAGGTGCCGTCGGTCCAGAATCGCTCCGGTGAATCGTGGCCCCTGCAATGATGATTCCTCGTGACCAGCGCAATGTCCTGATCCTCTCGACATGCCAGATGATGTTCGGCACAGGACGGTCGCTGTTCATGGTCACCGCGCCCATCGTCGCGCTCGGCATAGCCCCCCATCTGGCACTGGCCACGCTGCCGACGGCGCTCATCGTCGTCGGCACCGCGCTGGCGGCCATGCCGGCCTCACTCTTCAGCAGGCGGGTCGGCCGCAGGGCCGGCTTCCTCACCGGCACGCTGATTGCCGCGGCAAGCGGCGGCGCTTGTACCGGTGCGGTCGTTCTCGGGAACTTCTGGCTGCTTGCCCTGGGCGGCCTCCTGTTTGGCCTCTTTTCCGGCTTCGCCCAGCTCTACCGTTTTGCGGCCGCCGACGTCGCCGCCGAATCCTTCAGGCGCAAGGCCATCTCGCTGGTCCTTGCCGGCGGGGTCTTTGCGGGCTTCGCCGGGCCGAATCTCGCCAAGTGGGGCAAGGACCTCATCGCTGACCCGGTCTATGCGGGCGCCTTCCTGTTCATGATCGCCACTGCCCTGGCCGCGGCGCTGGTGCTGGCCTTTCTCGACATTCCGCAACTCACGGTTGCGCAGAGGACAGGTCCACAGCGGCCGCTCGCAACGATAATGCGCCAGCCCGTCTTCATCGCCGCCGCAACATCGGCGACCATCGCCCAGTGCGTCATGAACTTTCTCATGACCGCGACGCCGATCGCGATGGTCGCCCATTGCAACCACGCGTTCGGCGATGCGGCCGACGTGATCTCCTGGCACATCGTGGGAATGTTCGCGCCGGGTTTCGTCACCGGATCCCTGATCAACCGCTTCGGCGAGGTGCCAATGATCCTTGCCGGCTTTGTGCTGCAGGCGGCCTGCATCGCCGTCGCGCTCTCCGGTATCGAGGTCTTCGATTTCTGGCTGGCGATGGTGCTGCTCGGGGTCGGGTGGAACTTCTCGTTCACCGCGGCGAACACGCTCATGACCACGGCCTATACCCCGTCTGAACGGGCGAAGACGCAGGGCATGATGAACCAGGTCGTGTACACGGTGGTCGGGATGGGCTCGTTGTCGTCAGGCGCGCTGATCCACTATTTCGGCTGGACCTGGGTCAATGTCGGCGCCGCGCCGCTGCTCGTTCTCGCCGTCGCGGTCACGCTCTGGTATTCGCTTGCCGGAAGATCCGCCGCGACCGCCTGAGAGCCACGTTCAGCGGCGGCATGTTCCGGGACGGCCCGGGTATTGCCTTTGTAGCCAGCGATGAGACAATGCCCCCAGCCAGTTATGTCTCATCAAGACAATTCAGGGAGTTTCGACATGAAGAAGATGTTGGCCCTCGCGGCCACAGCAACAGTTGCGGCAACGCTTTCGTTTGCCCCGGCTGCCAACGCGGCGGAAGTCACGCTCAAGGGGATCGCCGGCTGGCCGAAAAACTTCGCGCTGACGCCCGATTTCCTGCGTTTCATCGAAGAAGCCAACAAGCGCGGCAAGGGCCACTTCAAAATCGTCCACATCGGCGGACCCGAGATCGCCAAAGCGCCAGCCCAATCCAAAGGCTTCAAGTCAGGCCTCTACGACCTGATGTATACCGCGGCGAGCTATCATCGGGGCGTGGTGCCGGAGGTCGATGCCCTGTCGGCGACACAGCTGCGCCCGTGGGACGCCCGCAAGAACGGCGCGATGGCGGCGCTCGACGCGGCGCTTACCAAGAGGCTTGACGGCATACTACTTTCGCAGACCGCCACCAGCGTCTCGTTCATCCTCTATCTGCGGGACAAGCCCAAATTGGGGCCGGATGGCATGATTTCCCTGAAGGGTTTCAAGATGCGGTCGGTGCCGGTCTATGACGGTTTCCTCAAGGAACTCGGCGCAACGACGATCACCGTCCAGGTTCCGGAAATCTACAACGCGCTCGAACGCGGCCTCGTCGACGGCTTCGCCTTTCCCGAGATGTGGACGCGCGGTCTCGGCTGGGCCAAGTTCGTCAAGTACCGCATCTACCCCACCTTCTACCAGCTTGAACCCTCCGTTTTCATCTCTAACAAGGCGCTCAAGAAGCTGAGCAAGAAGGGGCAGGAGATCATGATCCAGGCCGGCAAGGACTGGGAACGCATCTCCTACGACTATTGGAAACCGCTGGTCGCCAAGGAACGCGATATTCTCGCCAAGGAGTTCGGTCAGCAGGAGGTCACGATGACCGGCGAGGCGGCAAAGAAATACATCAATCTCGCCAATACCGTGCCGATCGAGCGCCTCAAGAAGGTTGATACTCCAGAAGCCAAGATGTTGAGCAAGCTCTATCACGGCCAGTAGGCCGTTGAAGCCGCAGCCCCGGCGTGCCGGGGCTGCGGCCTTTCCCGACCCATGAACATGCTTGCCCGAGCCTATAACGGCCTGATCACCGGGCTCGCGATCATCGCGGGACTGATGCTCGCCGTCATCTTCATCGGCATCATCGCCGACGTCGGCATTCGCACGGCCGGCTTCAACTCCCTGCAATGGTACAGCGCAATCGCCGAGTACTGCCTTCTGTTCTCGACCATGCTGGCGGCACCATGGCTCGTACGGCTCAAGGGCCACGTGGTTGTCGAATCACTCACGCTAGCCATGCCGCCCGCGGTCCGGCGCGTCATGGCCAGGGTCGTCTACCTGCTGTGCATCGTCCTCTCCCTTCTCTTCGTCTATTACGGTTTCGTCGAAATGACGGCTGCGATGGCAAGCGGCGAGCTCGACCTGCGTTCTATCGACATGCCCAAGTGGATATTGTTCCTGCCGTTTCCGCTCGGCTTCAGCCTGATCGCCGTCGAGTTCGCACGCTATCTCCTCGGGTTCGATTCCTACTATTCCGGCAAGGCCGGGGCTTCGGAATCCCTGTGATGGAGTGGTTGACCGAGTGGTATTCCATCGCCGGCTTCCTGATCGGCATGGTCATCGCCTTCATGCTGCTGGGAATCCCGGTGGCGTTTTCGTTCCTCACCGCAAACATCATCGGGGCGATGATCTTCATGGGCGGCCTCGACGCCATGCCGCAGATCGTCGTCAACGCGGTCGAATCGGTCACCATATTCGCCCTTATTCCGGTGCCGCTGTTCATCATCATGGGCGAACTGTTTTTCCACACGGGACTTGCCGTGCGGGTCTTCGACACCCTGGACCTGTGTTTCGGACGGCTGCCCGGCCGCCTCTCCTACATCACGGTCGCTGGCGGCACCATATTCGCCACCCTTTCCGGCTCGACCATGGCGAATACGGCCATGATGGGATCGATGATGGTTCCGGAAATGACCAACCGCGGCTACAAGCAGCACATGTCGATGGGGCCGATCCTCGGGACCGGCGGGCTCGCAATGATCATTCCACCCTCGGCGCTCGCGGTGCTGCTTGCGAGCCTCGCCGAAATCGACATCGGCAAACTCTTGATCGCGGGCATTTTTCCGGGCCTCGTGCTCGCGGTCCTCTACTCCATACTGATCTACGCCCAGGTCAAGATCGATCCCGACGCAGCGCCCGCATACACGGTCGAGGACCACTCGCTGGGACAGATCCTGCTGTCGGTCGTCGTCAACGTGCTGCCGATGGGTCTTGTCGTGTTTTGCGTCATCGGGCTGATCATCCTCGGCATCGCGACGCCGACGGAAGCCGCGGGCTTCGGGGCGTTCGGCGTCCTTGTCCTGGCCGTCATCTATCGCGTCATCTCATGGGATATCATCGTCAAGTCCTTCTCCGGGTCACTCCGCGTGACCGGGATGGTGCTGCTGATCATTCTCGCGTCGTCGACGTTCAGCCAGCTCCTGGCGTTCACCGGCGCCAGCGCCGGCCTGATCGAATGGGCCACGGCGATCGAACTCGCACCCATCGTCATGCTGCTGATCATGTTCGGCGTCCTCCTGGTTCTGGGCATGTTCATGGACCAGGTGTCGATGATGCTGCTGACGGTGCCGATCTTCTTCCCGCTGGCGATCACCCTTCAGTTCGACCTGATCTGGTTCGGTCTCGTCATGCTGCTGGCGCTCGAGATCAGCCTGACGACACCACCCTTCGGCCTCCTGCTGTTCGTCATGATGGGAGTCGCGCCCCGTGGCACCACGCTGTGGCAGGTCGCGCTGGCGGCCGCTCCGTATATCGGCTGCGCGCTGATCGTCCTCGTGCTGCTTATCCTCTTTCCCGGGCTTGCAACCTATCTTCCGAACCTGATGACCAATTGATCGCGCCCGCGTCGTGGCCGGACGCGGATTCGCCGCGCCAATCCCTGATGACATGGTGCTGCAGCCCCCATGGCGGCGGTGCCGGGATATCCGCCCGCGAATGCGGGCTCGGACCCGGCAAATCCTCTTGGACCTCGCACACCGTCAGCAATATAATCCGGCGAGGCCGATGGCAGGGGAAAGCCGCAACCATTCGTCGAAGCCTGCCCATGCCACGGCCGATCATCCTGCCGCCGTGCGGCACGCCGCCGGAGGAGGCCCGGGCAACGACGGACTCCGGCAGCGGCCCACGAACACCTGCGGGCGGAGAAGCTGATGGCCACGAACCGTTACGACCGCACACTCGAAGACACCGGCAATATCGTCGCGCTGGAACATGTGAACGTCCGCATCCCGGACCAGCGGCTGGCGACCCTGTTCTACGTCACGGGCCTCGGCCTGACGCGCGACCCCTACCTCGTGACGGGCGTAACCAACATGTGGATCAATGCCGGCCGCTCGCAGTTTCACCTGCCGACCGGCGACCCGCAGGTGGTGCGCGGGCGCATCGGGCTCGTTATGCCGGATCTCGAGGGCCTGCAGCGGCGGCTCGATTCAGTGCGCAAGCCGCTCGCCGGAACGTCATTCGACTTCGTGTCGGGCGACGGCCATGTCGACGTCACGTGCCCGTGGGGCAACCGCTTCCGCTGCCACCCGCCGAATGAGCGGTTCGGGCGCACGGCGCTCGGCCTGGTCCAACTCGAACTCGATGTCCCGCCCGATTGCGCCGAAGGCATCTCCCGTTTCTACCGTGAGATCATGGATGCGCCGGCCGAATTTGTCGACGGCGAGGCCCGGGTGCCGGTGGGGTACCGGCAGACTCTCGTCTTCCGCGAAACGCAACAGCCCGTTCCCGAATTCGACGGCCACCATATCCAGATCTATGTCGCAGATTTTTCAGGCCCCTACGGGAGGCTGACGGAACGCGGACTGGTTTCCGAGGAGAGCAACCAGTTCCAATACCGTTTCGAGGCCATAGTGGACCCGGACAGCGGCAGCGAACTGTTCGTTCTCGATCACGAGATTCGTTCGCTGACCCATCCTCTTTTCGCCCGCCCGCTGGTCAACCGCAACCCCGACCAGACCAACTCGTCGTTCGATCCGGGCCACGAGGAACGCTCGTGGGCACTGGACTGCAGGACCTAGTCCTGCCGGTCGCGCGATGCCTTGCCGCCGGGACGGGGCACCGGGCGCCGCCATGCTGAGGGGTGCCGTTCCGGCTGGAAACACCGTCGCGCTGGCATAGGCGGGAGCGTAAAGGACACTTGTCCCGCCGGGCGGGCCGGCAACGGACAATTAACCTTCGGAATCCTGAAGTTAAATTTCGATTGTCACAATGCAAGTCAGGCCGTATTCTCAAAGAACCGTCGGGCTGCGGGCAAATCAACAGGCTGACGGGTGCGCCAGCCGAACGGGTCGGACGCCTTGCCTCACGCCACCGCCGAGCATCAAGCACCACCTGTAGGTCGCCTGCGCCGCTTCCTCTCCATTCTGGCGCGGACACTGCTGCCGATCGCAGTGCTCCTTGGCGGCGGTGCGGTCTTCGCCTATCTCCAGGCAACGAAGCCGGCACTTGACAGGAAACCCGTCGCCGAACGGGCATGGCCGGTCACGGCGACGACCGTGGAGAAGATCACGATTGCGCCGACTCTGGTCCTCTACGGCACGATTGTCGCCGGCCGCACCGTCGACATGCGCCCCCTTGTCAGCGGCCGCATCTCCAGAGTGGGTCGCAATTTCGCGATCGGCGGGCTGGTGAACAAGGGCGACCTCCTTGTCGCTATCGACGCATTCGACTACGAAGCCGCACTCTCAGAACGCAAGACGCTGATCGCCGAAGCCCGGGCGCGGCTGTCCGAACTGACTGCAGAACTCAGCGCCGAACGCGAGATCATCCAGTATGATCAGAAGCAGATCGCCATACGCAGGAGGGAGGTCGAACGGCGATCAAGGCTGGAGGAGCGCGGAACCGGGACCGAGAAATCGCTGGACGACGCCCAATCGGCACTGATCGATGCGCAACGCCGCGTTTTCGAACGGAAAAAGCGGATCGGATCCCTTGAAGCGCGCATCCGCCAGCAGCGCGCTGCCATCGACCGGTCCCGTGTTGCGTTGCAACGAGCGGAGCGGAACCTGGGCGACACGGTCCTGAAGGCGCCGTTCGACGGAATCCTGAGCGAAGTGTCAGCTGAAATCGGCAAGCGGGTCTCTACCGGCGACAAGGTCGCCAGGCTGACCGACGCGACTTCGCTGGAGGTCGAGTTCCAAATCACCGACGACCAGTACGGTCGGCTGGTTGCCGACGGATCACTGATAGGAGAGAAGGCGGCCGTCATCTGGAAGACCGCTCGCAGATCTTTCGAATATTCGGCAATAATCATGCGCGTCTCGGGCAAGGTGACAAGCGAGGCTGGCGGCATCAACCTGTTCGCCCGCCTGAGCGATACCGGCCTCGGCACAGCTCTCCGGCCGGGCATCTTCGTCGAGGTGCACGTCAAGGATCAGTTCTACCGTGACGTATTCCGGTTGCCGGAAGAGGCCGTACACGGCAGCCGCTCGGTATTCGTCATTGCCGAGGACGGGCGGCTCGACCAGCGCAAGATTTCGATTGTTCGCCGACTGGCCAACACGATTCTGGTACGCGGCGCGCTCAAAGCCGGTGAACGCGTGGTCACCCGGCTGTTTCCCGAGATCGGGCCGGGCGTCAAGGTGCGCGTCCCGTGACATCGCCGGCTGATCCGGCCAGCGGCCCGCGCAACGTCCGCAGCAGACCGGACCTGATCCGGCTGTTTGCGCGGCATCCGACAGCTGCGAACCTGCTGATGGTAGTGATGATCATCGGTGGCCTTTTCGCGCTGAATCGTCTGCACACCCAGTTCTTTCCCGATTTCGGGATCGATGTGATTACCGTTTCCGTGCAGTGGCCGGGCGCAAGCGCGGCGGACGTGGACGACAGCGTCGTGCAGCCAATATATCGCGGAATGCGGTTCATCGACGGCGTGAAAACGATAGCTGCTAACGCCTTCGAGGGGCGCGCGACCGTCGCTGCAGAGTTCGAAGCCGACACCGACATGCAAACCGCGCTGTCCAACGTGGATGCGGCATTGGGCCAGATAACCACGTTGCCGGAAGACAGCGAGAAACCGATCGTCCGGCGGATCGTCCGCTATGACACGTTGAGCCGGCTGCTTGTATCAGGGCCCTATCCGGAACGTTCGATGAAGCAGCTGGCCAAGCGTATCCGGGACGACCTGCTGAAACGCGGAATCGACAAGGTCGATGTCGGCGGCAGCCGGGATGAAGAAGTCCATGTAAAGGTCAAGCCCGAAATCCTGCGGCGACTCGACCTCGGTATCGACGACATCGCCAGACGCATACGGCAGACCTCGCAAGACGTGCCGTCCGGCGAGATCGCCGGACGCACCACCCACCAGATTCGAAGCCTCGGCGAAGCCAAGACCGCTCGGGACATTGGCAAGATCGAGATCAAGTCCCTGACCGATGGCCAAAAGATCCTGCTGCGCGACATCGCCACCGTGGACGAGGCGTTCGACGATGACGGCAAGATCTTTCGCCACCGCGGCCGGCCGGCTATAGAGTTGCATATCCAGCGTACGACGACCGGGGACGCGCTCACGGCAGCTGCAGCCGTCTCCAGCTATCTCGACGAGTTGCGCCCGACACTGCCGCCGAACATCGAGATCAAGCAGTTCGACATTCAAGCCGACCTGATTCGCAGCCGCATCGAGCTGCTCTTGGAGAACGGGCTCACAGGCGCCGCCCTGGTCCTTGCCGTGCTGTTTCTGTTCCTCAACACCCGGGTCGCACTCTGGGTTGCGGTCGGCATTCCGGTATCCCTGATGGCCACCATGTTCGTCATGTGGGGAAGCAACCAGTCGATCAACATGCTCAGTCTTTTTGCCCTGGTCATGGCCATCGGCATCGTCGTCGACGATGCCATTGTCGTCGGTGAACACTCCGAAACCCTGGAGCGCCTGGGCTACGATCCGGTTCTGGCAGCCGAAGCGGGGGCACGCCGAATGACCGCCCCGGTCTTCAGCTCATCTCTCACGACGATCGCCGCTTTCCTGCCGCTGCTGCTGATCACCGACGTTATCGGCCAGCTCATACGCACCATTCCGTTTCTCATCATTACGGTCATCATTGCGAGCCTGATCGAATGTTTCCTGGTTCTGCCGGGCCATATGCGCCACGCTCTCTCGGCCACACGGCGCCTTTCCGGCCGCCGGCCGAACATGGCGCCGGTACTCCGGCTTGCGTACTTTCCGGTCCGACTGGTCATCCTGTTCAGGCGTGGCTTCGATGGGATGTTCGATCGCTTCCGCAACGGCCTCTTCCTGGCGACGGTGCGAACCGCCATCCACTGGCGCTATGCGACCGTGTCCGTGGCCCTGGCGGCGCTGCTGATTTGCGCCGGCATGTTGGTAGGAGGCCGAATCGCGTTCATCTTCTTTCCCGATCCCGAGGCAGACATCCTGGTGGCCAATGTCGAGTTCCTGTCGGGCACGCCGCGAACGAAGACTTCTGCAATGCTTGACGAGGTGGAACGCGCGATGCGCGTTGCCGAACGCAAGCTGACCGATGGCAAGGGCGGCCTGATAGATGTAGCGGTTCAGCGAATCGGGAGACCGGCAACGGGCGAATTCGCGGCACCGGTGGAGGGCGACCATGTCGGCAACATGTTCGTTCAGCTTGCCCCGGCGGAAACCCGGATCGTGACGGCTGACGAGCTCGCCAGGACATGGCGCGCCGAAGTTCGGGAAATGCCAGATATCCGTTTCATCACGGTCGCGCCCAGACGCGGCGGGCCACCGGGCCGCGACGTCGATCTACGATTTTTTGGAGCGGCTCCGGAAAACCTGAAAAAGGCTGCCATCAGGGCCGCACAACTTCTGGCTTCCTTCCCTGGAGTGAGCGGCATCTCGGACAATCTGCCCTATGGCAAGCGGGAAATGATCCTTGAGGTGACTCCGCGCGGCCAAGCGCTTGGCTTCACGACGGAGAGCGTCGGCCGCCAAGTGCGCAACGCATTCGAGGGTGCCATCGCTCGGCGCTTTGCGCGAGGTGACGAAGAGGTGCTGGTGCGCGTGCAGTACGACGATGATTTCCAGGATGCTGCCGCCCTGCAGGAGCTGCGCCTGAGATCGCCAGCAGGCCAGGAGGTGCCGTTGAGCGCCGTCGTCACCATCCGTGACAGGACGGGCTTCGCCCGGATCAGGAGCGAAAACGGAACGCGCGAAGTATCGATCACGGCGGACCTCGACACCTCAGTGACCACGACCGGCGAAGTGATCGGAGCGCTGCTGGAGAACGGCCTGCGCGAGATCGCGCTGGAGAACGGCGTTGGATACCGTTTCAAGGGCAGAGCTGAGGAAGAGTCGCGCACCCTGAAGGACATGAGTATCGGCACGGCCCTCGGCATCACGCTGATATACATCGTTCTGGCTTGGGTTTTCGCGAGCTACACGCGGCCGATCGTCGTCATGTCCGTAATCCCCCTCAGCTTCATCGGCGCCATCGTCGGACACCTGCTGCTCGGGTTCGACCTGACGATCCTGAGCCTGATCGCGCTGGCGGGGCTGTCCGGAATCGTCGTCAACAACTCGATAATCCTCGTGGTGACGATCAAGGAGCGGCTTGATGGCGGCGAGGCGCCGCTCGACGCCATCGCAAACGGCACCCGGGACCGGCTGCGCGCGGTTCTGCTAACCTCGCTGACGACAATCGGCGGCCTCACTCCGATCTTGTTCGAGACCGATCTGCAGGCCCAATTCCTGATTCCCATGGCGATCACGATCGTCTTCGGCCTGATGGTCACCAGCCTGCTCGTCCTGTTCGTGGTCCCCTCGCTCCTCGCAATTCAGGAGGATTTCGGTCGCATCTTCCTGCGGAGACACGACCGCCGCGACGCATCGCCGGTGCCTGCCGAATAGCGCCGTCTCCTTCCAAACATGAAGCGAAAGGTCGGGATCCCGCCAGACCTGCGCCGCCCGCCGGGATACGGGGAGCGAAAGGCCTCCACCGCCAAGCTGAGCGCGCCCCGCGCGCGGCGGTCCTGGCGCGTCAGCAGCCAACCCCCGACATACATCCTGCCGTCTTCGGTCCCATCCCGCAGCCACAACATCGGAGTCCCATGCCACGACCAAATCTGCTGAAAATATTTGACAAAACTTCAGCGCCCGCCGAGACGGTCCTGCGTCCGCAGTACCCAGAGAGAAAGCACACAAAGGAGCAACACGCCTGCGCCGCCGATCGCATAGAAGGCGTTTGCTAGGCCGATCAGTTCGGCCAAGCCGCCCATGGCAATCGGAAAAATGACATTGCCGAGACGGTTGAAGGAAATCCTGAGCGCGGTCACGCGGCCCAGCAACCGGGGAGCGACCGTACGGGCAGCGATCGACATCATCAAGGGAAGATTCAGCCCCTGCCCGGCACCGCGAACTCCCATCGCAACAGCCAAGAGGACAAAGCCTTCGATCAGTGGCGTGACCGTAATACCGATGATCGCCGCCGCGACTGCCGCTATCAGCAGCCAGTAATCGGCTATGCGGCGTGTCAGCGGCCCGATACTGAGCGCCGTCAGCGCGGAGACCACGTTGCCGATACCGACCAGAAGGCCGATCTTGTCTGCCGTCAATCCGATCTCGCGCAGCCAGACGGCATAAAATGAGGCTTGGATTCCGGACGCGGTCTGGCGCAGGAAGGTCGCCGCGATTACCAGGGCAATCGCCGTCAGCGCCAGCATGCGAAGCGTCTCTCTGTAGTCGGAGACCCGCGGCATGATGTCGGAGCCCCGCCCCGGCTGGGGTGCCGCCGTTGTGTCCGTCATGCGCGGCAGGAAGGACGAGGCAACAACCCCGCCCATAGACCAGCACGCGAAAAACAGGAACCCCCCGAGAGCGCCCCAATGCACCCATGCGACGCCAACCAGCCAGGGGCCGAGGAACCCGCCCACACGCGCGGCAGCCGTCATTCTTCCGGCATATACAGCCCGACCCTCGAGGGTTTTCCCGACCGCGGCCTGCGCACCGATCCAGCTCGTGGCTTCCGAAAACCCGACGATCATCTGCAGAAGGATGGCAGCCCACAGGAACGGCAGGACGGGAAAGAGCACGGTCGCGACCGTACCGACAACGCCGAACAGCATGATCACGTTGCGCGGGCCGAAACGGTCGAGGAGGACGCCGCCATGGATCGAAAGGAGGACCGGCAGCACCTGACGGCTTGCGACCAGGATCCCGACCATGATCGGAGACGCGCCGAGATCCAGAGCCCAAAGCGGCATGACCACGTGACTCATGGGAAAGAGGTTGCCGGTGAAGAAGGCAGTACCGTAGACAGGAGCCTGACGCTGCCATGGAAACGACCGGTCGGGGCGCAGCGCCATCAGCCGGGCCCGCCGACATCCCGCGGCCCCGTGCATGACACTTTCTCCGCGTCGCCACAGGGGAGAATGCGGGATCTCAATCCAGACATCCAAGATAAAGCTTGCCGAGACCGCCTGTATAGCATGGCCCGCACGACTCGGCAGCACCTCGCGACGACCATTGCGGCTCACGCCGGGGCGGCCGCTCGCTTCCTGGCCAGAAATCGGTGCCTCGCACAGCTGCACGGGCTGTCCCGCGCAACCGAGAGCGGGAACCCGCCCCGACCGGCGCGACCTTCCGGGGTTTCGGCCGGAACCCCAATCGGATAAACCTCTTTCAGACTGCAAACGGAGCCTTGACGCCATGACCGGCAAGCAGATTCTTTCCGACATCACGGTGCTTGATCTGACCCGCGCCCGCGCCGGCCCCGCGGCCGTGCGCCAGCTTGCCGACTGGGGCGCCAGGGCCATAAAGATCGAGGCACCGGGAGCACCCGACAGCGCGGATCTCGGCCGCCGCGACGGCTCAGACTTCCAGAACCTCCATCGCAACAAGCTGTCCATGACGCTGGACCTCAAGTCCGACGCCGGCCGCGATGTCTTCTACCGTATGGTGCGCAAGGCCGATGTCGTCGTCGAGAACATGCGCCCCGGCGTGAAGCATCGGCTCGGCGTCGACTACGAAACGCTGAACGAGCTCAATCCGCGGATCATCTACGGAAGCATTTCCGGATTCGGACAGGATGGCCCTTATGCGAATCGGCCCTGCCTCGACCAGATCGCCCAGGGAATGGGCGGACACATGGCGGTGACCGGCGAACCGGGTTCGGGGCCGATGCGCTCCGGCGCCGCCATCAGCGATCTCACCGCCGGGCTGCTATGCGCCAACGGCATCATGCTCGCACTCTATGAACGCGAACAGTCGGGCCACGGGCAGTGGATACAGACCTCGCTTCTCGAGGCCCAGATCTATCTGATGGACTTCCAGGCCGCGCGCTGGCTGATGGACCGGGAAGTTCCGCCCCAGGCCGGGCTGCATCATCCTACGATCGCGCCGATGGGAACGTTCCGGACCAGCGACGGATACATCAACATGGCGCCGATGCCAGAAATGTGGGAACGCTTCTGCAGGACTCTCGGCCTCGAGAGGCTTGTCGAGGATCCGCGCTTCGCGACGTTCGATGCCCGCTTTGCCAACCGGCCGGCCCTGATCGCGGAGATCGAGAGCGTGACCACGCTCTCGACCTGCGCCCACTGGATCGAGCGCCTCAATGACGAACGCATACCCTGCGGGCCGGTCTACACGATGGACCAAGCCTTTTCCGATCCGCAGATCCAGCATACAGGGATTGCACGAAAGATCCTGTCGCACCGGCTTGGCGAGATCGAGGTCGTCGGGCAACCCCTTCATCTCTCGCGCACACCGAACCGCTGCGATGCCGACAGAGCGGCAGCAGCACCCGATTACGGCGCGGACACGGCCGGCCTCCTTGAGGAACACGGCTATTCGGCAGACGATATCGCCAGCCTGCGCGCAAGAGCAGTCATCTGACCCCTGGCACCCACGCGGGACCAACGGACGGGCCGCGAACGCTGTGTTACTGTGGCCGTCTCACGCACATAACACCGGAGTGATAGTCCGATGACAATCTCGAACGGCATCCGGACCACTGTGGTCGGAAGCTATCCGTTTCCTTCATGGCTCCTGCATTCGACGTCCGACGAGGCGGTCGTCGACGCGACGCGCTCGGTTGTCGCCGTCCAGGAAAACGCGGGGATCGATCTCGTCGCCGATGGAGAGCTCTACCGCTTCGATCCCGATCATCCCGAAACCAACGGCATGATCGAGTATTTCACCAGGCCGATGAGCGGCATCCGCAACACGCCGACCTTCGACGAGATCATAGCCTATCGCTCGCAGTCCGGCATGGACTACCGGACGCGTCCGCCGGGCGTTGTCGAGAGTGCCATCGGCCACGGCACGCTGGACCTGCCAGGTGCTTGTGCCCGCGCCCGCGAGCTCGCCACGAAGCCGTTCAAGTTCACCTTCACCGGCCCCCACATGATCGCCAAAACCCTCGTCAACCGGCACTACGAGGACACGCCAGCGCTGGCGCAGGCGATCGCTGAGATCCTGGCCGAACAGGCCGCCCATATCGTCGCCGACGTCGTCCAGGTCGACGAGGCCAACCTTCCCGGCAGTCCCGAGGAATGGAGGTGGGCCGCCGAGACACTCAATCTGGTGCTCGATGCGATCGGCGGCAAGCCGGCGGTGCATCTCTGTTTCGGGAATTACGGCGGGCAGCGGGTTCAGGACGGCAGCTGGAAGGATCTTATGGATTACCTCAACGCGCTACATGTCGATCACATTGTCATGGAAACGCGCCGGCGGCCGGAGGACGAGCTGGAGGTGTTCCGGGATCTTGACACCACGATCGGCATGGGGCTGGGCGTGGTCGATATCAAGTCGACGGTCATCGAGACAGCCGACGAGATCGCACGCGCCATCGAGCGCGCGGACAGGGTAATCGGCCCCGGCCGCGTCAGATATATCCATCCCGACTGCGGTTTCTGGCTCCTTCCGCGTTCGGTCGTGGACGGCAAGATCCGCGCACTGGTCGCCGGCCGCGACCTCTATGAAGGCAGGTGAGACCGGCGCCTACAGCAGGGACCAGCGGCGCCTGATACTGGTCGACAGCACCTCGTTGACGGGACGGCACCACCAGTCGCGTTCCGAGAAGGTCTCAATCTCGGTAAGCCCGCGGAAGCCTACAGCCTCCATTATCGGTGCGCAGATTGCCGGACATACGAAGGCCACAGCGAGGCATCAGCAAGCGGAACATCTTTCTGGCCCACGGCACTGACCTCGGCCGGAATCGGACCATGCTCAACACACTGGAGGCTGCGTGCGGTTCATGTCGTGACGGTAGCAGCTTGCGTCAATTTGCCGGAGTAGGAGCACTTGGGTTGACGGAAGCCGCGGACGGCGGCGCATTGCTCAACCACGGAGGATAAAACACCATCGGAAGCGTTCTCCCGCTTCCGGGTCGGCCTCCTAGACAGCAGCCCGGCCGACAACCGCACCGCAAGACGGCGCCGCGCCCCCTTCAGGCAACCGTGCCCTCGGGCAACGCCGAAACGTGCGAGAAGATATCCCGCGGCCGCGTGAACCAAATGCGGTCCGATTCAGGATGATTCTTCATATGTTGCAGGATGTCGCGAAGGCCGGCCAGACGATAGGGCTGCCCGACAACGAATGTATGGAGGGCGAGGCTGAAGACCAGGGGCTGGTTCGCACTCTGGCGAAGCTGCTCGTCGAAATGGGCTGTGACCATGCGCGTGAAATCGTCCGCCGTGTGGCGCCGCGTGAGTTGGGCTGGCGAGTCATTGATCTCGATGTGATAGGGAATCGCCAGCAACCGGCCGGCACGGGTGCGCATCCAGAAGGGCTGGTCATCCGCCGACCAGTCCATGATGTAGCTGTATCCAGCCTCCTTGAGAAGATCCGGCGTGACCGAACTTTCCGAAATCCACGGCCCCATCCAACCCCCCGGGCCCTCACCTTCATGCTCCCTGAAGGCAGCAGTAGCCTCCCCGATCAGTTTCCGTTCCTCGTCTTCACTGCAACCGCCTTGTGCCTCGGAGTTCGTGCGGCCGTGCCCTACGAACTCATCTCTGCGCTCGCGGATACGCGCTGGAATCTGGGGCGCATAATCGTAGATCGCAGTGTTCATGAGATGGCAGAGCGGCAGGCCGAGCTCGTCGAACAAGTCGAAGATGCGCCATATCCCTACCCTCAGCCCGTAGTCGCGCCACGCATAGTTGCGGACATCCGGTTCGGTGCCAGGAGAGGTCGGGGTATGGCCGAGACCCTCGCCGAAACTGAAATGCTCGATATTCAGCCCGAAATACACCGCCAGTCGGCCGCCGTCAGGCCAGCTGTAGTCGGGACGATCGACAATCGGCGAATAGTCGTAGCGGCCGTGCCTTCGGATTTCCACCTGCTGCGCCTCCTTACTTGTCGCTACGCCAGCATATCGCGACGCGCCGGCAGCCAAAAGGCCCCTTGCGCAACGGCCGCACAGGTGGGAATATCCACCTTCCGCTATACCCCACCAACGGAGACCTGCGTGAAAGCGCCGAAGTTCCAATATGTGCGCGCCGAGAGCGTCACCGACGCTCTCGAGCTACTCGACCGGCATGGCGACGAAGCGCGCATCCTCGCCGGCGGCCAGAGCCTGATGCCGACCCTCAACATGCGCCTTTCGCGCCCCGAAATCCTCGTCGACATCAACCGGCTCGATGAGCTCGGGGGCGTAGGAATCGACGGTGACACGGTGCGTATCGGCGCGCTAGCCCGCCATGCCGAGGTCCTGAGATCCGACATCGTGAAGGACCGCCTGCCCCTGATCGCCGAAGCGATGCCGCATGTCGCCCATGTCGCGGTACGCAATCGCGGCACGTTCGGCGGCAGCATCGCTCTTGCCGATCCGGCGGCCGAGATGCCAGCCTGCATCCTCGCGCTGGGCGCCACCATCGTTGTCCAGAGTGCCGCCGGAACCCGCGAGATCGCCGCCGAAGACTACTTCATGGGCCTTTACGAGACCGCGCGCAGGGACAACGAGCTCCTCACCGAGGTTCGCATACCGGCGCAGAAGGACGGCAGCGTGTCAGTGTTCATGGAACTGTCGCGCCGCCGCGGCGATTTTGCGATCGCCGGGCTTGCGGCCTACGGGACCCTGTCAGGCCATCGGGTCGACGAGATGCGGCTGGTCTATTTCGCGAGCGAGGACAGGCCGGTGGTCGGCAAGGGCGCGGCAGCCGCGCTGACCGGACGGGACTGGTCCGAAGAGACGAAGCAGGCCGTCGCGGAGGCGCTCGAAGGCGATCTCGACCCCATGGCCAACCTCTCCGGAAGCCCGGCCATGAAGATGCATCTCCAGAAGGTCCTCACCGGACGGGCCATGGACGCGGCGGTGGCCCGCGCCGGAGGTGCGGCATGAGCGAAACCCTGACGACAGTGACCATGACGGTCAATGGCGAGCCGGTAACCCGCACGGTTCCGGTGCGCCAGCACCTGGTCGATTTCATGCGCGGTGAACTCGGCCTCACAGGCTCCCATCTAGGCTGCGAACACGGCATCTGCGGTGCCTGCTCGGTGCGCGTCGACGGCGCGGTGGTTCGCGGCTGCCTGATGCTGGCTGCGCAATGCGACGGCTCGGACGTCACGACAATCGAGGGTCTGACGGATTCCGGCGAAATCGGCGATCTCCAGGACGCGTTCGTGTCGCGCAACGCGCTGCAGTGCGGATACTGCACGCCGGGCATGCTGATGACCGCCGCCGAACTGTTGGCGGCCGGGGAACCCCGCAGCCGGGAAGACATCCGCGACTTCATGTCCGGCAACTACTGCCGCTGTACCGGATACCACGCGATCATCGATGCGATCGAGACCGTCAACAACCGGCGGCTGGCGGTATAGGCCCGAACCGGTCTGCCCCTTGCGGCCCTGGCAGCCTCTTCTGCCGATCCTGAACACAGAAAGAGATGCGGGATGAACTTCATTCACCCCTATGAACGGCCGAATTCCTATATCGGACGCACGCTGCCCCGCGCCCGCGCAAGGCGCGCGGTCGCTGGCCGCGCTCGCTATGCCGACGACATCACGCCGCCGCGCACGCTGCATGCAGCATTCGTGCGCAGCCCTTACGCCCACGCGCGGATCCTCTCCGTAGACACCGCGGCGGCCAAAGCCGCCGACGGCGTGAAGCTGGTCATGACCGGAAGCGAACTCGCGGAGATTTGCACTGGGCCGTGGCTCGGAACGCTGACCGTCTTCCCCGGAATGAAGGCGGCGCCGCAATATCCCATGGCCGTGGACCGCGCCTGCTGGCACGGCGAGCCGGTGGCAATGGTCGTTGCCGCAACCCGCGCCCACGCCGAGGACGCGGCGGAGCTCGTCGAGGTCGAATACGAGGAACTTCATGTCGTCATTGACAAGGAGACAGCGCTTGATCCCGACACGCAGCCGATTCACTCCGCGCTCGGAGACAATCTTGCGTGGGACAAGCTGATTGACACCGGCGATACCGGCGAGGCCTTCAGGAACGCCGACCACGTCCTCGAAGAGACGTTCTACTTCGGACGGCACACCGCGGTCAGCCTCGAGCCCCGTGTGCTCCTGGCCGAGTATGATCCTGGAACTGAGCGGCTGACGATGCACACGTCGAGCCAGTGCCCACACATGATCCAGACCGTGTTCGCAAGCACGCTCGGGCTTGGCGAGCACAATGTCCGGGTTGTTGCTCCTGACATCGGTGGTTCGTTCGGACTGAAGATTCACACCTTCGGCGACGAGGTGGCGACCGCCGCCGCGGCCATGAAACTTGCCCGTCCGGTCAAGTTCGTTGCCGACCGGCTGGAATCCTTCGTTTCCGACATCCATGCCCGCGAGAACCGCGTGAAGGCGAAGATCGCGGTCATGAAGGACGGCACGATGACCGCTGCGGAGATCGACGTGCTCGCCGGCATTGGTGCCTACTCGCAGTACCCGCGTACCAGCGTCTTCGAGGCCAACCAGATTCTCAACATCACCTTCGGACCCTACAGCCACCCAAACTACCGCGCGAAGGCAAATGTGGTCTATCTCAACGCCGTGCCGACCTCACAGTATCGCGCCGTTGGCCACCCCATCGGGATTTCGGTCGGTGAATCGATGATCGACATGGCAGCGGAAGCCACCGGCCTCGACCCTGTTGAGATCAGGCGCCGGAACGTGATGGAAGACGACTCCTATCCGCGCGAGATCGGCGCCGGCATCACGATGAAGGACCTTTCCCACCAGGCCTGCCTCGAGCGGCTCTGCGAGTTGATGAATTACGACGAGCTCCGCGCCGAGCAGGCGGCGCTGCGCGAAAAGGGCATATGGCGCGGCATAGGCATTGCCGGTTTCATCAAGGGCACGGCGCCCAGCCCGGTGGGCTATTACGGGGCGGGAGGCGCACGCATCGCCGCCCAGGACGCGACCACCGTCAAGCTCGAGCCCTCGGGCGGCATTCTCGTCCATCTCGGAGTGACCGATCAGGGCCAGGGCGTCGACACGGTCATGGAGCAGATCGCCGCCGCTGCCGTCGGCGTGTCCGAGGACCAGGTGCGGGCGATTTCCGGCGACACCGACGCGGTGCCGTACGGCGGCGGCACCTACGCGTCGCGCGCCACCGCGATCGGCGGCGAGGCAACCTACCAGGCGGCGCTCGATCTTCGTCGCGAGATACTGGTGATGGCGGGCCACCTCCTGCAGGCGGACCCGGAGGCGCTCGACATCGTTGACGGCAGCGTCGTCGACGCAGGTTCGGACATTCCGCGCATCGCGCTTTCGGAAATCGGACGGATCGGCCATTTCCAGCTCGGCGAGCTTCCGAACGACTACCAGCCGGTGCTTTCGCACACGCGGCGCTACCGGCTTCAGGATCTGCCCTACATCTTTACCAACGGGATTCACGGCGCCCTGGTCGAGGTCGACCCCGATACCGGCTGGATACGCCATCTTCGGCACTGGGTGGTCGAGGACTGCGGGCGCATCATCAACCCGCAGCTTGCTGACGAGCAGGTGCGGGGAGGCGCCGTCCAGGGTCTCGGCGGTGCCTTCTACGAGCACTGCATCTATGACGGCAACGGCCAGCTCTGCAACGGCACGATGGCCGATTACATCACGCCGATGGCCGGCGAAATGCCGGACATCGATGTCGCTCACGTCGAGACGCCGACCAGCGAATCGGAACTCGGGGCCAAAGGCGCTGGAGAATCGGGCACCGGTGCCGCGCCGGGCGTGGTCATGAATGCCGTAAACGACGCCATCCGCCCGCTCACCGCCGGGCGGGTGACCGAACAGCCGATGACCCCGGAAGTCGTGCTAAGGGCGCTCGGCAGGATCTGACGGCGCGGAAGAACATCCGACCGTCTGTTTCCTGGCAAACCGCGCAAGAGAAACGCTCGGGCCAGACCAGAATTGCCCTTGCGCGCTCCGCAGCAATCGGGTTCCACGCGATCGAGCTCGGACTGCCCTGACCGGGCGTGTTCTATCCGGCCGCGGCAGCGGCCCTTTCGCGCAGTTCCGAACGCCGGATCTTGCCGTTGATGGTCCGCGGCAGATCGGCGACGAATTCGATTTCGCGCGGATACATATAAGGCGGTCCGTTCTCCTTCGCATGGGTCTGGAGGTCCGCTTTCAGCGCATCATCCGCAGCAGCGCCCGAAGACGTCACGACATAAGCCTTGACGATCGCGCCACGCCGTCCCGTCGGATCGGGCGCCGGAACGCAGCCGCACTCGACCACGGCCGGGTGACAGAGCAGGAGCTCCTCCACGACCATCGGCGAAATGTTGTAGCCTGCGGAAATGATCATCTCGTCATGGCGGGCGACATAGCGGAAGCGGCCGCCCTCGTCGCAGGTGACAAGATCCTGAAACACGTTCCAGCCGTTGATCACCGTTGCCGCCTGCGCGTCGGGCCGGTTCCAGTAGACCGTACCGGTCGGCCCCTTGGCCGCAAGGAGCCCCTCCTCACCCGGCGCCACGGGCTCATGCGTTTCGGGATCAAGCGCGGCAACCTCATAGCCGGGAACCTGCCAGCCGAGCGTCGCCATGGGTGGCGGCCCGTCACGGCACGTCGAGGTCAGGAAGCAGTGCAGCATCTCCGTGGTGCCGATGAACTGCTCGAGCGCGACGCCGGTCGCATCGAACCAGTTCCGTTCGACCTCCTCGAGCAGCGGCTCGCCACCCGTCATGGCGTGGCGCAGACTCGACACGTCCGCCCCGGTCTCGCGAACCAGCCGCGCGAGGAGATTGCAGTACGAGACCACACCGGCGAAGATCGTGACCCGGTGGCGCGCGATCAGCTCCAGTGTCCTCTCCGGCGACTTGTCGGCCTCGAGCACCGCAGCATGACCGAGCCGCAGCGGAAAATACACGAACAGGCCGAATCCGAGCGCGAACGCGATCGACGGCGGCCCGGAAAGCACCTCATCGACGGTGGGTGCCACGCCGTAGCGCCAGTAGGTGTCCGCGATCGCGAGCATGTCGCGATGGCAGTGGCAGGTGCCCTTGGGCCGTCCGGTGCTGCCGGAGGTGTAAAGAAACAGGCAGAGGTCCTCGCCATGGGTCGGTGCATAGGCGGCCGGCACGTCACCCTCGGGCAGGAAATCGGCGAAGGCACGGCACTGCTGCTCCGGATCGCACGGCAGCGCAACGACCGCTGTCCCGGGGCATTGCTTCGCAACCGGGCGGGCCTCTTCCATCAAGCCGGCGTCCGTCACCAGGAGTGCCGCGCCGGTATCCTCGGCGCGGTAGACGAGATCGTCGCCGCGCAGCTGGATGTAGGTCGGCATCGCAATGGCCCCGATCGCCTGCACCGCAAGCACCATGACGACCAGATCGATCGAATCGGGAATCCGCAATATGACGGTGTCCCCCTGTCTGACGCCAAGCGCCGTCAGCGCCGCGCCATGGCGATGCACTTCCCGGTGAAGCTCGGAGAACGACATGGCACGGTCGCCGTCATGGAAGACCGTGCGCTCCCACCAGCCGGCCCTCCGCGCGCCTTCGAGAACCGTCTCGACTGCGTTGAACTCCTCGGGGTAGTCGAGTTCGGGAAGGCCGAACGACAGCTCGGGAACCGCTTCGGGCGGACAGAGATCTGAATATTTCTTCAACGAACCCTCCCACAGACACTCATTGTCCGCACCGGTCGGGCGCGGCCACAGCCGAACTCACTTCACCAGCGGCAGGACCTCGTCGGCGATCGCCCGCATCTGGCCGAACTGGTCGGGCGATCCAATCACGAACTGGAAGATCCGCACACCGACATCGAGATACCCGCGGAGGCGGGCGGCGATCTCCTCGCCCGGCCCGGCGACTGCCCAGCGATCGACCACGTCGTCGCGAATCGGCGGTCCGTGGAAATCCTCGAGATGGTCGCGCACCGCCTCCCAGCCCGCTCGCGGGCTATCATTGACGTTCATGAAGCAGTTCCAGGCCCGGGCGTAGGCCTTGCCAGGATTGTGCTCGGCGGCAAGCCCCTCGATCGTCTCCCAGTTCTCGGCATATTCTTCCGGCGTCACGTGGACGGTGATCCAGCCGTCGCCGTACTTGACGACGCGTTCGAGGTTTCCGGGAAGCCAGCGCCCGGCATTCTGCTCCTTCCATCCATGATGGACCGGCCCGCCGGGCTCGGTCGGAAAATAGATGCCCGAGCCGACCAGGACCGGAGGAACCTCGGAGGGGCGGGCGTAGCCGAGCGTGATCTCGTTGAACCGGAAAAACTGCCCCCGATAAGCGAACTTGTCCTCGGACCACAGCCGCCGCATCACGTCGAGGCATTCGTCGAACACCGCACCGCGCCGACGGTAGAGCATCGCCGGATCCAAACCCGTGTCGTGGCGCAAGGCCGCGAGGCCCTCGAATTCGCGCTTGATCAGCGTCGGCGTGCCGGCGCCCATGCCGACACCCATGATCGCCCGGCCCTCGGAGAGTTCATAGAGCGTCGCCCACTGGTTGGCCGTGGCCACCGGGTTGCGCACCTGCGGCGTTAGAATTCCGGTGCACAGCCGCAGCGTACTGGTCCGCCCCGCTATCGCCGAAAGCGTGTTGATCGGACAGTAGGCCGCCGTGGTGCGCCGGCCCATCATCGCGTCGTGCACCCAGATGGCGTCAAAGCCCATTGCCTCGGCCTCGACACCGGCACGCACCAGATCCCGCAGCTCGTAGGACTTGCCGGTGATGCCGGTCACGTTGTTGACCGATACGCCGAAGATGATCTCGTCGGAAAACGCCATTGCTGTTTCCTTGCCAAGCGCGGACGCAAGCCTCCCGGGACGCTGCGCCGCTCGTCGTGTCCTGTTCTTCAGGCTGGTTCCAGGGTGTTTTCAAGAACGCCCAGGCCTTCGATCTCGATCTCGATCCTGTCGCCGGATTTCATGAACACCGGCGGGTTGCGCCCCACACCCAACCCGGATAGCGACCCGGTGGTGACGATGTCGCCGGGATGGAACCGGTACCACCGGGAGAAGTGTGACACGATCTCGGCGATCCCGAAGATCAGGTCATCCGTCCCCGTGTCCTGCATCACCACCCCGTTGAGCCGGGTCTGAAGATGCAGCCCGTGCGGATCGGGCACCTCATCCTTGGTGACGACGAATGGTCCGCAGGGCGTGAACCCCGGGAGGTTCTTGCCCATGATTTTCCGTTCCCACCCGTGTATCGGCCCGAACGGCGGTGTACCCGCCCGGATATCCGGGATCCAGTTCCGCGCAGAGACATCGTTGGCAATGGTGTATCCGGCGACATAGTCCATCGCCTCGTCGGCACCGACATTGTGGCAGGTGCGGCCGAACACGAAACAGAGCTCGCCTTCGTAGTCGACCATGTCGGGGCATTGCGGCGGCACCGGGATGGCGCGACCGCTCCCGAGAAGCGAATCTCGCGTCTTGATGAATCCCGACGGCATCTCGGGCGCCGGCGTGTTCCCCATCTCGGCAAATTGGCGGCCGTAATTCATCCCGACCGAAAACACCAGCCAACGGTCGGGCACCGGCGGCAGGAGTCGGCAATCCGAAAGGGCCTTCACCGAGCCCGTTTCACGCAACTCGTCGAGGCGCCCCTCGGCAGCCGCCACCACGCCACGCAGCCCCTCGAGCGACTCCTCCCCGCCTTCCAGGATGTTCCGCACCGACGCCGGCTGCCGGCCACCACGGAGGATCGCCTCCGGCGCGCGAGCGAGGTCCAGCACCTCTCCGTCAGCAACGATCACGCCCGGGTGTCCGCCGTCGGCGGTCTCGATGGTCAGCAGTTTCATGATCGGGTCTCCGGGAACCGCTCCCGCCGCCGCGGCGCAGCGGTCCCGCCGGGAGGGGCCGCCCCTGCCCTCCCGGCGGGATCTATCTGACTATACATCGGGGCACTTTCCAGGGGTAGCTCCGCCCCGGTTGCCGCGCGCCTCACGGCACCGGTTGGCAAGGTGCGAAAAACGCGTCACAAAGCTGCCGGATCCGCGCGATCCGACAGATGCCTTTACCGGGACGGGACCGACATGCCAGCCACCTACCAAACCATGCACGAGATAATCATCGAAGCCCGGCGCCGCTGCGACCAGCACACATGGAACTACATCGCCGGCGCCGCCGAGACCGAGACGACGCTGCACCGGAACCGCCACTGCCTCGACCGGCTCGCGCTGCGTCCGCGCGTTCTCCGCGACGTGCGCAGCATCGACACCTCGACGACCTTTCTCGGCCACAAGCTGCGCATTCCGTGCCTCCTGGCACCGATTGGGTCACTCGAGACCCTGACGCCGGCCGGCGGGGTTGCGGTAGCTGAAGCCGCGGCGGAGTTCGGCACCATGAACCTCGTCAGTACGGTCACCCAGCCGACGCTCGAGGAGATCGCCGCCGCCGTCGACCATCCGAAGATCTTCCAGATCTACATTCGCGGCGACGAGGCCTGGACCGACGAACTGATCGACAGGGCACGCAACGCAGGCTATGCCGCTCTCGCGCTTACTGTCGATTCCGCGTATTACGGTCGCCGCGAACGCCAGCTCATCACCGGCTGGCTGCCGCCCAGCATCCGCCGCTATGGCACCGATCTCAGAATCCACCAAGCCGGGCTCACATGGGAATCTATGGACCGCATGCGCGAGCGCGGTGGCCTGCCGTTCATTCTCAAGGGCATCCAGACTGCGGAGGACGCCGAGCTTGCCCTTGAGCGCGGCGTTGACGTCATCTACGTCTCCAACCACGGCGGCCGACAGCTCGATCACGGCGACGGCGCGATGGAAACCCTGAAGGAGGTGGCCGGCACCGTCGGTGGTCGGGCACCGGTGGTTGTCGACGGCGGCATCATGCGCGGAACCGACGTGCTGAAGGCGCTCGCACTCGGCGCCGACGTCGTCGCGCTGGGGCGTTTCCAGGCCTGGGCGCTGGCGGCCGGCGGCCGTGAGATGCTGGTGCGCGCTCTCGAGATCATCGAGGGCGAGATCCGGAATGCGATGGGGCTCATCGGCGTCTCGTCGCTGGGCGAACTCGATGGCTCCTTTGTCAAGGAGGCGACTGCCGCCACCCAGGCGCACGAACTGTCGGCCTTCCCGTTCCTGCCCGACCACGTGCGAAGGTCAGGCTGACGGGCGGCAGCCGTCAGCCGAGTTCGTAGGGCACCTGGTTCGGTCCGCCGTATTTTTCCTTGCCGCCGTCGTCGAGATATCGGTACTGCTCGAAGGTTCCCGAGCGCTGGCTGCGGATGATGACAGCTACGGTCTTTTCGTCGCCGGCATATTCGGAGTGAATCTCCCACGGCCTCACGATGTCGACCTCGCCCGGACCACACTCAACGGCGGCGATCTCCTCGTAGCCGACATCGCCGTCCGCGCCCCCGACTTCGCGGTAGCGGACGATACGTTCGTTGCCGCGGAGCAGGCCGTAGACGGTCCAGGCCTTGCCGTGATCATGGATCATCGCACGGCCGCCCGGATTCTTGATCAGGCCGTTGATCACGAAACTGTGGTCGGGATCCTCGTAGAACAGGAGGTTGTCGACCTTTTTGCCGTCATAACCGCCGACCGGCCAGTCCTCGGCATGTTTCCTGAGCTCGCCGTCCTCGAGCAACTTGAGGAGCAGCTCGCGGCATTTCTCCCAGCGTTCGTCGCCATCAACGGTCGTGCAGACATCGCGCATTTCGGAAACAAATCTCTCCACCGCCGGCAGCATGGCCCAATCCTCCGTGTCTTCGCGTGCGAACGGCCGTATCATAGGCCGGTGGTGCCGGGTCAGTCCAGACGGCGCCGGACAACCGGCCGGACAGGGCGGTGACGCCGGACGGTGTACTATCGGGGAAGAGCGACATGGATCAGGAAACGGTCGCTATCGTCACCGGCGCGGGCGGCGGGCTCGGCGCCGCGATGACCGCGGCGCTGGCGGACGCAGGACTCGGCGTCACCGCCTTCGACGTAAACCAGGCCGCGCTCTCCGGGCTCGGACAGGAGCAGCCCGGACGCACGGCACCGATTCTCCCCGTCGCCGGCGACATCCGCTCGCCGGCGACGTGCGCCGATGTCGTCAAAAGGACTCTCGACAGGTTCGGAAGGGTCGACATGCTGGTCAATAATGCCGGCGTCGGACTCTCGAGCATTCGCGAGGACTACTATGTCGACAACATCATGTTCTGGGAGGTCCCGGATGAGCGCTGGGACGCGTTGATCGACGTCAACGTCAAGGGTGCCTTTCTGATGGCGAAGGCAGTACTTCCCGCAATGCGCAAGCAAGGCTGGGGCCGCATTGTCAACGTGACCACGAGCATGGACACCATGATCCGCCGCGGCTGGACACCCTACGGCCCGTCCAAGGCGGCGCTCGAGGCGTGTTCGGCAATCTGGGCGAAGGACCTCGACGGGACCGGCGTGACCGTCAACGTTCTCGTGCCTGGCGGGCCCGCGGACACCGGCATGGTGCCACCCGCGTCAGCGCCCAACCGCAGTGCACTGGTCCCTCCCGCGGTCATGAAGACACCCGTGAGATGGCTCGCGTCCCGCGATTCGGACGGCTTCACCGGGCGGCGCATCGTGGCCGCGCGCTGGGACGACGCTCTTCCGGGCGCGGAGGCGGCCCGGGCCGCCTCGTGGCCCGCGGCCTGGCCGGGCGTGGGTGCCGGCGCCATCGTTTCGGAAACCAACCCGATGGCGGGGGCCTCCGGCGACACGCAGGGCGAGCGGGAGTGAGCCCGCGCCGGCGGCGCGCCATGTCCGGGGGAAGTGCCCGGTGCTATAGTCGGCGGAACGCAAACCGCGTCCGGCGCCGTGGCGCAGGCGCAGCTCCAGACCGAACACACGCAGGGGGATATTCGTGACCACACTCATCACAGGTGCCGGGCTGGTCGGCACGTCGTATGCCATCGAGGCCGCGAAGCGCGGCGAGAAATGCGTGTTCCTGGACCCCTTCCCCCGGGACGACTACCTGTCGCGCCGCCTTGGCAATGCCGACTATGAAGTGGTCAACGGCGACGTGCGGAGCCTGCCGGCGCTGATCTCCACGATCAATGCGCACCGGCCCGATGTCCTCCTCCACACCGCAGGGCTGATTGGCAAGCGGGTCGCCGATCCGATTCATTTCGGATACGACCTCAACATCGGCGGCGTCATGGCGGTCGCCGAGGCGGCGCGCCTGACCGGCATCCGGCGGCTCGTCCACCTGTCGACATTTGGCGCCTATGATTGGCGGCAGGATTCGCAGGTCGAGGCGATCGACGAGACCTTCCCTCTCGGCAGCGGCGCCGCGTATTCGAATTCCAAGGCCGCCCAGGAACTCATTCTCGAGGCCTACCGCATCCAGTGCGGTTTCGAGCTCGTGGTGCTCAGGCCCGGAAACGTCTTCGGCATGGGGCATTTCTGGGGCGGGTCCGGCGGCGGCGAGAAGGTCCATGCGCTGATTGAGGCAGGGGTGCGCGGAAAGCCGGCGGTCATTCCCGAAGAGCAGACGATGGCCTTCGAGTACGTCTACGCCAACGACATGGGACGCGCGCTCGACCTCGCGGCGACCAGGAAGGACCTCCCATCCCGAGCCGTCTACAACGTCTCCTATGGCGAGGCGATCACCTTCGAACGCCTGGTCGAAGCGGTGAAGGCGTCCCTCCCCGGCCTCGAGATCCAGATCACGCCCGGCACGCCTCCGGATTCGCGCCTGACGCCGCTCGACATCGGGCGCGCCCGGAACGAGCTCGGCTGGGAACCCGAATACACGCTCGAGGCGGCGCTGGCCGACTACACCGGGGAGTTCCGCAAGTGGAATGACTGACCGGGGCAGCCGCCAGGCTGCCCGGTTCCGTGCAAGGGTCTTCGAAGGGAAGCGCCGGCGCTCCACCAGCACTTCGCAAGCCGATGGAGCGGGCGTACCAGCACGGCATGCGACGCGGCGGCAGGTGTTGTTGTAGCGTGCCTACTCGCCCGGTAGCCCAGTGATGCGGACGCCCGCACCGTCGGATCCGTAACGCCTGTTGATCCAGATCAGCAGCGAAGTCAGCGCCTCCGCCGCCGCCGCGTTGTCGAGCGGCCCCGCCTCGATGCCGCGCATGCCTGCGGCTTCCGTCAGCTTCACCACCTCGCGCCGGGCTGCGGGACTGTCGCCGGCCACCAGCACGTCGCAATCGACCGCCGCCTCCGTGTCCTCCAGGCGATCGGCCGAGACGTTCTGGAACGCCGAGACCACCCGCACCGATTCGCCGAGCACGTCTTGGGCAATGCGCGCAGCAGATCCCTCCGGCGGCAGGGTGACCCGCATGACCCGCCCCGCCACCAGGGGCACCGTGACGTCGACGAGTATCTTGCCGGCCAGCGCATCACGCACATGTTCGAGAGTCGGTTTTTGGGCGGCGAATGGCACCGTCAGGACCGCGATATCGCACGTAGCGGCGGCGGTGAGATTGTCCATGCCCTCGGCACCGATGACTCGTGCGCACTCCTCTGCCCTCGCCGTGTCTCGCGAACCGATAATCGTCCGGTAACCGGCACGAGCCCAGCGGGCGGCGAGGCCCGATCCCTCCGCGCCGGTGCCTCCGATGACGGCGATAACGGGAAGCGCCGGCATCATGCCACCGCCTCGCCATGGGCGTACTTCGTGGCCGGCGTCTGGCGCAGCGGTGCGAGTTCGGCGGCGCGCCTCCCGGCCTTCCGGCGCTCGTTCCCCACCTCGCCATAGAGGGTCGAGCGCTGCCGCGGCACGCGGCCGCGCTTGCGGATCAGCATTTCCATCGACTCCGGCGAGAGTTCCTGTCCGTGAACGGCACCGGCCGCGCGCGAAATCGATTCGTTCATCAGCGTACCGCCAAGGTCGTTCACGCCCGCATCGAGGCACGCCCCCGCACCGTCATGCCCGAGCTTCACCCATGAGGCCTGGATATTGGCGATCAGGGGGTTGAGAACCAGCCGGGCGACGCTGTGAACAAGGACGGTTTCGCGAAACGTCGGCCCCTTGCGTGCAAGGCCGCGAAGATAGATCGGGGCCTCGAAGTGAACGAACGGCAGCGGCACGAGCTCCGTGAATCCTCCACTCCGCTCCTGCAGATCGCGTACGCGCAGGAGATGGCGCGCCTGATCGGCCGGCGTCTCGAGATGTCCGAACATGATCGTCGCGGTCGTACGCAGGCCGAGCCCGTGGGCAGTCTCGACCACCGACAGCCACTCGCCAGTGGACAGCTTGTCCGGGCACAGCGTCTGGCGCACGCCGTCATCGAGAATCTCGGCAGCGGTTCCGGGCAACGAACCGAGCCCGGCTTCGCGCAATCGCGTCAGAAACTCGGCCACCGGTATGCCAAGTGTGGCCGCGCCCTGGCTCACCTCCAGCGGCGAAAACGCATGGACATGGATTTCCGGAGCCGCTTTTCGCACGGCGCCGAGGATCTCGAGATAGGTATCGCCCGTATAGTCGGGATGGATACCGCCCTGAAGGCAGACCTCGGTCGCCCCCCGCTCCCAAGCCTCGCGGGCGCGGCGGGCAACCTCTTCCAGCGCGAGATCATAGGGGGTGCCGCGAAGACTTGCGCTCAGCCGCCCCTTCGAGAAAGCGCAGAAGCCGCAACGGTAGCTGCATACATTCGTGTAATTGATATTGCGGTTCACGACATAGGAGACCGTGTCACCGGCAATTTCGCGGCGAAGCGCGTCAGCCGCCGAAATCACGGCCGCCAGCCCGCCACCACGCGCCTGCAGAAGAGCCGCAACCTCGGCTTCCGAAAGGCGCTGCCCTTGCGCGGCGCGCTCAATCGACCTGGAGAGAGCGCGCACGTCGCCGGACGTCATCCGCGGAAGGCGCGGTGCGGCCCCCGATGACCCGGGATGCCAATCATCTTCGCGCGCAAGGCCCTCGGCGTCCATTGCCCGGAGCACAGGAGCACGGACGGCAGGATCCAGCCAGCCGTCAGCGCTGATGTAGCGCGGATAGATTGGCAGGCGCCCAACGAGAACCTTCCCCCTGCTCTCGGTGCCGCGCGCCAGACGCTCGAGCGCGGGCCAGGGAGCTTCCGGATTCACATGATCCGGCGTCACCGGCGAGACCCCGCCCCAGTCGTTTATTCCCGCGTCGAGCAGCGCCGGAAAATCGGCGCCGCTGAGGTTGGGCGGCGCCTGAATCGGCATGTCGGGGCCGAAGAGCAGGCGTGCGGCAGCGATCGTCCACAGCAATTCGTCGAGACCCGGCTCGGGCGCGTGTGCCATCCGCGTCCCCGCCTTGGCGCGGAAATTCTGGACGATGATTTCCTGGATGTGGCCGTAGCGATCGTGGAGCGCACGGATCTCCTTCAGCGAGGCGACACGTTCGTCGCGGTTCTCTCCGATCCCGATCAGGATGCCCGTTGTCATTGGAACCCGCGCCTCGCCGGCCAGCCGAAGGGCCTCGAGGCGGGCGCGGGGATTCTTGTCGGGAGACCCGTGATGCGGCCCGCCTGGCAGCGCGAGGCCTGGTGCCGTGCCTTCGAGCATCAGCCCCATGGACGCGGATACCGGACGCAGCAGCTCGAAATCGGACCGCGTCATGACCCCGGGGTTGAGGTGCGGCAGCAGGCCCGTCTCCTCGATCACGAGGCGGGCCATGGCGGCGAGATAGGAAATCGTCGTCCCGTGGCCCAGGGCCTCTAGCTCCTCCCGCGCGACGCGGTAGCGCAGTTCGGGTTTGTCTCCGAGGGTGAACAGGGCCTCGGTGCAGCCCGCCCGGGCGCCCGCCCGGGCGATGGCGAGGACCTCTTCCGCAGTGAGGTAGGCACGCTCGTCACGCTTCGGAGCATTGGCGAAGGTGCAGTAGTGGCAGACGTCGCGGCACAGCTTCGTGAGCGGGATGAAGACCTTGCGGCTATAGGTGATGCGATCGCCGAAACCGGCGTCACGCATCGCCGCCGCGGCCGCCATCAGTTCGGGCAGCGGCGCATCCGCCGGCACGACATCACCGGCGTTCACGGCTTCCCTCCAGCCGGCCCGGCCGCGCCGTGCTGTCCATCTATCTTGCCGGTCATACCGTTTCGCGACCGCAACAGCCGGCGCTAGTAGCCAACGATGACTTCCCCGCTGTTGGGGCTGATCACCTGGCCTGAAATCAGATCGGTTTCGGAACACGCAAGCCACGCCACAGCGTAGGAGATGTCCATCGGTTCGCAGAACTTCCCGAGCGGCATGCCCGCCGCCCTTTCGGCGATTTTCTCGGGAGGGTTGGAGGCCTGCGTCATGCCGGTGACGATGAATCCCGGCGCCACCGCATTCACCTTGATTCTCCATTCCGCGAGCTCCCGCGCCCAGGACTTGGTCAGGCCCGAGATCGCCGATTTTGCCGCCGCATAGTGGCTCGCCAGATCGCTCCCGCCCATGGCGTAGATCGACGAGATGTTGATGATCTTGCCGTCCTTTCTCTCCTTCATGCCGGGAAGCACGGCCTGGGTGGCGAAGAACGTGCCCCGCACATGGACCTCGAACATCTGGTCGAAGATATCGACGGTCACGTCCTCGACCCGGCGGCGCGCGCCGCCGACGCCGGCATTGTTGACAAGGATATCGATCCGCCCCGCCGCGGCGACGGCAGCGGTGAAGGTCGAGACATCGCGGATGTCGCAGGCGATGACATGAGCATCCCGGCCGTGGCTCCGCACCATCTCGGCGGTCTCGAGAGCACCGTCTTCCTTGACATCGTGAATGACGAGATCGGCACCGCGTTCTGCCATCAGCACCGCATGGCTGCGGCCCATGCCGCCGCCGGCCCCCGTGACCATCGCCCGCCTATTCTCCAGTGAAACCGCCATGTCTGTGCTCCATGTGGTAGGTATAGGTGCGCCGCGGTGGCGTCTCCCGGAACGACGAGCGGCGCTCGCCGCCGCGCCGCGCCACAACGTCGGCTGCCGCTGTATAATGCCCCGGCAGCACAAAGGCCACAATGCGAGGCGGTCAATGATCAAACCCGGTTACGCGCCCGGCACCCATTCCCTGATGACGTTCCATGACTCGGTGCCGGCGTTCCGCGATGGCGCCGACACGCCGCGCGACTACCTCGAGCGCTGCTTCGAGAAGATCGCCGCGATCGAGGACGAGGTCATGGCCTGGGAGGTCATCGACCACGATGGCGCGCGCGAGGCCGCCGACGCGGCGACAAGACGCTATCGCGAGGGGCGGACGATCTCGCCCGTCGACGGAATGCCAGTCGGCATCAAGGATCTGATCGAGACCTTCGACATGCCGACCGAGTTCGGCAGCACCCTCTACAGCGGCCACCAGCCGCTACGCGACGCCGCCACCGTGGACGCGCTGCGCCGCGGCGGCGCCGTGATCATCGGCAAGACGGTCACCGTCACCTTCGGCGGCGGCGACCCCGCGCGCACGCGCAACCCCCACGACACCAGGCGTACACCGGGCGGCTCATCTTCGGGCACCGCGGCCGCCGTCGGCGCCGGAACCGTGCCCGCCGCGCTCGGCACCCATGCCCGCGGATCGACCATCCGCCCGGCAAGTTTCTGCGGCGCGTTCGCGCTCAAGGGCACCTACGGAGCCATAAACCGCCAGGGCGTGTTCTCGGCCGCCGACAGCATGGATCACATCGGCGTCTTCGGTGGCTCGCTGTCCGACGTCTGGATCGCCGCACGTCACATGGCACGGCTCGCCGGCGGCGATCCGGGGCATCCGGGGCTGTTCGGCGGCAGCGCGCCGCCCGCGGCCATTCGCCCGATGCGCCTGATCCGGCTCGAGACTGCGGGATGGACGCAGACCGACGAGGCCACCCGCGATGCCTTCGAGGCATTCCTTGCCGCACTCGAGGCGACGGGCATCGAGATATTCGGGCGCGGCGACGACCCGGCGATCGAATCCTGCGAGGAGGTGTTCGCCGGCATGCCCGAACTGTGGCGCTCGCTCTACCGCTTCGAGTTCCAGTGGCCGCTCCGCCAGTATCGCGAGCGCTTTCCCGACCAGATCCCGCCGCGCCTGCTGATGGGCCTCAAGGAGGCGGAGGGGCTGAGCCAGGCGGAATACCGCGAGGCGCTGAACCGGCGGGTCCGTTTCCGCGATCTCCACCGCCAGCTGGCCCAGCGGGCCGATGCCTTCATCACGCTTTCCTCCCCCGGTCCGGGGCCGATCGGAACGGACCAGGGCAGCGCCGTGTTCAACGAGGGTTCATCGGTTCTCGGGGCGCCGGCAATCTCGCTGCCGGTGCTCGCGGTCGAGAACGTTCCCGTCGGCGTGCAGATTCTCGGCCAGTTCGACGGCGACGAACGGCTTCTTGCGGTCGCCCGCTGGATTGCCGAAGATCATTTCGGACTGTAGCCGATCCAAGCCCGACGAGGAGCGTTTGATGCCTGATCCCAGCGTGCATCCCGATCTTGCCCAACACCAGGGTTCCATGTCGCCCCGGATATTCACCCTGGGCAAGGGAATTCACTGCGCCTTCGGCTATTCGATCGTCAACTGCACCCTGATCGAAGGCGATGACAGCTGCATCCTCGTCGACACCATGACCAGCCTGGATACTGCCAAGGTGGCGGCGGAGGAATTCCGGAAGATCACGCCGAAGCCGATCAAGACGGTCATCTACACCCATTTCCATGCCGATCACGTCAGTGGCGCCGACGCGTTTGTCGACAAGGACGATGTTGCAGCGGGCACGGTCGAGGTGATCGCGCAGGAGGAACTCGTCGATAACGTGATGCGGGACGTCGGGCTCATCGCGCCGGTGCTGGGACGCCGAGCCATGTACCAGTTCGGAATGCGGCTTCCGATCGGGGAAGACGGCACCGTCGGCGCCGGCCTCGGCCCGCCGCAGCGCCCCGGAAAGCGGTCATTCGTTGCACCCACGACGACCTTCCGGGACAGCTACAAGGGCGAGGCCGGCGGCATCAGGTTCGAGATTCACCTCATACCATCCGAGACCGAGGACCAGTGCGCGGTCTGGCTGCCCGAACAGCGTGCCCTGCTGTCCGCCGACGCGGTATATGAATCGTTCCCCAACCTTTATGCGCTGCGCGGCACGCGCTTCCGCAATCCGACGATCTGGGCGGATGGCCTCGACCGGCTGCGGGAGTTCGACGCCGAGATCCTGATCCCGCACCATGGCCGGCCGGTCGAAGGCCGCGAGCGGATCGCCGCGCTCCTCACCGACTACCGGGACGCGATCCAGTATGTCCATGACCAGACCCTTCGCTACATGAACAAGGGCTGGACGCCCGATGAGATCGCGGAGGCCGTCGTCATGCCAGAACGCTTCCACGATCACCCATGGCTCGGCGAGTATTACGGCTCCTATCGGCACTCCATCCCGGCAATCTACGCGGGCTATCTCGGCTGGTACAAGGGTGATCCCGTGATGCTCGACACCGCACCCCGCGCCGAACGGGCCGCGCGCTACATCGATCTGATGGGCGGGCGCGAGCGGATCCTCACCAAAGCCCGCGAGGCGCATGCCAGCGGCGACCATCAATGGGCCGCAGAAATCGCGACATGGCTGGTCCGGTCGAATCCCGATGACACGGACGCGCGGTCGGTCAAGGCCGAAGCGCTCCGGGCGTGGGGTTACCGGCAGAAAAACGCGACCTGGAGGAACTGGGGCCTGACGGCCGCACTCGAACTCGAGGGCGATCTGGACATGGCGGGCGGCGGCATGGTGCTTGGCTCGCCGGACCAAGTGAGCGGTTTTCCATTGGCGGCGATCATCCGCGTGCTGACCGTGCGCCTGAAGACAGAAGACTGCGACGACACGCGGCTGTGTGTCGCATTCGAGACGACCGACACGGAAGAGGCATGCGCGCTTGAGCTCCGCCGCGACGTCTGCCAGTTCCACGAAACGGTGCCGGATGGGTGCGACGCGACCCTCCGCTTCGATCGCGGCTTCCTGCTGGCGTGGGTGTTTGGACGGACGACGCTGGAGGACGCCCTGGAAAGCGGCAGCATCAGCCTCGATGGCGACCCCGGCTCCGTCTCCACCTTTCTCTCAAAATTCGAACCCTTCAACGAGGTCGGCGACATCGCGATTGCCGCCCGCTGAGAACACGAGGACCAATGTCGGCACGATGGGCCGCGATCGCTGGCTTGCCAGCTCGGTTCCCCGGGCCGGGCCGGTCGCGTGCCCGCCACCCCTGAATCCGTTATCATCAGCCATCACGATTCCCGGGAGAAACGGCTATGGCCCTCAGGATAACGGTGCGACAGATGGTCGCCGACGCGGATTCACAGGTCGAGAGCCTCGATGTCGACGCCGCACGCGACTTGCTGCATGACGCCGAGGTCCAGTTCGTCGACATTCGCGACGTGCGCGAACTCGAACGCGAGGGCATGATCCCGGGCGCTCTCCATGCTCCGCGCGGAATGCTGGAATTCTGGGTGGATCCCGAGAGCCCCTATCACAAGGACGTGTTCGCCAGCGGGCACAAGTTCGTGTTCTACTGCGCATCAGGCTGGCGCTCGGCGCTTGCCACGAAAACCCTTCAGGACATGGGCCTCGAACCGGTGGCCCATCTCGCGGGCGGTTTCTCGGCCTGGAAGCAGGCCGGCGGGAAGGTGGCGGAGCGGCCCCGCAAGAGTTGAGGCCGCTCCGCCGTCCCGTACCACGCTACCGCGTCAGGCGCGGAGTTCCTGCGCTATCCTGGTGCCGTCCGGCGCCGTTTCCGCGTCAGGCGCCGGCACCGCACTGGGATCCTCGTGCAGCGACTTGATGATGCCGTAGGCCATCAGCAGCAGGATGAAACTGACCGGCAAGGCAGCGGCGATCGAAGCCGTCTGCAGCGCCGCCAGGCCGCCGGCGAGCAGCAGGACGGCAGCCACGAAGCCCTCGCCCAGCCCCCAGACAATGCGGAAGCGTTGCGGCGGATTGTCGTCGCCCATGCTGAGCATCGTCGTGATCACGAGCGTTCCGGAATCGGACGAGGTGATGAACCATGTCGCAAGCAGGAACGTGGCGAGCGCCGCCATGATCCAGTTGAGCCACCCCAAACCGGTTACCTGGCTGATCGTGCCGTAGAGCGCCGAGGGCAGGTTCCAGTTGCGGACCATCTCGACGATTCCTGCGGTGCCGACGCCGCCTGTGGCGTTGAGCTCCATGTACATGGCAGTGCCTCCGAAGATGCACAGCCAGAAGAACGCCAGCGAGGTTGGCACGAACATCACGCCCACAAGGAACTCGCGGATCGTGCGACCGCGGCTGATGCGTGCGATGAACATGCCGACGAACGGTGCCCAGGAGATCCACCAGCCCCAATAGAAGATAGTCCAGCCGCTCTGCCACGCGGCCGCGCCTTCACTGTTGAAAGTCTGGAATCCCATCGGAATCGCGTTCCAGAGATAGTCTCCGGCAGTTGTCACGAAGAAACCCATGAGCCACTTGAACGGACCGCCGAACAGGAAGAAGGCCAGAAGCACGATGCTGAGCCAGATATTCCATTCGGAGATGATGCGTATGCCGTTGCCGACACCCGAGACGGCCGAGAACGTTGCCACCACGGAAATGAGCCCGATGAGGATGACCTGGGTCACGATGCCCGGGTCGACCCCAAACAGGTGATTGAGGCCCGCTGCCATCTGGGAAGCCCCGAGGCCGAGGGACGTCGCGACGCCGAACACGGTCCCGAACACCGCCAGCAGATCGACGGCATGGCCGATCGGACCGTAGATCCTGTCGCCGATGACCGGATAGAGCGCGGAACGCAGGGTCAGCGGCAGTTTTTTGCGGAATCCGAAATAGGCGAGGCATAGCCCGACGATCACGTAGACCGCCCAGGCGTGGAACCCCCAGTGGAAGTAGGTCACCCTCATCGCCGCCACGGCGCGCTGCTCGTCCATCGCTGTGAGTCCGGCGAGATCGGCAAACGGGTTGTTCGGATATTTCCACGGCTGCGAATTGTCGAAATAGAAGATCGGCTCGGCAATGCCGAAGAACAGGATGCCAATTCCGACACCGGCCGAGAACAGCATCGCGAACCACGAGAAGTTGGAAAACTCGGGCCTGCTGTCGTCGTCGCCGAGCCTGAGGCGCCCGAACTTGCTCATCATCAAATAGAGGCATACGAACAGAAGAATCACCAGTGCCGATATGTAATACCAGTTGAGCGCCGACTCGATCCACCCGCGTATGGCGGCGTAGATGCTGTTGGCGAACTTCACGTTGAGCGCGGTGAAGACAACGAAAACGAGCACCATCGCCTTCGCCGCCAGCCCCATGCCGCTGTGCAGACCCTTGAAAATGCCGGTCTGTGCGACAAGATTCTTGTGCATCGACATAGCAGTCCTCCTTGGTTCATGACCTCGGATCAGCTTTCCCGAAGCACCCGGGGTGAAGCTCGGACAATGCTCTGGACTTCATCCGGCATCCCGCCCGCCAGTGCCGCAGGAACGCCGCACCGCGTTTAGACCCCGTTACCGTATCACACCACGGAACGCCTTGTCCCACGACCCGCCGCCCGGCCTCAGCGGCCGGCAAAGATCTGCCGGCGGGAACGGGCCGCCACCCAGGAGCTGCCGGGTCCGCAATCTCGCCGGCGTGCGGCGCTTGGCGTTCAAAGGACCGCGTTTCGCAGCCCGGGGTTTGGCGTCAGGACGGGTATCGCCGCAGGCCTCGCTTGCAGCGCCCGATTCGCGGATTTCGTCTGTGGTGAGGCCGTGCAGCCCGGCAACGGGCCGCACGGCGGATGCGCTGCTCGCCGGCCCTATTCGGCGACGACGTAACGGTCGCGGGCGACGCCGGTCAGATCCCGGCCCTCGATGCGGATGAGGCGCGTGGTGTCGGCGCGGCTGGGCGCGTGCAGATCGCCCTCGTTGTAGAGGTGCGCCTTGCCCGGCGTCAGGTCGTATACGGCCTTCTCCCGGACCTTGCCGGGCTCGCCGTCCGTCGGCTCGGCGATCTTCTCCCAGTCCCTCATGGTGGTCACGCCCTCGGCCTGGCCGTAGATCGCCCAGCTCGGGCCGTGATCATGCGGCGGCGAGTTCCTCGCGCCCTCGTAGACATGGGCAAGGATGCAGAACTTGTGCCTGTCATCCTCATAGAGAATCTGGCGCCCGGTCGTGTTGTCCGGTCCGAGATGGGTGTGGACGAATTCGCGGTCGGCGCATGCCCTTTCGGTGAACTTCCGGACTTCCTCGCGCCCCGCCGGTCCGGGATCCCTGTCCATCGCCGCGCGGCAGTCGGCGGCGAATTGCTCAAGCGTGTAAGACATCTTCGGCATCCTTTGGCTTACGAATCTCAACGTCCCATTCTATCACAACGGACCCACCGAAAAACCTTGTCCCTGGGGGCAGCGGGCCATCAGTCGAACACGGTCTCGGAATAGTGGTCGGCATCGACCACGGCCTCGATCACGGTAGGACCGGTCGCGCGCAATGCATCGGCCAGCGCGCAGCGAAGCGCCGGACCGTCGCGCACACCGACTGCCGGCACCCCGAAATAGTGCTCTGGCGGATCACGGTACTCGTCGTCCTGCAGCGCGGTGCCGTAGACCGGAAGTTGGCGGCGCTCCTGCTTGACCTTGATGAGGCCGAGCCAACGGTCGTCAAGCACGACAACCGGCAGGCAGAGCCCGAGTCGCCGCGCTGCGGCGAGCTCCCCGCAGGTCATCTGGAAACAGCCGTCGCCGATCACGCAGACCACCGGCAGGTCGGGCCGCGCGAGCTTGGCCGCGACCGCCGACGGAAGTCCGAATCCCATCGAGGACCAGCCGTTGGTGATCAGGAACTGCCGCGGCGCGTGCGCGGTCCACTGGCTGGCAATTTGATGGGTGTGGGCGCCGACATCAAAGGTGAGGATGCCATCCCGCGGCAGAACCTTGCGGACGATATCGATTGCTTGGTGTGGCGCGAACTCCGGGACATCCGGCCGCAGCGCCGACTGGAACGCGTCGCGATGGGCCGCGATCTCGGCCAACTTCCAGCCGTTGTCGACGGCCGGAGCGTCAGAGAGTGCCGCCAACGAATTGTCGAGGTTTCCGATCACGTCCGATGCCAGCCGTACGGACGGCGCGATATCGGCCTCCTCGATGTCGACATGGAGCAGTTCGATATTTCCGATCCAGGCTTCGTATTCGACTTCCACGGTGTCATAGCCGAGCCCGATCACCAAGTCGGTGCGTTGCAGGAAGCGGCGCTGGATCTGGCGCCTGGCCCGTTCGATGCAGCCGATCGACAGCGGATGAGCCTCGTCGATCAGGCCTTTCGCCATCGTCGTCGAGGCGAACGGAATGTCGTGTTTCTCGATGAAGCGACGGAGGAGGCCCACATCCGCCATCCGCATTGCGCTAGCGCCAATGACGGCAATCGGTCGCGAAGCGCGACGCAGCACCGCCAGTGCCGCCGCGATCGCGGCGCCATCTGGCGCAGCCGGAGGTTGGGGAACGGCGGGCGTCGGCATCTCTTCGACTGCGGGAGCCAGCGCCACGTCCTCGGGCAGGTCGAGATGTACGGGACCGGCCGGTTCGGCAAGCGCGATTCGCAGCGCCTCGGCAGTCGTCGCGGCAACACTGCCCTGGCGCAGCCCGAGGCTGGCCTTGGTGATCGGCGCGAACAGCCTGTGATGATCGATGTACATCTGAATGCGCCGGCCGTGCTGGGCGACGTCGAGATTGCAGGTCACGGCGATCATCGGCGATCGGTCAAGGAAGGCGTCGCCGACACCCGTCGCCAGGTTGGTCGCGCCTGGCCCGAGGGTGGCGACGGCAAGGCCGGGCGCACCGGTGAGGCGTCCCATGACATCGGCAGCGAAACCGGCAGACCCCTCATGCGCCGTCAGCACGAAGGGCAGGTCATGCGCGCGCATCGCCTCCATCAGCGGCAGCACGTTGCCGCTGGGCACCCCGAAACCGTGGCTGATGCCCGACGCCTTGAGTATCTGGACGAGAAGTTCGGCGTTATTCATCGTACCCTCCGCTATGTACCCGAATAGCCCAGAACCCGTCGCGAGACAATGATTCGCGGGATCCTGCGCAGGTTGACAGCATTCGGAGGCTTCAACATCCTGCCATGATGGACAAGCGGACCCACCGGATCCCGGTCGTGATCGCGTGGCTAGGGATCGCGGCGGGGATTGCCGTGTTCTTCCTTCCGCCGCCGGACGGGCTCTCACCCGGCATGTTGCGCACCGCGGGCGTCGTGATCGTCGCGATTTCGCTCTGGGCGACAGCCGCGCTGCCGGAATACTTCACGGCGCTGATCTTCTTCCTGCTCGCCATCACGCTGGCCGATGCCGGCCCGGCGACCGTGTTCTCCGGCTTTCACTCCGCCGCAGGCTGGATGGTGTTTGGCGGCCTCGTGCTCGGCGCCGCTGTCCAGGAAACCGGTTTCGGAAAGGTTCTCGCAGGGCAATTGCTGCGCATATTCCCGAAGAGCTACACGGGACTGCTCGTCGGTGCGACGATGACGGGCATGGTGCTGTGTTTCACCCTTCCATCGAATACCGGCCGCGTCGTCATCATGCTGCCGATCTTCCTCGCGATGGCCGACCGGGTCGGGCTGCAGCCGGGCCGCCCCGGACGCACCGGCCTCGCTTTCGCCGCAACTGCCGGTTCCATCTATCCGAGCTTCGGCGTTCTTCCGGCGGCGGTCCCGAACCTCGGCTGGCTCGGCGCCGCCGAGAGCATCCACGGAATCGAGATCACCTACGGCCAGTACTTGCTCACCAACTTTCCCGTCATCGGCCTGGTCTCGGTGACCGCGATTCCCCTGATCATCTCGAAACTGTTCCCCGACCGGATCGACGGTGCGGATCCGGGGATCGAAGAAACGGCGGAATCGTCGCCCGAACTCGTCAGGCTGGTCCTGATACTGACCGCCACCCTCGGTCTCTGGATGACCGACTTCGCGCACGGCGTGTCGCCTGCGTGGATCGTGCTCGGCGCAGCCATTCTCTGCATGCTGCCCCGCGTCGGCATGATCCCGTCAAGCGTCGTCGTGGGACGGGTCTCCTACGCGCCATGGTTCTTCGTCTGCGGCGTGATCGGCATGGGCGCCGTTGTCTCCGAAGCCGGAATGGGCAGCCATCTGAGCGATGCCATGTTCGTGGTCGCACCGCTCGCCGACGGTGCCGATTTCGCCAACTTCGTTGCCGTGACCGTTGCGAGCGCCGCGATGGCGGTGGTCACGACGCTGCCGGGCCAGCCGGCCATCATGACGACGCTGATGCCCGACATCGCGGCGGCGACCGGCTGGCCGCTTCTCACGGTGCTGATGACTCAGCCGCTGAGCTGGGCGATGGCTCCGTTCGCCTACCAGTTCCCGCCATGGATACTCGCCGCACACATCGCCGGCGCGTCCGCCGGCAGGCTCGCGCTGCTGCTGCTCGCCATGGCGATGGTCGCCTCGTTCGTGATGCTGCCGCTGCAGTTCCTGTGGCTACGCCTGATCGGGTTCTTCGGCTGATCCCGGCCTGTAGACGTCTCCGTCGGCGCTTAGCAGGATGGCAATGGGGCGGGTCTGATCGAATTCGGCGAGGACGATCATCAGGATCACGGTCATGGGAACGCACAGGAACATGCCTGTCGCACCCCAGAGCGAGCCCCATATCGCCAGCGACAGTATGACCACGAGCGGCGACAGGTTCAGCGACTTGCCCATCATGCGCGGCTCGATCACGTTCCCGATCACCATCTGCAGCGCTCCAAGCGCAATCACGACGACCAGGAACGGGGCAAGGTCTCCGAACTGGATGATTGTCAGCAGCGCCGGGAACGCGACGCCGAGCAGCGACCCGATTGTCGGAATGTAGTTCAGCAGGAAGATGAGGAACGCCCAGAAGCCAGCGAGATCGACGCCGACCGCGATCAGCACGACATAGCTCGCAAGGCCAGTAGCGAAGCTGAGCAGGGTCTTCACCGCGACATAGGCCCGGGTGCGTTCCTGGATGTGGACGAGGATCTTCTCGACCTCGCTGCGGCGCCCCGGCTCGGGGAACAGCGCCGTCAGCTTGCGTGTGAAAGTCCGTTGTTCCGAGAGCAGGAAGATGACGTAGATCAGGATTAGCCCGGCACTGCCAGCCACGTTCGCGACCGCGCCCGCGATCCAGCCGATGCCGGCGCGCACGTCGAACTGGTCGAGTATCTGGCCGAAGCTCGGCACCTCGCTCAGCCCGAACAGCGCCGTTCCGCCGGCAATCAGTCTCTCGATGTTCGCCTGGTAGGCCGGCGCGGCCGTACGCACGGCCTCAACGTTGCCGCTGATCATCTCGACGATCAGCGCGATCACGACGAGGATGGCCACAATCGCGCAAGTGAGGGCGAGCCAGCCGGGCGCCCGCGCGTAGCGGCTGATCGACCGCGACAGCGCGTTGATCAGGTACCAGACCATGACCGCGATGGCGAACGGGACCAGCAGTTCCCGCCCGGTCACCAGCAGGTACACAGTCAGCGCCGCAATGCCGAACGTGATTCCGAATGCCGACAGTTTCGATTGCATGTTCAGTCTCCCGTCCGGTTCCCTAACCGGGGATGCCGTCCCCGCTGGATCCTTGCGCCTGGCAATCGCGCGGCCGGCTTCGCGTCACGGCCCGGTCCGCAGCCCCCGGGCCTCGAGGCGCGGCAGAACCTCCTCGACCAGGATCGGCAGGTCGTCCAGGTAGTTCGGCAGGCCTACGGCGAGCGCGTCGCACCCGGCTTCGGCCATGGCCGCCAGCGCCTCCGCGACATCGTCCGGATCGCCGACCACCGGGGTGGCTCCGTTTGCGGTGGCAGCCCGGAGCCTGAACCGCTCCCGTACCTCCTCCGGGACCTCCGGCCGGTCGAGGCCGCGTTCTACCATCATCACCCGGCAGGCCTCTCTATCGGCGTGTTCGACGGCGTAGTAGTGATGATAGTCCTCGGCCTGCCTTCGTGTCGGGCTGCAGACCACCCCGACATTCGTGAACAGCCCGACTTCCCGCCCCTGCCGGCGCGCCTCCGCACGCAGTTCCGCGTTGTCCGAACGCATGGTCTCGAGATCGTAGAAGACGTTGAAGAGCATGTCGGCGTTACGGAGCGCGAACTCCCGACCCCGCCCCGAGGTCCCGGCGCTGACGATCATGGGGCGCGTCCCGTCCACGGGTCTCGGCTCCAACACCGTGTTTCTCGTGCGAAAGAACTCCCCCTCGAAATCGAACGGCTCGCTCTCGCTCCAGATGCGCCCGACCAGGTCGATCCATTCCTGACCGAGATCATAGCGCCGCTCGTGATCACCGAGATCGACCCCGAGCATGTCGAATTCCTTCTGGTACCAGCCGCACACGATGTTGAGCCCGAAGCGTCCGCCGCCGATATGATCGGCGGTAACCATCTGCTTGGCGGCCACGACGGGGCTGTGCGCCGTCACGTGCACGGTGCCGAACGCCATGATTCGCCTGGTCGAGGCGAGGATCCCGGAGGCCCAGGCAATGGTCTCGAAATTGGAGCCGTTGTGATTGGTCTCGCCGCCATAGCCGATCCAGCGGCCGAGCGGCAGCATGAAGTCGAGCCCCGCCTCGTCAGCCCTCACCGAGAGGTCCCGGCAGTTCTCCCAACTCGCCCGCCAGCGCTCCGGAAAGGTCGAGCACGCGAGGCCGCCGTCGCAATTTGCGCCAAACAGTCCGATGCTGAGCCTGTTGCGGGTGAATTTGCGCACTGTCATCGTCTCTCGCGCCTGTCAGTTGACCACTGTGGAGCGTATCATTTGAGGCAGTCCTGTCCATTGCCCGCCACGTGTTCTGCCGTGCGCGACGGCCACCCGAGGCGGGCCGTTCGAAGATGGCCGGCGGCGCACCATGCCTTCGCTTCCGGCGCCGGACGAGCGGTACGCCTGCCGGGTACCGCCAAGGCCGTTTCCGGGCAGGTCGAAGCAGACTGGACGGGAGGTCCGCCGCGGCGCGTGCCGGGGCCGTCGGCAGCCTGCCAGCCCCGGGCGCCGCATTTGATGATCATCGAGCGTACTGGCCGGGCGAAACGCTGCATCGGCTATGTCGAGAGATGCCTCGCGGAGAGGCGATTCCACGAGCGGAAGCCTTTTCAGCGCTCCCCGCGCTGCAGACGTTCCACTTCGCCCGACAGGCGTCCGCTGCAAGCAAGTGCAAACATCCTGAGATCGCCGAACAGCGACATGACCGGATAGCGGAACGTCGCCGGCCGGTTCTTCTCGATCAGCAGGTGCGACAGCCAGGCGGGACCATAGCCCACAACCAGCGCCGCCGGCAGAAGGCGCAAGTCGCCCGTGACGGCAAGCGCGATCAGGCACGCCGCGGCGGCACCCGTCCCCAACAGATGGACCGCTCTCGTCGCCGGATTCGCGTGCTCCGACATGTAGTAGGGCCAGAATTCCTGAAAAGTGCGGTATCTCGGCTCGTCGGTCATCGTCCCATCCTACCTCCGAACCGGCCCGGCGCAAGCAGGCCATGTGGCCGCGGGTCGCCAATTGCGGTATTCTTCGGCCATGGATGGCAATTTCGCAGATCTCGCCCCGGAAGGCCGCGTCAGCAAGCGCGTTTATACCGATTCGGAGGTCTTCCGCGCCGAAATGGACCGCATCTACGGCCGAACCTGGTTGTTCGTCGTCCACGAAAGCCAGATTCCCGGCCCCGGAGACTTCGTCACCGCCCACATGGGCGACCGTCCGGTCATCGCGGCGCGCCACACCGATGGCCGGATCCACGTATTCGCCAACCGCTGCACCCACCGCGGCATGCAGGTCTGCGCGGCGCGGCGGGGGTCGAACCGGCAGTTCATCTGTCCCTATCACGGTTGGACGTTCGGCACTGACGGGCGGCTTGCCGCCATACCGCGCGCCCGCGGCTACGGCGGGCGGCTTGAGCCGGGGGATCCCGGCCTCGACCTGACGCCGGCAGCGCGGGTGGAAAGTTATCGCGGGTTCGTGTTTGCCAGCCGCAGTGCCGAGGGGCCGTCGCTCGCGGAACATCTCGGCGAGATGAGCCGCGCGATCGACAACATGGTCGATCGCGCGCCGGCCGGTTCGCTCGAGATAGCAACCAGCGGTTTCCGCCAGGAATATGCCGGCAACTGGAAGCTGCACATGGAGAACGCCAACGACCTCATGCACGCCTCGATCACCCATGTGTCGTCGATCGAGAGCGCCCGCGAGGTCACCGGCCGGCTCGACGGTGAGGAGGAACATCACGCATTGCAGATGTTCAAGGGCAACGGTCTGCCGCTCAGCCTGATGGAAAAGGTCGAGATCCACGGTTTCGCGGGAGGCCATTCCTTCATGGGAGGATTCTATACCGAGGGTGCGATCACCCAGAAGACCGATGCTCCCGGAACCCGGCAAGACCCGGTCAACGCCGCTTACGAAGCCGCCATGGGCGGGGCTTACGGGGAGGAACGCGCCCGGGAAATCATGGGTTGGGACACGTTCAACCACCTGATCTATCCCAACCTCGTCCTCAATCCCAAGCATCAGCAGATGCGGCTCATGCAGCCCGTTGCCGCAGACCGAACGATCGTGCACTCCGCCTGCTTCAGGCTGGTCGGCGCGCCGGAGGAGATGCACGCGCGTGCGGTCTCGTTTCTGAACGCGCTCAACTCTCCGGCCTCGCAGATCACGTCCGACGACATCGCGGTGTTCAACGGAATCCAGAAGGCGCTCCGCGACTCCGACACGGAATGGATAGACCTGTCCCGCGGTCTCGGCACCGACCACCGCCGCAACACGGAAGAGTCCGTCGGCGACATCGGTACCAGCGAGCTTCCGCTCCGCGCCCAGTACACGGCCTGGCGCGCTTTCATGGCCGAACCGTAGGCACCCGCGCGGCTGCCCGCGGTCGGCCGCCCCTCTTCAGCCGCCGATCTGCACCGCCGACGCGTACCGGCGGATCGCCGCCGCCACGGAATGGGCGGCAAGCGCGGACGTCTTCGGATTGTCGGGAAGCGGCCGTCCCGCAACCTCTATCTCGAGCGCGCCGAATGCGCCCTTGGCGGAGACCCGGTGCGTGTTGCGCTTCGCCTTCGGATCGGCGACGAGGCGCACCTCCGTCGCCTTGAGGCCGGCGCCCGCAAGGGCCACCGTAGCCGCAACATTGGCGTTCTGGGGATAGCGCCGGGCCGCCTCGTCCGCCGGCCCGGCATAGAGCGTGACCTCACCGGTCAGGCTATCGAGATCGCACACCGCCTCGGCCGGTGTGCCCTTCCAGGCTCCCGGCGGTTTGCGGGAAGTATAGACGACGCTTTCGAGACCGCCGGCGCGCGCCGCCGCCAGCGCATCGGTCCCCGCAACGGCACCCGCCGCCAAAATCATCTTCGCGCCGCCGGCGCGCGCCGCAGCCGCAAGCGCGTCATGCAGCTTCCCGTCGGCAAGGACGCCGATCGAGACCACGAGGAAATCAATCCCGCGGCCGAGGACCTCGATGCCCCACTCGCGCACGGCGCCGTGGCCGGCGCATTCGGCGCAGAGGTCGGGAGAGAAGGTGAAGTCGTCGAGCGCGCACCCGACCTCGACGCCGCGTCCGGCGACCGCAGCGCGCACCTCCTCAAGCCGGTTTTCGCGCACCAGGATGCCGGCAATCCGCGCGTCCTCGTCAGGGCCAACAAGCTCCAGCACCTCGCGCGCGATACCGCCATATCCTATCAAGAGCGTGTTCATCGGCCACTTTCCCCGTCATGCCGAGCCGGCGGCCCGGCGAAGGGCCGCGCGAAATCGCCGACCGCCGCCATGTCGATCTCGATGACCTCCGGACCGCTGGCCGCCATTGCTTCGCGCAGGATCTCGCCAAGGCCGGAAAGGTTCTGAACGGCGCGGTGGGAAATGCCGTAGGCGCCGCATAACGCCCCGAAATCCGGCGCAAGAATGTCCGCATAGGCCCGGCGGCCGCCATAGCGGGCGTCCTGGATGTTCCTGATCACGCCGTAGCCGCCGTCGTTCATCAGGAGAATCACGACGTCAGCGTTCTCCTGCACCGCCGTCGCCAACTCGCCGATGGTGACAGCAAAGCCGCCGTCCCCGGCAAGAAGCAGCACCTTGTCCGGCCCCGGCGATGGCAGGTCGCGGGCCGCGAGCGAAGCGCCGATGGCCATCGGCAGACCCTGACCGATGCCGCCACCGGCCGCATGCACGCCCTTCCGCGAGCCGTCGAGCGCGGGCAGGCGGTTGCCCCACATCGTGTTCGAAAGCGTGATGTCGCGGATCCACCACGCGTCTCCGGCCGCACATACGGCATCGAGCATGATCTCGTACGGCCCGAGCATGGCCCGCAACCCCCTTTCGGCGGCCTCGCGCGCTTCGCGGAGATCGCGCCCGAACCCGGGATCCGGCCGGAAGTCGGACTGCTCAAGCCTCCTCGCCAAGCCATCCAGGACGCCGCAGGCGTCGCCGCACACGAAATGATCCACGCGGTAGGAGCGGTTCTCGGCGGCCGGGTCGACATCCACCTGAAAGAGCGGACGCGGCAGATTCAGGGAGTAGTTCAGGGTCTCGTTGGACCGCAGGCGCGAACCGACGACAATCATCGCGTCGCAGGTCGCGTAGAATGCCTCCACCGGCGGCTGAAGGTTGAACGCGCCGAGCGACCGGCCGGCGCAGCGTCCATCCACACCCCGGCCCTGGACGCTGGTGACGATTCCAAGGCCGAGGCCGGCCAATCGCTCGACCTCCGCCTCAAGCCCTCTCGTCCCGCCGCCGAGCCAGAGCATGACGCGGCCGCAGCCATGGAGCCTTTGCGCCAACTGGTCGATTTCGTCATCGTGTGCCCGGCGAGGTTCGACCGGAAGCGGATCCAGGGCGAGGTCCGCGCCGGCTGCCGCCGCCTGGACATCAACCGGGATCTCGACGCTCACCGGGCCCGTCGGCGGCGTCATGGCGGCAAGCGCCGCCTCGCGGAGCGTTGCGGATACAGCCTCCGGCGCGGCGACGCGAAACGCGCCCTTGCCCACGGCGCCGAGCATGCCCAGCTGGTCGCGGGCCTCGTGCAGGTAGCCACGGCCGCGATCGAGGTGAGGCGTGTCAATCTGGCCGGTGACATGAAGAAGCGGGGTGCCCGCCGTCGCCGCCTCGACGAGCGCGCCGCAGGCATTGCCCGCGGCGGTGCCGGTACTGCTGAAGGCAACGCCGAGGCCGCCCGAGACGCGTGCGTACCCGTCCGCCATGTTGACCGCTCCACCCTCCGAACGGGCGGGCACGAAGCAGATCTGCTTGCGCCGCAGGAGGGCATCCAGAATCGGCATGTTGTGGATGCTGATGACGCCGAAGGCGCGTTCGACGCCGCACCGTTCGAGAAAGACGGCAACGGCATCGCCCACGGTCATGGTCTCAGACATGGCGCGACTGTCCTCCGGTCACGTCGATGGTATCTCCGGTGACGTAGGACGACATCGGTGAGGCAAGAAAGAGGATCGCGTTTGCGGCCTCCTCGGGCGTACCGAGCCGTCCGAGCGGGATCGCCCGGTCCGCGGCGAGCCCGGCGAACCAGTCCTCCTTCGACATCCCGGCAGGCGCCTCGCCGCTCTCGTAGCGCCGGCTCCACTGGCCCGAATCGACGAGGCCGATCAGGACCGAGTTGACCCGGACGCCCTTCGGGGCGAATTCGGAGGCCAGCGACTTGCAGAGATTGAGCTGGCCGGCGCGATTGGCGCTGGTCGCGATCAGGAAGGGTTCAGGGCGACGCGCGATCAGCGCGCCGGTGCAGACGACCGCACCCTGACCGGAGGCCTCCAGCAGGGGCAGGAACGCCCGCACCGGACGCAACACCGAAAAGAACTTGAGTTCGAATTCCTCGCGCCAGTCGTCGTCCGATGTGTTTTTGAAATCGCTCCTCCGCGCCTGACCCGCATTGCACACGAGCGCGTCGCAGCGTCCGAAACGGGCCTCGACACGGTTGCGGAACGCTGCCACCGCGGCCTCGTCGAGGACATCGCAGACCACCGCTTCCACGCTTTGGCTTCCGGCTGCCGCGGCGAGGCGCGCCGCCGCCCTTTGGAGCCTGTCACCGTCGCGCCCGCATATGGCGACACGCGCACCCTCGCGCAGGAAGGCCGCGGCCGCGGCGAAGCCGATCCCCGACGAGCCCCCGGTCACCACCGCGACGCGGTCCTTCAGTCCCGTGTCCATCCGCCGCCCCTTCCCTCTTTGCAGGCTGCCGCCGCGACCCGCGCCGGGTCATCCATCGACGCATGCCGACACCCACCCGGGAATCCCGGTGCCGTTGCCTCGCCCCGGCATTCGCCGGCCGTCACGCGGCCCGCGCCAGGTGATCTTCCATCACCGCGTTGAAGGCGTCCGGATCTTCGACATAGCAGGCGTGTCCGAGCCCGGGCAGGATTTCGAACCGCGCCGCGCGAAAGCTCTCGGAGACCTCCCGGCAGCCGTCAGGCGGCGTGATGCGGTCGGCGCCGCCGACGACGACGGTTGCCGGCAGCGCGATCTCGCGCGTGTCGGCGAAGATGTCGCCATTGACCAGAGTCTCGACCGCCTGACGGTAGCCGTCAGCCCGGATCCGGGCCATCTGCGCATGCACGCGCTCGCGCGCTCGCGCCGATGCGCTGTCCGAAAGAAGTGCCCCGTGGCGTTCGCGCGCCAAGCCTTCCGGCCCGAGTTCGTCGAGGAGATCGAGTCGCGCCGAGCGCCGCTCCTCCTGCACGCGAACGCCCGCGCGCCCGTAGCCGGCTGCCGGCGAGGCCGCCATCAGGCTCGCGAGCCGTCCGGGGTGCCGGCGAGCGAAGGCGCACGCCATCAGCGCGCCAAGAGAATGGCCGACGAGATGGCAGCGGCCGATGCCGAGGGCGTCGAGGAAGGCAGCGAGAGCCTGCGCAAAATCGGCCGCCGCAGGGGCGCGGCCGGCAAGGGCAGTCGAACCGCCATAACCCGGCGCGTCCCAGGCGACAACGCGGAAGCGGTCCGCGAAGGCCGGAATCTGGCCGGCCCACGAACCGGAGCCGGAACCGATGCCGTGGAGCAACACGAGCGCCGGCCCCTCGCCAGCCTCGAGAAAGGTGAAACTGCCCGCCGGGGTCTCGATGACCCGGAGCCCGTCGGTGGCCTCGGTCATGCCTGGCGCTTGATGCTTGCGAGCGGATGGTCCGGCGGATAGGACGGAGTCACGGGCTTGGCGCTGCCGAGCATGACGCACATCAGCGCTTCCTCCTGGCCCTCGTTGACGAGCCCACGATAGACACCGGGCGGCACCGAGATCAGGTCGCGTTCACCGAGCACGGTCTCCCACTCGCTGTCGCCGTCCCGGATGGTGAGGCGGATGCTGCCGCGAAGCATGAAGAAAATCTCCTCGACATCGGTGTGGATGTGGGGCGGCCCCTCGCAACCCGGTGGCAGCACCATGGTGGAAAACGTGAAATGCTCCGAGGGCACGGTATTGGAATCCGACTGCTTGCCGGTGCCGCCGGTGCCGACATAGCGCATCTGGGCGCGCCGGTACTTAGGATCGAAATCGGCTTGGAACTTGAGCACGTCCCAGTCATAGCGCCGGGTCGCGAACCGCGCCACGCGCGATTCCATCCACTCGCCGAGGTCCTGGCCGTCGGTCAGTCGTTCCTCTTGCCGCGCCGCCGCAGCCGCCTTCGTGGTCATCATCTGTCCTCCATTGCGTTCAGTTGAGAACGAAGCCGCCATTGACCGGCAGCACCTGCCCGGTCACGAAATCCGCGGCGTCTGACAACAGGAATAGCACCGCCCCGACAACGTCTCCGGGATGCTGGGGACGGCTCATTGCACGGCCCTCGACATTGGTCCGGTGCCGTTCCTCGGGCACGTATTCCGTTGCCTCGACCAGCGTCAGGCCGGGCGCGACGGCGTTGACCGCGATGCCGTCGGATCCCAGTTCGCGCGCAAGCGACCGCGTCATGGCGATCACCGCACCCTTCGAAGCCACATAGTGGAGAAGCAGCGGCGCCCCCCACATCGCGGTGTCGGACGCGATGTTGACGATCTTGCCATTTCCGGCCTCGCGAAGCGCCGGCGCCATCGCCCTCACCGCCAGCCACGTGCCGCGGGCATTCACTGCCATGACCCTGTCCCAGGTCTCGACATCGATCTCCTCGTAGGTCCGGCCGCCGATGCCGGTCGCGACCGCGGCACAGTTGACCAGCCCGTCGATGCCGCCGAGGAAACCGCACGCCTGCGCGGCAAGCGCCTCGACCGAATCCGGATCGGCGATGTCGACGGCCGCGAACTCCGCTGCGTGCCCGGCCCCGGCAAGGGTTTCCGCGGTCTCGCGCCCGGCCTCCTCGAGGATGTCGGCGACGACGACGCGCGCGCCGGCCTCTGCCGCTGCTTCGGCAAACGCCCGGCCGAGACCCCGGGCGGCGCCGGTTATCACAAGGCGCCGGTCCCGCAGCGAGATCGCGGCCATCGCACCCGGTGCGCTATTCCGCGGCCTCGGCGGCCGGGGCGCTCTCCGCAGCAAGCGCCGAGAGCTGCGCCTCGGCCTCGCGTTCCAGATAGCGGCGAACCCGGGCAAGGCCGGTATCGTGCTGGTAGAGGAATTCGCGATCACGGGCATCGGGCGACATGCCCTCGAGGACGACGCGGTCCTGCTCCAGCACCGTCCAATGCAGCGCCTCCAGCTTGTTGCGGTACATGAAATGCCAGAGGTCGCGCTGCCAGCCCGACACCCGGCGTGTGCGCCAGAAGAAGACCCGGCAGTTGTCACGGTCGATCGGCGTCACGAATCCCATGATCCCGAAATGCCCCCCCGGCCCCGCCTCGCGGCGATAGGGCAGCGGCGAGACCCGGAGCCAGAAGGCGCCGGTGTCGCCCCATTCGATCCAGTCGAAATTGACGTCGCGCTGGCCGACCTTGCCGAAGACGAAGCCCGTCTCCGTGTCTTCCACCTTCATCCGGGCCTCGCGGTCGCCCTCGGCCATGGAATGGGAGACAGCGTGCAGATAGGCTCCGTGCATGGGATCCATCACGTTGTCGACGGCATAGACCCAGTTGCATTTCCAGTGCGCGGTGCACAGGATTGCCGACCAGTCTGGCGAGGTGAACTCCTCCGGCATCCGGAACTCCTCCGGCTCCTCGTGCAGCGCATCGCCGAACCAGACGAAAATGCCTCCCATGTGTTCGAGACAGGGGTAGGACTTCACCATCTTGCGCCCGGTCATCGGGCAGTCGGCAACCGCGGGTACATCTCGGACGACCCCGCTGCCGTCGGTCTCCACCCCGTGGTACCAGCAAGCGATACGGTCGCCGAGATTCCAGCCCATGGAAAGGCGCGCGCCGCGGTGCGGACAGCGGTCCTCGAGGCAGTGGACGGTCCCGTCGCGGTCCCGCCACAGGACGATCCGCTCGCCGAGGCGGGTGAGACCGACCGGTGTGTCCTTGACCATCCACGCCGCGGCGACCGGCCACCAGCGATTGAGGGGACCGAGCGCCACTCGTTCGCGGACGCCCTCCGGACTCGCAACGGGTTCCACCATGATCCTGTCTCCGTTCACAGGCTGTCGAGGGATCGGCTCGGCATGTAGTGGAGTACCCTCCGCTCGACGATGATCACCAGCCAGTAAGCGACAATGCCGATAAGGGTCAGCACGATGATGGCGCCAAAGACCTTCGCCGTCTCGGCGGCGCCAGCCGTCAGCACGATCAGGTAGCCGACACCGGTGTTGCCACCAGCGAACTCGCCGACGGTAACGCCGATCACGGCAAGTGTAGCGCCAATCCGCAATCCCGCAAACAGGGCCGGCATTGAGGCCGGGAACTCGATTTTCCAGAAAATCTGCATGCGGCTGGCCCTGAACGAGCGCGCAAGGTTGATCAGATCCGGATCGACGCCACGCACCGCGGTCATGACATTGACCATGATGGGGAAGAACACGATCAGCAAGGCCACCACGATCCGGGGTTCGAGGCCAAAACCGAGCCAGAGGACGAACAGCGGCGCGAACGCGACTTTGGGTGCAATCTGGAGACCGAGGATGTAGGGCGAGAGTACGACTTCTGCGGTCAGTGAGATGCCGAGGACATAGCCAACCACCATCCCGAAGAGCGCACCCAGAAGAAAGCCGACGACGACTTCGAACGTCGTGATCTGCGCGTGATGCAGGAGTCTGTCGGTGGCCTGCATCTCGACGAGCCCGGTGAGCACCGAAGACAGCTGCGGGATGATGTAGGACTTGATTCCAAGCGCCGGCGGGCCGAACTCCCAAGCGGCCAGGAACACCGCCAGCAAGGCAAGGCTGGCCGCGATGCGCACGGGGGTGAAGGCCGCCATCATCGGACAGCCTTCACCGCAGGCGCGGCGGCGCGGCGTCCGGAGCGCCGCGCCGTCGGCCTGCCGCTACTGAACGAACTGATTGGTGTACAGATCCGCAACCGGCGTCGCCTTCTTGATGAACCCGGCCTTGAGATAGAAGTCCTGGAGCTGCGAGAGCTGCTTCTCGTCCATCGCCCCAAGCACCTTCTGCCCCGGCCAGGTGTAGGTGTTGTAGAGTCTGAAGGTGCCGGCCATTGCCGCTTCGCTCTTGGCCCAGCGCGGAACCGCCTTGACGTAGTCCTTTGCGGCCGCAGCCGGATCCTTCATCAGGTCGCGGAGGCCCTTCAGCGTCGCACCGACGAGGCTTCGAATGAGCTGCGGATCCTTCTTGATCATCTCGTCGGACGCCAGGATCGCCTGCGCCATCGACGGGAAGTAGTCCCTGGCGTTGAAGATCTTCATCTTGACCTTGGCGCCGAAGGCGATTCCGATCCAGTCAGGGACCCCCATCATGGCGTCGACCTTGCCCTCGACGAAGAGCTTCCACACGCCCTGCGGACCGGCGGCCTGGATGTCGACGTCGTTCCGGCTCAAGCCGCGCGACGCCAGTATGCCCTGTGAGGCGTAGAAGGTGGTGTCCTGGTAGGACAGCACGGTGATCTTCTTGCCCTTGAGGTCCTCGACCTTCTCGATCCCCCGGTCGGCGCGGGCGACGAGTTGGACCAGCGAGCCGCCGCCGAGCAGGGCCACGGACCGCACCTCGATGCCGTTCGGGCGGACAAGCAGCGGCGTGTCGCCGATCCCGCCACCGATCGGCGCGTTGCCGACGCCGACCTGCTTGGCCACGTCAACGCCGCCCTTCGAAGTCTGGAAGGTGACCTCGAGTCCTTCGGCAGCGTAGTAGCCCTTGTGCTTCGCGAGTTGCCAGGGCGCGAAGGCCGGCAGGAAACCCGGGGCCGGCAGAAGATAGTTGACCTTCTTCGCGGCTTCCGCCGCTCCGGTCGAGATACTTCCGGCTGCGAACGCCGCGACCGCCGCGGCAAGTGCCTGTTTCGTGAATCTCATGGTTGACCTCCCTGTGTTCACGGTGGTTATGGACCGATCGTCATTCAGGCGGCATCGAGTTCCACCTCTCCGACATGAAGAAGCGTCATGAGCCGCGAGACCAGATTGCCGACTTCTGGGCGCTGTCGGCGCGCCAGGGGATCCGCACGATCCGGAAGATCGACGGCGATCTCGTCGATGATGTGTCCAGGCCGGGCGCTCATGACGAGAACCCGGTCGGACAGGGCGACCGCCTCGACCAGGTCGTGGGTGATGAACAGCGCCGTCTTGCCCGCCTCGCCGAGCGTTGTCGCAAGGTCCTGCTGCAGGATCATCTTGGTCTGCGCATCCAGAGCCGAGAACGGTTCGTCAAGCAGGAGCACGCTCGGATCAGTCACCAGCGTCCGGGCAAGCGCGGCGCGCTGGCGCATGCCGCCCGACAGCTGGTGTGGATAGTGCCCGGCGAAATCCGCGATATGGCACCGTTCCAGCCAGCTCGCCGAACGTTCCCGACGTTCGGCCCGGGCAACCCCCTGGATCTCGAGACCGAACTCCACGTTGTCGCGAATCGTGCGCCATGGCAGGAGAAGGTCCTTCTGCAGCATAAACGCGACATGCTCGTTGACCTCGGTGACCTCCTCGCTGTCGACGAACACGCGGCCGCTGCTGGCCCGGTCGAGGCCCGAAGCGATATTGAGAAGGGTGGACTTGCCGCACCCGGACGGCCCGATCAGGGACACCACCTCGCCGTCGGCCACACTGAACGAGACATCCTCCACGGCAACCACGACAGATCCGCCGCCGCGCTGCGGCTGAAAGCGCCGCGTGACATTCCGGAACTCGAGGCGGATGTCGGGCATGTTCAGCCGCGCAGCCGCGCCATGGCCGCGCAAAAGCTCTCTTCGGTCCAGAGTCTGTGGTTCTCGTCGCGGACGCCGTCGGCGTTCAGCTGAGCAACCAACGGGCCGAGTTCGGTCACGCCTCCGGCAAAGGCCCGTTCGAGAGCGTCGGCAAGCCTGCGTTCGAATTCGGTCTGGGGCCGGAGGCGCGTCTGCCAGATGGTGTTTTCCGGTTCGCGGATTCGCGCTTCCTGTTCCATGTTTCCGTTCGCCGTCGTTTGTCGTGCGTCCCTTCTTAGATGCTGTCATCCGCGCATGCAAGGACGATAGCGGCAAATTGCCGCAGCCCGGTCGTCATCTGCGGCGAATCAGCGTTTCGCGGTTCCGACGCTGTAGCCGGCGATATCCTTGTACCGGTCCGATATCGCCGCCAGTTCGGCAGGATCGATGACGTCATCGATGCGTTCGAACCGCTCTCCCCCGGTCAGCGCCTCGACCGTTTCGATGATGTAGTCCGGCGGCTGATCACGGTTGGTCAGCACGATCTCGCTGGTGGGAGCCAGGCGCTCGTCCTCGTAAGCCTGCAACGCCGCTTTCGGATCGTCGAACCCGTCAAGCAGCCTCGCCAGCGCTTCGGCGTCGAGAATGGCCTGGGCACCACCGTTGCCGCCGCGCGGATACATCGGGTGCGCCGCGTCCCCGAGCAGCGTGACGCGGCCGAAGGTCCATCGGCCGATCGGCTGGCGGTCGACCATCGGATATTCGAGAATGAACTCGGCATCGGCGATCAGGGCCGGAACGTCGAGCCAGTCGAACCGCCAGTCCGCAAATGGCTCGATGAAATCCTCGATGCGTCCCGGAGTTGCCCAGTCATTCGGCTTGTGGTCGGCGCGCGGCTGTTCGGTGTTCCAGTTGATCAGCTGGGTGCCGTCTGCAAACTGCCGAATGGGATAGATCACCATCTTGCCGCGCGCCACGGTGCCGACTCGGGTGACGCTGGCGCCGGTGAGAAACGGTTTCCGCCGGGTCACCCCACGCCACATATTGATGCCGCCGAAATGCGGGGCGCCTTCCGAGGGATGGAACTGCCGGCGCACGGCGGAATGAAAGCCGTCGGCGGCGATGGCGATACTGCCGGCCGCGGGCTCCACACCGTCGAATCGCGCCGTCACGCCTTCCGCGTCCTGCTCGACGCCAACGCAGCAGTGGCCGAGACGGACAGCATCGGGGCCGAGCCGTTCCCGCACCGCGTCGAGCAACACCTTGTGAAGGTCGGCACGGTGGATCGAGAAGTGCGGGTGCTCGTAGCCGGCGAACCGGCCGCACGGCTCCGCGAAGACGGCCTGGCCGTGGCGGTTGAAATAAGCGAATTCGCGGGCCTCCACGCCGTAGGCTCCGAGGCCCGACTGCAGGCCGAGCGCGCTCAGTTCGCGGATCGCGTGCGGCAGCATGTTGATTCCGACGCCGAGGGGCTGGAATTCGGGCGCCGCTTCAAAGAGCCGGCAGGGGAGGCCCCGGGCATGCAGCGCGAGCGCCAGCGTGAGGCCGCCGATCCCGGCACCGATGACGAGTATTTCCGATTCCCTGCTCATGCCGCGGATGTTGTCCCCGGCGCCCGTGCCAGTCAAACGCACGGTTGGGCCTGCCCCTGCCTGAAGGTCGCATGCCTGATCCGCACCAACGGATGGCGCCAACCGTTACTCGTAGAAGCAGATCGGCGTCGCATCGCAGCTCTTTTCCGACTGAATCCTGTAGCGGTACCACGAGGGCACCCCACCGCAGCGACCAGCTGAGCTGCACCCCTGCGCCGTACCTGGGAGCACAACCGTCGTAAACGGCATGCCACCAGATCCGCGCGGTCAAATACATAGGAATCCGCACGTGGGCTCATGCGCTGCCGGCTGCCGACAGGATCTGACAGCCTGATGTTGCAGATCGGCCCGGAGCCAATCTACGCCAGCGTCGGCGCCCTCAAGGCGCCTGAACCTGTGCCCGGCTTGATGAGAGGCGTGGCCATCCACCTCGCCGGACGCGGGTGCCGCTGCGCGCCGGGAGCGCGAAGGGAATCGACGACGTCTTTGCCCGCGCCGCGCGCTGGCGCCGGACCATGTACATGCCCTAGTCCAGCATTCAGAATCGCATGTTTAGAGTGAGGAAGAAGGTACGTCCCCATCCCGCTTCAGTGGGACCGTCGACGCTGCTTGGATTGGAGGTGTCGATCGAGAGGCCGTCCTGGTGCTGCTTTGCATCTGCGGTGGCCGGGCAGGTAAGATGTACTCGGGCACACGGTCTTGATCCGGCAGGCAGCGCAGGATCGAGGAATTCCAGTTGCCGTGCATGGACGCACCGAAATCTCGCAGGGAGGACGACCGATGTTCAGGATGAGAACTCTTGCCGGCGCAGCCATAGTGGCAACCGTCATTGCCGGACCGCTCACCGGACCCGCTGAAGCGCAGAAATACGAGTGGAAGCTGACCTCCTACGTGCCGGCCAAGGGCGGCACCTGGAACAACTACATGCAGCGCTTCATTGACGCCGCGCACCTGTTCACCGGCGGCCAGGTCAAGATCAAGGGCTTCAGCGTCGGCGTGCTCGCCGGGCCGTTCGATGGCTGGGACGCGGTGCGCAAGGGCACAGCTGACATCTGCTACTGCTATGCCGGCTTTGCGGTCAACAAGGATCCCGCCAACGGCATACTCGCCGGCATGGTCGGCGGCATGCCGATGGAGCAGTTCATTCACTGGATCGTCGCCGACGACGGCGAGAAGCTGGCGGTCGACTTCCGCCAGAAGACCCAGGAACTCCATGTCCTTCCCACCGGCTTCGGATCGACCGAGATCTTCCTCCACTCCCACCGCAAGGTCGAGAAGATCGCCGACCTCAAGGGCATGAAGATCCGCACCGCAGGCGCCTGGGTGGACATCCTGAAGAAGGTCGGCGCGTCGGCCACCATGCTGTCGCCAACCGACATCTACACCGCGCTCGAGAGGCGGGTCATCGACGCCACCGAATTCGTCACGCCGTCGACCAACATCAAGCTCGGCTTCCACAAGGTCGCCAAGTACATCATTGTTCCGGGCATCCATTCCCCGGCGCACTTCAACGAGGTGGTGTTCCGGGCCGAGGACTGGAAGGCCCTGCCCGAGACGCTGCAGAAGCAGCTGCGGGCGGCCGCGCTCCATGCCGGCATGCAGACGGCGCTCCATGTCGGCGTCGCGGACCTCGACGCCATGGAGACGCTGATGAAGGGGCGCAACGAATGGGCAACGCTCGACGCCAAGGCGCAGCAGACGATCGAGGATCTCGGGCGCGCCTGGTCGAAGGAACAGGCCGAGAAGCAGACGGCGAAGGGCAATCCGTGGATGGCGCGGATATCCGGCTCTTACTGGGGCTTCTACGACCGCTGGAAAAAGTACGGGGTCTACCGGCACAACTAGGAGGCCGCGCCGGCCGGGGCCGTTTCCCGGCGTCGGCCGGCGCGCCCCCGTCATGACCCGCTATCTCGCCGCGATCGACGGGGTCTCGCGAGTCCTCGCCGCGGTCGCCATGGTCATGCTTGCGGGCCTCGTAGTCGACATGGTCTACGAGGTCGTCTCGCGGCGCCTGTTCTCGACGCCGACTCTGTGGGCGTACGACGTCGCCTACATGCTGAACGGCATCGGGTTCCTGTTCGCCGCCGGATACACGCTGCGCCACAACGGCCACATCCGCATCGACTTCCTGTCGACCCGCCTTCCCGGCAAGGTCCAGGACTGGATCAACGTCGCTGTCTACGTCTTCCTGGTCTTCCCGGCCCTGGCCTTCCTGCTCATCGGCGCCTGGACGGAGTGGCTCGAGGCCTACGTCACCGACGAGCTTGATCCCGCGAGCCCGTGGAAGCCGCTGCTGTGGCCGCTGTTCGCGGGAATCCTGATCGGCTTCGCTGCCCTGTTCCTCCAGACCACGGCCGAATGCATCCGCCACGTCCGCGGCGCCCTCGGCCTCGGGCCCTCGCCGCTCCTGCACCGGGACGATGAGCCCGGCGACCATGTCTGAGATCTCGCTCGCCGCCTTCATGTTCCCGGCGCTGTTCCTGCTGGTGTTCGCTGGGATCCCGGTCGCGTTCAGCCTGATCGCAGTCGCCTTCGTCTTCGGCGTCATCGAATTCGGCATGATACTGCCAACCCAGTTCCACAGCCGCCTGTTCGATGTGTCGTCGAACTTCATCCTCGCCGCGATCCCGCTCTTCGTCTTCATGGGCGCCGTCCTCGAGCGCGCCGGAATCGCCGCGCGCCTGTTCGAGGCCATCAAGATCTGGTTCGGCCCGCTCCGCGGCGGGCTCGCGATCACCACCATCGTCATGTGCGGCATCTTCGCCGCCTCCTCGGGCGTCGTCGGCGCCGTCGAGATCGTGGTCGGCATCATGGCTGTGCCGGCGCTGCTCGGCGCCGGATACCGCCGCGACCTCATCGCCGGCACGATCTGCGCCGGGGGCTCGCTCGGCACGACGATCCCTCCGTCGATCGTGATCATCGTCTACGCGTCGATCACCGAGACGTCGGTCGGCGACCTGTTCGCCGGCATCCTGATCCCCGCCGGCGTCATGGTGGCACTGTTCCTGCTCTACATCGTCGGCCGCTGCGCAATCCAGCCCGATGCCGGGCCGGGCCTCGACGCCAGCGAGACCGCCCATTCGCTGGGCGAGAAGCTGTGGCTGACATTGACCGCCCTGATCCCCGCCACCTTCCTCGTGCTCGCGGTGCTTGGCAGCATCTTCGCGGGCATCGCCGCGCCGACCGAAGCCGCCGCCGTCGGCGCGCTCGGCGCGGTGCTGCTCAGCATCCTCTACGGGGAGTTCTCCTTCCGCATGCTGACGGAGGCGCTCACCCAGACCATCAAGGTCACCTCCATGGTCATGCTGATCGTGGTCGGCGGCGTCCTGTTCGCCAGCGTCTTCATCATCCAGGGCGGCGACGAACTGGTGGCCGGCATCATCGAGGGGCAGGGCTTCGGGCCGGTGGAAATCATCGTAGCGTTTCTTTTTGTCGTCTTTGTCCTCGGCTTCATCCTCGACTGGATCTCGGTGCTCATCGTCGTGCTCCCGATCGCCAGCCCGATCATTGCCGGCGCCGATATCGACCCGTTGTGGTTCGGCGTCATGGTCTGCATCATCCTGCAGACGTCCTATCTCACGCCACCCATGGCCCCGTCGATCTTCTATCTTCGCTCGATCGCTCCCAAGGAGATCACATACGGCGACATGTATCGCGGCGTCACCCCTTATGTGATCGCCCAGTTGATCACATTGGCCCTGGTCGCGCTGGTGCCGGCGACAGCGACCTGGCTGCCCGATGTCCTGTTCGGATTCTGACCGCGGAGCAGGCATGGTAGCCGGACTGATCTCGGAAGAAACGCTCGTCCCTCTGCTGCAGCGACTTGTCCGCCACCCGAGCGAGCAGAGCGCGCTCCAGGAGGCCGATCCGGCGGTGACGGGCTTCATCCGCGACTGTGCAACGCCCGCCATGCAGGAGTTCGGGCTCGGCCGGCAGCGCTACGACGCCATGGGCAACCTGATCGTGGAGGCCGGGCCCGCCGGAACTCCCTGCCCTCTCGTTTTCGTCACCTACGCCATGACGCACCCGGCCGCAGCGATGCCGGATCCGTTCACCGCGGCAGTGATCGACACGCCGACCGGTCCGGCAATCCGCGGGCGCGGCGTTGCGGAACAGAAAACGGCGCTTGCGGCGGCGATTGCGGCGGTCGCCGAAGCGAACGCCGATGGCCTCGCGCACCGCCTCGCGCTGCTGCTCCTCACCTCCGGCGAGACCGGGCGTCACGACGCCGCCGCAAGTGCGCTCGACGCGCTCGGCACCCGACCCGATCACGCAATCGTCTGCCTCGGCACCGACAGCCGGATAGGCGCCGGCAACAAGGGGCGGGTCGACATAGAAGTCACCGTGCGCGGCAAGGCCACCCATTCGAGCATGCCCTGGAACGGCATCAACGCCATCACCGGCGCACGGCGCTGCCTCGACGCGCTCGAGGCCTTCGATCCCCGGGTTCCCGATCATCCGCTGTTCGGACCGGCGACACTGACCGCGACTTCGATCCGGAGTTTCCCCGACGCGACCCACACCGTTCAGGATCGGGTCGAGATGACGTTCGATCGCAGACTGCTGCCAGGCGAGGATCCGGAGGCCGCCTATTCCGCCGTCGCCGCGGCGCTGCCCGATGCCGCGCCCTGCGCTGTCGACTGCCAGCGCGGTCCTCTCATGTACCCCAACGAGCTGGCGGTGGACGGCCCGCTGATGCCACTCCTTGAACGGGCCTATGCGGACACCGGCCTTGAGGCCGCCACGGTGGTCTGCGATTTCGCGCTCGATGCCGGGTATTTCGCGAAGCTCGGAATCGAATCGGTGATGCTCGGTCCCGGACGAATCGAACAGTTCCATTCCCGTGACGAACATGTGCTGGTATCCGAGATGCTCGAAATGGCGCGGATCTATCTCGCCCTGATCCGGCGCACGCAGGAGGCGTGACATGAAAGCAGCCGTCATCGAAGCCCAGGGCGGCATCGAGAACATTACCTATCGCGACTGGGATGACCCGGCGCCGGGTCCCGACGATGTCGTGGTCCGGGTCGGCGCCTGCGGCCTCAACCATCTCGACATCTTCGTCCGCCGCGGCATGCCGGGATTTCCGGTGCCGATGCCCTTCATCTCCGGCGGCGACATTGCCGGCACGATCGACAGTCTCGGTGCAGACGTGCAAGGATGGAACGTCGGCGACCGCGTCACCCTCAACCCGCAGACCGACCACGGAATGATCGGCGAAGAGCTGATCGGCGGCCTTGCCGAGCTGGTCCGCGTCCCCGCCGCCAACCTCGTCACGCTTCCCGACCACGTTCCGTTCGAGACCGCGGCCGCGATCCCCATCAATTACGGCACCGCTCACCGCATGCTGTTCGCGCGCGGCCGCCTGGAGGCGGGCGAAACCATGCTGGTGCTCGGCGCCAGCGGCGGCGTCGGCCTCGCCAGCGTCCAGTTCGGCAAGATGGTCGGAGCGCGGGTCATCGCCGCCGCCGGATCCGACGAGAAGTGTGCCCGCCTCGCCGAACTCGGCGCGGATCACGTCGTCAACTACCAGGACGAGGATTTCAGCCGCGCCGCCTGGCTGCTGACCGGCAAGACCGGCTGCGACGTTATCGTCAATTTCACCGGCGGCGAGACCTGGGCACCGTCGCTCCGGGCGGCACGAAGAGGCGGACGCGTGCTGACCTGCGGCGCGACCGCAGGCCACGATCCGCAGACCGACCTGCGGTTCATCTGGGTGCGTGAACTCGACGTTCTCGGCTCCAATTCCTATTCGCAGGAAGACGTGGCAAGCTCCGTCGCCCATGTTGCCGAAGGCCGGCTCGCACCGGTGGTGAGCCACACGTTCCCGCTCGAACGGCTCGGCGAGGCCGAGCGGCTCATGGAAGAGCGGGGGTTCTTCGGGAAGATCGTCCTGTTTCCCTGACCGGCCCGGGAATGCCGCCCGCCTGATCCCGCCAAAACCGGAGTGTCGGGAAGGCGTGAAATCGTGTGCGGGACAGCCAAGAAATGGTCCTCTGCCACCTGGCCATAACCGAAAACACCCCGGATCCGAAACCCGGCGGGCGCAGCGCAGACTGTCGCGATGCAGCGGGGACATGGTATCGTCGCCCGCGGGAAAACCTGTAGCGGAAGCGGTCTCATGGCATACGCGAATCTCGAGACGGAAATGGCAGGAGAGGTGCTGGTCATCGCCCTGCGCTGGCCGGAACGGCTCAACGCACTGAATCACCAGATGAGAATCGACCTCCTCGACTGCATCCGACAAGCCGAGGAGAACGACGAAGTTCGCGCCATCGTCATCACCGGCGACGGCGACCGGGCATTCTGCGCGGGCGCGAACATCCCCGAACTCGTGGAGCGGACGCCGGACTCCGAAATGGGGACTGCAGCAACGCTGAGAAAAGAACTGCCGACGGCCCTCGAACGGCTCGGCAAGCCGTCCGTGGCCGCAATCAACGGATACTGCTTCGGCGGAGGGCTCGAGCTGGCGCTCGGCTGCACACTCCGCATCGCCAGCGAGAACGCCACCTTCGCCCAGCCCGAAATCACGCTGGGACAGATACCCGGCAGCGGCGGAACGCAGCGGCTCTACCGCTTCGTCGGCCTGGGCTGGGCCATGCAGATGATCCTCACCGGCGAGCGGATCGACTCCGCGACCGCGCGCTCGATCGGGCTGGTGACCGAAGTCCTGCCACGGGAGAACCTCCTCGGGCGGGCGCTGGAACTCGCCCGCACGCTCGGCTCCCGGGCGCCCCTGGCATTCGTTGCCGGTAGGGACGCCGTGCTGCGTTCGACCGAATCGGACCTCCTGAGCGGAATCGACTACGAGCGGAAACTCTACGCGCTGTGCACCGGGACGGAAGACTTCAGGGAAGGCCTGGCGGCCTACGCGGAGAAGCGCGCGCCGGTCTACAAGGGCCGTTAGGCCCCGTACCGCGAGGGCGACGATGCAGCCTTCGTTTCTTGGTCGGGACGAAATCGAGGCCTTTCTCCGCGCCGGAGACTGGTCCCGGAAGACCATGCTCGACGGTTACGCTACCCACGCGGCGCAGTATCCAGACGGCACGGCCTGCCGCGACGAGTCCGGAACCCTGACATGGGGACAACTCGAGACGGTCACCGACCGCCTGGCCGCCAACCTGATCGATCTCGGCCTGGCGCGCGATTCGACGGCACTGGTCCGGATGCCGTCCTCGTGCCGGGAAATCATTGTCCGGATCGCTTTCAAGAAGGCCGGCATCATCGGCGTGTTCGCCCCCATGCAATGGCGCCGGAGGGAACTGGAGCACGTGCGGCAACGTATTGCTCCCGGCCTCGCAATCATGACGCTCGAGCGCGCCGATACCGATGATGCCGCGTGGCTGGAAGATGTCTTCGCGAGGCCGCCGACACCCCGCATCGACCTGTCGGCCCGGCCGGCTGCCGGCTGGCTCGGCTGGCAGGAGGTGATCGGCCCTCCCGCAAGCGCCGCTCTCGGGCGGATCTCCGAGCGGCGATTCGCATTTGACGAAGTCTCGCTAATTACCGCCTCCAGCGGCACGAGCGGTATTGCAAAACTGTGCGAATGGCCCGAGGCCGCACAGCTCTGCGCCGCGCGCGGCGTCGCCGCCAGGCTGGATCTCGACGCCAGCGACAATATCGGCATGTTCGCGCCCATGTCGGGCGCCGCCCGCCTCCTGGTATGGCTCGCCTCCGGCGAGATCCCCTGCACCTTCACCTTTCCCGCCGGCTACAAGCCCGCCGAACTACTGGAAACAGTCCGGAAATCCCGCATCACGGTCGGGACCACCGTGCCGGTGATCCTGGCACGGCTGGCCCGGGAACCACTCGAATCTCACGACCTGAGTTCGTTGCGGGCGCTCCGCGTCGGCACCGCGGCGGCGGATGTCGAGGCAGCGCTCTGCTTCGAGAACCAGACCGGGTGCCGGGTCGTGGTCGCGTCCGGGAGCATGGAGTGTCCGGGCTTCGCACACGCCGATGTCGAGGAGCCCCGGGACGTCAGGCTGAACGGCAGCGTCGGCGAGCCGCTTCCGGGATGCCGGATGCGAATCGCCGGCGAGAACGGCGCCGCGTTGCCTGCGGGCAGCGTCGGTGAGCTGCAGGTCTCGGCACCCTACGCCTCGTCCGGATACTGGGGAGATCCAGAAGCCACCGGGAATGCATGGTCCGACGGATGGTACGCGACCGGCGATATCGCGCGCATCGATGGCGACGGCCGGCTGCGGTTGCTGGGACGGATCAAGGACGTGATAAACCGCAGCGGCCACAAGATCCTGCCGATCGAGATCGAACGGGAGATCTCGGGGCATCCGGACATCCTCGAATGCGCCGTGGTGAAGGCGCCGGACGCCGAATACGGCGAGGTGCCCTGGGCCTTCGTCCAGCCCAGGCCCGGGACGTCGCTCGACGCCTCCGCCCTGGCCGAGACCCTGCGAAGGAGCGGCCTTGCCAGCTACAAGATCCCGGTCCGCTTCATCGAACTGCCGGAATTCCCGCGCGTCAGCGACAACAAGATCGACAGGAAAGCGCTCCTTGGCATGGCTTCGCCGCCATAGGCCGATTCCGCCGCCGGGGACGCACAGCACCGGCGGGTCGGCATCGCGGGACCGGCAGGCAACGGCACCGCAACCGGGATCCTGCGCGGTTCCGGGAACGGCGAGGCCTGCTGCCGCCCCGAAGGGGCTGGCACCGCATGGAACAGCGGGCCGGAAGCGGCGTTTCCGTCCCCGCACCGGTTGCCTTTTTCCGCGCCAGCCCTGATGCTTGCGGCCATGTGGAAAATCGAATGGCGGGACGATCCGGGAGAAGGCGGCCCGCTCTACAGGATCTTCGTGCTCACCGCGACGGCTCTCGTGATCGGATTCGCCGCCTCCTTCGCTGCGATCCTGTTTGTCGAATGCGTTGTCTGGCTCAACAACGTTCTGCTGATCTCTCCGAGAACGCGCATACAATACGAGGATGTGCCGTGGATCGTGCCTGCGGCGACCGTCGCAGTTCCCACGGCCGGCGGCCTCATTGTCGGAATCCTGCTCCGCCACTGTTCCCGCAAGAAGCGCCCCCTCGGACCGCCAGATGTGATTCAAGCCGTGCAGTTCCGGGCACCGCTGCCGGACATGCGGTCGGGCAGCGTGTCGATAGCCGCGGCCACGATCTCGCTCGGTTTCGGCGCTTCGGTCGGCCAGTACGGGCCGATGGTCTATCTGGGCGCGATGTTCGGAAGCGCGGCGTCGCGGCTCCGCCTGCGCGTCAGCAATCTACCGGCCATCGCCGTCGCCTGCGGCGTCGCGGCCGCCATCTCGACCGCCTTCAACGCGCCGATTGCCGGACTGGTCTTCGCACACGAGGTGGTCCTGCGCCACTATTCCACCCAAGCCTTCGCGCCGACGACGATTGCGGCAGCCGCAGGATACGTGGTCGCCAATGTCGTGTTCGAACGGCCGGCCCTGTTTCTGGTCGATTTCACAGGCGTGGGCCACGGGCACGAATTCGTCCTGTTCGGCCTTCTGGGGGCTCTTGCCGCCGGCGTTGCCATCGCCTTCATGTTGGCAGTGCTCGGCGGCGCGAGGCTTGCGGCGAGGTTTCCCGGCCCCGCGACGCTACGGCCTGCAGCCGCAGGCATCGTGCTGGGCCTGACCGCGCTCTGGCTTCCGGAGATCCTCGGAATTGGTCAGGAGTTGCTGCGTTTCGCGACCATCGAGGGCGCCTTCGACCTAGCCGAGCTGCCGGTGCTCTTGATCGCCAAGATCGCGTTGACGGCGCTGTGCGTCGGTTTCGGATTTGCGGGCGGCGTTTTCAGCCCGGCCCTTGTCATCGGCGCGCTGTTCGGCGCGCTTTTCTGGGGCGTGGTGACGGCCGCCACCCAGATCGAAAACTCGGGCGTCGCGGTGTACGCCATCTGCGGCATGATGGCGGTGGCGAGCCCGGTGACCGGCGCCCCGCTGACGATGATTCTGGTTGTGTTCGAGCTCACGCGAAACTACGACATCACGATCGCGGCCATGGTCGCGATCGTGATGTCCAACCTGATCGCTCACCGCGTGTTCGGCCGGTCGCTGTACGATGTGCAGCTCGCGGACCGGGGGATAGACCTGTTCCAGGGGCGCGACCGAGCCCGCCTCGCCGCCGCCAGGGTGGCAGAGTACGGCATCGACAACTTCGTTCGGGCCGACACGAACGAACCGGTTCGGGACGCTCTGGAACGGCTGGCCGGCACGCGCCAACACGAGGCCTTCGTGGTCGATTGCAACGGCGGCTTCCTGGGCGTCATCCGCGAGGTTTCCGGCGCCGGCGACACTCCCGCCCTTGTTGGCGACGTCGTGGAAGCGCCGGCCGTCCGTTTCGACGAAACGACAACGGTCTGGCAGGCCATCGGGCGGATGGACACCCTTGCCGACGAAGCGATCCCGGTTGTCGATTCCAAGTCGGACGCCCTTATCGGCGTCGTCACGAAGTCGGCGCTCATCCAAGCCTACCAGGACGTCTCCGAGCAACTCAGGCGAGAGGAAAATGCGCCGCTTTAAGTTCGTGGTCGCGCTGCTCGCGGCAGGGCTGGCGGCCGGGCATGTGCATGCTCGGGGGGCGGTAACGGTGGTGACATGGGGCGGCGCGTACGAGGCGGCGCAGAGAGCCGCGATATTCGAACCGTTCACGGGCAAGACCGGAATCGGAGTCGGTGTGCGCCGTCACGACGGCAGACCGGAGACCCTGCGCACCCGCTCGCAACCCGAATCATGGGACGTGGTCGACCTGACCGAGGACCAGGCGATCGCGGCCTGCAAGTCCGGCCTTCTGCGGCGCCTGGACCATGCTGCCATTTTCAAGGCAGTGCCGACGGCTTCGCTCAAGGCGGACTTCGCGGCAGGCGCCTTCCGCGACTGTTCGATAGCCCAGAACGCCTTTGCATCGGTGATCGCCTACAACAACGACGCGTTTCCCGGCGTAAAGCCCCGTCGCATAGAGGATTTCTTCGATCTCACCTCCTTCCCCGGCAAACGGGCCGTCGAGCGCAGTCCCGACGCGATCCTCGAATGGGCGCTGCTTGCCGAGGGCGTTCCGCCAAGCCAGGTCTACGATCTGCTCAGTACACCCCGCGGATTGCAGTTGGCTTTCCGGAAACTCGACACGATTCGCGATTCCGTCATCTGGTGGACCGATGTCGCGGCACCGGCCGAACTGCTGCGGAGCGGCCGAGCGAGCATGGCGAGCGGCTACAACGGCCGTTTCTTCGCGGCCGCCCGGGACCGGGGCGCCCCGATCATCATCGTCTGGGACGGCCAGGTCATTGGCTACGAGGTCTGGGCAATTTCGGCAGCATCGCAAAACATCAAGGCGGCGGAGGCGTTCATCCGCTTCGCCACCGCGCCGGAGCGGATGGCGCGCCTCGCCGAGAAGATTCCCTACGGTCCGACGCGGCGCTCGGCCATGGAACGGATAGGCCTCGATACCGACAGGCGGATTCCAATGCGCCTCCATCTGCCCAACGCCCCCGGACACATGAAGCGGGCCCTGGTGCGTGACAGCGCCTGGTACGCCCATACAGCAACACTTCGGAAGAAACGCTTTATGAACTGGCTTGAAGGGAAATAATCCTCATTCCCCGCCAACCGCACCGCCGCTACCGATCCGTTCCTCGATCCAAGCCCTGGCAAGCGCACGATCGATCTTGCCGGCCCCGTTCAGCGGCATCTCGTCGACAACGAAGACCCGTCGTGGATGGGCGTAGGCCGGGCCGTTGTCGAGCGCGAAACGCTTCAGTTCCTCCTCGTCCGGTTCCGACCCCTCGCCCAGAATGACCAGGGCAGCCGGAGCCAGGCCCTTGACCACATGGGCTACCGGAGCGACGACAGCGTCGATCACGTCGGGATGCTGGACCAACAGCAGCTCCACTTCCTTGGGGTTTATGTTCTCGCCACCGCAGGAGAACTGGTCGTCCGTCCGCCCCATGAAATAGAAGAAACCGTCTTCGTCGCGCCGGAAGATGTCGCCGGTGCGGAGATAACCGTCGACCAGCCGTTCGGAATCAAGTTCCGGCCGGTTGTTGTAGCCTTCGAGCACCGCCGGCGAACGCACCCACAACTCCCCCTCACCGTCGGCCACATCACCGCCGGCTGATACCAGCCGGACATTGACTTCGGGCGCTGCAAGGCCGCAGCTGCCGCGCGGCACCGGCCGCGAATCCACGGGTTCGCGCAACGGTCCTCCGCCTTCCGTCAGGCCGTAGGCCTCGATCACCGGAGCGCCGAAAGCCTCTTCCACTGCGACTATCAGGTCAGCTCCGACCACGGCCGAACCCATCTCCAGGCTGCAAAGCTTGGGAAACGACAGCGTCTGCAGCAGATCCCGCTCCGCCAATACCATGCGGTACATCGCCGGAACGCCTCCAGCATGCGTGCATTCGTATTCGTAAAGCGCCTGCAGGAACAACCTCGGCTCGAACCTCGGAAGGATGACGACCGACCCCCCGACCCGGAGCTTTGGCTTGACCGAAACCCGCATCGCGTTCTTGTGAAAGAGCGGCCCGGCGATCAGCGCGCGGTCATCGGGTGCCGCAGGCCAGTATTTCTGCGCATGTCGGATGCCCCAGAGCATGCCGTCATGGGTGAGCAGCACACCTTTGGGCTTGCCGGTCGATCCGGACGTGTAGGGCAGAAAGGCCGTCTGGCGCGGCGCAATCGCGGGGGCGCTCACCGGCGGGACTGCGGACGCAAGCACGGTCTCGTAGTCGTCCCATCCCTCAACGCCGGGAGCCGTAGCAATCCTCGGCCCAAGGCCAGACTCTTCGACGATTTCCGCAATCCGAGGATGGCATTCCGGCGAAACGATCGCGGATCCGGCGCCGGAATCGGCAATGATGAACCGTATGGTATCGGCGCCGAGGCGGTGATTGAGCGGTATCGGCACCACACCAGCGCGCATCGCCCCGAAGAAGGTCTCGATGAACTCGAAGCGGTTCTCCATCGCGAGGAGCAGACGGTCGCCCGTTGTCAGCCCGAACGCCTGAAGCGCGGCGCCGATCTGTTCCATCCGTTCGTCGAGCAAGCCATGCGAGATCTCCGCCGGCGGGTCACGCGACAGATCGACAACGGCGGTGCGGCCCGCGTGGTCGCGAGCAGCCTGCCGGTTGAAATAGCCAAGATTCCTTTCGTCCATGACCCTCGGGATTCCAATTTGCCCACAAGGCATGCCAGCGCTCCCCGATTGCAATCCGCATTCGGTCCGCGAACCATCGGCGACGTCCATTTTACTCGAAACGAACTCCAGCTAACTGTACGTCACTATACTCAGCGCGATGAGCCTTGGTCCATGACGTTCGGATACCGTACTTGGACAGCGCGAACCTGGCCTCTTCAATTGCCCCTTTAGCGGCCGAACAGCGGGGAGGAACTCTCTCCAACCCATGCCACAGACCTCACCCACACCAATATAGAAATCAGTTGGTGCACGAGGGAGAATTCGACGGGGGCAGTACTCCAACGACGAGAGCCGGAAGCACTCAGATCGTCAGGGTAATGCCCCTCCGTCGGCCTTCGTCCCTGACGTCTTTCACGAAAGACCTGTCGTTCACACCGTCGCGCGACCACACCACAGTGAAGTCGCTCTCGCGGACGCGGTCGCCGAAGAACAGGCAGGCGTCGTCGGGATCGCACTGGTTGGAGGTCCAGACGAGACCGTCAGCGCTGGCAATATCGCGGTGGATGGCTGTGGCCCACAACACGGTCTGACCGTACAGGACCGGACTCGACGAGATCAGGTCACTGCGCGAAATACCCCATTTGTTCAGTGTGACGCTGCGCAGTTCGACCAATTGCAGGTCACGGTTCGTCAGAAGCTTCGAATGCGTACGAATATGCACGTCGTCCAGACGAACCGTCTTGATCCTGGCAGGCGCAGGAATGTCGTGGAAGATCGTCTCATGAATCGCCGCGCGTAACGTGGCGGTCGCATATAGGGAGGGTACGGGCGCTCCGGCGCCGTCGCAAAACGGGGCGAACCGCGTTGGCGCGCCAAGACCCGGGTTGAACTGCGCTGCCCTCCAGGTTGTTCGATGAACGCGATGCAGCGCGGTACCCCGGGGCAAGACTGCAAAATCCGGACTCGTGAGCGGTGACGGCGGTTTCCGGATCGTCATCGTCAACCGACGGCCGGCTCACGCAGGCAGTCGGCGGCGTTGAGGATTTCTTCCTCGTCGCCCAGGGCCTCTTCAGGTGGCCTCCCGTCGAGCCAGCCATTGCCCGACCAGAACCAGAAAGCGATCTGCCATGGCGTCATGTCGTCTGGCAGACGCTTCAACACCTTCTTGATGACAGGCAGCGGATGGCCGTCGGCGAACTGGAAGCGCGGAAAATACCTGGCACGCCCGTGGCGCACCGCAAACACTCTCTTCTCGCGATTCCAGCGCGAGGCTGGTTCGCTCGGATTGCTCAATCGCGAACCGTGCATGAGCTGGTGGATGTCGGCAGCCGTATAGGTCGGCACCTCCCGGAGGTAGCGCGCGCGCAGTTCGGCATTGTCCTGATCAAGATCTCTATCAACGTCGACACGCTCCTGACCTTCAAGATACAGGTCGACAAGCGCCTCGATATTGCGCTCAGTCATGTTTCTGCGGCGCTGCCCGACGATCCGCCCGACTGCTCTTGCGGTCGTGCGAATGACCGTCGCGTCCTGCCCGGATCCAGCGCCGATCAGAACCCATCTTCGCAGCCCGCCCCGTGGGCCTCCTGCCGCCCTTATTTTCTCTCGCAGATGCTTTGGAAACCTCTCAATCTCGTCCGGCGTCAATTCAAGCACGGGAGCGGTTTCCGGCTGTTCTGCCATGATGGCACCCTGTTATGAGATTAGGAGTAAAGTTTATATATAGTGAAAATCATGATCCGTCAACCGAATCTTCGAAGATTCCATCCATGCCAACGTTGCTTTCAAGGGGACTCGCATACGACTGTCGGGACGCCGGCACGGATACACGGACCGACCCTTCATGGACCCTAGCGTCTTGCATATCCGTGACGAGCTATACCGCAGCGTTGCTACAGCTGCCGGACACCTTCCGCAGCAGTTCTGGGCCAGTTGGACTCAGCGGCGAAAGCCCATCCCCCTCGGCGGCGGCTATCCACTGCACAGCACTCGACCAGAACGCAACATCCCTGCAATGCGGGGCGGCATTCGAGCAGTTGGCGGAAACCGGTCGGCAAGCCTGCGACGCAAGTCGAAACCGCCAGGAGCATCGACGAGAGAATTCGCCGGGGTACGGTGAACCTGGCGTTACGCTGAGGCCTTGACGATGCCGGAGCCGCTGATTTTCGGGAGGGGTGGAGGGCGATCGGGGACTCGAACCCCGGACCCGCTGATTAAGAGTCAGCTGCTCTACCAACTGAGCTAATCGCCCGCTAACCTAGATGCGCAGTTAGCACGGCCCCCGTCAGAAGGCAAGTAATCGACAGAACCCGCACACTCGCTCGGCGCCAGATTGTCCGGGTGATTCCGTTCTGTAAGCGAAAGCGGCGTGGCGCTGCGGCCGGCAGTTTCGAATGGAGAACTCATGGCACTGCTGATCAGCAACGATGTGACCGCCCGGGTCCTGACCATGAAGGATGCGGTCGATGCGATGGAAAACGTGTTGCACCAATATGCCCAAGGCCTCGCGACTTTCCAGCCCCGCACCGATCTCTGGGCGCCGACCGCTGTCGGCGCGGACTATTATCGCTGGGGCTCGCTTCTCGGTGCCATGTACGACCCGCCGACGCTCGCTTTCCGCTTCAAGTCTGACCTGATCAACTGGACCGAATATGACGGCGGGGTCACGGAGGAATGGCACAACATGAAGCCCGGCACGTATTGTGGCTTCGTCATCCTGATCGACATGACGAACGGCGAAATCATCGGACTTCTCAACGACGGAATCCTGCAGCATGTCAGGGTCGGCGCCACGGCCGGCGTGGGCGCAAAATTCCTTGCGCGAGCAGATTCGGCCGTACTCGGCGTAGTCGGCTCCGGCGGCATGGCGGAAACCTATGCCGAAGCCATCTGCGCAGTCCGGGCGATCGAGGAAATCCGTGTCTACAGCCCGACGCGCAGCAATCGCGACGCCTACGCGGAAAAGATGTCGGACCGGCTCGGAATCCCGGTAATCGCCAAGGACAGCGGGCTCGACGTCGCCCGCGACGCCGACATCGTGGCGCTGTGCACGGATTCGCGGGTTCCGGTCTACACGATGGACATGTTGGAAGCCCAAGCGCCGGGCGGAACCTTCATCCGCTGCCGGATCGACGAGATCGACGAGCCGGTGCTGAAGGCCGTGGACAAGATCTTCGGAAACCAGCGCGAGCCCTATACCGACCTGGTGATCGGATCGCGCCAGGAACGGGAGCGCCGGCCCGCCAACCGGGAATACCGGCGGCGTTACGAGATCCGCGACTATCCCTTCCTCGCCGACGTGATCGCCGGGGAGATTCCCGGCCGCGAGAACGACACCGAGACCATCTATTTCGACAACAACTCGGCCGGGTTGCAGTTCGCTGCCGTGGGACGGGTAGTCTACGACAAGGCGCGGGAACATGGCCTCGGCGTGGAGGTACCGATGGCCTGGTTTCAGCAGGACATCCGCAACTGACCGGTGCCCGGATCGGGCATCGCAACGGAGGAGCGATATGGAATGTACGCATGTTGCCGGGACCTGGCAGCAAAACAGGTCGTTTTCACCCGCCGTCATCACCGCCGGCGCTGACCAGAGGATCATCTGGCTCGCCGGACACGGCGCCCCGCAGACGCCGGATGGCATGTCGCTCGCCGGCGACTTCGAGGCCCAGGCGCGCCAGTCCTTCGCCAACCTGCAGACCACCCTGGAGAAATGCGGGGCCGGACTCGCCGACATCGTCCAGATGACGGTCTTCATCCTCGACGTGCGCCACGGGAACCGTTTCGTCGAGATCCGGAAGGATTACTATCCAGACGGCAACTATCCGGGCAGCGCCCTCATCACCGTGGCCGGCTTCGCCCAGCCGGAGATGATGGTAGAGATCCAGGCCGTCGCCGTGACCGGGGACTGAGCCCCGTCAAGCCAGCAGTTCCAGCATTCGCCGCGGCGTCACCGGCAGTTCTGTCACCGCTCCGGGCCTTCCGATCGCATCGTCGATCGCCGACGCCACGGCAGCGCCGACGGCATTGATTCCGCCCTCGCCCGCACCCTTGACACCCAGCGGATTGAGCGGGCTCGGCGCGTCCTCGGTAAGCAAGATGTCGGGCCGCGGCACTTCCGTCGGCCCCGGCATCACGTACTCGGCCAAGGTCAGCGATAGCGGCTGGCCACTATCGTCATAGAGGAACTCCTCGAACAGCGCACCCCCGATTCCCTGGGCCAAGCCGCCGGAGAGCTGGCCCGCCACCAGCAGCGGGTTGACGGCGCGGCCAATGTCGTAAGCGACGAGGAATCGTTCCACAGTGACGATTCCAGTATCACCGTCGACCGAAACCACGGCCATGTGGACGCCATAGGGATAGTTCATGTGATCGGTGTCGTAACGCCCTTCCGCGGCGATGAGAGGCACCCCGGACTGACGGACGATTTCCGCCCAGGAAAGCGATGCCCCGTCCTTTCGTGCAACACCGCCCGAGACCTCGAGCTCACCCGCTTCCGCCTGGAGAAGCGGCGCCGCGGCGGCGGCAAGCTTTTCGCGCAGCGCCTCCGCGGCCAGCCTCGCCGCCTCACCGGTCACCACCGTGGTCCGCGACGCATGGGACCCATAGCCCTCGTCGATGCGGTCGGTGCGTCCCTGCACGACGCTCAGCAACGCGTAGTCGACACCGAGGGAGGCGGCACAGATCTGCGCCATAACCGTCTGCACACCCTGTCCGAGATCAGCCGCACCGGTGACGATCTCGATGCGCCCCTCCCCGTCGATCTCGATGCGGACCTTGTCGGTGGGCCCGAGGCCGGACTTCTCGACAAAGAAACCGAGACCGGCCCCCACCCGCTCGCCGTCAGCACGGCGTCTTGCAAGCTCCTTGTTGAGAGCCGGCCAGCCGATCGCGTCCTGGGCTTTGCCGAGGAGGCCGGCATAATCGCCGGAATCGAGGACGACATCGACTTCGAGCGCGTCGAGCGGCCGCGCGTGCGGCATGGCGCTGGCGGGCACCATGTTGCGCTGGCGGATATCCACCGGCGAGACCCCGATGCGGGCGGCTATGGCGTCGAGGAGGCGCTCGCGCACGAACGTGCCCTCGAACCGGCCGGGCGAGCGGTAGGTGGCGGCCGGCGTCTTGTTGGTCAGGCGGACGTGGCCGGCCACGCGGTAGGCCGGAACATGGTAGGGGCCAAGCATCAGGCCAGCCGTCATGTCCGGCACCCGGACGCCGTGGGTGCGCAAATAGGCGCCCTGGTCGTGGAAGAATTCACTATCGATGGCGAGGATGCGTCCTTCCCGGTCGACCGCAGCCCGGATGCGGTGGCGCTGCTGGCGGGAATGGTTGACGGCCGCAAGGTGTTCGCGGCGATCCTCGATCCATCTGACGGGACGGCCGTAGCGGAGAGCCGCAGCGCAGATCAGGAAGTCCTCGGGGTAGAGCTCTCCCCGGATCCCGAAGCCCCCCCCGACATTTCCCTCGAAGAGATTGACGGTTTCGGGTTCACGGCCAAAAGCGGCGGCGATCTGGTTCCGGTTGGGATGCGCGCGCTTGGTCGCACCGTAGAGCTCCAGAATGCCGGTGTCGGGATCGACGCGGGCGATACCGCCCCGGCATTCGAGCGGAACTCCGGTATGGCGCCCGACAGCAAGATCGAGCGCAACCTCATCATGCGCGTCGCGGAAAGCGCCCTCGACATCGCCGTACCCCTTCCGGATGACGGCCGCCTCGGTATCGTGGGCCGAATCGAACGCCTCCGGAGGGTCACTTGCGTCAAGAAGTGGCGGCAGTTCGGCCGCATCGATCATTACCGCGGCCGCGCCGTCCTCGGCAATCCCCGGGGTCTCGGCAAAGACCGCGGCCACCGGTTCGCCCGCATAGCGCACCGTCTCCACCGCCAGAACCGGCTGTCGGTAGGGCTCGAGTCCCTTGTACTTTGTAGCCCGGAAGCTGATCGGTGGGATTTCGGCAACATCGGCAGCGCGCCACACACCGATCACGCCATCAAGGCCTTCCGCTGCAGAGATGTCGACGCCGCGAAGTTCGCCATGCGCACGGTCCGAACGAACGATGCGCATGTGAATCTCGCCGGGAAACCGCCAGTCGGCTGCGAACGTCCCCGCACCTGCCAGAAGCGGTCCGTCCTCCAGGCGCGGCAGAGGTCGGCCGACGGGATCTTGCGCCCGTGCTTTCACCGCAGGGCTTCCTCGGTCCAGCGGACAAGTCGGAGCAGCTTATCGTCTTGGCGGTACCGCGCGACCAACTGGATTCCGACCGGCAATCCGCCGGGCCCGACGCCGGACGGCAAGGTGACGGCCGGTGTGCGCAGCATGGTCCAGAGCGCCTGGAAGCGCGGGCTTCCGGTATCGCCGAGCCCCGACGGCGCCTCGCCGTCCACGGCGGGCGTCAGGAGGGCATCGCAGGTCCCAAAGGCCGAGTCACTCGACTTCCTGCAGGCCTCCATGAGCCGCAGCGCGTCCTCGTACTCCGACTGCGAAACCGCGAGACCTTCCTCGACGGTCTTCCGCATTCCGGCGGAGATCCGTTCGCGATCGCCGGCCCAGGCGTCCTTGAGCGTCGCGGCTCTTTCCACGGCGTTGATGATGCCGCGGACCTCGGCGAGCTTGCGCAATTCCACGGAAAGTTCCATTTCCGAGACACGGGCCCCGGAAGCCTCAAGCTGCCGGGCGACGTCCTCGACGGCCCGCCGGGTTTCCGGCTCCGCTTCGTCCCACAACCAGGTCCGGACCACGCCGATCTCCGGCGGCCTGGCGGGCGGAACGACAGGCTCTGCGCCGATGCAGGTCAGTACCGAAGCCACAAGACCGAGGTCGTCAATTGTCCGTGCATGAAGGCCGAGCGTATCGAGGCTCGGCGCAGCAGGAAACACCCCGGCAAGGCTGAATGTGCCAAAACTCGGCTTGTAGCCAACAATGCCGCAATAGGACGATGGGCGGATGACGGATCCGCCGGTCTGGGTGCCGAGAGCGACCGGCACCATCCGGTCGGCCACCGCAGCGGCGGAACCACTCGACGATCCTCCGGGACTGCAACCCGGATCATGCGGGTTGGCGGTCCTGCCGGGGGTAAGGCCGGCGAATTCGCAGGTGACCGTCTTGCCGACAATTACCGCGCCTGCCGCGCGCAGCAGGGCGACGCAGTCCGCATCCCTTTCCGGCCGGTTGTCCGCGTATATCGGCGAGCCCATCTCCGTGGGCATGTCGGACGTGTCGATGATGTCCTTGATGCCGACCGGAACGCCGGCCATCGGCCCCATGTGCTTCGACGCGTCGATCGCGCGCGCCTGCCGGCGCACCAGTTCGGGGTCAAGGAATTCCCAAGCCATGACCGTGCCATCGCGGATCGAGATCCGTTCCAGGCAGGACTCGGCCACGGCTTCCGCGCAGAACGCGCCGGACCGGACGCCTTCGGCAATTTCCGTGGCCGACAGTTCATGAAGTGGCCGGACCATGCGCCTTCTCGAGAGGGGGTGGGCGGCAGCTGGAAGCTGCGCTGTTAGAAATAGATGGCGACGGGCCGGACTGCAATATCCCACCGATGCCATCAGTGGTGCGGTCATCGGAACTTCTTCCCGCGAGGAGAACAAGCCCTGGCCGCCAATCCCCGGATCTACAGGATCCTGTGGCATATCGGGCCCAAACGGAGTTCGACAATGTGAGCATTCACAACCTGCGGCATTCGCTTCGCCAACGGTGACCTGCCGGCCGGCAAAGGTACCCGTTCATAAGACGCTCCATCCGACCTGGCCATCGCGCCATGCACCCACACGATCAGACCGATTCCGTGGCCTTCCAGAACCTCGGACAGTTCCGGATGGTTCTGTAGCCGGCCCGTCTTCTCCCGTCACCGCGAAACGGGCGCAAGGCCGCGAAGGATAGCCTGCGCCGGCTCAATTGGAGGGCTTGACCGCAATGTCATACCGGGAGCCGGTGGCGATCGGGAGAGCAGCTCGCGATCACCACCCGACAGGGCTTTCGGATTGTGGCGAGGGTAAACGACCATTCGTCCAACTTGACAACCATGGACCCCACGCACAGTGTCCGTTCCACCGACCAAGGACTCTCCCGGAGCCGGAATCAGCGAAGGAATCGCCAAACATGAGCCAGTACCTGCTTAGCATCGAGGGACGCGTCGTCATCGTGACCGGCGGCGGAAAGGGAATCGGACGGGTCTACTGCCGTGAACTGGCCAAGGCCGGAGCCAAGGTGGTCGCCGCCGATATCGACCACGACGCCAACGAGGATACGGTTGCCGAGATCAGGGAAGCCGGCGGTGAGGCAATCACGGCAACGACCGATGTCGCCGACGAACGACAGACCGCCGAAATGGCGCGGACGGTCGCCGAGGCGTTCGGCCGCATCGACGGCCTCGTGAACAACGCCTCGCTGATGAGCGTCCTCGAGCGCCGCGACTGGAAGCTCATACCCGGCGACGAGTGGGACCGGGTCATGGAAGTAAATCTGCGCGGCATCTTCATGTGCTGCAAGGCCGTGTTTCCCTACATGAAGGAGCAGGGCGGCGGCAAGATCATCAATATCTCGTCAGGACGGTTCTGGAACGGCGCGCCCAACCGCCTTCACTACTCGACATCGAAGGCGGGTGTCATCGGTCTCACGAGATCGCTGGCGCGGGAAGTCGGACCCGAAAACATCTGCGTCAATGCGATCACGCCTGGCTTTACGCTTTCGGATACCCAAGTCGCCTCGTCCGGAGAATATGCCCAGACCAATGCACCGCCGGAGGATCGCTGCATCCAGCGCCATCAGTATCCGGAGGACCTGGTAGGCGCCGTCATGTTCCTGCTGTCGCCCGGAAGCGACTTCGTTTCCGGCCAGACGCTTAATGTGGACGGCGGACAGCAGATGCACTGACCGGATGCAAAATCCGATGACACTTGACGGCACGGTCGCCTGAAGGGTGGCATCGACCACGGCAGATTCGCCGTGGTATGGCACACACCCGAAATCCCTGCCGCGCCGGATCGGAACGAGTTCTTTATCCGGTGTCCTTCGCGGCCTGAATCGCTGACCAGACGCGGGCCGGCGTCGCCGGCATGTCGAGAGCTTCCGCACCCGCAGATGTCAGCGCATCCCTGATTGCGTTCATGACGCAGGGCATGGCGCCGACCGTTCCCGCTTCGCCGGCACCCTTGACACCAAGGGGATTCGCTGTCGTCGGCACCGGATTGGTGACTACCGCAAAACCGCACATATCATCGGCCCGAGGCATTCCGTAATCCATGAACGACGCTGTCAGCAACTGTCCGTCGACGCCATAGACGGCGTTCTCGAGGGTGATCTGCCCGAGGCCCTGGGCGACCCCGCCATGAACCTGGCCCTTGACCATGAGCGGGTTCAGCACCGTTCCGAAATCATCGACCACCGCATACTGCAGCAGCTCCACGGCGCCGGTCTCGGGATCAATCTCGACCTCACAGGCGTGACACCCGTTCGGATAGCTCGCCACCGACCCCCTGTAGACGGCGTGCGCCGAAAGGCCTGGCTCGATCCCGTCGGGCAGGCTACCCGGACTGAACGCCGCGCGGACGATCTCGCCGAGAGGCAGGGAACGGTCGGTCCCCGCAACCGTGAATTCTCCGTCAGCAAAGACGATATCGTCGACGGCCGCCTCAAGAAGATGGGCCGCAAGTTCGCACCCCTTGGCAATGACCTTGTCCTTCGCCATCTGGAGCGCCGCTGTTCCCATTGCCGACGACCGCGACCCGCCTGCCCCCTGGCCGAAGGCCAGCCGGTCGGTATCGCCCTGGATCACCCGCACCCGGTCCGGCTCGATCCCCAGCCAGCTGCAGAGCAGCTGCGTGTACATCGTCACATGGCCCTGGCCCTGCTGCGTCGTACCGGAGAGCACGGTCACCGTGCCGCCCGGATCGAAGCGGATCTCCGCAGCCTCAAGGCCCGGCGGGGCTGCCCGCTCTATGGCGTAGGCAAAACCCAGCCCGCGCAGCCGCCCGGACGCCTCGGACGCCGCACGCCGCGCCGGAAAACCCTCACGGTCCACGAGCCGCACTGCGTCGTCCATGTTCTTCTCGAACTCTCCCGAATCGTAGGTGAAGGTCAGTGCTGTTTTGAATGGCATCGCGGACGGCGGAATGATGTTGCGGCGCCGCAATTCCACCGGATCGAAGTCGAGTTCCCGCGCCGCCTCGTCGACGAGGCATTCGATGATATAGGCCGCTTCCGGGCGCCCGGCACCGCGGTAGGGAGCCGTCGGATGGCTGTTGGTGAAGACGCCGACGACTTCGACGTGCGAGACCGGGGTCGTGTAGACCCCGGACAGCGTCCCGAGGTTGTTGGTCGCCGGGCCGGCGCCCATCGGCGAGAAATAGGCGCCTATATCGACCAGGTTCCTGAGGCGAAAACCGCGAAAACCGCCATCCGCGTCAAGTGCCAGCGCCGCCTCGGCGATGTTGTCGCGGCCGTGGTAGTCACTGACGAAGCCCTCGCTCCGGTCGCCCGTCCACTTGACCGGACGCCCCGTCAGCCGCGATGCCGCGAGTGCCGCGAGATACTCGGGATAGATGTTCGACCTGATCCCGAAACTGCCGCCGACATCGGGCGTGATCACGCGCACCTGCAGTTCGTCGACGCCGAGGATCCTCGCCGCCAGGATGCGGCGCACCATCCATGGATGCTGTACAGGGGCCCGCAGCGTGTAGTGGTCGGCGCGCCCGTTCCAGGCCGCGAGGCAGGCCCGGGGCTCCATCGCGTTCGCGAGCACGCGGCTGATGTCGAAGCGGCGTGCGACCACATGATGGGCGGTGGCAAACGCCGCGTCCGTCGCCGCGCGGTCACCGATCTCGTGGACCAGCGCCTCGTTGTCCCCGATCGCCGGCCAGAGCGCGGGTGCGCCGGTGGCAAGCGCTGGTTCGGCCCCTGATACCGCGGGCAGCTGTTCGTACTCGATTCCGACCAGCTCGCCTGCGTCGCGCGCCTGGTCCGCCGTCTCGGCAACGATGAAGGCAACCCCCTCCCCGACCATGCGGACGCGGTCGACCGCCACCGGCCAGAACTCCGGGACGGCAAGGTCGGCACCGCCGCGGCGCTTCACCGCCGGACCGACATGCGGAATTGGCCCCCAGCCCAGGTCCGCATAATCCCGCCCGGTGACGACAGCCGCCACGCCGGGCGCCGCCAACGCCGCGGCGGCGTCGATGTTCCGGATCGCGGCATGGCCGTACGGCGAGCGCACCATGACGCCGTGGAGTTGGCCGTGTGCGTTGCCGTCGGCGACATAGTCGCCACCGCCAGTGAGCAAGCGCGCGTCCTCGAAGCGCCGAACAGACTGGTTGATTCCGTATTCTCCCACGATCCCTCCCCCACCGGACGGCATACGGCCGGTCACGCCGGCCGCGCGCGCAGTATAGGCGCCCGCGGCCCCGGGCGCATGTTGCCAACACCGGCGCACCGCCTATCCTGTCGCAGCCATGGCTGCCCCGGATATTGTTACCGTTCAGATCGTCCGCAACCGCATCGCGAGCGTGATGGAGGAGATGGATTACCGCTTCTACCGGTCGGGATATTCCACGATCGTGCGCGAATCGCGAGATTTCAGCTGCGTCGTCACCGACCGCAACGGCCGCCTCGCCGTGGCACCGCCCATGTTTTTCCACGGCCCGGTCTACTACCATCTCATACAGCGCATCCTCGACCTCTACGGCATGGACGGACTCGCCAGCGGCGACGTCTTCGTCTGCAACCATCCCTACGAGGGCAACCTCCCGCACGTGCCCGACATGGCGTTCGCGGCGCCGGTCTTTCACGACGGGGAGCTCGTGGCGTTTACCGCAAGCATCGCCCACAAGGCCGACATGGGCGGCGCGGTGCCGGGCAGTACCTGGGGACAGGCGACGGAACTGTTCCAGGAAGGCCTGCTGCTGCCCCCGATGCGGATCGTCCGCAGTGCCGCGCCGGACCGCGATCTCGAGCGCGTGATCGCGACCAATTCACGCGCGCCCGATCTCGTGCTCGGCGACATGCGCGCCCAGATCGGGGTCATCGGCAAGGGCCGGGAACGCCTTCAGGCGCTGTGCGCGCAGTTCGGCGCCAGCGTTGTCGTCGCTGCCATAAAGGCCGTTATCGACGCATCGGCGCGCAGCTTCCGGTCGGCCATGAAGCGCCTGCCCGAAGGCCGACACGAAGCCGAGGGCTTCCTCGACAATGACGGCATCGGCCAGGCCCGTGTGCGCCTCCACGTAGCGATCACGTCGGAAGGCGGAAGGCTCGGTTTCGACTTTTCGGGATGCGCTCCCCAGACCCGAGGTCCGGCCAACCTGCGCATCGCCATGGTCGAATCCTGCAGCTTCTACTGCCTCATGGGTTTTCTCGATCCCGAGCTTCCCTACAGCGACGCGGCACGGGACCTCGTGGACTTCACCTTCGCACCGCGGTCGATCGTCAGCCCGGAGCCGCCCGCACCGTGCTCGTCCTACATGAAGACCTGCCACAAACTCGTGGACGTCATCCTGCAGGCCCTCGACCCGTTCGTCCCCGGCCGTGCGATCGCGAATACCGGCGGCAGCGGCGGCAGCATCGTCATGGCATGGCGGGACCGACAGCCGGGCCGCGGGAACCAGTACGAGATCTTCGGCTCGGCCTACGGCGCCGGCAGCGGGCAGGACGGGGCGACCGGCGTGACCACCCATCTTGCCAACCTCTACAGCACGCCGATCGAGATCGTCGAATCGGAATTCCCCTGCCGCGTGACGCGCTATGAGCCGATCGCCGATTCCGGTGGTGCCGGCGAGTTCCGCGGCGGCCTCGCCTTCAGGCGCGACTACGAACTGCTCGGCCACGCCAGCGTCGTCTATCGCGGCGACCGCGCCGCCGTCGCGCCGAGCGGCCTCGCCGGCGGCGGCGACGGCGCCACCAGCGGCTTCGTCGTCGATCCCGACACCTGCAGGGAGCGCCGTTGCCCGTCCTCGTTCCGCGACGAGTTCGCCCCCGGCACCCGCTTCAGCCTCAGGACGGCGGGCGGAGGCGGCTATGGCGAAGCCGGCCGGCGCGATCCGGACGCGCTGCGCCGCGATATCGCGGAAGGCTATGTTTCGCCGGACGGCGCCCGGCGCGACTACGGCGGCAAATTTTGACGGCACCCGACCAAGCGAATATGTTTCGCTCCGATATCACCCCGACGCGCCGAACGGTTTCGTCCCTGAGGCGCTCCACGAACACCTCTTGCTGGCGCGCTGGGCGCGTTCGGCGGATTCCCGCGGCATCGGGCGCGGGGTCGGCCCCGGCAGGAACAGGCTGACGGAGAGCAGCATGACGGCACGGAGCACAAAGACTTACGGCGAATATGAGAGGCCCCACGAGGATCTCCGGGAATGGATTGGGCGCGCCGAGGAGCTCGGCGAACTGATCCGCGTCGACGGCGTCGACTGGAACCTCGAGATGGGGTCGGTTGCCGAGATGATCTACCATGCCAAGCCCGACAACCCGCCGGCCATCCTGTTCGAGAACATTCCCGGTTACGGACCGGAATACAGCGTGCTCTCGGGCGCCACCAATTCCATGAACCGGCTCGCCATGACTCTCGGCTTTCCGAAGCCCGAGAGCCCGCTCGACGTCGTGCAGAGCTACCGCGACCGCCTGAAAGAGTTCGAGATCATCCCGCCGCAGGAGCGCAATACCGGCCCGGTCATGGAGAACATCGACCGCGATGACGCCGTGGACCTCTACAAGTTCCCGGTTCCGCTGCTCCATGAAGAGGATGGCGGGCGGTATTTCGGCACCGCCGACCTCGTCACCATCCGCGACCCCGAAAGCGGCTGGGTCAATCTCGGAACCTACCGCGTCATGGTGCACGACAAGAACACCGTCGGGCTGTGGATGTCGCCGGGCAAGCACGGACGCCAGATCCGTGACAAGTACTTCGCGAAGGGCGAGCCCTGCCCGGTGGCCATCAGCGTCGGCCAGGATCCGCTTCTGTTTCTTTCGGCCGCGAACGAGGTCCACTGGGGCACGCCGGAGTTCTCGCACGCCGGCGGCCATCGCGGCGTACCGTTCGAGATCACCAATACCGAGCTGCACGGGCTGCCGATGGCGGCGGCGGCGGAGATCGTTCTCGAGGGCGAGATCATGCCCGACGAGAAGCGGATCGAGGGCCCCTTCGGCGAGTGGACCGGCTACTACGCCAGCGCCGAGCGGGAGGACTACGCGGTCAGGATTCGACGCGTCTATCACCGCGACAACCCGATCCACACCATGGCCCGCCCCGGCCGCCCGCCGTCGGACTATTCGTTTTCCAAGTGCACCGTGAAGGCGGCGATGATCTGGGACGACGTCGAACGCGCCGGCCTGCCCGGAGTGCATGGCGTCTGGAGCATGGAATTCGGCGGCGGCCGCATGTTCAACGTCGTCGCCATAGAGCAGAAATATCCCGGTCACGCGCGCCAGGCGCTGCTTCTGACCGCGGGATCGCACGCCGCCAACTATCTCGGCCGCTTCGTCGTCGTCGTCGACCACGACATCGACCCGACCAGCGTCCACGACGTGATGTGGGCAATGGCGTCGCGCTGCGACCCCGAGCACGACATCGACATCATCCGCCGCACCTGGTCGGGCCCGCTCGACCCCATGAAGCGGCCCGGCGAGAACATGAACTCGCGTGCCCTGATTGACGCCTGCCGGCCCTTCGAATGGATGGACGAGTTTCCGCACGTCGCCGAGGCGAGCCCGGAGGAACGCGCGCGGACCCGGAAGAAGTTCGGCCACCTCCTCGCCCGCCTCTGACCGCTGCGCATGACCGGATCCCCGCCTGCGCGCGACTGCCGCATCGGCGTGGACGCCGGCGGCACCTTCACCGACCTGGTCCTGATCGACGGCCAGGGCGGAATTGTCACCGCAAAGGCCTTCTCGAGGCCGGACGCTCCCGAGGCCGGCGTGCTCGAGGTGCTCGAACGCGCCGCAGCCGCAGCCGGGCTTCCGGTTCCCGAACTCCTCGCCCGCACGGCCACGTTCGCCCACGGAACCACGGTCTCGACCAACGCCCTCATCGAACGCAAGGGTGCCCGGGTCGGCGTACTGTTCACGCACGGCTTCGAGGATACGCTCGCGATCGGGCGCGGCCCGGTCGGTCGCGTCGGCGGCCTCGGCCCGACGCTGGCCATGGACTTCATCCATACCGAGCCGCCGGCACCTCTGGTCCCGCGGCGCATGGTGCGCGGGGTGCGCGAACGGATCGGATCCGACGGCGAGGTCGTGGTGGCGCTCGACGAGCCCCACCTGCGCACGGGGGTTGCCGAACTGCTGGAGGCCGGCGCCGAGAGCCTCGCGGTGTGCCTCCTCTGGTCGTTCCGCAATCCTGCGCATGAACGCCGGGTCGCGGAAGTCGTCCGCGAAATCGCGCCTGCGCTGCCGCTCAGCCTGTCGTCCGAGATCGCACCGAAAATGGGCGAGTTCGAGCGCGCCGTGACCACCGTCGTCAACGCCCATGTCGGCCCCGTCACCGAACGCTATCTTGCGAGCCTGGACACCCGCCTCGGCGCCGCCGGCCTTCGGACTCCGCTTCAGGTTGTCACGTCTAGCGGCGGCGCCGCGCGCGTCGGCGATGCCGGACGCCGCGCCGTGTCGATCATCAATTCCGGCCCCGCCGGCGGGCTGATCGCCGCCCGCCATCTCGGCCGCGAGCTCGGCCACGACCGCATCATCACCGCCGACATGGGCGGCACGAGCTTCGACGTCGGGCTGATTGACGGCGGCGACTTCGAGGAGGATCCGAGGCCGTATCTCGACCAGGGCCTGCCGGTACTGCTGCCTGCCGCGCGGCTTGTCACCATCGGCGCCGGCGGCGGCAGCGTGATCCGCACTGACGGCTACCGGCTCCATGTCGGCCCCGAGAGCATGGCAGCCGATCCCGGTCCCGCAGCCTACGGGCGCGGCGGCAGCCGGGCGACCGTGACCGACGCGCTGGTCGCCTGCGGCATCATCGACCCCGACGGTTTCTTCGGCGGGCGCTTCCGGCTCGACCCCGAATGCGCGCTCGGCGCGCTCGGGGAGGTTGCGGCACCGCTCGGCATGACCGCGCTGGACGCCGCCGCCGGTGCGATCGAGGTCGTCAACGCGATGATGGCCAACCTCATCCGCAAGGTCTCGATCGAGAGCGGCCACGATCCCGGAGCCTTCGCGCTCTATGCCTATGGCGGCGCCACCGGCGCGCACTGCGCGGAACTGGCCCGCCAGCTCGGCATCCGCGAGGTCGTGCTGCCCCATGCCGGACCCGTGTTTTCTGCGCTTGGCGTCGCCATCGCAGACATCACCTACAGCCACGCGAGATCGGAACCGGTCGCACTCGGCGCGGCTGCCGTGGAGGTCGCGACACGCAGCTTCAGCGAGCTGAAGGCGGCGGCAAGCCGGGACATGATCGACGCCGGGCTCGATCCGAAGCGTTGCGTCTTCCGCTTCCGCATCGAGATGCGTTACCGCAACCAGATGAACGAGATCACCATCGACTGGCCACGCCCCGAACTGGGACCAGCGGATGCCGGCGCGCTCGAGGCGCTGTTCGAGGCCGAATACGGCGCGCGCTTCGGCGCCGGGGTCGCACGGCCCGGAACGCCGCTTGAGCTGATCAGCTTCCGCGTCGACGCATCGCATCCCGCACACCGGCCGGCGCCGGCCCCAATCGCCGCCGCCGCCGACGGCGGCAGCCACCGCGGCGCCCGCCGGGTCCATGTCCGGGGGGCGGGCTGGACAGAGGCCGACGTCATCGACTTCTCCGCCCTCGCGCCCGACACCGGGATCGAGGGTCCGGCCGTCATCGAACGGGACACGACAACGATCTGGGTGCCGGCCGGAGCCGGGGCCCTGCGCGATCGGTTCGGCAACATCCGGCTAACGCCGGAACAAGGGCCATGACGGGAGGGCCGGCAATGGACCCCGTGACCTTCGAGGTGATCAAGCATCGTCTGTGGCAGATCAACGACGAGCAGGGGCTTGCGATCAAGACCATATCGGCGTCGCCGATCGTGGTTGAGGGCAACGACTACAATGTCGGCCTCTTCACTGCCGATGCCGAGCTGGTCACCGCCGGAATCGGCTCGCTGGTTCATGTCACGACGATGGGAGACGCGGTTGCCTCTATCATCCGGAACGCCAGCGAGATCCGCGACGGCGATGCTTTTCTGACCAACGATCCCTTCCTCGGCGCCCTCCACCAGAACGATGTCGTTCTCGCCGCTCCTGTCTTCCGCGAGGGCAGGATATTCATGTGGATGGCGAACGTGCTGCACCACGCAGACGTCGGCGGTATCGACGCTGGCAGTTTCTGCATAAACGCGCGGACCATCTTCGAGGATCCACCGCGGTTCTTCATGAAGATCGTCGACCGCGGCGTTCCGGTCCGGGAGGCCGAGCACACGATGCTCGCCAACTCGCGGCTGCCCGAGTCCGTGGCCATCGACCTCCGCGCCCAGATCGGTGCGCTCAACGTTGCCGGCGAGCGGCTGCGCGCGCTGCTCGACGAGCGCGGCGACGAGCTTGTGCGCGCGGTCATGGTCCGCTCGATCGACATCGCCGAACGGCAGGTGCGCGACCTCGTCCGCGCCCTGCCCGACGGCTCCTGGACCGGCGCCGCCTTCATGGACGGCGTTCGCGTCGGCGATGACCGCGTGTGCCGTGTCGCCGTAACCCTGACCTGCGAGGACGACGGCCTGCATTTCGATTACACGGGATCGTCCGCACAGGTCGACGCCGCCGTCAACTGCACCGCGTCGGCGACTTTCGCCGGATCGGCGGTGCCCCTCTATTCGTTCCTCTGCCAGGGCGGAATCGACTGGAATGATGGGCTGAAGCGATGTATGCGCGTGACGGCGCCGGAGGGCACCGTCGTCAACGCCCGCCATCCCGCGCCGGTGAGCATCTCGACGGTTGGCTTCCGGTGGCTCGCGACCGTGGCTGCGGCGCAGGCCGTCGCCCGCATGTTCGGCTCGTCGGAGACCTTTCGCGACCGTGCCTGCCCATCCTGGAACGTCTCGAGCAACTGCAACAACATCTTCGCTGTCCGCGCCGACGGCAGCCGCACCGGCGCGATGCTGTCCGACCACCGCGGCTCGGGCGCCGCCGGACGGTCATTCGCCGACGGGTTCGACCATGCCGGCACCATCACCTCCTATGCGAGTAGCATCGGCAACGTCGAGGGTACCGAATGGAAGCTCCCTGTCCGCTACCTCTACCGCCGACGCCTGCGGGATTCGGGCGGTGCCGGGCAGTACCGCGGCGGCGTGACCTGCGAGGCGGCGCTTGTGCCTTTCGGCGTCGACGAGCTCGTGCTCAAGTCGACGAATACCGCCGGCACCGAACAAACCAACGCGCACGGCATGGAAGGTGGCTATCCGGGGGCCGGCTCGCAGGCGGCGATCGTGCGGGATGCGGAACGGGACGGGCCTCTCGGCGCCGCAGCCGACATCCCGCCGCTGCCGGACTTTCCGGGCGCCATCCGTTGGCTGCCGTCAAAGGCAGACGAGACCGTCGGAAGGCATGATGTCTTCGCCTTCTGGGCGGCTGGCGGAGGCGGTTTCGGCGATCCGCTGGACAGGCCTCCGGAGAGCGTCGCCCGCGATGTCGCCGACGGCGTGGTGTCGCGGACTGCCGCGGAAAGTGCCTACGGTGTGGCGCTCGACGGGAACGGTCGGCCCGACACCGATGCGACGTCGCGCAAGCGCGCCGCAATGCGGTGTACCCGGGTGGCGCCGGAGCAGGCTGCAGACCCGCCGGCGGGCCTTGCCTGCCCATCCTGCGGCTGCGCCTCGGAACTCGTCGCGGCCCGCCATCCGGTGGGCCGCGCCGGCCCCTGGGTCGCGCTGCGCCATGGCGGCGATGGCCCGAACTTCGAGCTGGTCGAGACCTCCTGCACCGCATGCGGCAGGCTCGTGGACGTGTCGGAAGTTCCAAGGCCCTCGACCAGAATTTCATGACAGGGAGAAGGGCGATGGAGATCAAAAGAGTCGGGGTTGTCGGACTCGGGAAGATGGGCGGGCCACTGGCGCGCCATCTGGCCGCTGGCGGATTCGAGGTGTCGGGACATGACGTGCGCGCCGAGGCACGGGACGCGGTCGCGGACGCCGGCGTTGCCGCGGCGGCGAACTGCAGCGAACTCGCTGGCCGGTCCGACCTCGCGATCGTCGGCGTCGGGTTCGATTCGGAAGTCGAGGCGGTGGTGTTCGGCAGCGACGGGCTTCTTGCCGGCGCCCGGCCGGGCCTCGTCATCGCCATCGCATCGACCATCGCGCCCGCAACCATGAAGGACATCGCGGCGCGGGCCAGCGGTGCCGACATCGCGTTCCTCGACATTCCGATGTGCCGCGGCGAGCAGGCCGCGATAGACGGCAACCTCCTGATCATGGGCGGTGGCGACCGCGCCGTCTTCGACACCTGTCGGCCGGCATTCCGGACCTTCGCCGGTGCTATCCACCACCTCGGTGCGCTCGGTGCCGGTCAGGTCGGCAAGATGGTCAACAACCTCGTGCTCTGGGCCTGCATCTCGGCCAATGTCGAAGGCATGAGACTGGCCGAAGATCTCGGCGTCGAGACCGGTCCGCTCCGTGATGCGCTGCTCGAATCGAGCGCCCGCAACTGGGCGCTCGACACCGAGGCCCACAAGTGGCCGATGCCCTGGGCCGAGAAGGACATGTCGATCGTCCTGAGAGAGGCCGACGCGCTGCGGCTCAGCCTGCCGCTTTGCGGCAGCGTCAGGGAGGTGATAAAAGGAATCAAGATCGATCTCGGACAGGGCATGCCGACGGAACGCTGATCGGCGGCGCGTACGAAGAGGCTGCAGGAAGGAGTTCCGGCGATGGCTGTGAGACGAATCGTTACTGGACATGACGAAAACGGCAAGGCGATAGTGGTATCCGACGGCGAGACCCCCAACGTGGTCCGTCCGGCCAACCGCCCCGGAGTCGAGATCAACAACCTCTGGGTGCTCGACGGATCGCCGGCCAGCGTTCACGGACCGGAAGAGACGACCGACCGCCAGATCGGACTCCTGCCCCCGCAGAACGGCTCGGTCTTCCGCATCATCAAGTTTCCGCCGGAGAAGGACTGGATCGACAGCGTCGACCGGGACGCGGCGAGGCAGAGCTTTGCTTCGATCGGCGCCGAATCGGCGGCGGCGGAGGCCGGCAAGGCGCCCCATCCCCTGATGCACAGGACCGAGACGGTCGATTACGCCGTCTGCCTGTCGGGCGAGATCTATCTCGTCCTCGACGATTCTGAAGTGCTGATGAAGGCCGGGGACAGCTGCGTGCAGCGCGGCACCAACCATGCCTGGAGCAACCGCACCGACAGCGACTGCTACATGATGTTCGTGCTCGTCGACGGCACGTTCGACTGACATCGAATGGTGGGCCCGGAGGGACTCGAACCCCCGACAACTCCGTTATGAGCGGAGCGTTCTGACCAGCTGAACTACGGGCCCGCGGGCAAACTGCCACCGCCGCCGCCAGGTTTCAAGCGGATTGTGCGCGCCGCGCACCCTACCCGTAGAGTTGCGGCCATTTGCGGCGGATCGACGCCTTGAGTTCCGGGCTCGCCTCGGCGACCTTCGGAAACTCGTCCTTCCAGCCATAGGGCCTGCATGCATCCACGACGGCGCGGTTGTTCTGCCATGGCGGCTCGCGCAGGAGCGGATCCAGCGGCGTCGACCATGACCGCTTGATGTACTGGATGTCCTCGGGCGGATCACAGCGCGTCGACATCGCCCAGGTCACGTCAAAGAGATTCGAGGGATCGATGTCGTCGTCGACGACGACGACCCAGCGCCCGGCATAGTTGCCGGCATGGCAGCTGGCCGCCAGCATGCCCGCCTGCGACGCATGGCCGGGATAGAGCTGCTCGATGGCGATGACGTTGAACAGCCGCCCGGCCCCCGATTCGTGACACCACACACCCTTGACACCCGGCAGGCCGGCCTTCTCCACCTCGTCCCAGATCATTGCAGACTTCACGGTCGCACGCGCAAACGTGAAGTTTTCCGGCGGGCGCGACGGAATCGCCAGGGTGAGGATCGGCGAGTTCCGCCAGTAGACGCGCCGCACGCGCACGATCGGCAGTTCCGACGCGTTCGACGCATAGTAGCCCATGAATTCGCCGAAGGGACCCTCCTCGCGCAGCTCTCCCGGAAGCATCTCGCCCTCAAGGACCACCTCGGCATAGGCCGGGATCGGCAGGCCGTGCAGTTCGCTCGGGATGACCTCGATAGCGCGGCCGCGCTGGCCGCCTGCATAGGCGAGTTCGTCAAGCTCGTAATCGACTTCCTGGTGGGCCACGAGGAAGAGGTTGGGATCCTGACCGCAGGATATGAGTACCGGGCAGGGCTCGTTCTTCGCAAAATACTTCTCGCTGATGAGGCGCCCGTGCTTGCCGGGCGACATCCAGATCGCAACCGTGTTGCGGTCGTGGACCATGACCCGGTAGGTTCCGACATTGGTCCAGCCGGTGTCGGGATCGCGCATGATCACCAGGTCGTCGGTCCCGATGTAGCGCCCGCCGTCATGCTCGTGAACGAACGGCGCGGGAAACTTGAGTACGTCGACATCTTCGTCCCGGTCAACGTTCTCGAGAATCGGACCCGTTGTCATCTCAACCGGCGGAATGGGCTTGAAGCCCGCCCTGGCGCGGCGCCGGTAGGCGCGCACGAGGTCCATCTCGGTTTCCGGCTCGGGCAGGCCGAGCACCAGCGCCAGCCGCCGGAAGGCGTTGGCCGCGCCCGACATGATGCGGAACCCCTCTGGATAGCCCGGAATGCGGTCGAAGAGCAACGCCTTCGCACGCCCAGGGTCCGCGGCCGCGACCGTCTCCGATAGCGCGCCGATCTCCAGATTCCAGTCCGCGCCCTCGACCCGTTCGAGCTCGCCCATCTCCTCGAATCGGGCGACAAGCTCGCGAAGGTCGAGATATCCCTCGTTCTGCGGCGTCGATGCGGCCGGCGCCGGGCTGTCGGTCATGTCTTGTCTCCTGTCATCGTCATCGTGCAGCACCGGGCGCGGCATGCCAATGCGCCGACGTTCGGCCCGGCAGGAGAGGCCCGGAGGAGAATGAGGCCGCCCGGAGCGTTCCAGGCGGCCAGCGGCATTCAGCTGTCGAGAAAGCTGCGAAGAGCCTTCGATCTCTGCGGGCGCTTGAGCTTGCGCAGCGCCTTGGCTTCGATCTGGCGGATGCGCTCGCGAGTCACCGAGAATCTCTGGCCGACCTCCTCGAGCGTGTGATCGTTGACCTTAATCCCGAACCGCATGCGCAACACATGTTCCTCGCGCGGGGTGAGCTGCAGAAGGACATGGGTCGTGCTCTCGCGGAGGCTGCCAAGAATGGCTGAATCGATCGGCTGGACCGCATTCTTGTCCTCGATGAAGTCGCCGAGATGGCTGTCCTCCTCGTCGCCGACCGGCGTCTCAAGGCTGATCGGCTCCTTCGCTATCTTGAGCACCTTGCGTACCTTGTCGAGCGGCATGCTGAGGCGGGCGGCAAGTTCCTCGGGTGTCGCTTCGCGTCCGTACTCGTTCAGGAACTGGCGCGAAGTGCGGGTAAGCTTGTTGATCGTCTCAATCATGTGCACCGGAATTCGGATGGTGCGCGCCTGGTCGGCGATCGACCGGGTGATCGCCTGGCGGATCCACCAAGTGGCGTAGGTCGAGAACTTGTAACCGCGCCGGTACTCGAACTTGTCGACTGCCTTCATCAGGCCGATATTGCCTTCCTGGATCAGGTCGAGGAACTGCAGCCCGCGGTTGGTGTATTTCTTGGCGATCGAGATCACGAGGCGGAGATTGGCCTCGACCATCTCCTTCTTGGCGCGGCTCGCCTCGCGCTCGCCTCGCTGCACCTCGCCGACCAGTTCGCGGAACTCGCCGATCGGTATGTCGATGTCGTCGGCGAGCGCCTTGATCTCGGCCCGGATGGCGCGGATTTCGTCGCGGTGGGTCTTGACGAAGGTCTTCCAGTGCTTCGCCGAAAGGCGGGAAACGCGATTGAGCCATTTCGGATCGGTCTCGCGGCCGAGATAGTACTGGAGGAACTCCTCGCGGGGGATCTTGCACTCGGTGGCTAGCCGCAGCAGCCGCCCCTCGTGGCGGAGCAGGGTCTTGTTGAAGCTGTAGAGCTCCTGCACCAGCTGCCCTACACGGTTCTCGTTCATGCAGAGACTCTTGACGTGGGCCACGATCTCCTTGTTCAACCGCTCCAGATTGCGCTTGGAAACCGCGCCGAAGGTGCCCTGGTTGGCATTTGCCGCGAGACGCTTGAGGCGGAGCCTCGAGAGCTTGTCGTAGATGCTGCTGATCTGGTCCAGCGTCTCCAGGACCTGCGGGCGCAGGGTCTCCTCGAGCATCGACATCGACAACTGGCTGCCATCCTCGCCTCCGTCGTCGCTGTCGGCGCCGTTGCCGTCGAAACCGCCGCCGGCCGCTGCCTTGGCTCCCTTGCCGTCGCCCGAAAGCACTTCGAGATCGACGATGCCCCGCAGGAACATGTCCTGCTTCTGAAGCCCTTCCCGCCAACTCAGGACCGCACGGAAGGTCAAGGGGCTCTCGCAGATCGCCGCGATCATCTTCTCCTGTCCGGCCTCGATGCGTTTCGCAATTGCGATCTCGCCCTCGCGCGACAGCAGTTCGACGCCACCCATCTCGCGCAAATACATGCGCACGGGATCGTCGGTGCGCCCGATCTCGTTGTCGTTGGAACCCGACGCGGTGCGGTCGGCCTTGCCGTCCTGGGTCTCCTCGTCCTCTTCGCTCTCGACAACGTTGATGCCGAGTTCGGAGAGCTGAGCCATCGCATCCTCGATCTGCTCAGAGGAGACCCGGCTCTGCGGCAGTGCCGTGTTCAACTCGCCATAGAGGACATAGCCGCGCTTCTTTCCTATCTCGATGAGATTCTGCACGGACGCCTCGACAGCGTCGATGACGGGCACGTCTTCTCCGGAGGACGCGGGCTGCGTCTTGGCTGAAGACTGTTTCTTTGTCTTTGTCGCCATCGTCAATCGTTTCCCTGATTCAGCCCGGCCTCTGCCGGGCGCGCGATACGCCGCATCAGTAACGCTGCCGTTCATGCTCTGCCGGGAACATGATGCCGTCCGATCCCGCTACGGTCTCGGCCTGAAGCGCTTCCATCTTTCGCCAGTTCTCATCGCTCGGATCGTTCACGAAATTGTCGCGCGCGAGCCTTACCTCTTCCTCGCGCATCCGCCTCAGGGAATGCGCGAGCACCTCCCTGAAACCCGCCCTGGCGTCGTCCAGTTCAGCATCGACACGGGCGAACGCCGCATGGACGAAGATGTCCGCCTCGAGCAGTTCGCCCAGAGCCTCTCCGTTTCCGCGCTCAATGATTTGGTTCTTAAGCCGCTCGGAGTCAATATCCGGGTCGTCTCCGCAGGCGGCCACGGCATCGCGGAAAAGGCCCGCCCGCGCCGGATCGCCGATCTCCACCATCGCCAGCATCTCGGCGTGCTCGTCGATCAGCGCCGGATGGTTGATGATGGTCGCCAGCAGCGCCTGCTCGCGTCGGCGGTCAAGCGCCGCCTTGCCGGAACCGCGCCGCAGCGTCGACGGGGCGCCCGCTCCCGGTGCGGCGGCGCCCCCACCCCGGCGGCGCCAGCCGGTGAGGTCGCGGAGCCGGTTCCGGAAATGCGCGCGGTAGCGGAACTGCACCTTGCGGTCGGCTATCGACGACACGAGATCGTCCAGTCTCTGCTCGAGGCCGGCAAGCCGTTCCGGCGTGCCGAGGTCGCGGCCTTCGACCTGCGTCGTCCAGATCACCTCGGCCAGCGTTCGCGCACCGGCCACCAGCCGTTCGATGGCGGCCGGCCCGTGCGCGCGGACCAGGCTGTCGGGGTCCTCACCGGCGGGGAGCGTCACGAAGGCCAGGGATCTCTCCGGCGCCAGCAGCGGCAGCGCGCGCTCGGCAGCGCGAACCGCCGCGCGCGCCCCCGCGGGGTCGCCGTCGAAGCACAGTACCGGCTCCGCCGCGAGGCGCCACAGCATGTGGAGATGGCTCTCGGTCAACGCCGTGCCCAGCGGCGCCACCGCCTCCGCCAGCCCGGCCTGGGCGAGCGCGATCACGTCCATGTAGCCTTCGGTGACGATGATGCGGCCCTTCTCGTGGGCCGCTGAGCGCGCCGTCGCGAGGCCGTAGAGCGTCCGCCGCTTGTCGAAAAGCGGCGTGTCCGGCGAGTTCAGGTATTTCGGTTCACCGTCGCCGATGATGCGCCCGCCGAAGGCGACGACACGGCCGCGGTGGTCGGTGATCGGAAAGATGACGCGACCGCGGAAGAAATCGTAGCTGCCGCCGTCGTCGCGCCGACGCACCAGGCCGGCTTCGATAAGCAGCGATTCCGGCATCTCGGCGCTCGTCAACTCGGCGCCGAGCCGGTTGCCGCCGGGGGCGAAACCGAGGCGGAACCGCGAGATCGTTTCGTCGGTCAGCCCGCGGCCGGCAAGATAGGCGCGCGCCGCATCTCCTTCCGCCGAACGCAGCATCCGCTCGTAGAATCCGCAGGCTGCCTCCGTCGCCTCAAGGAGCCCGGCGCGGCGCTGCTCGCGCGCGCGCTCTTCCGGCGTCGCCACCGGCACCTCAAGCCCGGCCTCCGCCGCCAGTTGCGCGACCGCGTCGGGAAACGACAGATGCGCGCTCTGCATCGCGAAGCCGATCACGTCGCCATGCGCGCCACAGCCGAAACAGTGGAAAAACCCCTTGTCGTCGCTGACGGTGAACGATGGCGTCTTCTCGCTGTGAAACGGGCAGAGGCCGACGAACTCGCGGCCCCTTCTCGTCAGCTTGACGCGGCGCCCGATCTGGTCGGACAGGCGGATCCGCGCCCGGAGCTCGTCGAGAAACTGCGGCGGAAATGGCATGCGCCCGGGCCGCCCGATCAGCCGGCGAGCCGCGCCTTCAGCGCAGCCCCCGCCCGGCCGAAATCCATGCGCCCGGCATAACGCTCGCGCAGCAGGCCCATCACCCTGCCCATGTCCTTCACGGAACCGGCACCGGTCTCGGCGAGTGCGCTCTCGATGACATCCGCCACCTCGCCATCATCGAGCTGGCGCGGCAGGAACTGCTCGATCACCACGATCTCGCGGGCCTCGCGATCCGCAAGCTCCTCGCGCCCGCCCTGGCGGTAGAGCACGATCGATTCCCGCCGTTGGCGGATCAGCGTCTGCAGTACCTGCAGGATGGTGGCGTCATCGATGCCCTTGTCGCTGCCCTCAGACCGCTTCGCTATATCGCGGTCCTTGACCGCCGCGAGAATCAGGCGCAATGTCGACACTGCTACCTGATCCTTTTCCTTCATCGCGGACTTGAGTTTTCCGTTCAATCGGTCCCGCAGCATCAATCCGACCATGCACTAGGAAAGAGCGGCACCATAGCGCAGTTCTGGGACCGTTGCAAGCTTGCCGGGAATGTCTAACCATATGATTTGACGCATCTTTCCCGGCAAATTGCTATTGACGAATACCCGGCGATGACCTATGAAGCATGGCCGCGCGCCCGCTGTGCGGGCGCCCGGGCGACATCTGGGCGCGGCCGCAAGGCAACACGGCGCGCCCGAACGCTAGAAAGGCGACAATGACCCGAATCGCCTCCGACATCCGGCCTTGTCCGCCCGAGGGTGCGACCGCCGCGCTCGTGCTGGCCGACGGCACCGTGCTCTGGGGCCGGGGCGTCGGCGCGGCGGGCAGCGCGACCGGCGAGATCTGCTTCAACACCTCGATCACCGGGTACCAGGAAATATTGACCGACCCGTCCTATGCCGGCCAGATCGTCACCTTCACGTTTCCGCACATCGGCAATGTCGGGGCCAATGCCGACGACATCGAGACCGCCGGACCGGCGGCGCGCGGCCTCGTGCTGCGTGCCGATATAACGCAGCCATCGAGCTGGCGCGCCACCCGGCATTTCGACGACTGGCTGAAATCGCGCGGTCTCGTCGGGCTGGCGGGCGCCGACACGCGCCGCCTGACGCGGGCCATCCGCGACACCGGGGCCCCGAACGGCGTACTTCACCACGCGCCCGACGGCAGGTTCGATCTCGACGCGCTCAGGAGCGCAGCCGCGACCTGGCCCGGCCTCGAGGGCATGGATCTCGCACGCGACGTCACCTGCCGCGAGGCCCACGAATGGACCGAGGCGCTGTGGCAGCCGCATGCCGGCTACGGTAACCGCGCCGATGCGCACCACCACGTCGTCGCAATCGACTACGGCGCAAAGCGCAACATCCTGCGCGCCCTCGCCTCGACCGGCTGCCGGGTCACCGTGGAGCGCGCCGACGCAAGCGCCGAGGACATCCTCCGCCACCGGCCGGACGGCATCTTCCTGTCGAACGGTCCCGGCGATCCGGCGGCAACCGGCGTTTATGCCGTGCCCGTGATCCGCCAGCTCCTCGCCTTCGGGATCCCGATGTTCGGGATCTGCCTTGGCCACCAGATGCTGGCGCTGGCGCTCGGCGCACGCACGGAGAAGATGCATCTCGGCCACCGCGGCGCCAACCACCCGGTCAAGGACCTCGAGACCGGACGGGTCGAGATCACAAGCCAGAATCACGGCTTCGTGGTCGCCGGCGACTCGCTGCCATCCGGCCTCGAGACGACCCACGTCTCACTCTTCGACGGCTCGCTCGAAGGGTTCAGGGTTTCGGGCGCGCCGGTCTTCGCCGTCCAGTACCACCCCGAGGCCTCACCGGGCCCGCAGGACAGCCACTACCTGTTCGAGCGCTTCGCCGCCATGATCGCTGACCATGCCCAGACGCGCTGACATCGAGTCCGTGCTCATCATTGGCGCCGGGCCGATCGTCATCGGCCAAGCCTGCGAGTTCGACTATTCGGGAACCCAGGCCTGCAAGGCGCTGAAGGACGAGGGCTACCGGGTCGTGCTGGTCAACTCGAATCCGGCCACAATCATGACCGATCCCGACTTTGCGGACGCCACCTATATCGAGCCGGTGACGCCGGACATGGTCACGCGCATCATCGAGAGGGAAAGGCCCGACGCGCTGCTGCCGACGATGGGCGGACAGACCGCGCTCAACACGGCGCTGTCGCTAAGCCGCAGCGGTGTGCTCGACCGCTTCGGCGTCGAACTGATCGGCGCACGCCACGAAGCCATCGACATGGCCGAGGATCGCGAGCAGTTCCAGCAGGCAATGGCCCGGATCGGGCTCGAGTGCCCGCGCGGCCGCCTCGCCCACTCGCTCGACGACGCCTTTGCGGCCCTCGAGCTGACCGGCCTGCCGGCCATCATCCGGCCGAGCTTCACACTCGGCGGCGCCGGTGCCGGGGTCGCCTACAACCGCGAGGAATTCGAGGCGGTGGTGCGCCACGGGCTCGCGTCGTCGCCGACCCGCGAAGTCCTGGTCGAAGAGTCGATCATCGGATGGAAGGAATTCGAGATGGAGGTCGTGCGCGACCGCGCCGACAACTGCATCATTGTCTGCTCGATAGAGAACGTCGACCCGATGGGTGTGCATACCGGCGATTCGATCACGGTGGCACCCAGCCTGACTCTGACCGACAAGGAATACCAGGTCATGCGCAACGCCTCGATCGCCGTGCTGCGCGAGATCGGGGTCGACACCGGGGGATCGAACGTTCAGTTCGCGATCGACCCGCAGAGCGGGCGCATGGTCGTGATCGAGATGAACCCGCGGGTATCGCGATCCTCGGCGCTGGCCTCCAAGGCGACCGGGTTCCCGATTGCCAAGATCGCCGCCAAGCTGGCTGTGGGCTACACGCTCGACGAGCTCGACAACGACATCACGGGCGTCACCCCGGCGTCGTTCGAACCGACAATTGACTATGTCGTGACCAAGGTGCCGCGTTTCGCGTTCGAGAAATTCTCGGGCACCGAACCACTCCTCAACACCCAGATGAAATCGGTCGGCGAGGTTATGGCGGTCGGCCGCACCTTCGAGGAATCGCTGCAGAAGGCGATGTGCTCGATGGAGACCGGGCTCACCGGGCTGAACGAGACCCTGCTCGCCGGCGTCGATCCAGCGACCGGCGAGATCGACCGCGACGCGGTGCTGTCCGACTGCGCGGTCGCGCACAGCGACCGTCTGCTGCGCATCGCGCAGGCGCTGCGCCTCGGCATCACTGTCGACGAACTTCAGGCGGCGAGTGGCTTCGACCCGTGGTTCCTCGCCCGAATCGAGGAGATCGTGACGGCCGAGGCAGAGTTGCGGCAGGGTGGGCTTCCCGCGGACGCGGCCGGACTGCACCGGTTCAAGGCCCTGGGATTCTCCGACGAGCGCCTCGGCGAGCTCGTGGGCCGACCGGTGGACGACGTTGCGCGTGTGCGGGCGGACCAACGCGTGACGCCGTGCTACAAGCGCATCGACACCTGCGCCGCCGAGTTCGTGTCACGGACGCCCTACATGTATTCGACCTACGAAACCGGGATTGACGGCACGGCGGAATGCGAAGCCGATCCGACCGATCGCGAAAAGGTACTGATCCTCGGCGGCGGTCCCAACCGCATCGGCCAGGGAATCGAATTCGACTATTGCTGCGTCCATGCCGCATTCGCGCTCGCCGAGGCCGGCTTCGAGACCATCATGGTCAACTGCAACCCCGAGACGGTGTCTACGGACTACGATACCTCGGACCGGCTTTATTTCGAGCCGCTGACGGCCGAGAGCGTGATCGAGATCGTGCGCACGGAAGAGGCCCGGGGCACGGTCGCCGGTGTCATCCTACAGTTCGGCGGGCAGACTCCGCTGAAGCTCGCCGGCGCGCTCGGCGAGGCCGGCGTCGCGATCCTCGGTACCCCGCCCGACGCCATCGATCTCGCCGAGGACCGCGAGCGCTTCCAGGCCCTGCTCCGGCGCCTCGATCTCCGCCAGCCGGTCAACGGCACCGCGCGCAGCGGCGAGGAGGCGCGCCGCGTCGCCAACGACATCGGCTATCCGGTGGTCATCCGGCCCTCCTACGTGCTCGGCGGCCGGGCCATGGAAATCGTCCATGACGAGGCCGGACTCGTGCGCTACATCGAGAGCGCGGTGCAGGTCTCCGGCGACACGCCCGTACTCATCGATTCCTACCTCCGCGAGGCGATCGAGGTCGATGTCGACGCCATCCGCGACCGGGACGACGATGTCCACATCGCCGGGATCATGGAGCACATCGAGGAGGCTGGAATTCACTCCGGCGATTCCGCCTGTTCGCTGCCGCCGCATTCGCTGTCCGAGGAGATCATCGCCGAACTGCGCCGCCAGACGTCGGCACTCGCCCGCGAGCTCGGAGTGGTCGGGCTGATGAACGTGCAGTATGCGATAAAGGACGACACGATCTACGTCCTCGAGGTCAATCCGCGGGCAAGCCGCACGGTTCCATTCGTCGCCAAGGCAACCGGCCTTCCGGTAGCCAAGGTCGCGGCTCGCGCGATGGCGGGGGAGAGGCTGAAGGATCTGCTCCGATGCTACCCCGCGCCGCCGCCCGGCGGCCACATCGCGGTCAAGGAAGCCGTCTTCCCGTTCGCCAAATTCCCGGGGGTCGACGTCATTCTCGGCCCCGAGATGAAGTCGACGGGCGAGGTCATGGGCATCGATTCAGATTTCGGGCGTGCCTTCGCCAAGTCCCAGCTCGGCACCAACATGTCGGTCCCGCTCGAGGGCACCGCGTTCATCTCGGTGCGCGACCGCGACAAGCCGGCCATGATCGAGCTCGCCGGACGGCTGCGCGGGATGGGGTTCGACCTCGTCGCGACCACCGGAACCGCGGCCGCGCTCAACGGCGCCGGCGTCGCCACGCGGGTGATCAAGAAGGTCCACGAGGGGCGTCCCAACATCGTCGACGCCATGATCAGCGGCGACATCAGCCTCGTCCTCAACACCACGGAAGGCCGCAAGGCGATCGGCGATTCCTACACGCTCCGGCGCACGGCGCTGCTCGGCGGGATTCCCTACTACACGACCGTGGCCGGCGCGCGGGCTGCGATCGAAGGCATCGGGGCGATGCGCGCCGGCGTTCTTGAAGTCGCCGACATCCAGTCCTATTTTAGCGCTGGGCCGCCACCGGACCGTGCGGCGGCCGATCCCGCGAAAGACAGCCGTACCGGCCGCTAGAGCAGCAAGGGGCAGACCATGGAAAAGGCGCCGATGACACTGGAGGGCCACACCAAGCTCGAACAGGAACTCCGGCATCTCAAGTCCGAGGAGCGGCCGGCCGTGATCCGGGCGATCGCCGCAGCGCGCGAACATGGCGACCTGTCCGAAAACGCTGAATATCACGCCGCCCGCGAGCGACAGGCGTTCATCGAAGGCCGGGTCGAAACGATCGAGGACCTGCTGAGCCGCGCCGAGGTCATCGATGTCAAGGCGCTGAGGGGCAAGGTCATCAGGTTCGGGGCGACAGTCGCCGTCATTGACGACGAGACCGACGTCAAGACCACCTACCAGATCGTTGGCGAGCACGAATCCGACGTGAGATCGGGACGGCTTTCGGTCATGTCGCCGATGGCGCGGGCCCTGATCGGCAAGACCGTCGGGGATCCCATAGAGGTCGTCACGCCGGGCGGCGTGAAGTCCTACGAAGTCGTCTCGGTGCGCTACAGGTAGGCACCCGCCGGGCTGCGGCGCCGGAAATCAAGGACAAGGCCCGGCCATCGGGCCGCAGGAACCTTTTCATGGCAGAAAGCTATCGGACAAGGGTGCTCATCGTCGGGTCGGGGCCCGCCGGCTACACGGCGGCCATCTACGCGGCCCGCGCGTCGCTCGAGCCGGTGCTCGTCACCGGCATCGAGGTCGGCGGGCAGATGAGCATCACGACCGATGTCGAGAACTACCCGGGTTTCGCCGACGTCATCCAGGGTCCCTGGCTGATGACCCAGATGCACGAGCAGGCGGAGCATGTCGGCACCACGATGGTCAGCGACCTCGTCGTCGATGTCGATTTCACGCAGCGGCCCTTCACCTGCACCGGAGATTCAGGGGCAACCTATGTCGCCGACACGATGATCGTCTCGACTGGCGCCAGGGCGCGGTGGCTCGGCCTGGAGAGCGAGCAGAAATTCGTCGGTTTCGGTGTCTCGGCCTGCGCCACCTGCGACGGGTTCTTCTTCCGCGACCGGGAGGTCGCCGTCGTTGGCGGCGGCAACACGGCGGTGGAAGAAGCGCTCTATCTGACCAACCATGCCGCAAAGGTGACACTGATCCATCGTCGTGACGCGCTCAGGGCCGAGAAGATCCTGCAGCGGCGCCTGTTCGACAACGAAAAGATCGAGACCCTGTGGGACACGGTCGTCGACGAAGTGCTCGGAACCGACGATCCGCCGACCGTGACCGGGGTGCGCACGCGCGACGTGAAGTCGGGCGGAACCGGCGAGCTTGCCGTCGACGGCGTGTTCGTGGCCATCGGCCACGATCCGGCGACGCAACTGTTCCGCGGCAAGCTCGACATGGACGACGAGGGCTACATTCGGACGGCTGCCGATTCGACCCGCACCAGCGTGCCCGGCGTGTTCGCGGCCGGCGATGTCCAGGACAAGGTCTACCGCCAGGCCGTCACCGCCGCGGGCACCGGCTGCATGGCAGCGCTGGAAGCCGAGAAATTCATCGCCGAGCACGAGGACGCGGCGACGGCCGGTTGACTGGCCAGCGCGCCGGCGGCGTCCGGCGCGGCCGGCACCGCTGCACCGCTGCACCGCTACATGAAGAGCCTCTCGCCCTTCATGTCCTTGTACATGTGCGCCACCTGCTCCGCATAGCCGTTATAGAGCAGCGTCGGCACCCGCTTGTCGACGCCCAGCAGCCGTTCGGTGGCCTGGCTCCAGCGCGGATGCGGCACTTCCGGGTTGACGTTGGCCCAGAACCCGTACTCGTTGCCCTGGATCTTTTCCCAGAAGCTCGTCGGCCGCTTGTCGGTAAAGGTGAAGCGGACGATCGACTTGATCTGCTTGAAGCCGTACTTCCACGGCGCAACGAGGCGCAGCGGCGCGCCGTTCTGCTTCGGCATCGGCTTGCCGTAGGCGCCGGTGCCGATCATCGACAGCTCGTTCGCGGCCTCGGCGATGGTGAGCCCCTCAAGATAGGGCCACGGATACCATATCTGACGCTGGCCGGGAGCGACCGACTTGTCGTTGAAGGTCTCCATAACGACATAGCGGGCGCCCGACAGCGGACGGGCATAGTCGAGAAAGTCCTTCATCGGGAAACCGGTCCAGGGAACCGCGATCGCCCAGGCTTCCACGCACCGGTGGCGGTAGAGCCGCTCCTCGAGCCGCATCGCCCGTAACAGCGTGTCGACATCGACCGTCCGCTCCTTCTCGACCATGCCGTCAATGGTCACCGTCCAGGGTCGAACCTTCAGCTTCTGCGCCGCCTTCCATATGTTCTTGTGGGAACCGAACTCGTAGAAGTTGTTGTAGGTCGTCGCGACCTTCTCCGGGGTGACGGCGCGGTCGAGCTTGTAGGCGTCGTTCCGCTTCGCCGGATACAGCCCAGCCGACGGGTCGGCGGCTGCGGACGCGATCCCGGACAGCGCGGGCACGGCGGCCAGGATCGACCCGGCCGCAACCGACCTGCAGAGTTCACGGCGGTTCAGGAACACGGACTCCGGCGTCGCTGCTGTCTCCGGCAGCAACCAGGCCGGTTTGGATCTCGTCAACATCGCGTCTCCTCCTCCTTGCTCCCGAGGCCACGTTGCCGCGCCGGCACACCGCGCGCGAAGGCGCAGGCCGGCTACAGGCGGGCGGCCTCGACCCCGCCCGCGACCGACCCCGGGGCGCATCCCGAATTCCGGCAGCGCCCCGGGACACCGCACTCGCCGGAATCCGGGCGGCGAGCGCCCGGATTCCGGTTCCGGCGGCCAGGCGCTACATGTTGCGCTTGGCCGATTCCTTCATAAGCGCATAGATCTCGCGCACCCCGGCGTTGGCGTGCTTGCCGAGGAACTCGTCGCCGAGCGGACGGACCGTGTCCATGAACTGCTTCTGCTCGGCCGCCGGCAGCCTGATCACCTCTGCGCCGTTATCCTGCCACAGCTTCTCGGCCCTCTTTCCGAACTCGGCGGCCGTCTTGGTGGCCCATTCGCCCATACCGGCGAGCACTGCGTTCACGGCCTTCGCCTGCTTGGCGGACAGCTTCTTCCGCCAGGCTTCGCTCACCAGCAGCGCGCTCGGAATGAATCCGCTCTCGACCACGGTGATGAACTTGGTGACGGTGAAGAACTTGGAACCGCCCATGACGATGATCGAGCTCCGCACCCCGTCGATGGTGCCGCGCTGCAGCGCCGGCAACACCTCGGTGTAGGGGATGGGAACGCCGGCCGCGCCGAACTTGCCGACGAGCGAGCTTTCCATCTTGGTCGCCAGCACGCGGATCTTCTTTCCCTTGAAGTCCGCAAGCTTGCGCAGCGGCTGCTTGCTCGCGAACGAGGTCGGGCCGTAGACGTAGAGCGACGGCATCCCGATACCCTTTTTCGCGGCGAGCTTCGAGAACTTGCCGTAGAAGGCCGGGTCGTTGAGCGTGCGGTGGGCGTGGAAGACGTCGGTGAAGACGCCGGGGGCGTCGGGAACCTGGAAGGCCGGATTGATGCCGACCATGAAGCCCGGCGGCGAGATCATCAGCTCGAGCGTACCGAGCTGCAGGCCCTCGATCATGCGCGGGATCTTTCCGATCTGTCCTGACGGAAAGATCTTGACCTCGATGCCAGCCTCTTTGTTGGCGGCAAAGCGCTTCTGGAGTTCCTGCGCAACGGCGTGCTGCGGATCGTTGATCGTCGCGTAACCGACCTTCATCGTCATGCTGGCGGCGCCCGCGGCGCCCGCAGAAGCTGCGACTGCCAGACCGGTCAGCGCGCCTAGAATCGTGTGAACTCGCATTACTCCTCCCTTTCGTGTCTGCCCGATGGCCAGCTACCTCCGCAGCGTCGAACCCGGGCATATGTTGCGCAGAATCATCTTCTGCCTGACGGCGCACCCGATCGAGGATGAACGCCGACGCGATGTTAGCATCCGCGGCGGTGGGCGGCAATTTCCGGTGGTGGCGGGCGGGCGGCGATTGACTGCCACGAGACAATCACCTATGTGAGACCGTCCATGCGAGTGCGGCGTCGTCGCGGAGGTTCACGGCCGCGCCGGGGGCCGGGAGACAGACAGCGACCCGGGACTGCCGCGCACCGGTCCGAACGCAGCGGGGTCGCCCGTGCCTGCCCGCCAATTCCCGCAATCCATCCCGACCATCGATCCGTCTTCATGTTCGCCGCGGCCAGCGAATGTCCGCGGCGGCCGGAGACCGGGATGAGCTATATCGGCCAGCCGCTCGCACGCCGTGAGGATATCCGCTTCCTGCGCGGCCGCGGGCGCTATGTCGACGACATGGCGCTGCCCGGCATGGCGTGGTGCGCCTTCGTCCGTTCGCCCCATGCCCACGCCCGCATCGAAGGGATCGATTCGTCGGAGGCTGCAGCTCTCGACGGAGTCCTCCGCATCCTCGACCACCGCGACTGGGACGCGGCAGGGCTCGGCGAGCTTACCGTCGTCCACCCGATGCCGTTCGGCGACGGACGGCCGATGAACGAGGCCCCGCGGCCGGCCTTCGCCCCGGACGCCGTCCGCCATGTCGGCGACATCGTCGCCGCCGTCATCGCCGAGACCCGCCACGCCGCCCTCGACGCGGCCGAGCGCGTTGCCGTCGATTATGTCCCCCTTCCGGCGGTGACCGACGTCGCACGAGCCCTTGATGCGGATGCCCCCTGCGTGCACGAGCGCTTCGGCACCAACCTCGTGTTCGAGATCGAGAAGGGCGACCGCGCAGCGACCGAGGCCGCCCTCGCCGACGCCCACCATGTGGTCGAAATGACACTGCCGTCCAACCGGGTCGCGGGAAACCCTATGGAGCCGCGCAGCTACCTGTGCGATTTCGAGCGCGAAAGCGGCCGCTATACGCTCTACGCCACCACCCAGACGCCCCACTACCTGCGCCGCTGGCTTGCCAACTACACGCTGTTCGTGCCCGAGCACAAGATCCGGGTGATCGCGCCCGATGTCGGCGGCGGTTTCGGGCTCAAGGTGCATTTCGCGGTCGAGGTCTCGACCGTTGCCTGGGCCGCCGGCCTTCTGCAGCGCCCCGTCAAGTGGACGGCGACGCGCTCGGAATGCCTGATGTCCGACACCCAGGCGCGCGATCACCACACGGTCGGGCGCATGGGTTTCGGGTCCGACGGCGAGATTGTGGCCCTCCAGGTCGACACCATCGCCGCGCTCGGCGGATACCTCTCGAATTTCGCGCCCAGCATTCCGGGAAATTCCTACCCCCAGACCCTGACCGGCCTTTACCGCACGCCGACCGCGCACCTCAGGGTGCGCGGTGCCTACACCAATACGCTCCCCGTGGACGCCTATCGCGGTTCGGGGCGCCCGGAAGCGACCTGGGTCAACGAGCGCCTGGCCGAGAACGGCGCCCGCGAGCTCGGCATCGATGTCGCCGCGCTCAGGCGCCGCAACCTGATCACAGCCGCCGACTTCCCCTACCCGGCGCCGGGCGGCCGCACCTACGATTCGGGCGATCCCCCCGCGCTTTTTGCGCGCCTGCTCGAGTTGGCCGACTACCGGGCGCTGCGCGCCGAACAGTCCGGGCGGCGCGCCCGCGGACAGCACATGGGGCTCGGCATCTCGTGTTTCCTCGACAAGTCCGGAACCGGCAGCAGCGCCAACCTCGCCTCGCGGGGCGGGCTCCATGGCGGCTACGAGAGCGCGATCGTGCGCGTGCATTCGGACGGCAGGGTCACGCTGTTCTCGGGAAGCCACAGCCATGGCCAGGGCCACGACATCACCTATTCCCAGGTGGCCGCCGACCGCCTCGGCATCCCGATCGAGGATATCGCGCTGATCGAGGGCGACACCGACATGATCCCCTTCGGCAACGGCACATGGGGCTCGCGGTCGATGACGGTTGGCGGCTCGGCGATCATGATCGCCGCCGACCGGGTCGCGGGACGCGCGCGCCGGATCGCCGCCCACATGCTCGAATGCGCCGAAGAGGACGTGGAGCGGCGCGGTCCGGTCTACCGCGTCCGCGGCACCGACCGCGAGGTCACCTTCCGCGAGATCGCCGCCAATGCCTATCACGGCGCGATGCTGCCGTCCGCGCCCGACGGCACCGTCGAGCCAGGACTCGAGGAAACCGTGTTCTGGGAGCCCCGCGACACCAACGACCCGCAGGCAATGCATCTGGCGGTCGTGATCGTCGACGCCGAGACCGGAGAGGTGACGCTGCGCGACTACTTCACGGCCGACGATTGCGGCGTGGTGGTCAATCCGATGATCGTGGAGGGGCAGGTTCACGGCGGCCTCGGCCAGGGCGTGGGCCAGGCGCTGATGGAGCATGTCGTCTATGACGGCAGCGGCCAGCTGCTTTCGGGAAGCTTCGTCGACTACTGCATGCCGAGAGCCGACGACCTTCCGTCCTTCCGTCTCGCCTTCCAGGAAACGCCGGCACCGTCGAATCCCCTCGGCGTCAAGGGCGGCAGCGAAACCGGGACCATCGGCGCACCGGCGGCCATCGGCAACGCCGTCGTCGACGCACTCTGGCATCTCGGCGTGCGCCACGTGCCACTGCCCATCACCTCGCAGGCGGTGTGGCAGGCCATCCGCAACGCAACAGGACAAGGAGCGGACTCATGACCAAATCGATCGGAAGAAACCCGGATTCGGTGGCGGCGCCGCTCAAGCCGCACTATTCCAACAGCGTGCGCGTCGATGCCGGCCCGTTGCTGTTCATCGCCGGGCAGGTCGCGATCGATGCCGAGGGGAATCTCGTCGGCAAGGGCGACATCCGCGCCCAGGCCACGCAGGTCCTCGAGAACATCCGGAACATCGTCGAGGCCAACGGCGGAACCATGGCCGACATCGTGCAGGTAACCGTCTATGTCCGCGACATCAGCGCCTTCGAGTCGGTCTCCGACATCCGCGAGAGCTATTTCCCGAAGGACGGGCCGGCATCGGCCATTGTCGAGGTCTCGGCGCTCGCATGGCCCGAACTCCTGATCGAGATCGCGGCCGTGGCGGCACTCTAGGCCCCGCTTCGCCGCTGCAACCGCCGGACAGCCATGCGTGTGCTCGTCATCGAGGATGACCGGGAGGTCGCCGCCTACGTCGCGAAGGTGCTCACCGAGGCGGGGCACCTGGCCATGATCGCGGAGGACGGCACGGACGGGCTGGTGATGGCGACATCGGAGGAGTTCGACGTGCTGGTCGTGGACCGGATGCTGCCGCGGCTCGACGGCCTCGCACTCATCCAGGCGCTACGTGCCTCGGACTGCCGCGTCCCCACCCTCATCCTGAGCGCACTCGGCGAGGTCACGGACCGGGTAAAGGGGCTCAGGGCCGGCGGTGACGACTACCTGGCCAAGCCGTTCGCCGCGACCGAACTTCTCGCCCGGATCGAGGCCCTGGCGCGGCGCTCGTCGGGCCGCACCGCCAGCGAGACCGCGCTCCGTGTCGGAGACCTGGAAATCGACCTCCTCACCCGGAGCGCGAGCCGCGGCGGCCGGAAGATAGAGCTCCAGCCGCGCGAGTTCCGACTGCTCGAATTCCTCGCCCGCAACGCCGGCACGGTGATGACCCGCGCGATGCTCCTCGAGGGAGTCTGGGACTATAATTTCGATCCCCAGACCAACGTCATCGACGTTCATATCAGCCGCCTGCGGCGCAAGATCGACAGGGGGTCCGACAGGCCGCTGATACACACCGTGCGCGGAGCCGGATATGTCATTCGCGATGGCGATGCGCCTCCTTAGGAGTTCAACCTTCCGGCTCGCGCTGATCTACATGGTCGTGTTCGCGGTCTCGGTAACGGTGCTCCTCGGATTCCTGTGGCAAGCCACGGTCGGCACCCTCGTGGAGCAGATGGACGAGACCATCCGCGCCGATATCAAGGGACTGAACGAACAGTACGCGGCCGGCGGCGCGGCCGGCATTGCGCGCATCATCACCGGCCGGCTCCGCCGCGATCCGGGCGGCCGCACCGTGTACCTCCTGACCGATCCGATCGGGCGGCCACTCGTCGGCAATGTCAGCTCGTGGCCCGACATCCAGCCGGATGATGAGGGTTGGATGACCTTCGCACTCGTCGACCGCCAGTCCCCGGAGGGCAGCCCCCATCTCGCGCGCGCGATGGCGTTTGCGCTCGACGGCGGGCTCAGGCTGCTGGTCGGGCGTGAGGTGCACGAACTCGAACAGACGCGGCGCAGCATCAAGGACGCCCTGGTATGGGGGGTGCTGATCACGCTGGCGCTGGCGCTCGCCGGCGGCATCGCGCTGAGCCGCGGCACCACCCGCAGGATCGAGGCGATCAACCAGACGAGCCGCGAAATCATGACAGGAGATCTGGCGCAGCGCATTCCGGTGCGCGGCAGCGGCGACGATTTCGACCAGCTCGCCGGCAATCTCAACGACATGCTCGACCGCATCCAGACGCTGATGGAAGGGCTGCGCCATGTATCGGACAACATCGCCCACGACCTGCGCACGCCGCTCGCGCGGCTCAGGAGCCGCCTCGAGGGCCTCGAGGACGGCGATCTCGACAACGATGAGCGCGGGAGGCGGGTGGCCGACGCCATCGGCGAGGCTGACGGCCTCATAGCGGTCTTCAACGCCCTCATGCGCATCGCCCGGATCGAGGCTGGCGGACGCCGCGAGAGTTTTGGTGCGGTCGATCTTGGTGGTCTCGTTCGCGATGTCGCCGAACTCTATGAACCGCTGGCGCAGGATGGCGGGCTCGGCTTCTCGCTCGACGTCAGCGCAGCGGCGGAGATCACGGGTGACCGTGACCTGATCTTCCAAGCCGTGACCAACCTCGTCGACAATGCGGTCAAATACACGCCGACGCCCGGCGCGATCGGCATCGCGGCGCGGCATGGTGACGTCATCGTCTGGGACACCGGGCCGGGAATCCCGGAGGAGAGCCGCGAGGCCGTGTTCGAGCGCTTCCGCCGCCTCGATGCCAGCCGCAGCGAACCCGGAAGCGGGCTCGGGCTGGCGCTGGTGCGCGCGGTGGTGCGCCTCCACGGCGGCGAGATACGGCTTGACGACAACCATCCCGGGCTCCGCGTGACCCTGTCGCTGGCCTGACCGCGCGACAGCGGAGCGGGATCCGGCCGCGGGGACGGGCCGCAGCCGCTCCGGACACAGCGCGGAAAGAGGGCATGCAATGGGTGGTCGTGTCGGATATACATTGCCCGCGGACGGTCGGGTGCCGACGTGCGGCGCCATGCCGGAACGTGGATTCTGGAGACAGCGATGAAACTTGGTTTTTTCACGATGCCGGTGCACCGGCTGGATCGTGACTACACGGAGGTCCTGCAGGAAGACCGCGAGGCCATCATACTCGCCGACCGGCTCGGCTACTCCGAGGCCTATGTCGGCGAGCACGTCACGGACGCGGCGGAAAGCATCACCAACTCGATGCTCTTTCAGGCAAGCCTGATCTCCGAGACCAGCCAGATCAAGCTCGGCACGGGAACCACCAACCTGTCGCACACCCACCCCGTGCTGGTCGCCGCCCAGGCGGCGATGCTGGATCATCTGCTGAAGGGCCGTTTCCTGTTCGGCGTCAGCCCCGGCGCCCTCGAATCGGATGCCGAGGCGCTGGGCATCCGCGGCATGGACCGCAACGAGATGTTCGTCGAATCCATAGGCCACATCCTCGACATATGGCAGGGCGAACCGCCCTACGACCTCGAGGGCAAGCACTGGAACATCACCACCCGCGAGACGCTGTTTCCCGAGATCGGGCTCGGCCCGATCGCCAAGCCCTACCAGAAGCCCCACCCGCCCGTGCTCGGCACCGTCGTCGCCCCCTTTTCCAAGGGCGTCATCGAGATGGGCCGCAAGGGCTTCCTCCCGATCTCGGCGAACTTCCTCCTCGACAAGTGGGTCCGGACCCACTGGGCCAACTACGCGCAGGGCTGTTCCGAAGCCGGGCGCACGGCTGATCCCGCCGACTGGCGAGTCGCCCGCTCGATCTTCGTCCATGACGATCACGCGACGGCGCTGGAGTACGGGCGGGACAGCGAGCGCAGCCCCTACCGGTTCTACTACAAGCAACTGTTCACCAAGCTGAAGAAGGCCAACCGCCACGAGGTGTTCAAGCCCGAGCGGGATTTCCCTGACGACCGGCTGACGCTGGATTTCGTGGTCGACAGCCTCGTCATCGCCGGCGATGTGAGCTCGGTGACCGAGCAGCTGCTGGCGTTCCGTGAGGTAACCGGGGATTTCGGGACGCTGCTTTACGCAGGCAAGGACTGGGAGGACAAGGCACTCGGCAGGCGGTCGATGGAATTGATGGCCGAGAAGGTCATGCCGGCGGTCAATGCGGCGATCGGACACCGCGAGGCGGCTGAGTGACCGCAGGCAGCACGCAACGCAACCTGCCGGCTACGCGCTCGTCCGCGAGAGGGCCCCGCCGGACATAGCGTTCCAGCGGTCCGGCGAGAGGGGGCGGCTGCGGGACGGACGGACGCTTGCACTCCCCGCGCTTCCGGCGCACGGGTTTCAGCCCGACGACTCGGCCGCGCCACGAACGCATGAAAGGAAGTGGCCCGGAAGCCCGGCCGCAGATCGTTCCCGTGCTCCTGAACTTCCGACACAGCTTCTGGCGGCGCGAGGGGCTGTGAGCCGCGGAATCGCCTCTCTGGACGGATGCGGCGCTGCGCCATATCCTGCATCGCTCCATGATCGAAACCGCAGACGGGGCCCGTCTTGAACACCTCAACATACAGCAGCATCCGCTACGAGGTGACGGATGGCGTCGCCAGGATCGTGTTCAACCTGCCGCAATACGCCAACGCGCTCGATCTTGCAGGCGTTCGCGAAACCCATGACGCGCTTGTTCGGGCCGAGGCCGACGACGCGGTCGGCGCCGTGATGTTCACGGGCGCGGGAGATGCCTTCTGTTCGGGTTTCAACCTCAAGGAAATCCCGGCGGCGGACGAGGGCATCAGCCCTCACTTCCGGGAACTGGCGATGTGGTGGCACCAGGTGTTCCACCTGATCGTGCGGTTGCGAAAACCGGTGTTCTCCGCCGTCAACGGCGTCGCGGCCGGCTCCGGGCTGGGCATCGCGCTCTGTTCGGATATCGTGGTGTGCACCGACGATGCCCGCTTCCTCTGCGCCTGGCATTCGATAGGCCTCGCCAACGATGCCACCACGAGCTATTCGCTGGCCAAGATCGTCGGCTTCCGCCGCGCCATGGAACTGATGTTGACCAACCGCGCCCTTGACGCTCGCGAAGCGCTTGAGTGGCAGATCGTCAACCGAATCTACGACCGCGACCGGTTCGAGGCCGATGCCTGGTCGATCGCCAGAGATCTCGCGGCCGGACCGACCCATCTTCAGGCCATGGCCAGGGAGAGTTTCCACATGGGCTGGCGCCGGTCGATCGAGGAAGCCACCGAATTCGAGATCCAGAACG
>JAJEBT010000113.1 GCA_022822405.1 Alphaproteobacteria bacterium
CCACGGGTGTAAAATCAAAAAGATCCGGGGTACAATCTGTGCGCATCGGGGAACCCCTCCAATCCGGGTCAACTATTTGATCGCACAGATATTTTCCCAGATTCGGAGCCCCGATGCACCTCTAGTTTGAGAAATCCGGGCTAGGATCCGGCGCAGTCCGCTGCGGCCCTGGGTTGGCAAATTTTGCAGACTCATTGTTGGCTAACTTTCACCTTGGCAAGCGCGTAAGGCAGTCTCGTGTGCGGTCCCGCAAACGGTTCAATGGCAAACGAAAACAGGTTTGGGCGTGAGTTCGTTTCCCAAGCTCAGTGATGGGGTGTTGGATTCGGTGTAGCTGTAGCAACTGGCCCGCTGCATCAATAGGCGACAGCGCGCAAGTGCGAGTTCTGGACCCGCTCGCGCAGCAGCTAGATGGCGAGCTTTAGGTCGAGCGCGGCGGTGCGGGCGGTAGAAAAGTCACGGTTGTCGGAGCAAGAAGCGACCACCCGGCGGCGCGCGGGGTTCCGGCCGGCGAAAGTGAAAGACTCAGACGGAGAGACGGGCGGACGGGAACTGTCCCCTGCCAACGCGCTCATGGCCGAAGCCCGGACGCAGATAGGGCGACCCGGCGACCCGGCGACCCGGCGACCCGGCGACCCGGCGACCCGGCGACCCGGCGACCCGGCGACCCGGCGACCCGGCTTATTGTAACAACCGCATCACCCAGCTTTGTCAAGTGCCCGCGCGAACACTTCCGGACCCCGCTCACGGCAGCCGACATCGCCGCCCACGCCTCTCGCACAGAACCCATGACCGTCCCTCTGGACTTCAATAAAAACACCGGGCGCAGACTCTCCGAAAAAAGCGTATGACCCGGTCCAAGCGCCTAGTACCAAATCCAAATCGCGAAGGCAAACCCGCTTACGCACCGCACCGTGCGCATTTGCGCATTCCCGCGCGCCGCAGTCCTCCCACGGCGGCGCATGGCGGCCCCCGTCATCGCCCCCGGTGCGGCGGCCCGGTCCGGGCGAGCGCCATGGCCGCCCAGCCGGGAACGGCCCCGGCGACCCACCAGGCCCCGTCCTTCAGGATCGCGACCTCCCGGTGCGGACGGTCGGGATCGGTGTTGTCGTAGAGCATGGCCTCGTCCGCGCGCGCAATCGCCACCGGAAGATTGGCGTGCGAGCGCACGAACCGCCGCCGCGCGTCCGCTTCCGGGACATCGTGGCCGCCGAGCGCGACCCGGTTGCGGATACGGTCGAGCGCCTGTTCCGGCGAGGCGACCGACACATAGTGCAGGACGGTCCGGAAGCCTCCCCGCCGCGCGGCCTCCATGTGGCGTAGATTGCCGGATCCGGCGAGGGTCGTTTCCACTAGATGTGTCCGGCCGGCGCCGAGCGCGACCCGTCGCCGGCGCAGCGCCTCGCGCGCCGCCTGTCCGGGACCGCCGGCCACCATGCCACGGGCAATCGCGTCGGGGTCGATGATGTCGAGCCAGCTGAAGCCGCTCATGCGTGTCAGGGTGGACTTGCCGCACCCGTTCGGGCCGGCAACGACGATGAGGGTCGGCACGGACGCCGGCCGGGTCAGGCGGACTGCCGCTCGGGCGCAACGAGCACCCGGTCCCCGTCCCTGGTTCGCGCGATATAGGCGCCGTCCGAACGGACGCCGTAGAGTGTGCCGCCGGCCTCGACCTGGGCTGCCAGGTCCGCCTTGATCTCGTCGCGCCAGCCTTTCGGGAACCCCGGTATGTCGGGCGGCGGCGCGGGTGCATGCCGATGCTCGCTCATGCCGCCGACATTACATCCGGCCGCCGCGCCGTTCAATCCGTTTCGGCACGGTCGCCGCGCGCGTCCGCGTGGCAGACCCGTCGGCATCATCAGCACCGCAGACCGTCGCGATGCCCGGACACGTTCGCAGCAGCGCACGCGCCGCGACTCCGATCCCGCTCAAGCGCCACGGGCGACTTTGTCTCGCGGCAGACTCCCACTAGCGTTCCCCGACATCGCAGCTGGACGCCGGTTTCGCATGGACTCGCTGACGCGAGTTAAGAGCCACACCACGCGGTTCGTCGGCGCCACCCGGCCTGGCCCAGAGTTCGTGATTTCCGGGCACCCATACGAGCTGCCTGAACTTTCTCTTCAGCGAATCGAGACAACAGTCGAACCGGTGATATCCGTCGACGATGTCGCCGGCCAGAATGAGCCAGTCGTCGGGATATGACGGAAAGGCATCGAACGCTCTCCGATTCCTGGGATGCGAGAGATGAAGATCGGATACCGCCCAGAGCCTCATGACACTGCCCGCAGCTGCTCAACCGGCCGAATCTCACGCAGCGCCCACACCTGTACATGCTTCATGACGAGCTGCCAGCGTCTCCGGACCAGCTGCCGCAGATTTCGAGATAGGCTTCCATCGGAACCCGGATTTCCGGAGGGATTTCGATGGACTTCATCGTCTTCTTCGACGCCACGCAGTTCACGAACGATCCCCGCAACACTTCGCGCCCCTCGTCGTGGCCGATGATGTCGTAGGCTATCGACGAACGTCCGAGCCTCGTAAGGAGAAGAGTGAGGCTGATGGACTGACCCATCATCCGTCCTTCCCTGAAATCGGCCGACACATGCATCAGCGGAAACATGCGCTCCTCGACCCGGAACTGACGGGCAAAGTCTATGCCGAGGCGCTTGACCAGCCAGTCTTCGAACAGGTCGTTGAACATGCGGAAGAACTCGGCGAAGAAAACTATTCCGGCCGGATCCGACTCGGAGAAGCGGATATCCCTCGTTACCGTGAATGCGTCGTCAGGGAGTTTCATGGCCGCACCATCCGTGTCGCGCCCGACCACAGGCCGTGGACCGTCGGACAATCCCGCCGGGCGAGGCCGCGTTGCGCGGACAAAGCTTGCCCATTCGCCGCTCGAAACTCAACAGACGACGGACGGGCGGCGCCTGCCGTCTGTCTGCATTGCCGGCGTTTCCGGGCGCCAGACCCGCACATCGTCCCTTGCCCCGGTCGGATCCGATCGAGTTCAGGGACCGATTGCAGTGCCGCTAATTGGCCGTCACAATGCGGCAACGGTCGGCCAGCACCGGTCGGAATCTGCCCGTAGCAGCAACGGCGGGACACCGGCGCTGCCGCACTACGGTCGCCATCAACCAGCCCGAATTCCGGATATTCCTTGCCGAACCGATGCCCGAAGCCGCTGCCCATTCCCCTGACATTCCGCTCGTCGTCACGAATCCCTTCGACCAGTCGACCATAGGCACGCTCGCACGCCAGAGTGCGGTCGACGCCAATCAGGCGCTCTTGCTGGCGGTCGACCTCTACCGGAACCGCAGTCGGCGGCTGGCGCGGGAACGGCGGTTCGGGATCCTCGAACACGCGGCAAGGCTCATGGAATCCCGGCTTGCGGAACTCTCGGCACGCGTCACGCGGGAAAGCGGCAAGCCGTACCGGGAGGCTCTGGCCGAGGCCCGCCTCGCCATCGATCACGTCCGCACATGCGCGGCTGCTGTCCTGTCCCCCTCGGACCGGAGCGGTCCCGCGGCGGCGCTCCCCGGCGACGACACACATGTCGTTGCGACAAGCACGGTGCCCGCCGGCGTGGTTGTCGCCCAAGGCTGTTTTCGCGATCCGCTCGGATCCATCGTCCGCCAGGCCGCGGCGGCGATCGCCGCCGGATGTCCGGCGATAGTGCTGCCGGCGCCGGATACGCCGCTGTCCTGCATCGCCTTCGCAGAAATCCTGGAAGAAGCGGATCTGCCGGAAAACTGGATCCAGACCGTGGTGACCGACGATAACCAGGCGGCCACCGAACTCGCCCGGCATCCGCTTGCAATTCTTCCTCCGCGCGCGGCGCGCGGCGGCTCCGCCGGACCCGATGCGGCCGAACGGGGCGCCGGAGTTCCGGCGGTCGTGGCCGGCGACATCGATGTCTACGAGGCGCGCGAGATACTGCTGCGCGGGTGTTTCCGGCATGCCGGGCAAATGCATGGCTCGATTCAGAGGATCTACGCGCACACGCGCATCGCCACGCGTCTCGCCACCCAGCTGGCAATGAAGGTATCCGGCATCCGCGTCGGCGACCCGGCCCGCGAAGACACGGAGATCGGCCCGCTCATCCGGCCGGCCGCCGCGGACCGCATCAGCGAACTGGTGCAGGACGCCGTCGACGGCGGCGGTCAGCTGCTGACCGGAGGCCAGAAGTTCACCGACACGCTCTACGCGCCGACCGTCATTTTCAACCCTCGACCACAATCCCGGCTGATGACGGAAATGGCGTCCGGTCCCGCGGTGTGCGTCATTCCGTGGTTCAAGCCTGACGACATGCTGGCGCGCGTCGATAGTTCGCCGACAGAGCGGGCGGCCGTTCTGGCCCGGGACATCGGCACCGCTGTCGAGATTGCCGACGCCCTTGCGGCGCGTAGCGTGCTGATCAACAACCACACTGCCTTCCCTCCCGGATCGATGCCGTCGGAAACCGGGACGGATCTGGTCTGCGACCATCGCAGCCTGGGTCGCTGGATAGAGGGAATGCAGGCCGAGAAGGTCGTCGCGGTGAACCCCGCCAGGCCGCCCCTGCCCGATACGGAACCCGCCTGACGGCCGCCCCGGTGCGGCGCCAGCCCGGGCCTTCGACGCCCGGCGCCAAGTGGTCGGACATGACGTCGATGACCCGCCGGCCGGCTGCGCCGCATCGCCGCGCGCCGTACAGGAGTGACGGCATGGGTTATACTGGGCTGCGCAGCCAGGCTCGCCGGCGACCGGTCCACCCGGGCCGGCCGGCAAGACTACAGGACGGTAAGACATGAAGATCGCAGCCTATGAAGCTGACGGCAGGACATCCTTCGGCGCCGTGAAAGAGGACGGAATCGTCGATCTCGCGGGACGGATCGAAGGCGTTCGAGAGCTTGACGATCTGTTCGAGCCGGAGCGAAGGGCCGAAGCGGAAGAGATTGCCGCGGGCAGCAGCGCCCGTCACGCGCTGGATGATGTCACGCTCCTGATCCCCGTCGCGCCAGCCGCGCGAATCCTTTGTGTCGGCATCAACTACCGTGACCGGAACGAGGAGTACAAGGACAATTCGGACCCCTCGACCTATCCCGGCCTGTTTTTCAGAACGCATGACTCCTTCGTGGGGCACGGCGCGCCGCTTGTGCGGCCGCTGGAATCCGACAAGCTGGATTACGAAGGCGAGATAGCGATCATCCTCGGCGAAGGAGGGCGACGGATCCCTCGCGAGAACGCGCTCGCCCATATCGGCGCGCTGACATGCCTGAACGAAGGCACGGTCCGGGACTGGACCCGCCACGCCAAGTTCAATGTCACCCAGGGCAAGAACTTCGATCGCTCCGGCGCAATAGGCCCGTGGATGGTGACCGCCGACGAATTCGACGGGTATGACGATCTCCACCTCCAGACCCGCGTCAACGGCGAGGTGCGCCAGGAGGATACGACCGCGCGCCTGATTTTCGATTTTTCCTATCTGATCAGCTACGTCTCGACCTTCATGACACTGCAGCGCGGCGACGTCATTTCGACCGGAACGCCAACAGGGGCCGGTGTGCGGTTCGATCCTCCCCGCTGGCTGGTTCCGGGCGACAGGATCGAGGTCGAGGCATCGGGGATCGGCGTTCTCGGCAATAACGTGATCGACGAGGCCGCCTAATAGCCGGTTACGGTTGCCGGCAGCTCCACGCCGGGCATCCTGACGTTCACCCCCAGACTTCGCTCGCCGTCTCGACGACGAGGGACAGTTTCCGCTTCTGATCGTCCACCGTCACGGCATTGCCGTGATGGGTGCTCGCGAACCCGCATTGCGGGCTCAGACAGAGATTCTCGAGCGGCACGAATTGCGACGCCTGATCTATCCGGCGCTTCACGTCGTCCTTTGCTTCCAACTCGGGAGTCTTGGTCGTGATCAGGCCGAGAACCGCGACCTGCCCTTCGGAAAGAAAGCGCAGGGGTTCGAAACCGCCGGCCCGTTCGCTGTCGAATTCCATGAATATGCCGTCAACCGCAAGGCTACCGAAAACGGTCTCTGCAACCGGTTCATAACCGCCTTCGGCCATCCAGCTCGACTGGAAATTGCCGCGGCAGGTATGGACGGTAACCGCCATGTCGGCGGGGCGCTCGCTGACTACTTCATTGATGAGCCGGGTATAGAATCCGGCAAGATGGTCGGGGTCGTCCCCGCGTTCGCGGAACGCCGCGCGCATCTTGTCGTCGCACAGATAGGCGAGACTCACGTCGTCGATCTGGAGATAGCGGCACCCCGCCTCATAGAGCGCGGCAACCTCGGCGCGGTAGGCTGCGACCCAGTCGCTCCAGAAGTCGTCCATCTCCGGATAGGCATCCGTGTCGACGGCCTCTCGGCCGGCCCGCAAATGGATCATTGCCGGGCCCGGTATGGTCTGCTTGCCCACCCGCGACGTGATTCCATGGACGAACCGGTACATGTCCGTGAATACGCCGCCGGGATTCGACACTTTCGCCTCGACCCGCGCCGTCGGCGGCTGCTGGTCGTTGGAGAAGTTGGGGAGCCGTTGCGCATCCCAGCGGGCGACACCGTCCATGCCCCACATGAAATCGAGATGCCAGTAATCGCGCCTGAACTCACCGTCGGTTACCGCCGAAAAGCCGAGCTCTTCCTGCATGGCGACCACGTCGCGGACACAGGCGTCCTCGATCGCCCGCGCGTCCTCGGCCGGAAGATCGCCGGTATGCGCGCGTTCGCGCGCCGCGGCAAGGTCCGGCGGCCTCAGAAAGCTGCCGACATGGTCCGCCCGGAAGGGCGGTCTGCTTCGCTGGTCCAATTCAGTTCACTCCCATAACGGCAACGGTGCAGCCCACCGCGAAGATTGGAATCGGCGCATAGAACCACAACTCGCCGGTCGCGCCGTCGGTGGCGCCGGCCACTGCAATGAAGGTCCGGATCTCGAATCCGCCCTGCCCGGCCTCGCGATAGACATCCCCGTCGGTATAGGCCAGAAGCCTGTCCCGCCGGTTGTTGATCAGATGATCGAGAAACTCGCGATCCCATTTCTCGTTGATCCGTCCCGAATCCGGGGTTGCCGGCCAGTGCGAAATCCCGCCGGTGCCGATGACGGCGATTCGCTCGGGCGCCGCGTCGCAGGCCGATCGCAGAGCCTTGCCGAATTCCCAGGCGCGGTGCAGCGGCGTCAGCGGCGGGCCCTGGCAGTTGACGTTCACGGGGATGACGGGGAGATCGTAGCGCGGAGTCAGGAAGTGAAGCGGAACCATGATCCCGTGATCGAACTTCCATTCCTCGGCATAAGCGACATCGACGTCTTCCATGACACGCTCGATGAGACGCCGTGAAAGATCCGGGTTTCCCGGAATGTCGGCATGGTCGATGCCAAGCCATTCCTCGTCCTCGATCGGCCCTTCGTAGCGGTCGGCCATGCCCATGCAGAAGGCCGGCATGTTGTTCATGAAGAAATTGGCGAAGTGCTCGGCCCCGACGACGACGAGGGCCTCGGCGCCCGACTCCTCGATCGCGCGGCGCATGCGGTCGAAATTGTCGTAGAGGCGGTCGCGGACTCCGGGATCGGCCCGCTCGGAACGGCCGGTTATTCCGGGGGCATGGCTGCACACGCCGGCGAAGACGAGGGGCATGGTTCAGTCACCCACCATGGCGTAGGTGCCCGCCCGCACCGGGCCATGCTCGGCAACGCCGTCGCGCATGGCCTGCAGGTACTCGTCCCATTCGAACCCCACCATCGCGGCATAGTGCATGAGGAGCTGGCCGTTGACGCCCAGAACGTAGAGAAGGCCGATATCCGGCTTGCAGATTGCCTCCGCCTCCTCCGCGGAGAGGTCGAAATCTTCCAGTACCGCATCGCGGTCTGCCGCAAACCGGGCGCGAAACCCGGGGTCGCGGTTGAGCTGGTAGATCAGTTTCTGGACGGCGTAGAGGCTCACGGCAATCCTGCGGGCTTGATTCCGTTCGGACCGCGGCCATTATCCGCGACAATGGCCAAAATACCAAGGGAGTTCAGACATGGTGGTAGCCCCGGCGTCCCCGCTCACCAAGGACATGCTCGGCATGGATCTCTACGTCATCTTCACTCGCGCCTGCGCACCGCAGGAAGAAATCAAGAAACTGTTGCCGAAGCATCTCGAACGCCAGGTCGAGCTCGAAAAGCAGGGAATCCTGTTCGCCGCCGGGCCGATGGAGGCCGAGGAAGAGGGCAAGCCGCGTACCGGCATGATCATCGTCCGCGCCAGGTCCTTCGAACACGCCCGCGAGATCGCAATGGGCGACCCCTTTCACGCCGCCGGGCTGCGCGAGTTCGAGATCTGGAACTGGCTGCTGAACGAGGGAAGCTTCACGGTCACCCTCAACTACTCCGACCGCAGCGCTGCCGTGGAATAGGGGCCGAGGCGCACGGATCCGCCGACGGAAGCGCCACCCGCATTCGTAATGCCTTTTCCGTCAGTGCCCGCCGCCGATCGAGGAGGTGGAAAGGCTCGTAGCTTCAGAGCCTTGCGACGTTCCCCATCCCGTACCGCTGCGCGGCTCCCTTGGAGAAACGCCGCCGCGCCCGCTTCCTATTTGACGGCCCGGTCGCGGCGGCCCGAACAGGGAGCCGCCGACCATGGCCGACCATCCCAAGCCGCCCACCTTCGCCCAGCGCATTCGCGCCGCCAGACCGCGAGACCGGAGATACGCCGTCCGCGACGACGTGATCCCCGGCCTCATGCTCCGCGTTCATCCGGGCGGGGAGAGCATCTTCGTCATCGAGCGGCGCGTGCGCCGCCGCTGGCGCTGCGCAACCATCGGCCCCGCCGACTCGGTCACGGTGCCCGAGGCGAGACGCGAGGCCCGCCAGATCATCGCCGGGTTCCTCGACACGCCCGCGAAGACCACCGGGCCGCGAACGCCGGGCCGCCCGATGGCCGAGTTCGCCGAGGAGTTCATCGACCGTCACGCCCGCCACTGGGAGCCGAGCACGCTGGAGACCAACCGGGACTTCATCGACAAGCGCATCCTGCCCGCCTTCGGGCATATGACGGTGGACGAGATCGCGGTCGAACACGTCAGGGACTGGTTTGCATCCATGTCGGAGCGGCCCGGCGTCGCCAACCGAAGCGTGCCGGTGCTCTCCACCATGATGCGGATGGCCGAGCTTTGGGGATACCGGCTCCACAACACCAATCCCTGCAAGAACACGCGGCGCTATCCCATGGCGCCCAAGGAGCGCTACCTCACGCCCGAGAAAATCGCCCGGGTCAACGCCGTGCTGACCCGCGACGAGTTCTATTGCCCGCACGTCGTCGCCGTTATCCGCCTGCTGCCGCTGACCAGCTGCCGGGTCAGCGAGGTCCTCTCGCTGGAATGGGACTGGATCAAGCGCAAGCGCATCCTGCTCCCCGATTCAAAGTCCGGGCCGCGCACGGTGTGGCTGTCGAGCGCCGCGCGCGCGGTGATCGACGCCATCCCGCGCTACAGCGCCGATTGTCCGTATCTCTTTCCGGGCCGCCCTCCGACGCGGCCAATCGGGAACATCGGCACCCATTTGGACCGCATCCGCCGCAAGGCCGGGCTGTCCGACGTGCGCCTGCACGACTGCCGGCACTCGTGGGCATCGGTCGCCGCCATGAACGGCGTGGACATGGTGACGATTGCCAAGCTGCTGGGCCACGCGTTGATCGAGACGACCGAACGCTACACCCATCTTTCCGACCAATCGGTCGTGGACGCCGCCGACCGCGTGTCGAACCGCATTCATGCGGCCCTGGCCGGAAGGGGCGCGGGGAATGACGGAGGAAGCAACCATGCCGAGGGTTGAACTTACCGCCCGCCTCGCCCGCGACTTCAAGCCGGGCGAGAAAGAGACGTTCCTGTTCGACAAATCCCTGTCCGGCTTCGGGCTGTGCATCCATCCGTCGGGCTGGAAGGTCTGGATCGTTCAGGCGCGGATCGAAGGAAGAACCCGCCGCATCGTGATCGCGCGGCATGGCGACATGGCGCATGGCGAAGCCCGCCGCCGCGCCCGCGACCTGCTCGCGCGCATCCAGGCAGGCGAGAACCCGGCGGAGGACATCAGGAAGGAAAAGGAGACCCTGACATTCAAGGCGTTCGCCGCGATGTATCTCCGCCGCTCCGATCCGCTCTGGAAGCCCTCGGGGCGCAAGACCGTGCGCATTTATCTCCAGGCCCGCATCCTGCCCGCCTTCGGGAAGATGCCGCTCGACCGCATCGACGCGCAGGACGTAGCCGCATGGTTCGACGCGGCGAGCAGGGACAAACCGGGCGCGGCGAACCGGGCGCTCGACATTCTGCGATCCATGATGTTCCGGGCCGAGGAATGGGGATTGCGGGAGCGCGGAACGAACCCCTGTCTCGGGATCAGGATGAATGCGAAGAAGCCTGTCGCGCGGTTTCTCGACACGGACGATCTGGCGCGTCTCGGGCGGGCGCTCGAAGCCCGCGAGGCCCGCTGGCCCGAGGCCGTCGCCGCAATCCGGCTGCTGGCGCTTACCGGATGCCGCCGGAGCGAGGTGCTCAATCTCCGATGGCGCGACATCGGCGAGACGTCGATCAACCTGCCGCAAGGCAAGACCGGGCCGCGATCCGTGCCGCTGGGAGAGGCCGCGCGGGCGCTGATCGAGACGTTCCCGGGCGAACGGCAGCGCGACGCATACGCGTTTCCGCGATACGCGGAAGGTCGTGCCCAGGACAGCCTGATCTCGTGCTGGCGGACGGTCTGTACCGATGCCGGACTCGGGAGACTGCGGCTGCATGACCTTCGGCACACGGCAGCCAGTCAGGCCGTTATGGCGGGCGAAAACCTGCCCCTGGTGGGCAAGCTCCTCGGTCACCGCAGGAACGAAACGACGGCGGGCTACGCACACCTTGCCGACGCGCATCTGGTCGAGGCGGCGGAGAAGGTGGGAAGCATCATCGCCAACGCCATGTGAACGTGCCGTGTCTAGCGAAGATTCAAGCCGATCCGCTGCATGCTGTTGACCGGCGTTCCGACGTATTTCGCTTCTCCACCGATCAGCGCGACCAGCAATCGGCAAACCAGTGCGCTCATTTCGTGAGTGATGTTCACGTGCTTACCCTCGCCGTGCAGTGCGAAGCCAAACGGCGCATCCATAAACAGCGCTTCGTGTAGAGCGTTGTTCCGAATTGCGGAAACCTCAACGCCTCCATCTTCCGACCGAGTTGCCCAATCAGGCAACTCCAGACCGAACTCGCGGCACATCCAAGCGATGCGATGACAATCTATCTTTGATCGCTTCAACGATTTCGCCAGCGCAAAGCAAGCGTCAATCGCCGTGTAGAGATAGATGAATCTCTCGAACTGGAGACCTTGCGGATTTTGGCCGAGGAACAGGGCGTGCAATGCTGCAATAAATCGGTTGGCAGCCTTGTTCCGGCCATTGTTCGCTACCCAGAAAGCCTCCGCTAGCTCAATCGCTCGTACCAGACTGTCCGCGACCAACACGAAGTCCACGAGCTTTCCAGCTTTGACCGGAGTTGCATCCAAGTATGCAGCCTCGTTCGTGCTCAGCCTTATGCCCAAGAAGAACGACAGCACCCACACCAGAAAGTCGAGATGTTCGTCACTGGCAGCGTTTGCGTATTCGATAATGTGCGTCTTGGGTAGATCGAATACGCGAGCGCTATACGGTCGCTCGGCAACGTGATCGCTCCCTAATGTTTGAACTCCCTGCAACGGCGCGTACATCCAACCGTCATGGACTCGGTCGCACCCAAGCACTTGCTTCACGATTGTTTCGTGCTCTCGGAGCGGACGTACCTTGATCGGTTTCGTGTCGATCTCAATTGGTTCCGGATAGAAACCGAATTCCTTCATAACTGCGGTCACTTGCCCGATTTCCCTCGGAATAGATCGCGTGATGTGATCACCGCCTGAACCCCTCGTACCAATGTAGCCGAGCAGGGGAGCTTAGTACGGTCCCCCTGGCATCATGCCTTCGATTGCTTTGTCATGGCGACCGATTCATTTCTACGACTTCGTGATCGTGCGCCGCGCATCGTCGCCCCTAACGGCGCTCGTATCTTCTCATAGAGCATGAACAGATGCTCGATGCGCTCGCGCTCGGACGCGAAACCTGTGCGCCGATATAGCTGGTCCACGGCGCGGTCGAGCGCCCGGTGCGCCCGGCGCAGGTTCCGCGGCATCAGATTGGGATCGTAAAGGTCGGCCAGTGTCGCGTCCGGATGGTCGGCGCGGGCGTCGAGCACGGCCTGCGCCAGCGGTTCCAGCTTCGACAGGTCCGAGTCCTTGGTCGGCGTCGGGAAAGTGTTGTAAACGACCGCGACGGAATACATGTAGTCGCTCTTCATGCGCCCCGTCACAGTCCGCATCCATGCCATGTGCATGGCGGAGGTCAGAAGCGCAAAATCGGCCAGCGTCGCATCGGGAAGAAGCCGGAGCTTGTCGCTTGGAATAGCCGGAGGCTCAAGCCAACCGATGGGTACGTACTCCCGTCGCTCCGAGCTTACCTGGGGCACCACCAGAAACGGCGCTGTAGGCAGAATATTCACATGATAGAGTGTCGGCGTCTCCGCGAGCTTCCGAGTCGGAGTGCTCTTGCTGGCTTCGCGGTAAGCACGCACAGCCGCAATCCGTTCCCTGACATTAGGCAGACGCGCCAACTCCTCCGGTGGCGCATCGTGCAAAGCGAGAATCCAGCGCTCGCCGCCTCGCAGATATTCGCGGGCACCGATGAACGGACGCAGAAATTGTGCAACCCCCGGCTCGGCCTTGAGAAATGCCTCCCGTTCCTCCGGGCCGAAGATGAAGCAGCCGTCATCTATCGGTTTCGAGCCGGTAATCAGCTTTCCCATCCCGTTGATCGGCGCGCTTTCCCCCCGCACCACCAGATGCGGGTCCGATAGCCCGCCCGCATCGAACAGATACGGCGACAGCGCCGCGTGTCGGCTTTCCTCCGGGTCGCCGTTGATGTCGGGGTAGCCGAACAGCCGTTTCTCCGGTCGCGCGGCCTTGCGCCGGTCGAGGCCGAGAATGACCACATGCACATGGGCCTTGCCGCGTGCGTCCAATCCCCAAGCGAAGGTCCGGTGCGCGAAAACGATCTCCAGCTTGCAGCGCCCGAACAGGACCGGCCATAGCTGCGCGACCTGCTCACCCTGCGTAATCGAGTTGGTCGCGACGAAGCCGATCCGGGCATCGCCGCCCTTCACGAACTCCCCCGCCTTGATGAACCACGCGGCGACGTAATCGAGCGTTCCGCCGCTCTTGCCGAGCGCCGCGATCCCGCGCACCTGCGCCCGCTGCTCCGCCGTCTGGAACTTCGCGCCCACGAACGGCGGATTGCCCAGCACGAACGAACACTCGCCCGGCGGCAGCAATTCGGACCAGTCCGTTTCGAGCGCGTCGCCGTGGACGATGTGCGGCGACTTCTCGAGCGGGATGCGAACGAAGGTCTGGCCGAATTCGAGGCTCAGCCGGTTGTTCATGATGTGGTCCATCATCCACAACGCGGTCTCCCCGATGCGCGCCGGGAACTCGCCAAGCTCGATCCCGTAGTACTGGTCCACGTCCACCACCGACTGCCATGCGACATCAAGCACCGCTTGCCCACTCCCGGCAGTCGCCTCCCGAATTTCGCGGATGACCTCGATTTCGAGCGTCCGCAATTCCCGGTAGGCGATGATGAGGAAGTTGCCGCACCCGCAGGCCGGGTCGAAGAATGTCAGGCCGCCGAGCTTCGCCTGGAACTGCCGGAGCGCCGCGAGACGGCCCCGGCCCCGGCGCGCTTTCACGCGCTCAAACTCCGCCCGCAGGTCGTCCATGAACAACGGCTCGATCACCTTGAGGATGTTCTTCTCGGTCGTGTAGTGCGCACCCTGCGCCCGGCGTTCCGCCGGGTCCATCACCGACTGGAACAGCGCGCCGAAGATCGCGGGCGAGATGTTCGACCAGTCGAAGCGGCAGGCGTCGAGCAGCGCCCCGCGCATCGCCGCGTCGAACGAGAACGTCCGCAGGTGTCCCTTGAACAGATCGCCGTTGACGTATGGAAACCGCGCCAGATCCTCGTCGAGCGTCGCGGCGCGCTCGTCCTCTGGCGTGTCGAGCACCTCGAACAGCTGCGCAAGCCACGGCCCGAGATCGGCACCGTCCTCGCCGGTGCGCGTCTCGATGAAGTCGAGGAAGATGTCGCGCGGCTCGAACACCCCGGTGTCGTCGGCGAACATGCAGAACACGACGCGCACGAGGAAGCGTTCCAGATCGTGCCCCCGGTGTCCGGCATCGGCGAGCGCGTCGTGCAGCCGCCCGACCAGCTCGGCCGCCTCGATATTGGCCGGGTCCTGATCGCGGAAGGTCCGGCGCTGCACGCCGAGGATGAAGCCGAACGACTCGACATGCGCGGGCAGGTCCGCGAGCGGGAAGGCAACGGTCTCGCGTTCGTCGAGATCGTACAACTCGAAGGTTTGGAAGTCGCTCACCAGGATGAAGCGCGGGCGTTCGCGTTCCAACAGCGCGTCGAAATACTCCCCGGCCTGTTCGTAGGCCACCGTCAGGTCGCGCCCCGCGCTCTTCTGTTCGACGATCAGCACACCCGGCCAAAACAGGTCGATGAAGCCCGAGCGGTTGTCCAGCTTGGAGACGTGTTGCTCGTAGCGGGCAACCTCACGGCGGCGCTTCCCGAAGACCTCGAATAACTCGTTGTAGAAGCTCTGCGTCTCGCCCTTCTCGTAGGCAGCGTTCTTCCAGTCTTCGGCGAAGGCGGCGGCGCGGGCGCGGACCTCGTTCCAGGACAGGCGCACGGTTTACAACGCTTCTAGGTCGAAATAGTCCTCGTCGATCCGCTTGATCTCATGACGGACGCGCGTTCGCACTCCGACCCCATGCCGAACCATGAGGTGCGCCAGTTCGTCACCGTCGATCAGAACGATCCGCTTCGGACTCCGCGCCACGTAATCCTTGGCGGCGCGCGTAAATTCAGCGGTGGTCACGAACACGCCCTTGGTCGTGCCTGCGGCGTCGATCGCACCCGCGAAGTTGCGCAAATCTCCCTCCCCGACGGTGTTGCCATGGGCGTACTTCTTCGCCTGCACGTACACCTCGTCCAAGCCGAGCGCATCTTCCCGGATCGTGCCGTCGATACCGCCATCGCCAGAACGTCCCGTCACGCTGCCCATCGCGGCGTCTCCACCGCCGTAGCCCATCGCGATCAGCAAATCGACAACCGCCCGTTCAAGAAACGCCGGATCGGCATTGCGAACCCGAGCCAGCACCTCGGCTTCAAGGACGGTACGCAGTTCCCCCGCGGCACGGTCCAGGGTCTCCTCGGGCGTCTCCCCGGATTCGTTCTCTTGCTGCTCCGGGCGTTCGACACGCGGCGATTTCCGATGCGTCCGATTCTTCCATTCGACATAGGCCGGATACTGAAGCAGCAACTTCAGGTCGATACGGGCCGGGTGTCGCGACAGAAGTTGCTTGCCGTCGGAAGTTATCCGATAGACGGCGCGACGCACCCGTTCGACCAGACCGGCATATAGAAAGTGGGTGATGCTCCAACTGACCCGATCCTTCAACTTGGTCGTGTGTCCGCCCCGGGTCCTTTCCGACAGGTCGTCCGGCGTCAGCCCTTCGGCGGCGGCGACGCGCGTGCACACTTCCGCGACCTGAACATCGCTCCCGTCCGACAATGCCTTGAGGACGGGGAGCATCAGCGACTGGAAATCAGGGACGGACATCGGCCACCGTGCCTGTCTCCGCCGCCTGCCGGGGCGTCACGCACTTCGCGATCTCGTGGCCCGCCGCGATCTCCGCTTGGCGAAGCTCCCAGGTCTTTTGCAGGTTCAGCCAGAGTTGCGGCGTCGTTCCGAAATACCGCGCGAGCCGTAGCGCCGTGTCCGCGCTCACCCCACGCTGGCCGTTCAGGATCATCGTCACCCGGTTCACCGGTACGCCCAGCGCCTTCGACAGCGCATTGGCCGACAGCCCGATCTCGTCGAGTTCACCGCGCAGGATTTCGCCGGGATGCACCGGCCTCATGCCGTTCCTTGCGTTCATGTCAGACTCCCTCAGTGATAATCCACGATCTCCACGTCGCATGGCCCGTCGTCCGTCCACCGGAAGCAAACGCGCCATTGCACGTTGATCCGAATGCTGTGCTGACCGGCGCGGTCGCCCCGCAGCGCTTCCAGCCTGTTGCTCGGCAATGCGGCAAGGTCTCCGAGCGTCTCCGCGTTGTCCAGCAGGAGCAGTCGGCGCACCGCCTGATTGGCGAAGCCTTGAAACGCTGCGACGCGTCGTCCCTCGTAGAAGCGGCGCGTCTCCCGATCCCTGAAGCTCCGTATCATGCGCGCCGACCGTAACTTATCTTACGCTTTCCGTAAAGGATGCTGGCGGACCAACCCATGCTCGTGATCTTGCCGGTGTGGTGTCCGTGCCCTCCGACGGTGAATGAGATTTCGCGCATTGAGTTGTGACCCTCTGCTTCCTATAGTGCGGCTCGGAAGCCGCGCGACGGTTCGGGAATAGTTTTCTCGGGTGCGCGGTGGGCGCTGCCGCTCAAGCGCCGCTCGGGCTAACCGCCAGCCAGATAACGGCTTGCATCGCCCGGACGCTTGAGAAGGCCGGAAGCGGGATAGGAGACGCCTCGCGGCGATTGGTGGACACACCTGCCGCATCCGGTATCGGCGTGCGGCCCGCCTATTCGTCGACGACCGGGTTCTCCAGCCTGCCGAGGCCCGCCAGTTCGATCGAAACCGTGTCGCCGGCACTGAGCCGGCCACCATAGGGCGCGCCGACCCCGGACGGCGTTCCGGTGGCAATCACGTCGCCGGGGCGCATGGTCATCCGCGCGCTGATATATTCAATCTGCTCGTTGACGTTGAAGAACAGGTACTCCGTGTTCGAGTCCTGCTTCAGCTCGTCGTTGACCCACAGCCGGATATCGATGTCGTGGGGATTGGCGATCTGGGAAGCGGGCGTGATCCACGGCCCCATCGGAGCCGAGCCGTCGAAATTCTTCTGGGCGAACCAGTAGACGTTGAAGCTCCGCCCCTGGGGCCGCATGTCCCGGGCCGAAAGGTCGTTGAGAATCGTGTAGCCGGCAACATAGTCGAGGGCGTCGGCCGCGCTGACGTTGCGCGCCGGCTTGCCGATCACCACGGCAAGCTCTGCCTCCCAGTCGATGAAGTCCGAAACCCGCGGCAGGCGGATCTCGGCGCCAGGCCCGATGACGCAGTGCGGACCTGCCTTGAGAAAGAAGTACGGATGGGTGGCGTCCTTGTCGAGCGCCTTGCCGCCCGACATCTCCTTCTGGTGATCGACATAGTTGGCCGCCGCGCAGTAGATCGCCGGCGGGAAGAGCACCGGCGCAAGCAGCCGCACGTCGGCCAGCGGGCGCGAGGCGGAGGACGAGGCCCCGTCGGCCACCCGCTGCAGGGCCGCACTGGCGGACTCCCAGTCCCCGAGCATGTCCAGGGTCGAGCCGGCAACGCCAGCGTCGGCAAGGTCGATGACCGCGCCGTCGACCAGAATTCCGGGCCGCGGCTCGCCCGCCGTGCCGGCATAGTTCAACAATCTGTATTCCGCCATCCGGCCGTCCTTTCCTTGTCGCAGGTCGCCGGAATCGACGCCCGCCGCACCGCAACCTTGACATTCGCGGCATCGTGCGGCGGATAATAGGGATATTGCCACCGGGGAGGAACCCGATGCCTGCCGCGCTGGACATTTCTCCGCTCAGCCCCGTCGTCGGCGCAGCCGTGCACGGCCTGGATCTGCGCCGGGCCATCGACGACCGGACCGCGGAACACCTCCGTGAGGCGTTCGCACGCCATGCCGTCCTGTGCGTTCACGGCCAGCAGATCACCGCATCCGAACATGCGCGTTTCGTGGCCGTGTTCGGTCCCGTCGATACCGGCTACCGCGTGCGCTCGGGCGCCCGCAGCGATGAGGTGCGCAAGCGCGGCGTGATGCTGGTCAGCAACATCCGCAAGGACGGCAAGCCGATCGGCTCGCTTCCCGACGGCGAGATGCAGTTTCATTCGGACGGCGCCCACCGCGACGTACCCTACATGGCGACCTCGCTCCATGCCGTCCGCATTCCGTCGCGCGGCGGCGACACGCTGTTCGCCAATCTTGCAGCCGCCTACGAGGCGCTCGACGAGGAGACCAGGGACCGGATAGCAAGCCTCCGGGTGCGGAACATGTACGGCTATGACGATACCTTCCGCGACGAGACCATGGACGAGAACGATCCCAACAGCTCCTCGGCAACCCACGATCTGGTCCGAACTCACCCCGAGTCGGGGCGAAAGGCGCTCTATCTCAACCGCCTGATGACGCGCCATGTAATCGGGATGGACCGCGACGAGAGCGACGCGCTTCTCGCGCGGCTGTTTGACCATGCCGAACGCCCGGAATTCGTCTATGCTCACAAGTGGGCGGTCGGCGATGTCCTGATCTGGGACAACCGGTGCCTCAACCACGCCCGCACGGATTTTCCGAGGGACGAGGATCGGCTGCTGCGCCGTTACACGATCACCGATACCACGCTGCAGTAGCGCGCCGTCCGGCGCGGACCGGCGTGCGAACCGCGAACAGGGGGAGAGAGTCTTGGCGAACAAGGACCTGCGCAACTTCGTCGACGAGATCGACGGCATCGGAGAACTCAAGCGCATTTCAGGTGCCGGCGCGGAGGAGGACATCGGCGGGCTCGTCGATATCCACATGCGCGATCTCGGCAACCCGGCCCTGCTGTTCGACGACGTGCCGGGCTTCCCCGGCGGCCACCGGGTGCTCGGAAACATTATCATGTCCCGGCCGCGCTGCGCGATCGCCCTCGGCCTGCCGCCCGAGGCCTCCGAAGCCGACCTGATTGCCTGGTGGCGCCACTATCTCGGCGACGCACCCAATCACCCGCCGGTCGAGGTCAATGGCGGTCCGCTGGTCGAGAACGTCACCGAAGGCGAGGCCGTCAATATCCGCACCATCCCCGCCCCCAAATGGCACGAACATGACGGCGGCGACTATATTGGCACCGGCTGCATGGTGGTGATGCGCGATCCGGATTCGGGCTGGGTGAATTACGGCACCTACCGGATCCAGAGCCATGAGCCGCGCATAGCCACCGTGATGATGTCTCCGGGCAAGCACGGCCGCCTGATCATGGAGAAATACCATGGGCGCGGCGAGCCCTGCCCGGTCGCGGTCGTCGCCGGGATGCACCCGCTGATGTACATGATCGCGGGATTCGAGGTTCCCTACGGAAAGAACGAGTTCGACGTGGTCGGCGGGATGCTCGGCGAGCCCGTCGAGGTCATCAACATGCCGAAGACCGGACTCCCGGTGCCGGCCGGCGCCGAGATCGCGTTCGAGGGCTTCATTGCCCCCGGCGACGAGCGCATGGAAGGGCCGCTCGGCGAATGGACCGGCTACTATGCCGGGGGCCAGCGCCCCGAGCCGGTCATCCGCATCGAGACCCTGATGCACCGCGATGATCCCATCGTCACCGGCGCCATTCCCGGCATGCCGCCGAACGACAACACCTACTACATGGGCGCCTACCGCGCCGCTGCGGTCTGGAACCAGCTCGAGGCCGCCGGCATCCCCGAGGTGAAGGGCGTGTACGCGCACGAGGCCGGCGGCAGCCGCATGTGGCTCACGGTGTCGATCCGCCAGATGTATGGCGGCCACTCCAAGCAGGCCGGCCTCGTCGCCTCGCAGTGCCACGGTGGCGCCTACGCCAACCGCTGGACCGTGGTCGTCGACGACGACATCGACCCCGCGAACATGAACGAGGTGGTGTGGGCGATGTGCACGCGCTACGACCCGCGCGACGACACCGACATCGTCAACGGCTGCTGGAGCACCCATCTCGATCCGATGTGCTATGACGACGACACCGACCGCCGCAATTCGCGGGTCGTGATCGACGCCTGCAGGCCGTTCGCCCGCAGGGACACGTTCCCCGCGGTCGCGCGTTCGTCGGCCGAACTCGACGCGAGAATCCGCGAAAAATTCGGCGAGCACCTGCCCGCGAAGTACCGCTGAGACCCGGTCACGGACGCGGATGGTTCCGGTGGCAGCAGCCGTCCGGCGGGTCGTTTTCAGCCCCTATGCGCTGCTGAGCTTCGCCATCCTCTGCTGGAGCGGCAATTTCGTGGTCGGGCGCTGGGCCAATCTCGACGCCCCGCCGGTTGCGCTTTCCTTCTGGCGCCATGCCGCCGCGGCCGCGATCGTGCTGCCCTTCGTCGTCCCGCAACTGAAGCGGGACTGGCCGGCCGTGCGCCGCCGCCCGGGCACGTTCGCGGTCCTGTGCGCGCTGTTCGTTGCCGGCAACACGCTGGTCTATTTCTCGATCCTGCACACCACGGTAATCAACGCCGCGCTCATCAACGCGGGCGTTCCGGTGGCGGCGGCGCTGTTTTCGTGGATGATCCTGCGCGACCTCATCAATCGCTGGCAGGCGCTGGGTATTCTCGCCTGCTTCGCCGGCATCGCGCTGGTGGTGGCGCGCGCGGATGCCGCGTCGCTGCTTGCGCTGGAGCCGCGATGGGGCGACCTCTTCATGCTCGGGGCCGTGGTGTGCTGGGCGCTCTACATGGTGCTGTTGAAGCGCGCCGCCGCCCCGGTTTCGCCCTGGACGCTTCTCGTGGTCCTTTCGGCCGGCGGCGCGCTGTGGCTCGCGCCCGCCTACGCGGTCGAGATCCGCCTTGGCGACAGCATCGCCTGGACCGGCCTCGCCTTCGGCAGCCTCGCCTATGTCGCCCTGTTCAGCACCGTCGCGGCCTGGGCGTGCTGGAACAGCGGCACGCTCGGGATCGGACCCAACCGGGCTTCGGCCTTCATGTGCCTGCACCCGGTCTTCGGCCCGATGTTCGGCATGGCGTTCTTCGGCGAGCAGCTTTTCGCCTATCACGCCGCCGGCACGATCCTGGTCCTTGCCGGCGTATTCATGGTCTCGCGCCCCTACCGCAAAGCCGACCCGCCTCCGGCCCAGGACCCGGGCTGCGCCAGCTGAACCGGCGTCACGCGGCCCACTGGTCGCGGAATCCGGTCGCCACGACCTCGCCGTAGGATGGCGAGCCCTGAAGAAACCCCATGTCGCGCGCAAATGCGTTCATGCCGTCGACGAAGTCCTCCGAGATCGACGGATCGTAGTACGGGAAATCGCGCTCGACGACCTGCGCGATCAGCTCCGCCTCGGTCTCGGGGAAGGTCTTCCGGCCAACCACTGTCGCGAGTCCGACATCCTCCTTCAGCGCCGCCTGCACCCTGACGATCGCGCGGACCGCAGCCGCGACCTCGTCGGGATCGCTCTCGATCCGCGCCTCGGTGGTAACAAGCGAGGGCTGGGTGTAGTTGAAGGCCGGCTTCGGTCCGAGGCCGTGCCGGGGAGCGAACACGACGGTCCCGACGCCGCGGGTCACCGCAACCTCGGTGCCCATGCCGTTGGCCCAGAAGGCATCGATCTGTCCGGCCTCGAGCGCCTTCGCCGCGGTCACGCCGAACGAGATTCCGCCGCCGGACGCTCCCGGGACCGGCCCGATCTCGACATCCTTCTCGTCGTCGACACCGAGTTCCCTCAGCATGCGCGCAAGCCCCACGTCGACCCAGGGCGCCGCGCCGATGCGGAGCCCCTTGAGGGCGGAAGCGTCACCCGGCGTCACGTCAAGGTCGGCCCGCACCACGAGGAACCAGTACATGCCCTGCGAAAGCGCGCACAGAAGCTTGCCTCCCCGCCATTCGGGAAAGGCGGAAAGCGTCGAATGTGCCGATCCCGCGACATAGTCGGCCTGGCCATCCCTGAGCGCCTCGTAGCAGGCAGCGACGGGGTAGATGAGTTCGTAGCTGGCCTCTACCCCTTCCTTTTCGAAGAAGCCGAGTTCAACGGCAGCCTGGGCGGGAAAGTACGAGTTCGAGATGAGATCGGGGATGGCTATTTTCATCTTGCGGTTCCTGTCACTGGTCGAAGGAGCATTTGGCCGGAGTCTACCGGCTTCGGAATCGATTGGCGACCGAATCGGATACCGGCGCTGCGCCGACCGCAGGCCGCCTCGTATTGCCGACTGCCGTCCCCGCGATGACCGGCTATGCGACGCTGAAATCGAGCGCCTTCCGGACGCCCTCGCGGGCGCTCATCTCGTCGAACCAGCGATCAATATCGGGACAGCCTTCCGCATATTGCGGCACCACCGCCCGGCATCGGAGCATGATCGGATAGAGCGCAAAATCCGCAATGGTGACCTCGTCTCCCGCGCAGTAGTGCCGCTCCGCGAACTGCCGGTTCCAGACCCTGAGATACTGGTTGAGGCGCCGCCCGAACATGTCCATCGTCGGCACGTGCGGCTCTGCCTCGCGCCCGATCGTGAGCACCGCCATCAACGTGCCGTTGAGATCGGTGCCAATCCCCCAGAAATCGCGCCAGAACAGGGGATCCATCTCGAGTTCCTTGGGCAGGAACCTGCCGGACAGGTAGGAGAGGCCGATCAGCATGTTCATGGATTGCGTCATCACCAGTTCCCCGTCGTCCGGGCCTTCGGAGCTGATGAGGACGGGCACAAGCCCGAGCGGGTTGAGGGCGAGGAACTCGGGTTTTCTGTGCTCTCCGGCCTGCAGGTCAACGACATGCAGGGCGTATTCGAGTCCGCACTCCTCAAGCATGATTCTGGGCCGCAGGCCGTTCGATGTCGGAGCGGTGTGGAGCTGAAGCATGTTCTTTCTCCCGGATGTCGGTTCAATGATGGGGTCGGCCTCGGGGGTCCGGGCGGCGGCAGACATCTGCCGGACCGGTCAGGTGCCCGCGGTTCCTGACGGCGGCCGGCCGTCGCCGGCGAGTTGCGCGAGCACGGCCATCGCCCGCCTGCGGTCGTCCGGATCGAAGTCTTCGAGAATTCGCGCTTGGGCGCGCTCCATGGCCTCGAAAGCCGAGAAGAGAATGGCTTCGCCCTCGGGCGTGATCTCCACGGCGTTGGCCCTCTGGTCCTTCTTGGTCCGCGCCCTCGCGATCTGCCCGCGATCGACGAGGCGCCTGAGAATCTCGGCGAGCGTGCTGCGGTCGATACCGGTTGCGTGAACGAGGTCGGTCTGGCTCACACCCCGGTTCTGGAACACGCTCAGCAGGATCGCGAACTGGCGCGGCGTCGGCCCGTCCTCGCCAACCTCCTCGACGAACAGGTCGATCGCGCGCTGCTGGCATCGGCGAAGCAGATGCCCCGGCGCATTGCTCAGGGAATAGCGGCGGACCCGCTCTGTCAGCTCGTCGGACTTCATGGCTACGGCCTGCCAGCTTGCGAAAGGGACGTAAAAAAATATTCTGTACACGGAATAATTTGTGCCGTAAAGTGCCTCCGTGGCGATGCCGCGACCGGCAGGCCGGACAAGGATGGGGGAAATCATGGAATTCGGGATGCAGTTCTTCCCCGATGTGGGACCGGACCAGAAGTCTGGACAGCAGTATTTCGACGAATGCCTGCGGCTGGCGGAATACGCCGACACCTACGGCTACACGCACATGCGCACGGTGGAGCACTACTTCCATCCCTATGGCGGATACAGCCCCAACCCGATCGTGTTCCTGAGCGCGCTCTCGCAGCGGACCGCGAAGTCACGCATCGTTACCGGCGCCATCCTCCCGGTGTTCAACAACCCGCTCAAGCTGGCCGGCGAGGTCGGCATGCTGGACGCGATCTCCGGCGGCCGTGCCGAGATCGGTTTCGCGCGCGCGTTCCTGCCGCATGAATATGAACGCTTCGGCGTGGATCTCGACGAGAGCGTGGCGCGATTCGACGAAGGCATGGAGCAGGTAGGATTGCTGCTTACCGGCGAGAACGTCTCGCACGAGGGGCGATTCCACAGTTTCAAAAACGTGACCTCGCTGCCGCGCCCGACGACCACACCGCGCCCGCCATTCTGGACGGCAGCGTTCACGACGCCCGAATCGTTCGAAAAGGCCGGACGGGTGGGCAACCGCATCATGGCTATTCCCATCGGCGGCGCGCAGATGGCCGAACTGATCGGAATCTACCGCGAAGCGTGGAAGTCCGCCGGACACCCCGGACAGGGCCGCGTCATGCTGGCATTCCACATGTACTGCGCGGAGACGGAGGAGGAGGCCGTGCGGGTCGCGCGCGATCCGCTCAACCGCTACCTGAAATCGCTCGTCGACGCGGCCAGCGCCTGGGTCGACGGCACGCAGTCGGACGCCTACAAGGGCTATGACAGGATGATCAGCGCTCTCAGCCGCGAGACCTTCGAGAGCCAGGTGGAGAAGAACGCGGCGTGGGTCGGAACGCCCGAGCAGCTGATCGAGTCCATCCGCGAATACGACGACAGCGTGGGCGGGTTCGACGATGCCTCGCTGCAGGTGAACTTCAACGACATGGCCTTCGAGGATGCCGAACGCTCCGTCAAGCTCTTCGGCGAAAAGGTCATGCCGGCATTCGCTGAAGCGGCAGGCTAGGCCTGTCGGCGGCGGGCGCGTTGTCGCCGGTCAGTACATGGTCCGCCCGCCCGCCACCAACGGCGCCGTGCTGACGTGACGGTCCTTGTTACCGGAGTCGCCGGCTTCATCGGCTGCGATACGGCGCTTCGTCTGCTTGACCGCGGCGAACGCGTGGTCGGCATCGACAATGTCAGCGGATATTACAGCACCCGCCTGAAACAGGCCCGGCTCGACCGCCTCGAGGGTCGTGACGGGTTCACCTTTCACAGGATTGATCTCGCCGACCGCGGTGCGCTCGCGGCCGCGCTCGACGACACTGCGGATGTCCGGCGCGTGGTCCATCTCGCGGCGCAGCCCGGCGTGCGCCACTCCATCGACCACCCCTTCGACTACGTCGACGCCAATCTGGCCGGCCATGTCGAGATTCTCGAATACTGCCGCCGCCGGGAAGGGCTCGAACATCTCGTCTATGCCTCGTCGAGCTCGGTCTATGGAGACACCTCCCGGCGGCCCTTCTCGGTCGCGGACAGGACAGGACGGCCCCTGTCCCTCTACGGAGCGACCAAGCTCGCCTGCGAACAGATGAGCCACTGCTACAGCCACCTCTACGGCCTGCACCAGACCGGGCTCCGCTTCTTCACCGTCTATGGCCCGTGGGGCCGGCCCGACATGGCGGTCTACACGTTCACCGATGCGATCGCGGCCGGACGGCCGATCAGGGTCTTCAACCGCGGCGATATGCGGCGCGATTTCACCTTCATCGACGACATCGTCACGGGTGTGCTGGCGGCGCTGGACAATCCGCCCCCGGCCGAGGCGCCGCACCGGCTGTACAATATCGGCAACAGCCAGCCGGAGCCGCTCGACCGCCTGATCGGACTCATCGAGACGGCGCTCGGGAAAAGGGCCGAGATGATCATGGAGCCGATGCAGCCCGGCGAGGTCGGCGAGACCCATGCAGACATCGGGGAGACCAGGCGGGACCTCGGTTTCGAGCCCGTCACGACGCTCGAATCCGGCATCCCCAGATTCGTGGAATGGTACCGCTCCTACCACGGAGCCTGACACCGGTCCCGGGCGGATGGCCGTCTGCCGGATCGCTCCCGGAGCGGGAGAATCCGGTCTCCGGCCCGCGGCAAAGATGACAGTGAAAGCGCCAGGTGTTACCCTGCGCGCCCGGCGAGTCGCGGTGCCCGCACGTGCCGGACACCAGCGGACCCCGGCAGATTTCCAGCCCCGCAAGGAGGACGGACCATGGACAGAGCCCTGCACGAAAAGCCAGAGATGACCAACAGCCGCGCCGATTTCTACGCGCGGATGGCGACCCGGAACATGACCCCGCTGTGGGAGGTCCTGCATACCCTGCTGGCGGAAGAGCCGGTGACGGAGGCAACGCCGCACAAGTGGGATTACGAGGAGTGCCGGCCATACATCATGGAATCGGCGGACATCATTTCCGCCGAGGAAGCCGAGCGCCGCGTCATGGTCCTCGAAAACCCGACGCTCGAGGGCCGCTCCTGCATCACCGAGGCACTCTATGCGGGGTTGCAGCTCATCATGCCGGGCGAAATCGCGCCCGCGCACCGCCATTCCCCAGCGGCGCTGAGATTCATCGTCGAGGGCACCGGCGCCTACACCGCGATCGATGGCGAGAAGGCGTACATGGAGGTCGGCGACCTCATCCTCACCCCGTCCTGGCAATGGCACGATCACGGGCATACGGGCGACGTGCCGGTGGTCTGGCTCGACGGGCTCGACATTCCGCTGGTCCGCTATCTCGGGCCGGTATTCGCGCAGCCCTACCCGGAACCGGAGTTTCCCCAGGGACGGCCATCCGGCGACAACATGTTCCGCTACGGCGCCAACATGCTGCCGGTCGGAGCGAAGTTCGACACCCAGAACTCGCCCGTTTTCCACTATCCCTATGTCAAGACCCGCGAGGCCCTCGAAAACCTGTCCCGTTCCGGAGACCCCGATCCGCGCCACGGCTTCAAGCTGGAATACATCAATCCCGTTACCGGCGGCCCGGTCATGCCGACGATTGGCACCCACATGCAGAAGCTGCCCGCGGGCTTCCAGGGCGAGGTCTACCAGACCACGGCGGCATGGGTGTATTCGGTCGCCGAGGGATCGGGACGCACCCGCATCGGAGACCGCGTGTTCGACTGGAAGGCCAAGGACACGTTCGTGGTGCCGGCATGGTATCCGCACAGCCACGAGGCCGACGGCGACGCCTTCCTGTTCAGCTTCACCGACCAGCCGGTCCAGCAGAAGCTCGGGCTGTTCCGCGAACAGGCCAACGGCAGCGCCTGAACCGCAACACGGCGCCTGCGGCGCGATCGCGCCGCGGGCGGCCGCGCCCGTCAGGCGCGGCGTTCGGCCTCGGTCGCCGCGGTTATCGGATTCTCGTAGCGGTCGATCATCTCGACGGGAACGACCTGCCAGAAGCTGTCGATCTCGGTATTCCAGTGATTGAGCATGCGTTCGGCAAATGCCGACTGCGTCTCGCGATGGTGCTCCTCGACCGCCTTCTTCAGCACACCCTCCCAGTACCGCGTCTCGACGCGCTGGAAGAGGACGGTGTCGCGGTTGACGCGATCCTCGAAGGTTCCGTCCGGATCATAGACGAACGCCATGCCGCCGGTCATGCCGGCCGCGAAATTGTCGCCGACCGGACCGAGGATCACCGCGATGCCGTTCGTCATGTATTCGCAGCCGTTCGAGCCGCAGCCTTCGACGACAACCTCGGCGCCCGAATTGCGGACCGCGAACCGTTCGCCGGCCTGGCCGGATGCGAACAGCTTTCCGCCGGTGGCGCCATAGAGGACGGTGTTGCCGACGATCGTGTTCTCGTTTGATTTCCGCGGCGCGGCAGTGGGCGGACGGACCACGATGGTGCCGCCGGAGAGGCCCTTGCCCACATAGTCATTGGCATCGCCGAAGACCTCGAGTTTCAGGCCCTGGACCAGAAACGCGCCGAGGGACTGGCCGGCCGAGCCGCGCAACCGCACGGTGATGTGGCCGGGTTCCAGCCCGCTCATCCCGAAGCGCCGCGTGATCAGCGACGAGAACCTCGTGCCGATGGCGCGCTGCGTGTTGCGCACGTTGTACTGCAGCTGCATCTTCTCGCCGGCCTCGAGCGCTGCGCCGGCGTCCTCGATCATCTGCGCATCGAGCGTCTCGGGCACTTCGTTGCGGCCTTCGATGGTGCAGTAATGCCCGTCGTCGCCGGGGTCCGCCTGGACCAGGAGGGGATTGAGATCGAGATCGTCGAGATGCGGGCTGCCGCGGCTGACTTGCATCAGCATCTCGGTGTGCCCGATGATCGCCTCCAGCGAGCGGGCGCCGAGGCCGGCAAGGATTTCGCGCACCTCCTCGGCGATGAAGCTGAACAGGTTCACGACCTTTTCGGGCGACCCGGTGAATTTCGCGCGCAACTTCTCGTTCTGGGTGCAGACTCCGACCGGGCAGGTGTTCGAGTGGCACTGGCGCACCATGATGCACCCCATGGCGATCAGCGACGCGGTTCCGATGCCGAACTCCTCGGCGCCGAGCAGCGCCGCGATTACGACGTCGCGGCCCGTGCGGAAGCCGCCGTCGACGCGGAGCACCACCCGATGGCGCAACTGGTTGAGGGTCAGGACCTGGTGCACTTCGGACAGGCCCATTTCCCACGGCAGGCCGGCATACTTGATTGACGATTGCGGGCTGGCGCCAGTCCCCCCGGAATGGCCGGACACGAGAATCGTATCGGCATGCGCCTTGGCCACGCCTGCGGCAATCGTGCCGATCCCGGTCTGGGCGACGAGCTTGACGCAGACCTTTGCGTCCGGATTGATCTGCTTGAGATCGTAGATCAGCTGCGCCAGATCCTCGATCGAGTAGATGTCGTGATGCGGCGGCGGCGAGATCAGCGTCACCCCTTCGGTGGAATGACGCAACTTCGCAATCATCGAGGACACCTTGATCCCCGGAAGCTGGCCGCCCTCCCCGGGCTTGGCTCCCTGCGCGATCTTGATTTCGATTTCCCGGCAGTTGTTGAGGTATTCGGCGGTGACGCCGAAGCGGCCTGAGGCGATCTGCTTGATGGCGCTCGACGCGTTGTCGCCGTTCGGGCGCGGCCGGTAGCGCGCGGGATCCTCGCCGCCCTCGCCGGAGTCCGACTTGGCGCCGATCCGGTTCATGGCGATGGAAAGCGTCTCGTGCGCCTCGGGACTCAGCGCCCCGAGCGAGATTCCAGGCGAAACCAGGCGTTTGCGGATCTCGGTGATCGACTCGACCTCCTCGATCGGTACCGTCGGCCGCTTCGAATCGAACTCCATCAGGTCGCGCAGGTTGATCGGCGCCGACCCGTGCACGGCCTCGGAGTAGCTCCGGTAACGGGCGTAGGAATCGGTCGCCACCGCGTTCTGCAGAATGTGCATCTGCGTGCCCTCGAAGCCGTGCCGTTCGCCGCTCTTGCGGTACCGGTAGAGCCCGCCGACGGGCAGCGCGATCGCGGCCTGGCCGAAAGCACGATCGTGGAGTTCCAGAATCTTGCGCTGGAGGCCCGCCAGGCCGATCCCCGAAATCCGCGAGGTCATGCCCGGAAAATAGCTGTTGACCAGCCAGCGGCTGAGCCCGACCGCCTCAAACTTGTAGGCGCCGCGGTAGCTCGAGAGCACCGAGATGCCCATTTTGGACATGATCTTCAGCAAACCCTGGTTGACGGCGTTGCGGTAGCGCGTGATCGCCGCGTCAAGGGAAAGATCTCCGAACAGGCCGCGGCGATGGCGGTCGGCGATGCTGTCCTCGGCAAGATAGGCGTTGACGGTGCTGGCGCCGACGCCGATCAGCACGGCAAAGTAGTGCACGTCGATGCACTCGGCGCTGCGGACATTGATCGAGGTGTAGGTGCGGAGCGCTTCCGACACGAGATGCGAGTGGACCGCGCCGGTCGCCAGGATCATGGGTATCGCCGCACGCTCCGGACTGATGTTCTCGTCTGTAAGCACGATGTGCTGTATGCCCCGGCGCACCGCCGTCTCGGCCGTCTTCTGGATCCGGTAGAGCGCGCGGCGGAGAGCTGTCTCGCCGCGGTCCAGGCGGAAGGTGCAATCTATCTCGACCGCGGCGTCGCCCATGATCCCGCGCATCGCGCGAAAGGCGGCGGTGGGCAGCACCGGGCTCTCCAGCTGCAGGAGGCCGGACCCGTCGCCATCGTAATCGAGAATGCTGCCGAGGCATCCGAGCCGCGTCCTGAGGCTCATGACGCGGTACTCCCGGAGCGAATCGATCGGCGGGTTGGTCACCTGGCTGAACGACTGGCGAAAGAAATGATGGAGACCGCGATAGCCGTCGGACAGTACCGCAAGCGGCGTGTCGTCTCCCATGGACCCCGTCGCCTCCTTGGCGTCCTCGACCATGGGATGGAGCAGGAGCTCAAGCTCTTCGAGCGAATAACCGGTAGCGACCTGGCGCCGGCGCAATTCGTCGCCCGCATGGCGCTCACAGTCCTGCCCCCCCGTCTCGACGAGGTCATCGATCGGCGTGATGCCGGAGACCAGATTGCCGAAGGGCTGCGAAGCCGCGAGTTCGTCCTTGATCTCGGCATCGCGATAGAGCTTGCCGCCATCGAGATCGAGCGCGATCATCTCGCCGGGCCCGAGCCGGCCCTTCTCGACGATCTCGGTCTCGCGGACCGGGATCATTCCGGATTCGGAACCGATGATCAGAAGGCCATCGGCAGTGACGGTGTAGCGCATGGGACGCAGGCCGTTGCGGTCCATCGCGCCCAGCACCCAGCGCCCGTCGGTGGCAGCCACGGCCGCCGGACCGTCCCAGGGCTCCATGACGCAGCCGCAATAGTTGTAGAAGTCTCGGAGTTCGTCGCTCAGGTCTGTCCGGGAACTCGAGGCGCCGGGAACCATGAGGCACTTGGCCATGGGCGCCGACCGGCCGGCACGGACAAGGAGTTCGAAAACGTTGTCCATCGACGCCGAATCCGAATTGCCGGGCGCGATCACCGGGCGGACATCGTCGAGGTGATCTCCGAGCACGGCGCTGGCGAGCCGGGTCTCGTGGCTCGCCATCCAGTTGACGTTGCCCGAAAGCGTGTTGATCTCGCCGTTATGCGCAAGCATCCGGAAGGGCTGGGCGAGGCGCCATGTCGGGAACGTGTTGGTCGAATAGCGCTGGTGATAGAGCGCAAAGCGCGACACGAAGCGCTCGTCGAGCAGGTCCGGATAGAACGCCGAGAGCTGCTCGGCGAGAAACATACCCTTGTAGATCAGCGCCCTGCAGCTCAGAGAACAGATATAGAAGTCGGAAATGTTGTCCTGCCGAGTGCGGTTCTCGATGCGCCTGCGGATGACGTAGAGATCACGCTCGAAGTCCGCCGGATCAATTCCTGCCGGCCCCTCGATCATGATCTGCTCGATTTCGGGGCGCGTCCGGCTGGCCTTCTCGCCAAGCGCCTGCGGATCGATGGGCACCTGGCGCCAGCCATGGATGGTGTAGCCGAGCTTCAGGACCTCGCTCTCGGCGATGCGGCGGCAGCGCTCCTGAGCATCCAGATCGGTGCGCGGCAGGAAGGTCATGCCGACCGCGATCGGGCCGTCGCCGATGACATGTCCGGTACGGCCGATATGGTCCTGGAAGAAATCCTTGGGTATCTCGACCATGATTCCGGCACCGTCGCCGGTCTTGCCGTCGGCATCGACGGCGCCGCGGTGCCAGAGCGCGCCCAGGGCCTCGATTCCGGCGACCACGACCTCGCGCTTGGGCTCGCCGCTGATCGCCGCCACGAGCCCGACGCCGCAAGCATCGCGTTCCGCAAGATCGAGATGCGCCCGGTCCCGCAGGAGCGCCTCGTTCCGTCGGTAGAGGTCTGTCGAATCCTGTGCCTGCCTGGTCATCTCTCGCCCCTCAAGCCGCCTCGGCCGTCGCCGCAGCGGCCGCCTTCGCCTCTAGATAGGTGTGGATCGACGCGGCCGCCTCGCGTCCGTCGCGGATCGCCCAGACCACCAGCGACGCACCGCGCACGATATCGCCGGCAGCAAACACCCCGTCGAGGCTGGTCGCCATCGTCCTGTAGTCGACGGCAACCGTGCCCCAGCCGGTGACCCCCAGTTCGGGCGTGTCGAACAGCAGCGGCAGCTCCTCGGGATCGAAGCCGAGAGCCTTGATGACAAGATCGGCGTCCTCGCCGAAGCTCGAACCCGGAATCGGCTCCGGCGTCTGGCGGCCCGAGGAGTCGGGCACGCCCAGATGGATCCGCTGCGCGCGCACAGCGCGCACCCGGTCGTCTCCCAGAAACGCCTCGGGGGCCGCCAGCCAGGCGAATTCGACACCCTCCTCCTCGGCATACTGAACTTCGCGGCGCGAGCCCGGCATGTTTGCGCGGTCGCGGCGATAGAGGCACTTCACCGACAGCGCTCCCTGACGCACCGCTGTGCGCACGCAGTCCATCGCCGTATCGCCGCCGCCGATGACGACGATCTTCCTGCCCTCGGCATTGAGCGTGCCGTCATCGAAGGCCGGCACGCTGTCTCCGAGGCCCTTCCGGTTGGACGCGATGAGAAAATCCAGCGCCGGCACGATATTGGCGAGGCCCGAACCCGGCGCCTTGATGTCGCGGGCCTTGTAGACACCGGTTGCGATCAGGATCGCATCGTGGCGCTCGCGCAACTCGGCGAACGACATGTCCCGCCCGACCTCGAACCCGGGATGGAAGATGACGCCGCCCTGCTTCAAGAGGTCGACGCGCCGCCCGACGACATGCTTTTCCAGCTTGAAATTCGGTATCCCGTAAACCAGCAGGCCGCCGATCCGATCGTGGCGGTCATAAACATGCACCTGGTAGCCGTGGCGGCGCAGCTCCTCCGCCGCGGCAAGGCCGGCCGGTCCGCCGCCGATGACGCCGACGCTTTCCCCGCGTTCGCTGAGCGGCGACACCGGCCGCACCCAGCCGCGCTCGAAAGCCGTATCCGTAATGTACTTCTCGACCGAACCGATGGTGACGGTGCCGTGCCCGGCCTGCTCGATGACGCAGTTGCCCTCGCACAACCGGTCCTGGGGACAGATCCGGCCGCAAATCTCTGGCATGTTGTTGGTGGCCGAGGAAACCTCGTAGGCTTCCTCGAGCCGCCCCTCGGCGGTCAGCATGAGCCAGTCCGGAATGTTGTTGTGCACCGGACAGTGAACCTGGCAGAACGGCACACCGCATTGCGAGCAGCGGCCCGCCTGTTCGGCCGCCGCATCCGGATCGAACTGCCGGTAGATCTCGTCGAAGTCCGCACGACGCATGTCCGCCGGACGCTTCTCCGGCGTCCGGCGATCGCGGTCAACGAACTTCAGCATCTGCTCAGGCATCGATTCCCCCGCCGGTACCCCGGAAACGTCACGCGCGTCGGCGTGACGCCCGCGTCAATCGCGCATCTAGCCACATGCGCGAGACGTATTTCAGCAAAAAACCCGGAAAATGTCAACATCAGTATCCTTCTTTGCACAGGAACGGATGATTTTTCCACAAGCGAACTAGCAGGCTGATTTAATGCTCGATTTTTTGTCACAAAATGGTACTAAATCCAGAAAAGCCGAAACGCTGATGATTTCCGATGGCCGCGACCGCCGCACCGGACGTCTCGCGGCGCCGGCAGGCGGAGATTCCGCAGATCCGGCGCCGCGCCCGGCTGTCCGTTCAGGCCCCGCCGGCAACCGGTTCCGCCCTGCCCGCACCGCCGACCGATTGCACGGGACACGGCCGAGTGAATATACTCGGCAACGCTCCGGCGGCGGCCCGGCAACTGTCTTGCGGATGACGATGCAGCATTACGACGTAGCGATAGCGGGTGGCGGGATCATGGGCTGTGCGACAGCCTATTTCCTTGCCGCATCGCCCGACTTCAGCGGTTCGGTTGTCGTCGTCGAGCGCGACCCGACCTACCAGAGCTGTTCGGCAACCCGTTCCCTGGGCGGCATACGCCAGCAGTTCACCACGCCCGAGAACATACGCATGTCGATGTTCGGCGCAGAGTTCGCCCGCGCCGCCGACGAACTGCTGGGCGTCGACGGCGAGCGATGCGATGTGACCTTTCGCGAACAAGGCTATCTGATGATGGCCAGCGCGCACGGCGCAGGGACATTGCGGCAGAACCTCGATCTGCAGCGCCGTTTCGGCGCCGCGGTCGAGTTCTTCGAGGACGATGCGCTGGCCGAACGCTTCCCGTGGCTCAACCCGGAGGGCGTCGGCGGCGCAGTCTTCGGCCATGCCAACGAGGGCTGGCTCGATCCCAACACGCTGCTCACCGGGTTTCGGCGCAAGGCGCGATCCCTCGGCGTCACCTTCCTCAAGGACGAGATCACGCAACTGGACCGCACGGCCAATACCGTTACCGGCTTCCGGATGGCGGAACACGGGACGATTGCGGCGGGCGTGACCGTACTTGCCGCAGGGGCCAGCGCCGGGGCCATGGCGCAAACCGCCGATGTGTTCCTGCCGGTCTGGCCCAAGAAGCGCTACGTCTACGTGTTCGACTGCCGCGACGACCTGCAGCATGCGCCGCTGACGATCGATCCGGGCGGCGTAGCCTTCCGGCCCGAGAGCGGCCAGTATCTCGGCACCGTCTCACCGCCGGAAGACGAGGATCCCGACAGCGATCCGCTCGACTTCGAGGTCGACCATGCGCCGTGGGAGGACGTCATCTGGCCCGCCCTGGCGCACCGCGTGCCGGCATTCGAGAGCGTGAAGGTAACGGGGTTCTGGGCCGGTCATTACGACTTCAACGTCTTCGACCGCAACGCCATCCTCGGCCCCCATCCGGAAATCACCGGGCTGCTGTTCTGCAACGGTTTCAGCGGCCACGGCGTTCAGCAGGCGGCCGCCGCCGGCCGTGCGATCTCCGAACTGATCTCGTTCGGCGAATATCGCGCAATCGATCTGACGCGTTTCGGTTTCGAACGGATCGCAGCCAACACCCCGGTTCTGGAAACCAACGTCTTCTAGCCCGCGCGGTGGCAGGCGACCCGTCATGCGGCTATAGTCCGCAGCCCCCCGCCGATGCCGGACGATTCACTTGACACTGCTCCAGCTTGCCATTCTCGCCGCGATCCAAGGCGTAACCGAATTCCTGCCGGTCAGCTCCTCCGGCCATCTCGTCCTGGTTCCGACCCTGGCCGGCTGGCCCGACCAGGGCCTGCTGATCGACGTCGCCGTCCATGTCGGAACGCTGCTGGCGGTGGTCGTGTATCTGTGGCCGCATCTCCGGCGCATGCTGCAGGTGTCCCCGGCCAGCGGATCCGGCAGCGACCGGCGGCTTCTCGGCCAGACCGCGCTTGCCACCGTTCCCGTCCTGGTTGCCGGCGGGCTGGTGTTCCTTTACGCAGGTTCGCTTCTTCGCAGCGCCGAGGTGGTGGGCTGGACGACGCTCATATTCGGGATACTGCTCTATCTTGCCGACCGTTTCGCCGGCACGAGCCGCCAACTCTCCGACATGACCTGGGGCAGGGCGTTGCTGATTGGCCTCGCTCAGGTCCTCGCCCTCGTACCCGGTTCCAGCCGCGCCGGCGTGACGATCACGGCAGGACGCCTTCTCGGCTTCGACCGCGCTGACGCTGCCCGGTTCTCCATGCTGCTCGCCATTCCCGCGATAATCGCGGCCGGCGGCGCAGCCGGCTGGAAGTTGTGGAACCTGGGCACGCTTCAACTCGTCGAGGAAGCTCTCGTCGCCGCAGTCATCGCCTTCTGTACCGCGATCGTTGCGATCCGGCTCATGATGAACTGGATCCGCCGCTCAAGCTTCACGCCGTTCGTCATCTACCGGCTGGCGCTCGGAGGTGCCGTTCTCGCCTGGGTCTATCTCTGATTGGTGCTCGCGATCAGCGGTGCCAGACGCCGCGCCGGTAGCGCCTGAGATACGTCTGCAGGATCGCGCCAACCGCGGTCGGGTCGATTCCGAGATCGTCGAGCCCCGGATGCTCGCCGGTAACGACACTGTCGCAACGCAACAGCCGCACCTGGTCGCGGGTAAGCGGAGGAAAGGGGAGCTGTTCGAGCACCAGCCCGACGCAGGCCGCCAGCGGGAAGGGAAGCGGAACCAGGAGCCGCCGCCGGTCGATTTCCGCCAGCATCATTTCCATCAATTCCCGGAATTCGAGAATCTGGGGCCCGCCGAGCTCCCATGTCTGCCCCTCGCGCACGCGGTCTCCGGCGATCGCCGCAATCGCGCGCGCGACATCGGCGACATAGACCGGCTGGAACCTGGTGCGGCCGCCGCCAATCAGCGGCAACGCCGGAGCCAGCCGCGCCATCACCGCAAACTTGTTGAAGAAATCGTCCTCGGGGCCAAAGACGATGCTGGGACGCACGACGGATGCCGCGGGGAAGGCCTCGCGGACAAGCGTCTCGGCGCGTCCCTTCGTCGCGGCATAGACGGCGGCGGCAGCCGGATCGGCGCCGATCGCCGAGACGTGCACCAGCGTCGCGGCGCCAGCGTCGCGGCTCGCCGCGGCAACCCGCCGCGCGCCCTCGACATGGACGGCGGCGAAGCTCTGCCTGCCACGCTCGGCGAGCAGGCCGACCAGATTGACGACGGTGTCGGCATCCTGCACCGCGGCCGCAACCGAGGCGTCATCGCGGATGTTGGCCTGCACGGGGGTGACCTGACCGACATCGCCCAGCGGCCTCAGGAAGCCGGCGCGTTCCGGCCGGCGCACGGCGGCACGGACCCGTGCGCCTGTCCGGGCAAACTCGGCAACGACGTAGCGGCCGATAAAGCCCGAGGCACCGAATACGGTCACGATGCTCATCGGTCAACAATCTCCCAAGTTTCCGCCCGCGCTAATAGTCGGTCGGGTATTCGGCGTCAACTTGCACAGGCCGCGCCCGCGGCGGCTCGAAGCGCTCACTTGCGGGCCGCCTTCCCGCCCTGGTGCCACCAGCTCGTGATGTCCGGCCCGTATGCGGGATGCCCGGGTATTCCGAACCGGTCCCAGTAGGCGAGGCGGGTCATGCGGATATGCCATTGCGGAATCACGTAGTGGTTCCACAGCAGAACCCGGTCGAGGGCGCGCGTCGCCGTGACCACGCCGGCCCGAGTCGGCGCCGCGATGATCTTCTCGATCAGATCGTCCACCGCGGGATTGCGGATGCCGCCATGGTTCCGGCTGCCCTGGCGGCCGGCAGCGGCCGAACTCCAGTAGTCGCGCTGCTCGTTGCCCGGAGATTCGGACTGGCCCGCGCCGCCGACGATCATGTCGAAGTCGAACGCGTTGAGACGGTTGATGTATTGCGACTGGTCGACCGTGCGCACGGAGGCGTCGATACCGAGACGCTTGAGGTTGCGGGCAAACGGCGTGACGATCCGCTCGAAGGCAGGCGAAACGAGCAGAATCTCGAACGATACCGGTTTCGACGTCACCGGAGAGATGAGGCGGTTCTCGCTGATCCGGTAGCCGTTCTCCTTGAGCAACCTGAGCGCCCCGCCAAGATTCCTGCGGACATTCCCCGAACCATCCGTGGAAGGCGGTTCGTAAACCTTCGAGAAGACCTCGTCCGGTATTCGACCTCGCCAGGGCTCGAGCAGCGCAAGCTCCTCCGGCGACGGCGGCATCCGCGCCGCCAGTTCCGAATTCGAGAAGAAGCTCTTGGTCCGGGCATACTGCCCGTAGAAGAGGTTCCTGTTCGACCACTCGAAATCGAATGCAAAGGCCATCGCCTCGCGCAGGACAGGATCGGTGAACTGCGGGCGGCGCAGGTTGAAGACGAACGCCTGCATGCCCGTCGGCCTGCGGTGCGGCACCTGTTCGAGCTTCACCCTGCCGTCGCGGCGCGCCGGAAAATCGTAGGCCGTCGCCCAGATCAGCGAGTTGTTCTCGATGCGGTAGTCATACCTGTCGGCCTTGAACGCTTCCTGCGCCACGGTCTGGTCGCGGTAATAGTCGATGCGGATGCGGTCGAAATTGTAACGGCCGCGATTGATCGGAAGGGCTGCGCCCCACCAGTCCGGCACCCGTTCGAGCTCGACGAAGCGGCCGGTCTCGAAGGCCGCGATCCTGTAGGGTCCGCTGCCGAGCAGAGGATCCAGCGTGGTCCGGTCGAGGGGACGTTCGGCCCACCATTTCCGGGACAGCACCGGCAGCTGGCCAGTAATCTGCGGGAGCTCGCGATTGGGCGGACCGCTCAACTCGAACTTCACCTTGCGCTCGCCGACCTTCACCGCCCGTGCAATGTTCTTGTAATAGAACCGGAAATGCGGCCTGCCCTTCTCCTTGAGCGCGTTCAGCGACCAGATCACGTCATCCACGGTTATCGGCGTGCCGTCATGGAAGCGGGCCTCCGGCCGCAGGGTGTAGACGACCCAGGACAGATCGCCGGGCACCTCGACGCTCTCGGCAATCGCGCCGTATTCCGCTGAAACCTCGTCGGGTGCTGATGTGAGAAGGGTCTCGTAGACGAAGCCGAGCCCAGCTGCCGGCGTGCCCCTGACGCTGAACGGGTTGAAGGAATCGAAGGTTCCGATGGCGTGCTGACGCAACACGCCGCCCCTGGGCGCGTCCGGGTTGACGTAGTCGAGATGCCTGAAATCCGACGGATATTTGAGCTTGCCGACCAGCGTGAGGCCGTGAGTGACCATGGCGCCGCCGTCTGCCGCCGGCACTCCAGACGGCGCGAGCGCCGATAGTGCGACAAGGATCGCGGCGGCCGTAGCGGACAGCTTCATGCCTGTCTCTCCCTGCTGCGAAAGGTTGGCCCGACGGCAGCGAATATACCGGCGCGGCGGCCGTCTTCATAACCGGGCTGCCGCCCGGGGCCGCCGCCGCCCGGACGCACCCCCGCCGCAGCGCGCCGGATATGGATCTCAGGGCTGGTCCGAGACATGGGCCGCCACGATTCGCCATCCGTCCGGGGTGCGGACCCAGCTCTGGCTCTGGCGGCTGACAGCGGCAGTGCCGGGTCGTGTCGATTCGGTGTTGGCGACGGCGAAGTCGCGGCCGAAGGTTACAATGCTCGTGTTTCTCAACGTGCGCGTCCACGGGCCGATGCCGCGGCCGCGGCGGAAGGCGGACAACGCCGCATGGCCGACGAGCGTGCCGTTGGGGCCGTAGCGCAGGGTCCGGGAATCGTTCCAGAAGAGTTCGTCGATCCCGTCGACATCGTCCGCAAGGAGCGCCTTCTCGTAGGCCATGAAGGCTTCCGTGACCTCGGCCACGATCTCGGGAATGTTGACCTCCATGCTTCCGTCTCCCTTCCGCGGCCCGGCCCTCAGCCCGCGAGCGCCGCCAGGACCTCCCGGTGCAGGCGGGCGTCGCCGGCGGCGGCGATGTCGCCGGAGGAGTCCGCGTCGAGCGGCCTGCCGGACCAGTCGGTGATTGTCCCGCCCGCCTCCTCGACGATCGGCGCGAGCGCGCAGAAATCATGGAGTTTCAGGCCGGACTCGATGACGACATCGATCCGTCCCATCGCGAGAAGGCCGTAATTGTAGCAGTCGCCGCCGAACACGGCGTGCCTGGCCGCGTTCTCGACATGCTCGAAGCGCAACACCCCGCCGGGCGTGAACAGGCGCGGCGATGTCGTGGCGACCACGGCTTCGGCAAGCCTCGGACAACTGCGGACCGCCACCGGCTCGCCGTTGAACGCGGTGCCGCCGCCGCGGCATGCGATCCACCGTTCGCCGGAAACCGGCTGGTCGATCATGCCGAGAACCGGAACGCCTCCCCGCATGGCGGCGACCAGCGTTCCGAAGATCGGACGTCCGGCGAGAAACGATTTGGTGCCATCGATGGGATCTATGACCCAGACGAACTCGGCGTCGGTGCGCTCGCCGCCGAACTCCTCCCCGACGATGCCGTCCCCGGGACGCTTCCGCGCGAGAAGCTCGCGGATGGCCTGTTCCGCTTCCCTGTCGGCGACCGTCACGGGCGACGCGTCCTCCTTGTCGTCCACCCCTATCGGCGCCCGGAAATACCGGCGGATGACGCGGCCGCTCGCATCGGCCAGCGCATGCGCGATCGCGGCGAACTCGGGAGGGCAGGTGGCGGACATCGGGCTGTCTGGCGATCTGCGGCGGCGCGGCCCCCGGGACCGCGCCCCCGAAAGCAGCCGCTAGCGTCGCGTCGTCGCGGCGATCATCTCGACCTCGACGAGGAACTTCGGATCGGCCAGGCCCGCAACCACGAGGAGTGTCGATGTCGGACGATTCTCGCCGAGATATTCGGCGCGCAGCGCGGAATAGGCAGGGATGTTGGCGGGGTCGGTGAGGAAGTGGGTGATCTTGACGACGTCGCTGATCCTGAGGCGGTTGTGCTCGAGCACGGCGATACAGTTCGCCCATGCATTGCGTGCCTGGCCCTCGAAGTCGTCGGGCAGGTTGCCTTCGAAATCGATGCCGACCTGGCCGGCAACGAATGTCAGCTTGGCGTTCTCCGGGACCTCGACGCCGTGCGCGTAGAGACCGAGGGGCGGTTGCATGATTTCGGGATAAAAGGCGCGATTCTCCATGATGACCTCCTGTTGCGACGAGCGGGCGTCATTCTTCTATCCGAGCGGCAACGGCCTCACAACCCGGCGCGTCAGCCGTACCGCGCCTCGAGGTGGGCCTTGAACGCCGCGGTCCCCAGCGGCGCCCCGGTCGCGGCGGCCACCAGCTCGTCCGTCGTCGCGGACGACGCGCGCCCGTGCACATGCTCGCGGAGCCACGCCAGCAGCCCCGCGAATTCCCCCTTCGATATCGCGGCCATGAGATCCGGGACTTGCGCCTTGGCCGCGGCGAAGAGCTGGGCGGCGGCAAGCGCGCCGAGGGTGTATGTCGGAAAATATCCCCACGCTCCGTCGTACCAGTGGATGTCCTGGAGGCAGCCGAGCCGGTCGTCGGGGGGCCGGACACCGAGAAGTTCGAACAGCCCGTCGCTCCACGCTCCGGGAATATCGGCCACCGACATGCCGCCCTCGATCAGGGCGCGCTCGATCCGGTAGCGGAGGATGACATGGGCCGGATACGTCACCTCGTCGGCATCGACGCGGATCAGGCCCGGGGCGACGCGGGTATGCAGGAGATGGAGATTGCCCGCCTCCCAGGCCGGGCCGTCGCCGTCGAAGGCGGCGGCGATCAGCGGCGCCGCGAACTCGAAGAACTCCCGGCTGCGGCCGACCTGCATCTCGACCAGCAGCGACTGGCTTTCATGCAGCGTCATCCCGCGCGCCTCGCCCACCGGCTGGTAGCGCCAGTCCCGCGGCAGGCCCATCTCGTAGAGCGCGTGGCCGGTCTCGTGGACAACCCCCATGATGGACTGCGAGAAATCGTCGTCGGCATAGCGGGTAGTGACGCGCACGTCGCCGGAGGCGCCGCCGCAGAACGGATGAAGGCTGACGTCGAGACGACCGCGGTCGAAATCGAATCCGAGGGCCTCCATGAGCCGCCGCGCCAGCACCTGCTGCCGTTCGACAGCAAATGCCGCGCATGGCAGCGGCAGCGGCCTGCGATCCTCCTGCACCGACAGCGCGCGATCCAGGAAACCGGGCAGGAACGCGGCGAGATCGGCAAACAGGCGGTCGATCATGTCCGTCCGCGCCCCCGGCTCGTAGGCGTCGAGCAGGGCCTCGTAGGGCGAACATCCGAGCGCCAGCGCCCTGGCCTCCGCCTGCTTCCGGGTGAGATCCAGCACCTCTTCCAGGCGCGGCCGGACCGCCGCGAAATCGCTCGCCGGACGCGCGTGGCGCCATGCCATCTCGCAGGCGAGGCGTGCCCGGGTGGCGGCCTCGACGAGATCGGAATCGACGGCGACGGCGTGAATCCAGCGCCGCCGCATCTCGCCGAGATTGGCGCGCTGCCACGGATCCGCACCGCCGGTGCCGTCCGCCCGGTCGAGAAGTTCACCGAGCGCCGGATCGCTCTCCATCCGGTGGGTGACCTGTTTCAGCGCCGCAAGCTGCTCGGCGCGGCCGTCCGCGCCGCCCGGGGGCATCATGACGGCCATGTCCCAGTGGAGCATGCCGGCCGCCTCGCGGAGCGCGCCGATCTGCCGGTAGCGGGCCTCGAGTTCGCGATAGGGGTCCATGGCCCCTCCTATCTCCGGCGCAGGTGATAAAGCACGAAAATGACGACGAGCACCGCCGCCAGCGCAAACCAGGTCAGGGCGTATTCGAGATGCCGGTTGGATATCGTCCCGCGCGCGTCCTGCGGCTCCGGAAACCCCGTCCGGCCCGACGCCGGCAGCAGACGCACATGATACGGCCGCGCACGTTCCAGGCCGGCATGGGCGGACATCTGGGGCACGTCGACGAAGAACCACTGGCCGCCGGCGGGGTCGTTGTCCGGCAGCCACGAATTCAGGCGGCCGCCGGCGCGCAGCACGCCGACCAGCCCGTCACTGCCGTCCACCGGACGGACGGCAGGCCGGCGGCCAGCCCACTCGAGCGGGACCCAGCCGCGGTCCACGAGGACCGAAGTGCCGTCGCCGAGCAGCATCGGCGTCACGAGCCCGTAGCCCGCCCGTCCGCGGCGCAGTCGGTTGACGACCAGCATTTCCCGGTCGTGAAGATAGCGGCCGGAGAGCCGCACCCGCCGATGCTCAAGCCCCTTCCAGTCCGCTTCCCGGATGTCTTCGATGGCAAGCGCCGGTGCCGCGGCCTGCGCCGCGCGCTCAGCGATCAGGCCCTCCTTCCACTCGAGGCGCTGCAGCTGCCAGACACCGAGGCCGATCAGCAAGGCAAGCGCCGGCACCGCGCACAGGGTCAGGCGGAGATCGAGGCGGAAGCGGCGCACCGGCGCCTCAGCAGCCATCGCCGTACTCGTGGCGCAGGTTCCTGTAATGGAGGGCGATCAGGACCCCCTTGAACAGGCGCAGCAGCACGATCGAAAGCCCCGAGATCAGGGGAATCCATACCGCCGCGTGGATCCACATCGGCGGCGCGAAGGCGACCTCAAGCGCGATCGCCAGGCCAACGACGACGGCGCCCAAGAACAGGATCACGAAGACGGCCGGCCCGTCGCCGGAATCGTGATTGGACAGATCGAGTCCGCAGACGTCGCAGCGCGCCCGGACATCGAGAACCTTTTCAAGGAGCCGGCCCTTTCCGCAGCGCGGGCATCTGGCAGCCAGCCCCGTCGCGAGCGGTGACAGGGCCGGCCAGGAATGGTTGTCCGTCATGACGGGGCCGGACGGTTGCCCGTTGCCGACATGTCCGGGTTCCGCTATTCCGCCGCCTGGGTGGCGACCTCGGCGTATCCGGGTTCCCATTGCCCTTCGCCGTGAAGCGCCATCGCCCCCGGCATGACCTCGCGGGCAAACAGCTCCATGGACCGCACCGTCAGTTCGCGCGGCAGCGAAGCGATCTGGAACATGCCGAGGAAATAGCCGAGGCCGACCCGTGCATGGCATTCTGCAAGTTTCTGCCCGACCGAATCCGGATCGCCGACGATGATCACGTCGCGCTCCATCAGCGATTCGATGGAATGGGTCGAGACGAGGCTCGACTTGGTCTTCAGGATGCGCTTGTACGAAGCGACCGACATGTAGCCCGGGGGCAGCAGCATTTCGGGGGTGTAGCGCAGGAGCTTGTTGAAGAACATCTCGACATGGGGCCGAGCCTCGTTGATCGCCGCCTCGCGGGTTTCCGCAACATAGACGGGTGCTGCCCATCCGAGCTGGCCGGAAGTTGCCGCATAGCCATTGTCATGGGCGATCTGCCGGTAGGCATCGTGGAATCTGACCACGTTCTGGAACGGCGAGTAGGTCTGGAGATAGGTGTATTTGCGGTCCGGGTGGGCGGCCCACTCTATGGTCTCGCGCGAACCCTGGCTCGGCACCCAGATCGGCGGATGCGGCTGCTGGTATGGCCGCGGCCAGGTGTTCACGTACTCGAAATGATAATGCTTGCCCTCGAACGCGAACGGTCCCTCCTCGGTCCAGGCGCGGATGACGAGGTCGTGCGCCTCGTGGAAGCGCTCGTGGCTGAGGGCGGGATTGGAGCCGAGGGAATAGTATTCGCAGCCGAGCCCGCGCACCATGCCGCTGATCAGGCGGCCACCGGTGATGCAGTCGATCATCGCGTGCTCTTCGGCCAGCGTCTGGGGATGGTCGCGGATGCCGAAGGCGTTGCCGAGTATGGCAATCCGGACGCGTTCGGTGCGGCGTGCGAGCGCCGCGGCCATGACCACGGGCGAGGGCATGAGGCCGTAGGCGTTCTGGTGGTGTTCGTTCACGCAGACGCCGTCGAATCCCAACTCCTCCGCATACTCGATCTCGTCGAGATAGCGGTTGTAGAGCTCGTGGCCCTTCCGAGGATCGAATTTCGAATTCGGATAGATCACCCAGCAGGACGGGTATTCCCGGTCGTACTCCGGGTCGAGATACCCGTAGGGCATCAGGTGGAACAGGTAGACCTTCATCCGCTACGCACCTCCTCGCGCCTTCCTGGGCGGCAGCCGCAGGTTCCGGGAGTCGCCCCGCCCGGCCCGGGAAGCCGGCTATTCCGCCGCGACGCGCTCGGCGGTGCCGAATTCGCGCAGCGCGGGCATCACGTCGCGGGCGAAGCGGCGCATGCTGGCGACCGTCATGTCATGCTTCATGCTGGCGACCTGGAACATGCCGAGGAAGGTGCCGATGCCGGCTTCGGCATGGCAGTACTCGAGGCGCCGGCGCACGGTGTCGGGAGAACCGACGACCACGATGCCGGTCTCCATCAACTCCTCGAGCGACCGCACCTTCGACAGGCCGCTCTTGTGCTTCATGACGTTCTTGTAGGAGCGAAGCGTCAGGTAGCCGGGCGGCAGGAGCATTTCCGGCGTCATGCGCAGGAACTTGTTGAAGAAGGCCTCCATGTGTGGCCGCGCTTCCTCGATCGCCTGCTCGTCGGTCTCGCCGACATAGATTGGCGCGGCCCACCCGACCTGCGAATCCACGGCCTCGTAGCCGTAGGTGTCGCGCGCCACGTCGCGATACAGATGGAGGAACTTCCGCACCGCGTCGAACGGGCTGTAGGTCTGCAGGTAGGTGTATTTGCGCTCGGGGTGCGCGGCGAACTCGATCGTTTCGAGAGAGCCCTGCGACGGGCACCAGATCGGCGGATGGGGCTGCTGGAACGGCCGCGGCCACACGTTCACGTACTCGAAATGATAGTGCTTGCCCTCGAAGGCGAAGGGGCCTTCCTCGGTCCAGGCGCGGACCACGAGATCGTGCGCCTCATGGAAGCGGTCGTGGCTGAAGGCGGGATTGGCCGCGAGGGAATAGTATTCGGCGCCGATGCCGCGGACCATGCCGCTGATCAGGCGGCCGCCGGTGATGCAATCGATCATCGCGTGCTCTTCGGCCAGCGTCAGCGGGTGCTCGCGGATGCCGAAGGCATTGCCCAGAATGGCGATCTTGGCGCGCGACGTGCGCCGCGCCAGGGCTGACGCCGGGACCACCGGAGACGGCATCAGCCCGTAGGCGTTCTGATGGTGTTCATTGACGCAGAGCCCGTCGAACCCGAGTTCCTCGCCGAGCTCAAGCTCGTCGAGATAGGTGTTGTAGAGATAGTTGCCCACCTTCGGGTCGAAGTTCGAGTTCGGATAGACGACCCAGGAAGCCTTGTAGTGCTTGTCGTACTCAAGATCGAGGTCCGCATAAGGCATGAGGTGAAACAGGAAGCACTGCATGACTCTCTCCGTTCTCGTTCCGGCGGCATCATAGTTTACCGTCGCGCGAATGGCCATAGTCCGCCGGGTCGGAACCAACACGCCACGGTGCCCTCGAATAGTCCCGAGCTACCGGATCGCGCGACGCACCGCTTCTGGGCTGGGACCACATGCGCGCTTCCGAACAGCAGCTCTCGCCGCATCCCGACAGGGCTGTACGGAACCGAGTCCGATATCGCGCAGCAAAGCTCCTCTGCATCGCTTGACGTATCTCAATTGAGATGCATACTCAAACTGCCAAGGAGAAAACCGATGCCGGCTCAGACCTCGATGCTCCATGTCCGCGTGGACAACGAACTCAAGACCAAGGCCGCCGACACCCTCGCCGGTGTCGGGCTGACCCTTTCGGACGCAGTACGCATCCTCCTAGCTCGCGTCGCTGCGGAAGGCGGGTTGCCGGCGGGGCTGACCGCCGATCCCGAAGCTCATGATGCCTGGTTCCGAGCCAAGGTACGGGAAGCGCTGGACGATCCGCGTCCAACCATCCCGCACGAGCAGGCCATGTCCGATATACAGGCGCTGATAGACAGAAAGCGCCGTGCGCGATCTTGAATGGAGTGCCGCGGCGACCGCCGATTTGACGGCGATCATCGACTATATCTCGGATGACAACCCCCGCGCCGCTCAGGTCCTTAAACAAGATATCCAAACCAAAGTAGCGGGCTTGCGCGAGAACCCACGGCTTTACAGAGTTGGTCGCATAGCGGGTACCCGCGAGATGGTTGTGCGTTCGAATTACCTCGTCGTTTACGCCGAGGATGACCGCATCGTCACGATACTTCGAGTGCTGCACACGGCCCGTCAATGGCCCGAGGCATAAAGGTCGCATGGGACCACAGCGAGCAATGTAACCAGAATTCGTGCCCGCCAGTTCACTTGAAGGCACGACAGCCCGCATGATCGCCACTGCAGGCGGCGAGAATCGCCTAAACAGCCGCCCATCCGGTCGCGAGATCGACCCTGCCGCCACTGAGCAGGTCGAGCATCGCCCACTGTTCGGCGACGCGGATCGGATGATGCAGGGACAGTGCGTTGACCGTCTGCGCGAGGCGGATGCGCTCGGTGCGCGCCGCGACCTGGGCGAGCACGACATCAGGGCAAGACAGGACGCCGAGCGTCGAGAAATGACGCTCGCCGATCCACGCGGAATGCATGCCGAGCGCCTCGGCAAAGACCGCCTCCTCGGCGATGTCGCGGACTACTGGTTCGCCGTGCGGGTATTGGTCCTATAGTGGTTGTCGCTCGGCGTGAAGTAGCCGAATTCCACCACTCTCCCTCCACCGCGCGCGGCCCCGTCTCCGAGCCTCAAAGACCCGAACTATCCCAGACGGGCGGAGCTGCGTCCATGCAGGGACCCCGGCCGGACAGGAACGCCGCCACCCCGTCCGGCAGGGCGCATCCAGAGCCACGGATGACGGCGGCGCGCCGCTCGGCTATGAAGCGGGGCGCGCGCGACACGGCGTGCCCGGAGACAGGGAGACTCTGCCGATGACGATCAGCCTCGGTTATCTGCTGCCGACAAGGGAACGGGTGATGGCGGGGGTGCACGAAACCCGCGAGATCATTGAACTCGGAGTCCATGCCGAAGCTGTCGGGCTCGACTCCGTCTGGGTCGGAGACTCGCTGCTCGCAAAGCCGCGCCACGAGCCACTGACGCTGATTTCCGCGATCGCCAGCCGCACCCGCGCCGTCCGCCTCGGCACCGCGGTGCTCCTGCCGATGCTGCGTAACCCGGTCCTGCTGGCGCACCAGCTCGCGACCGTCGACCACATCAGCGAGGGCCGCTTCGTGCTCGGCATCGGCATCGCGCGCGACACTCCGGCGATCCGTGCCGAGTTCACTGCGGCTGGAGTTCCGTTCGAAAAGCGCATCGGCACGATGATGGAGGGCGTCCGCCTGTGCCGGGCCCTCTGGGCCGAAAACGGCAAGACTGACTGGTCGGGGCGCTGGACGGTCAACGGCGGCGAACTGGCGCCGACACCGTTCACGCCCGGAGGTCCGCGGATCTGGTCCGGCGGCGGCGTGCCCGCCGCGCTCGCGCGGTGCGGACGGAACTTCGACGGCTGGTTTCCGTCGGGGCCGGGCAACGGCGAGAGCTGGGGCCGGGGATGGACGCAGGTGCAGGAAGCGGCGGCCGCAGCGGGACGAGATCCGGCAGAGGTCACCGGCGCCGCCTACGTGACCGTCGCCGTCAACAGCGCGCGGGCCGAGGCCGAAGCCGAACTCGACGCCTATCTCGAGGCCTACTACCTCCTTCCGGCCGCGCGCATTCGCGAACAGCAGTATTGCTTCGCGGGCGACCTGTCCGAAGTCACGGCCTGGCTGCGGCAGTTTGCCGACGCCGGAGCGTCTCACCTTTGCGTCCGCTTCACGGGCACCCGGGACCGCGAACAGATGGAAACGCTCGCCGCGATGCGGGAGACGCTCTCTTCATGAGCGGGCCGCTCGACGGAGTCCGCGTCCTCGACCTTACCTCGGTGGTCCTGGGACCGCTGGCGACCCAGATCCTCGGCGATCTCGGGGCGGACGTGATCAAGGTCGAGAACCCGGCCGGCGACACGACGCGCCATACCGGGCCGCGGAGATCTCCGGACATGGCGGCGCTGTTCATGGGCCTCAACCGCAACAAGCGCTCGATCGTGCTCGACCTGAAGCAGGAGGCCGCCCGCGACGCGCTGTGGCGCCTCATCGACGGCGCCGACGTGTTCGTCCATTCCATCCGGCCGCAGGCCGTCGCCCGGCTTGGTTTCGGCTACGAGGAAGTCTCCGCCCGCAATCCGCGCCTGGTCTATGCCGGGATCCATGGGTTCCGCGTGGACGGGCCGTACGGCGGAACGCCGGCCTACGACGATGTCATCCAGGGCATGAGCGGCAGCGTCGACCTGATGGCGCGGCTGGTCGGCGAGCCCCGCTACATGCCGACGATCATGGCGGACAAGACCTGCGGGCTCGTCACCGCCTATGCCATCGCCGCCGCGCTCTTCGAGCGCGAGAGATCGGGCCTCGGCCAATTCGTCGAGGTGCCGATGTTCGAGACCATGGTCGCTTTCAACATGGCGGATCACCTCTACGGGCACGTGTTCGATCCGCCCGAGGGGCCGCTCGGCTACACGCGCGTGCTGGCGCAGTCGCGCCGTCCCTACAGGACGCTTGACGGCCATATCTGCACCCTCATCTACACCGATGCCCAGTGGCAGCGCTTCTGGGCCGAAGTCGGCCATCCGGAATACGCGGCCGATCCGCGCTTCGACACGCTCGGAAGCCGTGCCGACAACATTGACGAAGTCTACGGGCTCGCGGCCTCGTTCGTTGCCGAACGGCCCACCGACGACTGGCTCGAGGTTTTCGCGCGCCTCGAAATACCCTGCGGGCGCGTGGCGCCGCTCGAGGATCTCACGGACGACCCGCATCTCCAGGCCGTGGGCCTGTTCAACGATGCGGTGCATCCACGCGAGGGCGCGATCACGATGGTGGATGCGCCGGTGCGTTTCAGCCGCACCCCCGGTGAAATTGCGCGGCTGCAGCCCGGTCTCGGCGAGCACGGTGCCGAGATCCTGCGCGAGGCCGGTCTCGACGATGACGAAATCGCGGCGCTGGCCGGATCCGGAGGGACCGGTCGGCCGTCAGAGGAAAGGAACGGGTCATGAAGACGATGGGCATCGGTCTCCACTGGGACGAGCTGGAGGTCGGCCAGCAATTCAGGACACTCAACCGCACGATCACCGAGGCGGACATCGTCAACTTCATCGGCGTGACCGGCATGGTCGAGACACTGTTCACCGATCTGACCTTCGGCGAGCAGGGTGGCGGACTGATGGGCGGCCGAGTGGTCCCCGCAGCCTGCACCTACACCATGATCGAGGGCCTCCTGTGCCAGTCCGTCATGCAGGAGACCGGGCTCGCGCTTCTCGAAGTCGAGAAGAAGGTCCTCGCGCCTGTATTCGCGGGCGACACCGTCCACGCGGAGGTCGAGGTCACCACCATCCGTCCGACGAGCAAGGGCAACCGCGGCATCGTCACCACAGACAACCGGATCGTGAACCAGAAGGGCGAAACGGTGATCCAGTACCGCGCCGTTCGCATGATGGCGGGCCGGTCCCGCGACTGAGCGGAAGGCGGTTTCGCGATTCCGTGTATCGTCCACAGCTGAGCTGCACGGCGGTCATCGCTACGGCAGCGATACCTCGCGTTTCGGCGGCCGGTACCGTATCGACGCGTGATGAAACTTCGTGATCCGGCCTCCGGCCGACACACATTTCCCGCCTGTCTCGAACGACTGTAGCAACTGGCGCCAAGCGGCATTCGCACGGCTCCTGACGCGCTTCGCAAGACCAGCCCACCGTGCCTTGCCGACAATGCGGTCCAAACCGCGCGGCTCCGTCAGGCGGCGTGCATGAGATCCACTTCCATGCGGACACCGTCATAGGGAAAGCTCATGCGGCCACCTTCGTCGCGGTCAAGGAGGCCGGCCCTGACCAACGCGGTCATGTCGCGATGCACGGCCTTCACATCCCGGCCCACCCTTCGCGCGACCTCGCGCACGGGCAGCGGGCCCGCACCCGCCATCGCCCGCAGGATCGCCAGGCGCTTCGGCGCGCATATCCTGTGGAGCAGATCGACAGATGCGAATGCAATTTGGGGCGCCATCTTCCGGCCCGTCAGCACCGCGTCCATCCGTGCAGCAAGCTCGCTCCTCGGCGCCACGGTCAGGGTCACAATCCGTTCCGTCCCATCCATTCGTCCACCTCCTTCCAGAAATCGGCCTGGAGTCCGTTCAGATCGTCAAACTCCAGCGGCGTTTCGATTCCGTCCATGTGCATGTGGTCGCCTTTTCCGGGCTCGTTGTCGAACCGCAGGACGCATTCACCGTCAACGACGAAGGCGAAGGAATATCTCAGCCTGTGGTGACTGCCGCGCACCGGTGCCGGAACGCGCCAAGCCTTGACTTGAGCAAACGCACGATCGCTCAGGACATGCCTGTCGTCGAGCAGGAGTTCTGCGTCCATGCGTTGTCATCTAAGCCAACGCTCAAATGTTGTCAAGGATACCAACGACAAAACCAACAGACGAAAAGCGGAGGCCCACTCACCGACAATCGGACAACATGCCGGCAGAGGAGGACACTGGCGTCAACGAAGACCCGAACGGTCACGCAATCCGTTGTGCTGGCTCGCACCCGTCGATCGAGTTCGACCTGCATGACTTTCTGGACAGTTGGCCTCCATGGCGAGGCCATACTCTTCCTCCCGGCGCCGCGTTCCTTCAGGGAGGTCCCCAAGCCATCTGGATTTGTTGTGGCCGTTCCCGGCGACCCGGACCCCCGGCCGCGTCGCGAGATCATCGGGCAGCGTGGCAGTGATATTCCTCGTGCCGGGAGCGACCGAAACGCGGATTTCGTATCAACGGATGCTCACCCGGGTCGAAGCCGGGATCGCACGGTCGCCTGGAGAGATGTTTCTCACCTGTTCCCAAAGGAGATCAGCATGTCGGACATGTCATCGCGTTGACGCCCACCGGTGTTCCGTGATGAGATGGCAGATGGGGAAAACGCGCACATGTTCACGCTGAGCCATTCCGTATCGGTGAACGATCCAGAACTGCGGGGCGACGGCCCGCCGCTCTCCCGCCACGACATCTGGCAGGGGCTGTTGCTGAAGGCGGAAAACCCGGTTCCGTTTCTCGACTCGATGAGCGCCTGCACAATTGTCGAGCGCGGCGAGAACTGGCTGCTCCGCGACTTCACCCTGCGTGGCGAAGACATGCAGGAACGTGTTACGATGGAGCCGGAAAACCGGATCGTCTTCGAGCGTACGCGGAGTTCCGCAATGGGCACCGTCACGAACGAAATCATCGAACGTGACGACGGTGAACTCGAGTTGCGTTTCAGCTTCTCGCTCGAGGTCGACGGCATCGCGCACGGAAGCGACGAGGAAGCGGCCTATGCCGAGCGCATGTCGCAGAGCTATTTCAGCGGCGTCGCCTCGACCCTCGCGGAAATCCGCCGACGCGTGGCTGCCAGGACGCTATAGCCCTCTCGGCCGGTCTTTCCGTTTTCGCCCTGAAATCATTCGGAGGCCCTGACGATGACCCAGTTGAACCGGATAAGCGGACTGCACCACTTCGCCTACCGCTGCCGGAACGCCGAGGAGACGCGAAGCTTCTACGAAGACCTGCTCGGACTGCCGCTCGCGCATGTGATCAAGGCGGACACGGTGCCAAGCACTGGCGTCTCGGATCCCTATGTGCACCTGTTCTTCGAGTTCGCGGACGGGAGCTACATAGCCTTCTTCGATCTTGGCGACGAGACCGCGTGCACACCCGATCCGGAAACTCCGTCGTGGGTAAACCACTTCGCGATGACGGTGAACACCGTGGCCGAAGTCGAGACCTGGAAAGCGCGGCTCGAAGATGCCGGAATCGAGGTCGTGGGCATAACCGACCACGGATTCGTCCACTCCATCTATTTCTTCGACCCGAACGGCATGCGGCTGGAGATCACCTGCGAAGTCACCGGCGAGGACGCGCGCCAGACGGCCCGCGACCGCGCGCATGACGATCTCAAGGCATGGACCGACAGCCGGCCGCCGCCGCTGACCAACTACCGCCAGTTTGCCCGTGAGCCGGCGATGGCGTGAACCGGCCCTGTCGGGAATACGAGCGGCAAGCGCCTTCGCGCTTCGTCCTGCCGGCCCGAAAAGAGGCTCAGCTCAGGGCCGTCTCCGGGCACCGCGACAGGTGGAGTCCCGGAGAACGAGTGGTCGGAATCGTCAGCCGGGACAGCCATGAAGCCGCGAATGTTCCGGAAATCGGGATGATCGCAGGATTCCCCACCCGGGCCGGGGCTGTTCTCGGAAATACGGGATGACGGCAACATCACCTTTTCCTGCGCGCGCGATCGGAACCTGGCTGCTTGCCTGCGCGGCGCTTGTCTTCCTGATGGTTCTCCTCGGCGGCCTCACCCGGCTGACCGGCTCCGGCCTTTCGATGGTCGACTGGCGGCCGCTCACGGGCTGGCTGCCCCCTCTCGGCCATGAACAATGGCTGTCCGTCTACGAGGCCTATCGGCAGACGCCGGAATTCCGGCTTGTCAATTCCTGGATGACGCTCGAGGACTTCCGGGGCATCTTCTGGCTCGAATATCTCCACCGCCTCTTCGGCCGCATCATCGGCGTCGCCTATCTCCTGCCCTTTATCTGGTTCGCCATGCGATACCGGCTGCCCGGACGCATGGTATTCCGGCTCGCGGTTCCCTTCGTCCTCGGCGGATTGCAGGGCTTTCTCGGCTGGTACATGGTGAAGTCGGGGCTCGTGGATGAGCCTTCGGTCAGCCAGTACCGGCTTGCCGCCCATCTCGGCCTGGCCGTCCTGATCTACGGCTTCCTGCTCTATGGCGGCCTCGACATGCTCCGCGCCGGGCGCCGGCGGTACGGTGGATCGGTCGGCGCCATCATGCTGGTTACCGGCATGATCTTCGCGACCATGATCATGGGCGCGTTTCTGGCAGGGCTCGACGGCGGCGGAGTCTATAACAGCTTTCCCCTGATGGACGGCCATGTGGTGCCCCCGGAAGCGATGACCCTGCATCCGTGGTGGCGGGATCTCTTCGAGAACGTCGCGACGATCCAGTTCGCGCATCGCGTCCTGGCGCTGGCGACACTCGGCGCGATACTCGCCCTGTGGCTTGCCGCCCGCAGGAGGGGCTCCGCACGCCGGCTGTCGGCGATGGCCGTCGTCGCCGCCTGCCAGTTCGCCCTCGGCGCGGTTGCGGTGGTCCACAGCGCGCCGCTCTCCATTGCCTGGGCGCATCAGGCGGGCGCCATGATTCTCTTTTCGTGCGCGATTTGGGCCTGGCAGGGCGCGGCGCGAAGGCCCCGTTTCGGCCGGAGGCAGCTGTAACTCTCGCCATGCGGCGGCGCGGCGGCACGAGGAAATGACAGGGCGGGCGGCGCACCGGATCCCCTGCCGTGCCGCTTCGCGCAACGTCCGCCAGGACGCCTTGCGGGGGCACCCTCATCTACTCCGAGGCGCTGGCGGAAGCGACATCCCGGCCGCGCGTTGGCAGGTCGCAGGGATGGCGTCGGGCCCCGGGGTGGCTGCAGCCCCTTCCATTTTTCCGCAAAGACCCTAGTTTGTCTGTCATTGCAGGAAGTTCCACGGGATCGAGACGGGAAGAAACGATGTTCATACAGACCGAAGACACGCTGAGTGCCGAGACCGTCAGGTTCCTGCCCGGCCGCGAGGTACTCGCGAGCGGCAGCCTCGATCTGGCGTCGCCGGCAGAGGCCGCGAGAGTCCCGCTGGCGAAACGGCTGTTCGAGCTCGGATCGATCTCGCGGATCGCGCTCGGCACGGACGAGATACGCGTGACGCGAACTCCGGACGCCGAATGGCACGAATTGCGGCCGCGCATCCTCGCCGCGATCATGGACCATTTCATGTCGGGCATGCCCGTCATCGAGGAACAGGCCACGGCCCAGCCGGATACCGAAGAGGATCGGGAACTGACAGGCCCGGCTGCCGAAATCAAGGAGATCGTCGAAACCCGCATCCGCCCGGCGGCTAGGGACGGCGGCGGTGACGTCTCCTTCGTCGACTTCCGCGACAACGTCGCCTATCTGCGTTTCGACGGAGCGGCCTACGGGCTGATGCAACCGATCCGGAACATGCTCGGACACTATGTACCCGAGGTCGAGGACGTGCGGGATGCCATCGAACTGGAGGATCGGCCGGGGCTGCAGACCGAGGAAGGCAAGGCGATCCTCGAATTGCTGGACGCGCACATCAATCCGCAGGTTGCTGCCCATGGCGGCCATATCTCGCTGATCGACGTCAAGGAAAATACCGCTTTCGTGCGCCTCGAAGGCGGATGCCAGGGATGCTCCGCCTCGTCGGCAACGCTGCGTCAGGGCGTCGAGGTCGAGATCAAGCGGCTGGTGCCGTCGATCGCCCATGTCGTCGACGTCACCGACCACGCCGCCGGCGCCAACCCGTACTACACCTGAAAGCCGGTCTAAAAGGTTGACTCAAAATACCATATGTTGTGTTCACTTCGGAATTATACGGGATATAATGCCAGTCTATTGTGCATAGACTGGACTTTTAGGTCAAGCTCCAAGAGCTTTCAGGCGGGTGACATCTTATTTGGCAAGCTGCGCCCCTGTCTTGCAAAGGTCACGTGCCCCAAAATTGCAGGGCGTCGCGTCGGCGAATTTCTTGTTCTTCGTTCACGGCATGAAAGGTTCGACGGCAGTTATGCGAAGTACTTCTTGCGGTCAAAATCGGTGATCGAAACGATCAATAGCTCCACTTGCGGTGCCAGAATTCCTCGAGCCGAATGGGCGTTCACAGGCAGCCTTGCCGTAGTCTGCCCACCCCTTCCCGAACAAACTGCCATCGTTCGGTTCATGGATGACGCTATGGCTAACGCGAGCAGCATCATCGACCGCGCAAACCGTGAGATCGAACTCCTCCGCAAGTACTGCATCCGCCTGATTGCTGACGTTGTCACTGGCAAGCTCGACGTTCGCAAGGCAGCAGCCGAGCTGCCGGGTTCGAACCCGGCCGCGGATGGAGACGGAAAGGAGGCAAACCCATGACCAACTGGTCGAACTGCCCAGCGGTGGAGCGCGATCCCCAGAAGATCAGCGGCGACTGGGCCTTTACGGGAACCCGGGTGCCGGTGTACGCCCTGTTCGAGAACCTCGAGAGTGGAGCCACCGTAAAGGAGTTTCTCGAGTGGTATCCCGAGGTCAAGGAGTGGCAGGTGACCGCAGTCCTCAAGCACGAAACCGAATCCCTCAAGACGGCCGCCCAAGCGTGAAGATCCTGTTCGACCACGGGACACCGGCACCCCTTCGACGGCACCTCCCGGAGCATTCCGTGGACCGGTCTGCGGAGAAGGGATGGGAGTTGCTCAAGAACGGCGAACTGATCCGCAGAGCCGAAGAGGAAGGCTATGAGGTCATCGTCACCACGGACCAGAACTTACGCTACCAACAGAACCTGACCGGGAGGAGCTTGGGCATTGTCGTGTTGATGGCCACAGCATGGCCGCGGGTGCAGCACCGAACGAGAGAGATCCGCGCGGCTATCGGGGAAGCGCGGCCAGGCCAGATCCTGGAAATCCCGATCTGAAAATCGAGCGCGAAGTCGTGACCACCGATACATCCGAATATGGTCTCGGGAGCCTGATCTGCACGGCGCTGGCGGGCAAGACCTGCGCCCTGCTGGCGGCAGGCGAAATCCGGGAACCAGCGACCGGTTTCGGCGGCGTCGGCTGGAGTTGCGGCAGTTACCGCGATTACGACTGCGAACTCTGCATTGATCTCGCTCGACTCACCGCCTTCCTTCGCAGAACTCAACCTGAAGCCGCCGTAGCCCTGGCGCTGGACGACAACGGCCCCACCCAGCCCAAGTTTCTCGCTCGGCTGCAGGGCGAGGTTACGAAGCGCGGAGCCATCGACGTGCTGCGGCATAGCATTCGACACGGCGCCCACGACCTCGACCTCTTCTACGGCACACCTGAAGTCCAGCCCTGCGGCATCCCGGGCCGGGCCGCAAAGGGCCTGTCCCGAGGTTACCCGGTCCGCACCGAAGCTCCCGGCCAGCCATCGGCCGGGATCTGAAAGAGATCCGACGGATGCCCGAGCGCTCAGGCGCCTCCTGGACCGACTTCGAGATCGAGGTCATCGTCGCCGATTATGGGGACATGCTTCGTGCCGAGCTTGCTGGCGAACCGGTGGTCAAGGTGGAGCGCAATCGTGCGCTGCAGGAGGTCATCAACCGTTCCCACGGTTCGATCGAGTTCAAACACCGGAACATCAGCGCGGTCCTCGAACTGTTGGGCCTGCCCTACATAAGCGGCTACAAGCCTGCCCGGAACTACCAGCACGCCCTGTTCGAAGCCGTCGAAGCCCACCTTGCCAAAGGCCGGCTCCTTCACGAACTCGCCACCAAACCGCCGACGATCGCTGTGCCGCCAGAGAGTCTCGTCTTCGGACCGCCGCCGGCGAGACGCGACCAACCGGCGGCGGGGGATGCGGTCATCGGGCGCATGCTCCGGAAGTACGATCCGGCAGAACGGGACCAACGCGCGCGGGCTCTCGGCGAGGCCGGCGAACGTTTCCTCTACGAGGCCGAACAGAACCGGCTGTCAGCTGAGGGGCGCGACGATCTCGCGGGGCGGGTCCGCTGGGTGGCAAAGGAGGACGGGGACGGCGCGGGCTACGACATCCTGTCGTTCTCGAGGGACGGCGGCGAACGGTGGCTGGAAGTGAAGACGACGAACGGCCCGCAGACGACGCCCTTCTGGTTGACGGAAAACGAACGCCTCGTTTCCGAAGAGCGCCGGGACGTTTTCCGGATAGCCCGCCTCTACGACTTTTCGAGGGCACCTGCGGCATACCAGATCAGGCCGCCGCTGGACCAACACGTCTGGCTCACCCCCACGAACTATCGCGCCGGTTTCTGAAACGGGCGCGTCCGGACACGGTTTGCCGGCCGGCGGGAGCGCATGTAGGGTGGACGCGGTCGCCAGGACACGGAAAACGAATGAAACCAGCCCCGTTCACCTACCATGCTCCGGGCTCCGTTCGCGAGGTCGTCGACCTGCTGGCGGAACATGGCGAGGATGCCAGGATCCTTGCTGGCGGCCAGTCGCTGGTCCCGACGATGAATTTCCGCCTCGCCCGGCCGGACCATCTGGTCGACATAAACGGGGTCGACGAACTCGACTATATCGAGGAGCGGGACGGCAGGCTCAGGATCGGCGCGCTGGCGCGTCACGCCGCCTTCGAGATGCCGGTCGCATCCGGCCCGCTGGCAACGCTCCTGCCCGGGATTGCCCGCCATATCGCCCATCTTCCGATCCGCACGCGCGGAACCTTCTGCGGCAGCATCGCCCATGCGGATCCCGCCTCCGAGTGGTGCCTGGCGGCAGTGACCCTGGACGCCGATATCGTGGCCCGGAGCGCGGACGGAGAACGGGTCCTGCCCGCCTCCGGATTCATCGACGGTCCGCTGAGCACCGGGCTTCGGGCCGACGAAATAGTGGTCGAGGTGCAGCTTCCCGTCCTGTCCGCCGGACTTCGCACCGGCTTCGCCGAGTTTTCCAGGCGCGCGGGCGATTTTGCCCTCGCGATGGCCTGCGCGACGGTCGCTCTCGAGGACGGGCGCATCGCCGAAGCCCGCCTCGGCATCGGCGGCGCCGCGGAGACGCCGACGCGCGTAACCGAGGCGGAACAGGCCCTCCTCGGCATGGCGCCAGACGCCGAGGCCGCCGGCCTTGCCGCGCGTCTTGCCTCCGAGGCGATCACGCCGCTTGAGGACATTCACGGATCGGCCGAATACCGGCGCGAACTGGCCGCCGCCATGGCCCGGCGCGCATTGATGGCAGCCTTCGCGTCATGAGCTGGATCGGACGGCCCGTCCCGCGCCTCGAGGATCCGGTGCTGGTCCGGGGGGAAGGCGCATTCGTCGGCGACATGGCGGGTTCGGCGAAGGCGATCCGCTTCGTCCGGAGCCCTGTCGCCCGCGGGCGCCTGAAGGAGGTATCGCGGCCACAGGGAGCGACGGTGATCCTCGCCGCCGACCTCGACGGGGTGGCGCCGATCTGTCCGGTGCTCCACCGGCGCGACTACGTTCCCGTCCGCCAGCCGATCCTCGCCGCCGACGCGGTGCGGTATGTCGGCGAGCCGGTCGCCGCCGTCATCGCGGACACGCCCGAGGAAGCCGAGGACGTGGCCGAAAGGGTAGCCGTCCATATCGATCCCGAGCCCGCGGTCGTCGACATGGACCGGGCACTGTCGGAGAACGCGCCGAAGGTGCATGAGGCCGCGCCGGGAAACGTTCTCGTCGACGGCGTCATCGACACCGGCGGCGTCGCCGAGGTTTTCGCGAACGCCGCGGAAATCGTCGAGATCGGGATCCGTTCCCGACGCCAGGCCGCCCTGCCGCTCGAGGCGCGGGGGGCCTGCGCGGCCTTCGATCCCGCGACGCGGCGGGTGACACTCCACGCGTCGCACCAGATGCCGCACATGCTGCGGACCGGACTGGCCGACGTGCTGGGCGTGCCGGAGGCAGATCTGCGCGTGGTGGCGCCGGATGTCGGCGGCGCCTTCGGCCAGAAGATGTCGCTGGCGCCCGAATACGTGATGACGGCCTGGGTCGCGTTCCGTTTCCGGGGGACATTCGCCTGGATCGAGGACCGCCACGAGAACCTGATGGCGTCGTTCCATTCCCGCGACCAGCATTACGCGATTCGCGGCGCGTTCGACGGGGAGGGGCGGCTGCTGGCGCTCGATGCGGACCTCCGCTGCAATGTCGGGGCCTATTCCTGCTACCCAGTGACCTGCGGCGTCGAACCGCTGATGGCGATGGCGGAACTGCCGGGGCCGTACGATTTTCGGGAGTACAAGGTCCGGGCTCGCGGAATCGCGACCAACACCTGCCCGATGGCCCCCTATCGCGGGGTGTCCCGTCCGGTGCTCACGCTCGCCATGGAACGGCTGATGGATGTCGCCGCCGGGCGCATCGGCCTGCCGACGCCGGAAATCCGGCGCCGCAACCTGATTGCGGAGTTCCCCTACCGGTCCGCGACCGGAATGGTCTACGACGAGGGATCGTACCGGGAATCGCTGGAAGTCGCCGAGCGTGCAATCGATCTCGACCGGTTCCGCCGCGAACAGGAAGCGGCACGCGCCGCCGGCCGCTATCTCGGAATCGGTTTCGCGGTCTTTTCCGAGAGAACCGGCTACGGCACGCCGGCCTTTGCCGCCCGTTCCATGGGCATCACGCCGGGCTACGAACGCGTGAACATCTCGATGGACCCGTCCGGCTTCGTCGAGGTACGCATCGGCGCCTCACCGCACGGCCAGGGGCTTCGCACCACGCTTTCGCAGATCGTTGCCGACGAGCTCGGTGTCGACATCGACAGGATCAGGATCAGCCACGGAGACACCGACCGGACGCCCTACGGATGGGGCACGTTCGCCAGCCGCTCGATCGTGATCGCCGGCGGCGCCTGCAAGATCGCGGCGGCAGGGCTTGCCGAAGAGGTGAAGCGCTTCGCCGGCAAGCTTCTCCAGGTCGAGCCGGACGACGTCTTGCTCGCCGACGGCAACGCCCGTGCAACGGGGTCGGACGCGAGCATCCCGATCACCGAGATCGCCCGCCAGGTGCATCATCAGTCGCACCAGTTCGGCGAGGATGCCTCAGGCGGGCTGAACTCGGACGCGATGTACGATCCCGCCGGCACGTTCTCGAATGCCTGTCATGTGGCCATCGTGGAGGTGGATCCCGAGACGGGAGGCGTCGGGATCGAACGTTTCGTCGTTGTCGAGGACGCGGGCCGGCTGATCAACCCGATGATCGCCGAGGGCCAGGTGCACGGCGGCGTCGCCCAGGGCATCGCCGCCGCGCTTCACGAAGAGATCGTCTACGACGACGAGGGCCAGATACTGACGACGACGCTGGCAGATTTCCTGCCGCCGACCATGGCCGAGATTCCCGAAATCGAGATACACCACCTCGAAACGGTGACGGACGCGTCGGTCAGCGGCGCCAAGGGTCTCGGCGAGGGCGGGCTGATCGGCGCGCCGGCTGCGGTCGTCAACGCGATATCGGATGCGCTCGCCCCGTTCGGGTGCGACCTGTTCGAAATGCCGGCGACACCGCAGAGGATCCGTGAACTCCTCAGGGCCGCGGCGAGGGATGGCGATGACTGAAAAGATCGACATCTCGCTGAACGTCAACGGCAGGAACCACGACATCCGGGTCGAACCGCGGCGCACCCTTGCCGACGCGCTGCGTGACGATTGCGGGCTTACCGGAACGCATCTCGGCTGCGAACACGGCGTCTGCGGCGCATGCACGGTGCTTGTCGACGACGAACCGGTCAGATCATGCCTGCTGTTCGCCGTGCAGGCGCGCAACGCCGCCGTGCGTACGGTCGAGGGCCTGGCCAACGGCGATTCGCTGCACCTGCTTCAGCAGGCGTTCCGCGACCACCACGGGCTGCAGTGCGGCTTCTGCACCCCGGGCTTCCTGATGCTGGCCACGCGCATCCTCGAAAAGACGCCGGACATCGAGGATGGCGAATTGCGCGAGGTGCTGTCGTCGAACCTGTGCCGCTGCACCGGCTACCAGAACATCCTGAAAGCGGTGCGCGCGGCGCTCGGCCGGTAGATCGCCGTCCGTGCCGGGCCGGCCGGCCGGTTCATGCGGCCTGGTGGCGGTCCGCTTCCGCAGCACCGGCCGACAGCCGCTGCCATTCGCTGACCAGGTCTTCGCTCTCCATCACCAGGCCGAGATGAAGCGACAGCATCTTGAGCGCCGCCTCCTCCATCTCCTCGTTGGTTCCCCGGACAAGATCCCGGAGCGCGACGACGCGATAGCCCAGGTTGCTGCCGTCGAACGCGGTGTTGAGAACGCAGCAATCGGTCATCCCGCCATTGATGACGATCGTCCTGGCGCCCATGTTGCGAAGCAGGAAATCGAGATCGGACGGGTAGAAGGCGGTGAGCCGCTTCTTGGTCTGGACTATGAGGTCCCCCTCCACCACCTCGGTCGCGAATTCCGTCCAGCGCGTGCCCTCGATGGCATGTTCGTCGGAGTTCGGAATGTCGCCCACAAACAGCGGAAACACCAGCCGCCACGCCGACTTCAGGCCGTTGATGTCGTCGACGCCGCCCTTCCGGAGCACCGAACGCACATGAATGACGGGAACCCCGAGCCGGCGCGCAACGGCATGAAAGCCGTCAATCGGGCCGACTATCTCCCGCGCCCGCGGCGCCGGGCAAGGGCAGTCCGGCGTATCCGCGAGGTGCCCCTGGTGCATGTCGATGGAAACCACGACAGAGTTCGACGGCTCGACGAATTCCTCGAATCCGCTGTCAAGCTCTTTCGGTTCTCCGTAGACGAATGCGCGCATGAGTCTTCGAGCCTCCGGCGCCCTCCGCGATCCCGTGCGGTCTGTTGGCCGAAGGGGCGCCGAGGCGCCCGCGCGCGCCCGTCCGGCCGACGAATGCCTGCACCGCAACCGTTCTCCTTCAGGGTAGCATGTTCGCGCCGGGCTGTTCGATCCCCGGCCAGAGGCGGAGAACCTCCGGCGACTGCCGCGCGCAGAACTGCCGCAGGTTTCCTTTTTGTCTGGTCGGTTTTGCGGCAAGCGCCCGGAGCTGATTACGGGCTGGCCATCCGAGCGAAAAACGCTCCAGCAGCTCCGAATTCTCCCTCGATCCCGTCGAGCCGTACCCGGTGAACTCCAGGCACCTCCGGTCAGCCCGATTTACTCCGGGACCGCTAACTCAACTGGAAAAAAATGGTCCTGAGGACTACCGCGAGGCGCTAGTCCGGCAACGCAAATCTGGTATATTCGCGAACCGAGCCGATTAAGGAAGGGGCAACCATGGCCTTGACGACCCAGGGGGTTCTCGACCGCATCACCGAGATCCACCGGGAACTCCCGATGTACGGCCATCCGCTGTGGACGGGGATGGCCGAGGGCACGTGGAACTGGGAACAATCGCGCTACATCTGCCAGCAACATGGCGGCATCCCGCTTCACAACCACAACTACCACGGCAATCTCTATGTCATCTGTCCCGATCCCGCGTGGCGGGAGATGATCGCCGAGGTCGCCTACGAGGAAGCCACGGGACGGCTGATGTCGGACGGCGTCTCGCATCACCGCCTCTATCTGAACTACGCCAAGGGCATGGGCCTCAAGCCCGAGGAGATGTACGACCCGCCCTATTGCGCCGGGGTGGTCGCCTTCCAGGCCTATTTCACGCACATCTGCTCGAAGAGCTTCCTCGAAGGCGTCGCCGCGCACATGCTCGCCGGCGAGGCCGCCATTCCGGGGCTCTACATCCGCATAGCCCGGAAGCTCCAGGAGCAGTTCGGTCTCGACGACGAGGCCGTAGCCTACTGGGTCATCCACGACAGCGCCGACGAGGAGCATTCCGATGTCGGCCGCAAGCTTCTCGACCAGTTCGCCACGACCGAGGACGAGCGCAGGCTCGTGCTCAAGACCGTGCGCCAGATGCTCGACATCCAGCACTTGATGTACGACGACATCTACAAGCACGCGTCCGCGATCGGCGAACAGAGCGCCGTCGCCTGACCCGCACGCCTCATCGCCGCGCACCCATCAGAGCAAGGAACAGACATGCAGTATGAAGCACCCTCGTCCCTCGACGCCGCCATCGCGCTGGCCGGGGGCACGGGCGGGAACAATCAGGGGACGACCCGGTTTCTGGCCGGCGGCACGGACGTGCTCGTCCAGATGCACGCCGACATCGTCGAGCCCGACCTCCTCATCGACGTGAAGAACATCCCCGAGATGCGCGAGGTCTCCGAGAAGGGGAAGGCCTGGCGTTTCGGGGCGGCGGTTACGGGCAAGGAGCTCATGGACCATGCCGGCTTCAACGCCGCGTGGCCCGGCGTCATGGACGGGGTACGCCTCATCGGCTCGCTCCAGGTGCGTGGACGTGCGACCGTCGGCGGCAATTTGTGCAACGCCTCGCCGGCCGCCGACAGCGTGCCGCCGCTGATCGCCGCGGGCGCAACGGCCGTCATTGCCGGACCGGGCGGAGAGCGCGAGGTTCCGGTCGAGGAGATCATCACCGGTCCCGGCCAGACGTCGCTGGAACCCGGCGAAGTCGTTGTCGCGTTCGACCTCCCGAAGCGCCCGCCGAGATCGGGCGACGCCTATCTCCGCTTCACGCCGCGAACCGAAATGGACATCGCCGTGGTCGGTGCCGCCGTCAACCTGACCCTAGACGGCAACGGCATCTGCACCGCAGCGCGGGTCTCGCTCGGCGCCGTCGCGCCGACGCCTCTGCTCGTGGAGGACGCCGCCAAGGCGCTGATCGGCACGCCGGTCGACGAGGCGGCTATGGAGGAGCTCGCCGCTGCCGCCCGCGCCGCGTGCAAGCCGATAGACGACAAGCGGGGCACCGTCGAATACCGCATCGAGGTTGCCGGCGTGCTGGCGCAGCGCGCAGCGGCAATAGCGCTTGAAAGGGCAGCATCGTAATGGCCAGACACCATGTAACCGCGACCATCAACGGGGACGAGACCGAGGTCCTCTGCGACACCACCCAGACGCTTCTGGACGTGCTGCGCGACGAGCTCGACATGACCGGAACCAAGGAAGGCTGCGCCACCGGCGACTGCGGCGCCTGCAGCGTCATTGTCGACGGGGTCCTGGTCTGTTCGTGCCTGATGCTGGGGCTGGAAGCCGACGGCAAGACCGTGGAGACCATCGAGGGGATGGCGTCGGGAGACGAGCTCCACCCGCTGCAGCAGAAATTCATCGACCACGTAGCGCTGCAGTGCGGGATCTGTACGCCCGGCCTCCTCATCGCCTCGAAGGCGCTGCTCGACGAGAACCCGGATCCGACCGAGGAGGAGATCCGCTACGGGCTTGCCGGCAATCTCTGCCGCTGCACCGGATATCACAAGGTTGTAGAGGCGGTTCAGGACGCCGCCCGCGAAATGCGCGCCGGCGCAAAATAGGAAAGGACCGAACCATGGGACGCCCTCCGTCACCGTTCGCCACCAAGATCCCCTACGAGAAGAAGGACCTGAAGGTCGTCGGCACCAACCCGGCGGCCCGCGGCGACGCCGTGGACAAGGTCACCGGCCGCGCCCGCTACGCCGCCGACATACGCCTGCCCGGACAGCTCATCGGCAAGGTCCTGAGAAGCCCGCATGCGCGCGCCAACGTCGTCTCGATCGACACCTCGAAGGCCGAGGGCCTTCCCGGGGTCAAGGCGGTCGTAACCCGCGACGACTTCCCGGACATGAAGGTCGAGCACGCCGCCTCCGGCGAGCTCATGGTCAACTTCCGCGACGTGACGCGGAACATGATGGCGCGGGAGAACGTGCTCTATGACGGCCACCCGGTGGCCGCGGTCGCGGCCACCAGCGAGGCGGTGGCGCGCGAGGCGCTGAAGCTGATCGAGGTCGAGTACGAGGTGCTGCCGCACGTCATCGACGTCGTCGAGGCGATGAAGCCCGATGCGCCGGTCCTCCACGACGACCAGTTCACGCGCGGGGTCGAGCCGACCCCGGACAAGCCGTCGAACATCGCGGCGCGCATGGAGAGCAAGCTCGGCGACATCGAAAAGGGCTTCGCCGAGGCCGACGTCATCGTCGAACACGAGTACAACACCAAGCCGGTCCACCAGGGCTATATCGAGCCGCAAGCCTGCGTCGCCAACTACACCGAGGGGGGCTACGCCGAGGTGTGGACCTCAACCCAGGGTCACTTCGTGTTCCGCGCCCAGATCGCCAAGCTCCTCGAGATGGACATGTCGAAGGTCAAGGTCACGGCCGCCGAGCTCGGCGGCGGCTTCGGCGGCAAGAACAACGTCTATCTCGAACCCCTGGCGGTCGTCCTGTCGCGCAAGGCAAAGCGGCCGGTCGGCATGGCCATGACCCGGGACGAGGTCTTCCGCTCGACCGGCCCGACCTCGGGAACCAACGTCAAGGTCAAGATGGGCGCGAACCGGGACGGTCGCATCACCGCGGCGCAGGCCGAGCTCAACTACCAGTCCGGCGCCTATGCCGGCTCGTCGCTGCCGCTCGCGACCATCACCGTCTTCACGCGCTACGATCTCGAGAATGTCCTCGTCGTCGGCCACGACGTCACCACCAACCGGCCCAAGGTCGCGGCCTACCGCGCCCCCGGCGCGCCAATGGTCGCCTTCGGCGTCGAGACGGTGATCGACGAACTTGCGGAGGAACTCGGCATCGACCCGCTGGACTTCCGTCTCATGAACGCGGCCAAGGAGGGCACCCAGACGCATTTCGGGCCCAAGCTCGGACAGATCGGCTTTATCCAGACGCTCGAACGCGCCAAGGCCCACGCGCACATGCAGGAAAAGCTCGGACCCGACCAGGGGCGCGGCATCGCATCGGGCTTCTGGTTCACGCTCGGCGCGGAGACCTCTGCGACGCTCAATATCGGCGAGGACGGCACGGCAAGCCTGATCTTCGGGACCGTCGACGTCACCGGTGGCGGGCGCGCGGCGCTCGGCATGATCGTGGCGGAGGAGCTTGGCATCCCCTTCGAGAAGGTGCGGACGATGTCGGGTGACACCAGCGCGCTCGGCTTCAACTTCATGACGGCCGGCAGCCGCGGTACCGCCGCGGGCAGCATGGCCGCCGTCAAGGCATCGCGGGACGCCATCGCACGCATGTGCGAGATCGCCGCCCGCAAGTGGGAGGTCGATCCGGACCAGGTGGTCTGGGAGAACGGCACGGCGCGGCCGGCCGGCGCCAATGTCGGCGACTTCGCGCCGATGACGGTCGCGGAACTCGCACGGGAAGCCTCGTGGTTCGGCGGCACCATCGCCGGACATGCCGAGATCAATGTCGCCATGGGCGGCCCGGGCTTCGGGACCCATATCGTCGATGTCGAGGTCGATCGCAGGACCGGCGCCGTCAAGGTCCTCCGCTACACCATCGTCCAGGACGCCGGCGAGGCGGTGTTCCCGGAATTCATCGAGGGGCAGTTCCAGGGCGGTGCGGTCCAGGGCATCGGTTTCGCGCTGAACGAGGAGTACATCTACAACGAGAAGGGCGTGCTCGAGAATCCCGGGTTCCTGGACTACCGGGTGCCGGTGGCGTCGGACGTGCCGTTCATCAACACGGAGATCGTCGAGGTTCCCAACCCGGACCATCCCTACGGCGTGCGCGGCATCGGCGAGGTGCCGATCATCCCGCCGCTCGCGGCGATCTCGAACGCGATCTACGACGCCGTCGGCGTACGCCTTCGCGACCATCCGATGTCGCCGCCCAAGGTGCTCAAGGCGCTCCGGGAACGGGCGGCGGAGACGGGCGACCAGGTCGCCGCAGAGTAGCGGCGGCCGGATCCCGCGGACCGGAGCGCCTGCGGCGTTCCCGAAGCGGGCCAGCGGGCCCACCGGCGGCGCCCCGGAACGGAGCTGCCAGCCCGCAATCTCCGATGCGGCTGCCGGCTCGAATCGGCAGCCCCTCCGCCACGCCGCATCGGCGCGCCTGATGCATGTGTGCCGCCACATCCTATAATCGCGGAAGAGGGACGCAGACGCGCCGCCAACAGGGGAACGGGGTCATGGAAGGCAAGATCGCGCTTGAGGAACACTACGCCATAGAGGACACCCTCATGGATTCGGCAGGCTACCTGCCGGAGCACACTTGGGCGGAACTCTCCGCCCGCGTCCTCGACATCGAGGGCCGGCGCATCGAGGAGATGGACAGGAACGGCGTCGAACTGATGATCCTGTCGCTGAACGCGCCGGCGGTGCAGGCGATCCCGGACCGCAGGAGGGCCAACGAGGTAGCGCGCAAGTCGAACGACGTGCTCGCAGAATGGGTCGAGCGTCATCCCGGACGCTTCCGCGGCTTCGCCGCCTTGCCGCTTCAGGATGTCGACATGGCCTGCGCCGAGATGCAACGCTGCGTCAACGACCTCGGATTCGTAGGCGCGCTGGTCAACGGCTTCTCGCAAATCGACGAACCGGACACAGCCTACTATTACGACCTGCCGCAGTTCCGGCCGTTCTGGCAAGTCATGGCCGAACTCGAGGTCCCGTTCTATCTCCATCCGCGCAATCCGCTTCCGAGCATGGCGCAGATCTATGACGGCCATCCCTGGCTGATGGGCCCCACCTGGGCCTTCGGACAGGAGACCGCCGTCCATGCCCTGCGGCTGATGGCTTGCGGGCTGTTCGACGAACACCCGGACCTGCAGATCGTCCTGGGACACATGGGCGAAGGGTTGCCGTTCAGCATCTGGCGCTGCGACAACCGCAACGCGTGGACCGAGGCGCCGCCAGCCTACCCCGCCAAGCGCACCTTCTCGGAGTATCTCCAGGAGAACTTCTACATCACCACGTCCGGGAATTTCCGGACCCAGGCACTGATCAACGCCATGCTGGAGGTGGGCGCGGACCGCATCCTGTTCTCGGCCGACTGGCCGTTCGAGAACATCGACCACGCCGCCATATGGTTCGACAGCTGCACGATCAGCGAAGCCGACCGCCGGAAGATCGGTCGCCTCAATTCACTGGAACTGTTCGGAATCGAACTCTGACCGGCACGGCCATGGCATTCGCCGGCAGCCGCCCACCGGCTGGTTTCGCTCGCCGGTCAGGCGCCGCAGCCGCTGCAGAGACCCTGAATCTCGATCGTCTGGCGCGAGACATCGAAGCCGGCGCTGGCCGTCTTTTCTGCTATCAGAAAGGCGATGTCGGGATCGTCGAGCTCCGCGGTCTGGCCGCACCCGGTGCAGATCAGGAATTGGCCGACATGCCCGCCCCCCGGCTTGCTGCAACCGACAAAGGCGTTCAGCGATTCGATCCTGTGCACGAATCCGTGTTCGAGCAGGAATTCGAGAGCGCGGTAGACGGTCGGCGGCGCTGTCTTGCGGCGCTCCTCTCGCAGCACCTCGAGAATATCGTACGCGCCGATAGGCCCGTGACGCTGCCACACGATCTCGAGAACCCGCCGACGCGTGTGGGTGAAGCGGAGATTGCGTTCGAAACAGATCTTCTCGGCGGTCTTCAACGCATCGTCTATGCAATGATCATGGTCGTGATCACGCGAAGGAAAACCGCCCGCCAGAACTGCTTCCGCCATTGCACCGATTCCGCCTCTTGGCTCACGATCCCGAGATCATACCACAATTGTTGCATCGGCACGCGCGAACGCGGTCTGGCGCGCATGGCGGCCCGTACGGTCGCGACGCGACCGCGCGTCCGGCCGTACGGGACAGGGGGTCGCCAAGGCTCATTCACGAATCATCCACAAGGAGCAATCGCATGAAACAGGCGCCCTGCCCCCCCGACATCGATCCGCAGTCGGGAAACAGGCTTCCATTGCCCGCGCGGGACGGACTCGATGACGCGGGACAACGTGTCTATGATCAGCTCGCCGACCCCGGCGGCGGCAGTCTTGCCGGACTTCGCGGGCCCGGCGGCATAAGGCTGCACAGCCCGGCGCTCTCCGCCTGCCTGCGCCCCGCCAACCTCTATCTCCGGGATCGGGCCGGCATCGATCCCCGCTGGCGGGAGGTCGCGATACTGACGACGGCGCGCGAACATGACTGTCGGTTCGAATGGGCCGCGCACGAGCCCGAGGCTCGCCGGGTGGGCGTCTCCGACGACGTGATCGAGGCGATCCGCACGCGCGGTCCTGTCGACGGGCTCGACGATCGCAGTGCGGCAATCATTGCCTTCGGACGCGAACTGTTCGGCAGACGCCAGGTATCGCCCGAGACCTACCGCCGGCTGGCGGATGGTCTTGAGCAGCGCCTGCTCGTCGATCTCGTTCACCTCATGGGCATGTACGCAATGACCGCAGCCACGCTCATCGCGTTCGATGCGCAACTGCCCGCGGACGCGGAGGCCGATCCCCCATCCTGACGACGGACGGGTGTCCGGAATGCGCCGGGTCAGCCGTCCGGTTCGAGATCGACCTCAAGCGCGCCGAGCACCCTCACATGAGACACATAGGCACCGACGAGCATGGTCAGCTCGACGATCTCGCGATCGTCGAAATGCTCCCGAAGCGGCCGGAAGGCAGCTTCGGGCACTGCGGCCGCAGCCGCCATCGCATCAGCATAGGCGAGCGCGGCGCGTTCGCGCTGGTCAAACAGCGGAGAGTTGCGCCAGTCCTTCAGGGCCTCACAGGCCTCCGCCGAAAGACCCTCGGCTTCCGCGAGCTTCGGGACATGCTGGCGAAGCACGTAGGCGGACGCGGAAGCATGGGCCAGCCTTATGATCACGATCTCGCGCAGCCGTCCGTCGATCTCCGTCTCCCAGCGCACGGCGTTCACGTGCTCGAACCAGCTCTGCGCGAGCGGAGGGCTGTGCGCCAGCATGCGGTAGACGTTGATCACCCGGCCGCGCCGCCGGCCGCGAATGCGGGCCGCGAAATCGGCAAGGCCGGGTACATCCTCAGGATTGATCAGTGGCACGCGGGCCATAGCGGCAGGTTCACTCCGCCTCGCCGCTTTTCCTGCATCGCAAAGGTCGTAACTGCCTTCAACCAGAATGCGCTGAGGAGAAGGTTAGCGGCCCGAATCTAAGCTGTCAACACGAAAAAGGGCGCCGGTGTGTAGCCAGCGCCCTCGATCGTGTAGAGAGAGTTTCGATCGGCCACCCCCCCCCCCCTCCTCCTTCCGCTCTTCGTTCTTCGGAGAGAAAAGGAAAGGGAAAAAGGCAGGACCAAAACGCTCACCCCTTCTGACAAGGTGAGATTTAACAGGTGTCCGAGTCCCTGTCAACAAGGGTGGCCGATCGAAAAACTCTACCGGCAAAAAAATTTTCGGGCCGGCGTGCCGGTCATGGACATCAGAGAAAATCCTCTTCGCGATCCGCCATCGGATCAGGAATGCAGCACTGGCGCCACTTTCTTCGCCGGGCTCCCCGACAGCATCGAAAACCGGTTCGAGTTCGTGCGCCTGGCGCGAGAGATCGGGACGGCCGGCGGCTGGACGCCGGCGCTGGTCGAGCACCTCGAGTTGCTGCTGGAGTGGTCGCGCCCGCAGGACTGGGAGGCGAGCGCCAGGCCTGTCGTCTGGCTCTCGGTCAACGCGACCGCCGCGCAGCTCGGCGTGTGCCCGGCGACGGTCCGGAACCATGAGCGGGCGATGGAAGCGCTCGGCGCGATCAAGGTCACGGCCGTGGGCAACGGGCGCCGCTGCGGACGCCGGGGCGAGGACGGCGCGATCGTCTGGGCCTGGGGGGTCGACCTTGCGCCGCTCCCTGCCATCCTGCCGCGGCTTCGAAAGGAGGCGGCCGAACAGCGCCGGCGCAACGACGTCTTCGTCCAGGCCCGGCATGAAGCGCTGGATCTGCAGAGGCGTCTCCGGGAGGCGATAGACGCGGCCGTGGGCCGCGGCGCTGGCGATCGCGGTGCGCTCGCGCTCCGCGATCGGATCCGGCGGATCGGCCAGAAATGGGGGCGCCGCAGACGGATCGAGGGCGTCCTGGCCTGGTGCAGGATGCTCGAACGCCTGCTCGCCCTCGTCACGCGGGCGTTCGGCGGGCAGGCCGCACGCAGCGAGGACACCGTGGCCTCCCGGGGCACCGCCTTCGCCCGCTCGGTTGCGGCCGAAATCGCCGAATCGACTGCTTCGAAACCGGCAGAGGGCGGCGGCCGAGAAGCCGAGGCTTCCAACTCTCGCAACGGGAATTTCCGGCCGATGCAACCGGATTTTTCGATGCAAGTTAATTACTTACCTATTGCCGCTGATTCCTATCAGGTAAGCCCAGAGGCGTCCGACAAGGCGCCCTCGCAACCGCCAGGGCACGCCGCAGGGGGTAATGGCCTTCAAGGGAGGCGGACCGATGGCGCCCGAAACCCCGCCGGCGGCGGGGGCGGGGCGGCGAGGGCCCGAAACGAGAAGGTTCCGATCGCCGCGATAGCGGAACTGGCGGCTGCCAGCGACCTCGTCTGGGTCGCCGACCCTGACAACTGGAACGCTCTCGTCGACGCTGCCTACCGCGCCAGCGGCGTGCTCGGCATTCAGCAGGCCAGCTGGGCCGATGCGTGCCGGGTGCTCGGACGCTATCCGGCAGCCGCGGCGGTGATCTTGATCGCGCTCAAGTTCGAGCGGAACAAGGTCCGGCTGCCCGACGGCTATCTCCGGGCGATGACCTGTCGGGCGCTGGAAGGCCGGCTCCACCTGGCCACATCGGTCTTCGGCTGGCTGATCGAGGTCGGCAAGGCCGTGGCGCGACCGGCTGGCCGCGGGGCCGCGGCGCAATGAGCTCCAAAAACACACAACAAGGGCGGCATCCCGCCGCCCGGAACTTCAACAAGGAGGAACTGACCATGCGAATCATCTCTATCGTCTCCCAGAAAGGCGGCGCGGGAAAAACCACCCTCGCCGTCAATCTCGGCGCCGCGGCCGAGGAGGCCGGGACCAGGACCAGGATCTACGACATCGATCCCCAGGGCTCGGCGATGACCTGGTTCGACCAGCGGAGGGGGCGTGCGCCGGCGGTCCGGATGGCGCTGCCGCACCGTCTGCCGGCGGATCTCGAGGAGGCGGAGGCCGACGGCGTTGAGCTGGCGATTGTCGATTCGGCGCCGCACGCGGAGAGCGCGTCCCTGACGGCCGCAAGGGTTGCCGACCTCGTGCTGATTCCCTGCAGGCCAAGCTTGTTCGACCTTGCAGCCATCGAGGCCACACTCGAGATCGCGCAGCTCTCCGGAACGGCCGCGGTGATCGCCCTGAACGCCGTTCCAGCCCGGGGACCGCTGGTCGGCGAGGCCACGGCGGCGCTGTCCCGCCGCGGCGTCGGGATCCTGGGGCATACCGTCGGGCAACGGCAGGCCTTTGTGCACGCACTCAACCACGGCCTCGGAGTGGTGGAGTACGAGCCACGGGGCAAGGCCGCGGCGGAGATCCGCGGCCTTTGGGAGGCCCTGGTGCGCCGGGAACGGCCGGACCTGCGGCTCGTCGGCTGACACGCTGGGCCACCGAATTCCCTGGGAGGGGATCATGAAGAGAAAGAGTTTTGCTGACGCAATGAACATCACGCCCCAGCCTGCCGCTGATGGTGCGACGCCTCCGGCCGACACCTCGCGCGCGAGGCGCGTCATTCCGATCGCGCTGGCGGAAATCCACGCATCGGATCGGCGGCGGCCCGTCGACCCGGAACAGGTGCAGGTTATTGCCGAATCGGTCGGGGAGATCGGGCTGCAGTCGCCGATAGCCGTGCGGCTGGATCCCGCTGATGCGGCCGGCTATCGCCTCGTGGCCGGCGCGCACCGGATTGCGGCCGCGGCGGAGCTCGGCTGGACGAGGATCGACGCCCTGGTGGTCGACGGCAGCGACGATGAGCTCGCGCTGATGGAGATCGACGAAAACCTCGCGCGGGCCGAGCTGACGCCGCTTGACCGGGCGCTGTTTCTGGCCGAGCGCAAGGCGATCTACCTGCGCCTTCATCCGGGGGCGGGAAAGCCCGGGCGGCCGAGGCAGTCGGCTAATTGTGCAAAGTTTGCACAATTTCAGCCGCGGTCCTTCGAGGAGGACGCGGAGAGGCAGGTTGGGCTGTCCAGGCGCGGCGTCTATCGGGCGCTGGAGATCGGCACCGGCCTCGTTCCGACGCTGGCGGAAGCGCTCCGTGACACGCCGTTATCGCGCCGCGAAGGCGACCTTTTCCGGCTCGCGCGGATGCCCGCGGCCGATCAGGAAGCCGCGGCCGAGCGCATCCGGGCGGGCGACGAGGTGAAGCCGGCAAAACTCGGGGATGTCGTCAAGACGTCGCCGCGCGAGCGCCAGGCCAAGACGGCCCGGGATGACCTGGTGGAAGCCTGGAACCGGGCGCGGCCCGAAGAGCGCCGGTGGTTCCTGGAGTGGCTGCGGGAGCGAAACCAACGGGGCGGGCCGCGATCGCCGGAAGGAAGAGAACGATGACCTATATCGAGGGCTTGAGCATGTACCTCGACGACGAGGCGACCAACGCCGTTGAGAAGGCGTTCGCGGTCGAGACCGCAAGCGGAGCGAACTTCACGCTGATCTATCGCCGCGCCGCGAGCGAAGAAATGCGCTGGATGGTGCGCGGGGCCGGCGGCACGGAGTTCCATTCGGATTTCCTTGATGCCTACAACGCGATGATGCTGACCCTGACAGTCGGCGGAGCCGAGAGCCCGCACCCGCCTGAAAGGAGAGAAGGCGGGGGACTGACATGCACAGAGAGGTAACCGCGGGGATCGTGGAACAGCTGCGCAAGGGTGTGCGGCCGTGGACCGCGAGCGGTGCGCGGGGCCGGGCGTGGGAGCGCTGCGGCGAGGAGGATCGCCGCTGGTTCCTGGAGCGCATCCGGAAGCAAACCCGATGACGTGAGTGTATTCTGCGACGATTGCACCGGGGCCGGAGCCGAGACGAGCGAGGGGGATTGACTGATGAGGTATCGCGTGATGATGGAGTGCGGCAAGGGATTCTGGATCTTCCTCGAGCCCAGAGCGCCGGCGAACGCGCCGTTGACGGCGCTCCTCGACGATTCGCCGGTCTTCCGGAGATTCGCCGGCCACCTCCTCGGCGATGTCGGTCCCGAGCGGGATCCGCGGCGTGCCGCGGAGCTGGCGCGAAACTGGTTCTATGGCGGCGGCCAGGCCGGGCACGAGATCGTCTCCGTGGAGGAGACCCGGATCTCGCCGCCGGCGGAGCATGGCAGGATCATGGTCGAGGACTTCGTCGACTACGATGTCATCCTGGGCCGGCCGTTCGCCAGCGCGGCGCTGGTGCTCGAGTTCCGGGCCGGGGACATCCGGACCGGGCCGATCGTGCTGCGGACGGCCGAGATCGACGGAATCCGCGGAGACGCGCCGGCGGGCGATGCCTGGAAGGCGGCGACGGTGAGCATCGAGGCGCCGCGGCAGATCGGCGAGGAGTGCATGGCCGGGCGTGTGCAGATCGGCATCATCGCGCATGAGCTCCTGCCCAGGATCGAGGCCTGGTGGGAGCTGGAACGGGAGGATCCGGACTGGGAGCGGCGGGCGGAGGAGTTCCGCGCGTGGTTCCGGGATTTCGACTGGACCGACGGGCGCCGGCGCCGCGAGCTGCGCGGCGTGGTGGCGCCCGAGGACTACGCGATCGCGTGCGACGGGCCCCTCGTGGCGGGCGACCTGATCCGGTGGGCGGAGGACGTGCCGGCGGGAGAGGACGGCGCGCGGCCGCTGGGGCCGAGGACGATCGAGGGCGAGATCCGGGAGTGCCGGACGGCCGCCGAGATCGCCGACGACGCATTGCTGATCCGGGTCGACGCTGCCGAGGGTGTGGAGCCGCCCCGGCCCGACGACGCGTTGACGCGCCATCATCGGGATCTGCTGAAGATCGGATGCCGGCGAGCGGAGGTGGACGAGGCCGCGCGCGAGGCCCTCGTCACCCACAGCGAGACCGCGCGCGCCGCGGTCCGCGAGGGCGGCAGACTGGGAGCCTGACGGGACATGTCCGCGGCGGGGAAGTTCCCCGGTTGCGTCCTGCTGGTGAGGATAGATCCGGCGCGGCGCATGCGGCGCTACTATCGGATAGAAATCAGCCCCAGCCTGATCGGCGGCTGGCTCATGGTCCGGGAATGGGGCCGGCTGGGATCCCGAGGCCGGACGCGGCGGCGGCATTTCGAGACCCGGGCCGAGGCCGAGGAGGCCATGGTGCGGCTGGAGCGCGAAAAGCGGCGCCGCGGGTACCGGGCGACATGGGAGGCTGGATCGAGGGAAGCGAGAAGTGGAAAGGGGGGGGGTATATACCTAAGTGACCAAATAAGCCGAGGCGGAGATTCCGGCCGCAGCTAGGGAGTTGCGGCTCCCGACGGACGAGGGTAGGCGATGGTTACTGATCCAGTAATCCCGTTGTAGGCCATCGTTACGTGCTGAAGAAGTGTCCTGCCCATGAGCGCCGAGTGCGGCTGGCCGCCGGCATGGAGGTGCACCCCAGCGAATTTCCCGGACAGAACCACCCCTAAAACGGGGATGAATATCTGAGCAAGATGGACATTCACCTCGGCCGATCCGTGAGCACCAGATACCTGCTGACGATCAATGATCGGCAAGTCTACTGTGGTGGCAATCGAGGAGTCGATGCAACTTTCAGATGCTCCAGTATCCACCAAGGCATGATATTCGGTATTGGCCAGATTCGGAGTGTGGCCAACTCGATAAGCTGGATCGAAACCTATACACACATGGAGCGTAGGGCCGAACTGGACCAGACTATCAGGTTGGCCAGGGAACCCGCACTCAGCCTGAGGCATGCGCAGCCACTGGATTGTAGAGAACGGACGCGGGCAACGTGATCGGGGGGGCTCCCACCTTCCTGATCAGATAAGGTCCCCGCCCGAACTGCTCAACCGCGTACTCTGCCGCCTGCTCGAACGTATCGTAGATGCCTACAAGCACCTGGCTGTGCACGATCACCCACTTCCCCAAGTGATCCGTTTCGAGCCCGCTACGAATTCCTTCATACGCAGCAATCTCCTTGGACAGGGTCGGCGTCGTCGTATCAGACATTTGCCCCTCCCCCCTCTTGTCAGCGTCTCACCCAAGCGTAATATGGCCCGACATGTCTTAGCTGTCGGTCTCTCCGTGTTTTGATGAGGGCCACAACCCTAAGGCATGCATTGTTACCTGTAAATAGTGCCCGTGACCGCTTGGTCACGCTTCCACGAGCTGCGGGAACGCCGGCGCGCGGCGTGAGATTCGCCTGTTGGTGACGATTTGGGAGCTCAGGAGGCCTCTCTCGTGGCCTGAAGGCGGGGCGGCGAGCGATGATCCGGGGCGCGAATTTTGAAGACGGGGGTGATGGGTATAGAACCGGCTTGCCCTTGCCGGCTATGGCGGGGCGGACAGGAGGCCCCATGAGCCAGCGAGACAGGAAGGGCGCGATCTACGCCCGCTATAGTTCCGCTATGCAGAATCCGAGATCCATCGAGGACCAGCTGGTTCTCTGTCGACGAAGGATTCCGGATGGCGCCGCGGGCGCGGAGATCGACGTCTACGTCGATCGCGCCGAGACCGCGACCTCCATGTATGAGCGCGACGGACTGCACCGGCTGCTGCGCGATGTCGCGGACGGGCTGGTGGGTTTCGTGCTGGCGGAATCCCTTGACCGCATCTCCCGGGATCTGGCGGATCTGGCGGGGTTCTACAAGCGCCTGCAGTTCCACGACGTGGAGCTGAGCACGGTCGAGGAGGGGCGGATCACGCCCCTGCATGTGGGCCTGAAGGGCGTGATGAACCAGGAACACATATCAAGCCTGGCCCTGAAGACGCGGCGCGGCATGGAGGGCGTCGTAAGGCAAGGGCGGGCGACCGGCGGCGTCGCCTACGGCTACCGGGTCGCCAACCGGATCAACCCCGACGGGCAGATCGTGCGCGGATTGCGGGAGATCGACGTCGATCAGGCGGAGGTGGTGCGCCGGATCTACCGATGGTACGCGGACGGCAGGGGCGTACGCTGGATCGCTGACCAGCTCAACGCCGAAGGCATCCCGGCGCCAGGGGGAGGGCTATGGAAGACGGGGGTGATCAACGGACACGCGAAGCGGCGGAACGGAATCCTGCAGAACGAACTCTATTGCGGCCGGCGGGTGTTCGGCAGAACCAGGAGCCGGCGTGATCCGGACACCGGGCGCCGGCGGGCGCGCTTCATGCCGCCTGACGAATGGACCGTTGTGGAGGTGCCGGAGCTCCGGATCATCGAAGAGGATCTCTGGGCGGTCGCGCAACTCCGGCGGAAGGCGGGCAAGCGGAGCGGGCCGGGACGGCGTACGAACCGGCCGCTCACGGGGCTCGTGCGCTGCGGAATGTGCGGCGGCCGTATGACGATTCATCAACGTGCACGGTATGCCTGTCTGACGCGGCAGGAGACGGGGGCTTGCGCGATGCGGCGGCGCGTTGCGGCCGAGGACGTAGAGCAGACAGCAGCGCAGCAGCTTTGCGAGCATGTGATGTGGGGAGCCGACTGGGTCACCACGCTTGAGGCTGCCGGCGAGGCGGTCGTCGCCATGCAGGCCGAGACGGCCCGGGAAATCGAGGAAAGGGAGGGGCGGCTCAACAACCTCATCGAGATGATCGAGCTGGGCGAGCGCGGCGGCGGCGTCCGCAAGCGTGTCGCGGAGCTCGAGGAGGAGATCGCAGCGATGAAGCTGCATGCCAGAGCGCTCGATGTCCTGCCGCGCAAGCCGCGGCCGGCGCGGCAACTCTGGGAACAGCTCCGGGAGCGGGTCGAGGAACTGGCCCGGCGAGCGGGGTCCGAAGACACCGAGACGCGCCTGGACGCGATGACACGAGTGCGCGATCTCATCGAGCGCATCGATGTCGCACCGGGGCCGCAACCCAAATCCATCGTGATCACCGTCCGGCCGAAACGGAGCGCGCTGATTGTCCTCGCGATCGTAAGGGATTTCGAGGTGATGCCGAGCGAACCAATCCTGCGCCGGCTCGCACGGGACGCGACGTGAACTCCGGCAACGACGAGTCCGATCTACCGGAGATCCGGCCGGTCGTGCTGCGCCGGATCGTGCCGGGAAAGGGAATGTGGCGGCTGTACCGCCTCGATATCTGGCCCGACCTCTTCGGCGGCGTCCTGCTGGTGAGGCGCTGACAGGAGCCTAGGAGATGTCGGCTTCATCGAGCCGAGGTGTATCGGCTGTGAAACCCTTCGTGGTGGCTGAGGCCTTCGGTTGGGCGGCCGACTTGGTCGGGAACTTGCCCGAATCGAGATATGTTTTCAGCGAGCGAGCGGACACCTTGATTCCCTGACGGCCCAGCGCGGAGGCCAGATCCTCGACCGTCGCGCCTTCGCTCCTCTTCTCCAGAAGGGGATCGCGCACCTTGTCGAGCGCCTCCTGGTAGCTGATCATTTTCGGAGTGACCTTCTTGATCTCGGCGCGCAGTGCATTGAGGTCGAGATCCGCTACCTTGATCGCATCCTTCGCCACCTCCAGCCTCCTTTCCTGCTCGATTCGATCGCGTCGGGGCCGATCCTAGACGGCCTTCTCCCGGCAGGCAACCGTGGAAAACCAACTAAAAATATCCTTCACACCTGTGCACTAAAGTGCTTGCGCTCGGCGATCGTTCTCGGCTACGCTCGCCAGATCGACCGGCAGACGGGCGCCAAACGCGCCCGGACGGAGGAAAAAGCGCGGATGACCGCAGGGACAAAACGAACTGGTGCGGCCGATCAAGGCGGCCAGCGCCGGCCATCGCCCGAACCGCTCGGCGGGTCGCCTCGAGACGGCTGGCCCGTTTCTTCCGGAGCGCGGCCGCCGCGATTCCCGGCGCCGCTGCGCCGCGAGCAGGAGCGCAACACCTCCCCCGCTCGCGGCCTGGCACGGTAGCGGAACGCGAGCGATGGTCTGCACGATCAGCACAGGCGCGCCGGCCGAGTACTACCTGGACGCGCAGCGTAGCACGCGCCACCCGAACAGCTATTATGTCGGCGGCGAGGAGCCGGACGGCGTCTGGTGGAACCCGAAAGGCCTGTTCGACCTCAAGGACAACGCGCCGTTCGATCCGGCCGAGTACCGCCGGCTGTACGCCGGCTTCGCGCCCGACGGGAGCGGCGCGCGGCTCACGAGGAATGCCGGCAGCGAGAACCGGACTCCGATACTCGACATCACGTTCAGCGCCGACAAGTCGATCTCGGCGCTCTGGGCGGTGGCGCCTGAAGACGTCAGGGAGAAGATCGAGCGTGCCCACCACGAAGCGGCGCGCTGGGCGCTCCAGGAAACGCTTCAGGAGCACTGTTCCTGGACGCGGATCCGCAACAAGGACGGCATCATCGAGGTGGTGCCGGCCGACATTTGCGGCGCGATATTCCAGCACGGAAGCTCGCGCGCAAACGATCCTCAGCTGCACAGCCACTGCACGATATTCAACGTCGCCAAGGCGCACGGCGACGGGAAGTTCCGCGCACTTCACATGAAGCCGATCTACCGCTGGAAGAAGGCGGCCGGCGCGATGTACAGGGCCGCTCTTGCGTGGAATCTGCAGCAAAGCATCGGCGTCCAGATGGAACAGTACGGACGCGAGGGGGCCTTCACGAAGATCGCGGACGGCTTGCCGGACGAGCTCGTAAACGAGTGGTCCAAGCGCCGCATGACGATAATCGAGGCCGCGGAAGACGCCGGTTTCGACGTCTCGATCAACGCCGCCCGGGCAGCCAACATCAACAAGATCACGCGCCAGTCCAAGGACCATCACGACAACGATCCGGAAAAACGGCACACGCGTTGGCGCGAAGAAGCGGAGGCGCTCGCCGTCGATATCGAGGCCGAGATCGAGCGCGCGACCGGCAAGGAATTCGAGATTTCGCAGGATCAGATCCGCGAGTTGACGGAAGCGCTCGAGCAGGTGCCCGAGGACCTGACGCTGCACGAAGCGGTGTTCCGGTTGCCCGACGTTTACGAAAAGGTCGCGAATCTCACCGCCGGCCTGCTCGGTCACGACGCGATCAAGACCAGTCTCGAACGCGCGCTTCGCAGCCCGGAAATCGTGCGCCTCGACCGGCCGGAACAGTCGGCCGACGCGGCGGCGGGGCTCACCCACACGCGCGTATTCTCGACGCGGCATCACGTCGAAATGGAGCAGCGCATCCGCGAGATGACGGCCGAAATGGTGACCGTCGAACGGCTCAGGCTGGCGGCCGACAAGGTGGAGAAACACGTCGAGCGATTGCGCGCCGAGGGCTATCCACTGTCCGGAGAACAGATCGACGCGATCCGCTACACGACGCTCGAAACCGGGAACGTCGCGATCATCGAGGGCGCGGCGGGAAGCGGAAAGACCACCACGCTCCGGCCGATCACCGACCTATTCAAGGAGCGCGGATGCACCGTGATCGGCACCGCGGTCGCCTGGCGAACGGCCGTCGCGCTCGGAAGCGACTGCGACATCCAGCCGTTCAGCGTCGACAAGATGCTGCGGATGGTGGCGCGCGGCAAACTCCAGATCGGCGGCGACACGGTGATCATCGTCGACGAGGCTGGCATGCTGTCGGTGCGCCAGGCGCACCACATCCTCGAGGTCGCGAGAGCGGCCGGCGCGAAGATTGTCTTCGCCGGCGACACCCAACAGCAGCAGGCGATCGAGGCCGGCCCGGGCCTCCGGCTGGCGAGGGACATTGCCGGAAGCGTTCGCGTCGACGAGATCCGGCGGCAACGGGCCACCCTGGAAGAGATCCTCGAGCATGAACGGGGACTCGACCAGGCGACCGCAAGACTGCAGGCCGGGCTGACCGGCGCAGAAGAGCGCGAACGGATCCTCGAGGCGTTCGAATCGCGGCCGGACAAGCCTGATTGGACGCCCTGGCAGATCACCGCGTCGGAAGCGTTTCGGGACTGCAATGCTGCGCAAGCGATCGCGGCTTACGACGCGCACGGGAGATTCCATGTCGGGCGGAACCTCGACCAGACGCTGACGAAACTGGTTGATGACTGGGCCTCCTATCAGCGGGCGAATCCGGGCAAGTCCACGGTCGTTCTCGCCCGCACGAACGCCGAGGTGCGGGCACTGTCCCAGCTCATGCGGAACCGCAACCTGGCCGGCCGGCCGGGCAGCGAAAGGGTCCGGGTCGACGTCTGCAGGGGGCGTCTGGGCGACCGGAAGATATCGCCGATCGAGATCGCGCGCGGCGACCGTCTAAGGATCGGGGCGACCTGTTGGCACAAGCATCTATTCAACGGAACGATCGTAAACGTCGACGACGTCGAGCTGCTGCCCGGAGGGAGGGACGGCGAACCGCCGGCGGCGCTCATCAGCGGGCGCACCGAGCACGGCCGCGCGGTGCAGTTCCGCCACGACGAGATTACTGACTACTACGGCAACATACGGATCGACTACGGCTACGCCTTGACCATCGCCTCGGCCCAAGGTCTGACGGTCGATCAGGCCTTCCTCCTGGCTGATGAGAAGCCGGCCCGCGAGACCATTTACCCGGCGTGTACGCGCCATCGCGAAGGGCTCGACATCTATGTCGATCGACAGCCGATTGCGATGGATATCCAGGCGCAGCGGAGTGAGGACAAGGCGGATCAGGAGGTGACCGACGCCGAGGTCAAGGACCACCTGGCGCGGCGCTGGTCGCGCGAGCAGCCCAAGGAGGCCGCGCGCGATTTCATGTCGGCCGCGATGCGCCGGGACCTCGAGGAAGCGCGGCGGCCGACCGATCCGGATCGACGCGACGCCGCCTCGTGGCTCGCCTCGAACGACAACGGCGACGGCCGGCTGCGGAAGATGGCGAACGCCGTCCGGTTCGCCGCTCTGGACCTGCGTCACGGCGCAGCGGTGGATGCCTTTGCGCACGACAGGAAGGAAGTTGTTGCTGCCTACGACCAGTTCCGGGAGAGGATCCAGACCGACGGAAACGTCGTGGCGCTGCAGCCGGCCTTCCGCGAGACCCTGGACCGCCATGCCGAGCTCCTCGGGACTGCCGAGCGTTTTCGGGCGGATTCCAGATTCGGCGCGCTTCTCCGGCGTCGCGTCGGGATTAACCCGGCCGACGTCGACGCGTTCGAGCAGCTCCTCGCGAGCGCTTCCGCTTACCGGCGCGAGGCAATCGCAGATCACGGGACAGCCCTCACGGATGCAGCGACCGAGAACGTCGCCGGCCGTGCTGAACTGACCTCGCCGGAACCGGGGCGGGGCCTCGGTCAGGAGATGTTTGAACAGTTCCTCAAGGACTGGGAGACCTTCGCCGTGAGAGCCGGACTCGCCGGCAGGGCCGGCAAGCACGCCTTCTACGCCCCGGACTATCCGGAAATGCGCGAGCGGATGCTTGAGTTGGCGGCGCGGGCCGATCTGTCCGACGACGCGCGCGAATTCATGGAGGCGACGCTTCGCGGACACGACGAGCTGGTGGCCGACCGAGGGGAGGTCATGGAATGCCTCAAGGCAGCCCAGAACCTCACGGAGCGGCGCGGTTTAATGACGGCCGATGCGAACAAGGCCGGGACCCGCATCTTGGAGGTCGAGGCTTATCCCAAGTGGCGGGAGGACGCGGAGGGACTTGTTTCCTACGGAAAACGGATGCTCGGGGATCCCGAGAGGTACGGACCGCACCTCCGCGAAACCCGTCTCGGCAACGACACCCTGGGCGCGGCATTAGAGAAGATCGAGGCATTCCTGGAAGTCGACAACAAGGCCCGGATTGAACGCGAGGCGGCCGAGGACATCGCCGGCGGCGCGGGGCGGGCCTCGCCGGAACCGGGGCGGGGCCTCGGTCAGGAGATGTTTGAACAGTTCCTCAAGGACTGGGAGACCTTCGCTGTGAGAGCCGGGCTCGCCGGCAGGGCCGGCAAGCACGCCTTCTACGCCTCGGACTATCCGGAAATGCACGGCCGGATGCTCGAGCTGGCGGCGCGGGCCGATCTGTCCGACGACGCGCGCGAATTCATGGAGGCGACGCTTCGCGGACACGACGAGCTGGTGGCCGACCGAGGGGAGGTCATGGAATGCCTCAAGGCGGCCCAGAACCTCACGGAGCGGCGCGGTTTAATGACGGCCGATGCGAACAAGGCCGGGACCCGCATCTTGGAGGTCGAGGCTTATCCCAAGTGGCGGGAGGACGCGGAGGGGCTGGTTTCCTACGGAAAACGGATGCTCGGGGATCCCGAGAGGTATGGACCGCACCTCCGCGAAACCCGTCTCGGCAACGACACCCTGGGCGCGGCATTAGAGAAGATCGAGGCATTCCTGGAAGTCGACAACAAGGCCCGGATTGAACGCGAGGCGGCCGCGGCCCAAACGGCAGGCACCCGTGAGTACGACCGGCTGGTTGCCGACTGGCGGGAGTTCGAGGCCGAGGCGAAGCGGGCCGGGATCCACCCCTTCTACGCTCCGGGCTACGACCGGCTGCACCAGCGCATGGCCGATCTCGCCGACCGTGAGGATATTCCGGACCACGGCAGGCAGGTTCTCGCGAAGAGGCTCGAGGTCCATGGCCACCTAACGGAACGGCACGGCCGGGTCGAGGAATTCCTGGCGGCCGTGGACCGCAACTGGGAGCGCCGGCAGGAGCTCGTGGCGGACGCGCAAACGGCGGAGGTCTTCCTGGTCCAGACGGAGGGCTACCCGCGCTGGCGCGAGGATGCGGAGGAGCTGCATGCGGCCGGCACAGCGATCCTCGCCGATCCGGACCTTGAACTGCACCTCGAGGAGATCCCTCTTGGCCGTGCGCTCACCCGGGACGCGATCGAGCGGTTCGAGCAGTACCGTGCCGGCGACAGCGAGATCGAAGCCCATATAGCAGCGGCGCCGAAGAAGGCGGACTGGTCCTGGGAGACTGCCGAGAAGAGGCTGGACATCGAGACCGCGGACCGGTCACTCGAGGACGGGCCGACGGAAGGACGCGGCCGGAGCATGTAGGAGGTGGGCCGGAGCGGCCTTGGGAAATCTCCTACAGGAGCACTACAATCCGCGAGGCGGCGGTGTGAGGATGCGCGAGCCGTGGTTCTGCACCGAGGTCGAGGCGCTCGCGCCGTTAGCCGCTACGGCGCGCCTGCTCCGCCCGTCTAGAAAAACCTCAGGATGGCAACGGCAGCGCCGACGATACCGATCAGCGCAAGGATCAGACGGGTTTCGCGCTTCGCAGCTTCGGTGTCGCGCTTCGCATTGTCCTCAGCCAGCGTCTTGGCCAGCAGAGCGATGTCAGTCTTGTATTCGGCCTGCATGGTTTTCATGCGCTCCTCCAGGTGCACGACAACGCCTTCTTCGACCGGGCGCAGAGACGGCCAGCGGCGCGATCGGCGCCGAGCGGAAAAGTCCGCCACGGTACCAGCGTCCGCGAACTGCGAATTTAGTTCCGCGAGGCGGCGTATTTCGGCAGCTGGGCGCGACCTGCCTGGGACGCTATGGCGTCGCACTCGGCAGGAAATGCAGGATCAGCCCGGTTGCAAAGCCGATGGCGGCGACGACGACGCCGATTTGCCACCATCCCCACCGCGCCATTCGATCGGCCGCTCTCGCATACCGCTCGGCAAACTCGGCGTTTCGGTCCGCAATCTCGGCGTTTCGATCGGCGATGTCTTTTGCCATCTCGGCATTCCGATCGGCGATGTCTTTTGCGAGGTCCGCGATGTCGCTGCGATATTCGGCCTGCATGGTTTTCATGCGCTCCTCCAGGCGGGCGAGCCGCTCGGACAATTCATGCGTTGGCTCGGCCATCATGGCACACCCTAGCACGTCGAGAAGGCGGTCGACAACGCCTTCAGTACGACACCTTGAAGCTGGGGCTTTCCTCAGGCCTGTTCCGGCGGCGATCGTAGAGCCTCGTGGTCGACACGTTCCCGTGGCCGAGCCACTCCTGAACCTTCGCAATATCGGCGCCGTGCTCAAGTGCGTTGGTAGCGGCGGTGGCCCTCGTGGAATGAACGCAGAGCCCGGTGACAACTTCATCAAGGCCAGTGCGGCGACCATAAAGGCGGATTACATTGCGATACAGGGAGTCCGGGTTGAGGGGGCCCTCGATCCCGCCGCCACGATTGTTCCGGACAGGCCGAAACAGCGCACCGTCCCATTGTTCGCGGTGTCCGGACATCTCGAGATACTCGTCGATGAGCCGCAGGGCGTACGGATTCACCGGGACGTAGCGTATCCGCCCGCGCTTGCCGAGGATCCGGAAATGCAGCACGCCGCTCCGGCTCTGGACATCGCGCACCTTGAGATTGCAGAGTTCCTGGCGTCGCAAGCCGTGATACAGGAGCGTCGCGAGGATCGCGCGGTCGCGGCGGCCCTTGAGGGTGTTGGCCGGCGGCGCGTCGAGCAGGAATCGCGCCTGTTCATCGCTCAGCGCCGGGGTCGCTCCCTCGCCTGTCTCGCTTCGCGGCCGCGTGACGCCGTCAACCGGGTTGTGGCTCACGCAGTTCCGGTCGCACAGGTAGTCGAACAGAGACGAGAGTGCCGACAGCTTCCGCCTGATGGTCGCCGCCGCCAGCTCCCGGCCTTCGAGAATTCCACGCCATGCAATCACATGCGCGCGCGTGACCTGGCGCAACTCCTCCGGCTTGGCGACACCGATGAATTCGGAGAATTCCTGAACGTCCCGTTGGTAGGCGCGACGCGTCGCTACGTTTCGGATATTGCCGAGCCACTCGATCTCGGCCGGCATGTCCGCAAGCTCGTGAAACTCGAGTGCCGTCAGCCGGCGCGCCTGCGCCGTAACCGGTTCGCCTGGTGGAGGGTGGGGCAGTGCTGTCATTTTCAGTCCGGGCTCCAAAGCACGATAATGTATTTTATCATGTCCTGAGGCCCCCTCAAGGGAAGAACCCTCGCTGGCCATGGCTTGGGGAGAAAATTGTCTTCTGCCCGGGCTTGAGAAAATATAGACTTGCCAATGGGCGGGGCGCGACGTTCAGGCCGCACGCTTCAATGTCTGGACCTACTTTGGAGAAGGCGCGCATGGCGGAGGGAATCTGGGGGCAGCAGACGCGATTGCCGTCGGCGCGCGAACTCTCGACTGCGCTCGCCGCCCGTGCTGAGGATGTCTGTCGCCACTACCTGCCGGGCGGGACAAGGGCCGGCCGGTACTGGC